>JBDNDQ010000015.1:0-61348 GCA_046719055.1 Aggregatilineales bacterium | reverse complement strand
CAGTATCACTGCAGCTATCAGCGCTCTCTTGGCACGCTTATTTTTGACGGGCAGCCTGCTGGCGTTCTTCGAAGAGCAGACCGGCTCAGCTGAGGTGGCGCTCACGCTTGCCACGCTGCTGCTTGGCGCCTTGCTGTTCGGTTTTTTTGCGCTAATTGCCCGCCTCAAAATGCCGTATCTTGGCGCTAGTAAGGGAGATCTGGTGCGCGTGCGGAACGGCAAGGGTGTGCTGTACCTTGATGCAGCTTCTGTCTGTGATCAAGTCTTCATCGCCACTTCGAAGGTACAGCACGTCAAATGCACTGAAGTGGATGTGCACACGCAAGGTGGCGAGGCGTACATCACAATCCAAGTGCGGGTAGAGAGTGCAGCGCTCTTGCAAGCGAAACATGCCGAACTGCGTACCGCTATCCAAGAGATGGCTGCGCGCTTGCACATTCAGCTGGGCGCTGAGCCTGTTATATGCGCCAAGCTGCCGCCTTTGCAGGGCGGGCGCACAGTGCAAGAGACGCCTATCAATCCGTTTGGCAGCATTTTTAGAGGCTTACCCATGCCGCCAGCGCAGACTCAGCGCCGTTCAATCTTTGATCGGCGTTCGCTTTTTGGGGCGCCTTCCTCGCTGGATGGCGAGGCGCCACCGCGTCCACCTTCTGGCAGCATCTTTGGGCGCCTCGCTCGCCTGAACAAGCCGCCTGAAAAGCCGGACGATGAGCAATAGCCCGCTACATCTCGCAGAGGCCTGATGCGCCTTGCGCTCGTCCATGACTGGCTGAATCAAGTCGGTGGCGCTGAGGATGTGCTAGCTGAATTAGTCAGCATGTTTCCAGAGGCGCCCATCTATACTAGCCTCTACTGGCGCGAGAAAATGCCCGCCGCCTGGCAAAATTGGCGCATTCAAACGCTCTGGACAGACCGCCTGCCAGGCATCCATCAACATCATCAGCGCTACTTGCCCTTTTATCCGCTCGCTTTCGGCGGCCTCGATCTCTCAGGCTGCGATGTGGTGCTAAGCAACAAGAGCGGCTTCTGTCACGGCGTGCAGACTCGGCACAGAGAGCGGCGTGCACTGCATATCTGCTACTGCCTTGCGCCAACGCGCTACGTCTGGCAGTATGAGGCGTATGTGGCGCGCGAGAATCTTGGGCGCGGCCTGAAAACTGCTCTGCGCCCGCTCATTAGCGCGCTGCGCCGCTGGGATTACGCCGCAGCGCAGCGTGTCGATCACTTCATCGCCATTTCCACTGAGATTCAGATGCGCATCAAGGCCTTCTACCACCGCGATTCGACCATCATCTTCCCGCCTGTGGAAACGGCGCGCTTCACGCCCGTGCCTGCCGATCAGGTCAGCGACTATTACCTGGTGCTCTCGCGGCTGGTGCCCTACAAGCGCGTGGATCTGGCCGTCCAAGCTTGCACACGGCTGAACTTACCGTTGATAGTCGGCGGGAGCGGGCGCGATCGTGAGCGGCTAGAGCGCATGGCAGGCGAGTCGGTCAAGTTCTTGGGCTATGTGCCGGACTCTGACGTGCCGGCGCTGATGGCACGCTGCAAGGCATTTATCTTTCCCGGCCTGGAAGATTTCGGCATTACGCCTGTGCAGGCGCAGGCGGCGGGGCGTCCGGTCATTGCCTTTCGCGGCGGCGGTGCGCTGGATAGCGTGCGCGAAGGCGAGACAGGCATTTTCTTCGACATGCCAACGGTCGAGGCGCTGGTGGCAGCGCTCAAACAGTTTGAAGAGTCGAACATGGCACGTACAGCAGGCAGCGCGGCGATCCGTCAGCATGCCTTGCGCTTCGATCGGGCTGTTTTCCGGCACGAACTACGTACATTTATCGAGGCAGCCTACAATCAGCGGCGCTGAGTATCCACACTGAGCGTGTAGCCACGTCCATGCGCTGAGGTCAGCAGACGTGGGCGCTCAGGGTCGCTCTCCAGCTTGCGGCGCAGGTTGCGCACGTGATTGCGCACCAGAGCTGGATCGCCGCTGCCGCTCGGATGATGCCAGACACGCTCCAGCAGCTGGGCAGCCGTCAGGTATTCGCCAGGCTGCTGGCTGAGGGCTTCTAGCAGATCGAACTCAGTCGGCGTGAGTTGAATGGGGCGGCCGTTCAACTTGATCAGGCGCTCGTTCGTGTAAATGACCAGCGGCGCCGTTTTGCTGACCCACTGACTGCGGCGCAGCAAGGCCCGGATGCGCGCTGCCAACTCGCGGCAGTTGAGAGCTGCCTTGCGCAAGCAATCGTCAGCGCCAGCATCCAACGCCCGAGCGACAGCCTGAGCGCCACCATTCACCAAACATAACACAGCAACCTGCGCAGCGCGCGGCAAGCTGCGTACACGCCGACATACCAGTTCGGAGTTGTCTGGGAAGCTGGTTAGGTCGAGGACGATCAGAGCAGCGCCGTGCTGACGCAGCTGCTCAGAGAGCGCTTCTAGCGTCTCGGCAAGCAGCACCTGATAGTCGCGGTAGCTCTCGCCTGAGGTTGCCTCGCGCAGCATATTCGAGGCATCGCTGTCTTTGCTTAGTAACAGGATCGTTGACATATCTTATGCCTCAGCGACTGCTGCAAGGTTGGCGAAAACAAACATTTTGCACACGAGCATCAACTGAGCTCAAGTATAGGGCAGATTTGGAGAACAAGTTCGTGAAACTTGTGTGAATTTTAGTTAAAGTAAGGCGCGGCAAGCGCGGTAGAGATCATCCCAAGCCTCGCGCGTCCTCACAACTGTCTCAAGGTACTCCAGCCATACGACGCGATCTTGCACCGGATCTTTGATCACGGCGCCGGTCATCCCTCCGGCCAGATCGTCGGCGCGCACCACGCCATCGCCAAAGTGAGCTGCTATCGCCATGCCACCTGTGATGACCGAGATCGCCTCAGCCGTGCTGAGCGTGCTGCTGGGCACCTTGAGCTTGGTTTTGCCATCAGCGGTGATGCCGCTGCGCAGCTCGCGGAAGATAGTCACCACGCGCTGAATTTGGAGTAAGGCGGGCACCTCAGCGGGCAGCTCTAAGGCGCGCCCGATGCTCACGACGCGCGCGCGCACAATCTCGATCTCTTCTGCCTCGCTCTCGGGCAAGGGCAGCACGATGGTATTAAAACGCCGTTTGAGCGCCGCTGAAAGGTCATTTACGCCGCGATCGCGGTCGTTGGCGGTGGCGATCACGTTGAAGCCTTTGATCGCCTGTATCTCAGCGTTCAGCTCTGGGATGGGCAAGGTTTTTTCAGAGAGGATGGTGATCAGGGCATCTTGTACATCAGAGGGGATGCGCGTCAGCTCTTCCACGCGCGCGATCTTGCCCTCTGACATAGCGCGCATGACTGGGCTAGGGATTAGCGCCGCCTTCGAAGGCCCTTCCGCCAGCAGACGAGCGTAGTTCCAGCCATAGCGGATAGCTTCCTCAGCTGTGCCAGCTGTGCCTTGCAGGAGCAGGGTTGAGTCGCCGCAGATAGCTGCTGCCAAATGCTCTGAGAGCCAGGTTTTGGCAGTGCCCGGCACGCCCAGCAGCAGCAGCGCGCGGTCTGTGGCGAGTGTGGCGATAGCCGCCTCGACTAGGCGGCGCTGCCCGATATATTTGGGCGTAATTTGGAAGCCGTTGGGCAGCTGGCCGCCTAGTATGTAGGTGGCCACTGCGCGCGGCGAGAGCTGCCAATTGGGCGGGCGCGGGTAAGCGTCGCTTTCGGCAAGGGCAGCGAGCTCTTCCGCGAATTGCTGCTCGGCGTGTTGGCGCAGAACCGTGTCAAGCGTCATGGGCAAGTACTCTCTATTTGATGGGCTTTACTCGGGGACGCCAAAGGGCTGGCGTAACGCGGCACGCCCATCCAGCGTCATTTGCAGCTCATGGTGCGTGTCATAGACGAGCGGATCGAGGCGCGCACGAGGCAAACGCTTACGTAGGTCGTCTAGCAGGGCGGCAGCGAAGTCACGGCGCATTACGACGGTGATAGTCACCGGGATGCGAGCAGGCACCAGTGCCAATAGGTCAGGGTTGTTCAGGACAATAGGGCGGAATTCGTTCCAATAGCGCCGCGCTGCGGTGAGCAGCCATTCGGCGCTCAACTCGGTCGGTACGTATAGGATGTGATAGGCGGGGCGTCCTTGCATTAAGCCTCAGCCTGCGGGCTAGATTGATCAGCAGCCGGTGGCACAGCCTGTGCTGTAGGTTGCTCGACCTGTGGCGCCGCCTGCGCCTCGGATTGTGTTTCTGGCGCCGGCAGGGTGGCTGGCGCTGCAGATTGCTCGGCTGCCGACGTGGGCTGAGGCGAGGGTGGCTTGGCCGGCTGTGGCGGTGCGACTTTCGCCTGCATCTCTGCCTCATCGGCTACCAAAGTGAGGCGCTCTGTCAAGCCGACCATGCGAAAGAGCTTGCGATTGTGGGAGTTCAGCCCATAAGCAAAGACTTTGCGGCCGGCAGCGGCTGCATCTTCGACAAGGCTGATGATGAGGCCGATGCCGGCGCTGTTCATGTAGTCGGTTGCGCTGAAGTTGAAGCCGATTGCCTGGACGCGCTGCACTGCCAAGTGGTTATAGGCGGCGTAGGCGTTTTCGCGTGTTTGAGCGGTTACGTCACGCGGGAAGTCGATGTAGCCGAGTGTACCGTTCTGCCGCGTCCCGATCTGTGCTTGTGCCACAGCTTCTATCCTTTCCTAGCCAGTCGCTCTTACTAGCAAATTGTAGCTTAATTTAGCTGACCTCTAGATTGTACAAATTGGCAAGTGGCGCCTACCTGGTCACTCTAGGAGCGCCAAGAGTGCCTCCAGCGCCTGCAGCGTTAGCAGATTGTGCAGGTTGTGGCCTGCTTGCAGCGCCTCAGGCGTAAACGAGGCCACATCGCCGTTTTCAGGCTTGGTCATATGCGTTGGCTCGCTTGGATCGATGCCTTGAAAGGGCAGCGGTTCGAAGGCGCGCCACACATTGATCAAGGGCAGATTATAATCGGCGGCGGCGCGCGCTACAATGCGATTGTACAGCATGGACTGCTCTGTGAAGCCTGGCTGGTTGGGAAACGTGCTGACCAACGGGATAATGCCACGATTGATGGTCTCCACCAGCACGCGGCGCAAATAGTAGTCGAACTGCGAGGGCGTCAGCGACTTCAAGTCGTTGGTGCCGAACATGATCAGGGCAAAGGCGGGCTGTGCATAGCGGTACTCGCAGGCGAGGGGCGATTCGTCAAATTCACACAGCACCGGATCGCTCCATGTGGCATCCAAAACGGAGGCAGCATTAAAGCCGCTCGCCGCTGCGAGACTAGGGTTGGAGAGTGCATTGTAATTCTCGCGGATTGGTGCGCTGAAGCGCGCGATCACATCTTGCAGTGAGGCATATTCGCCCAGCCTGTAGCTGCCCATGCCGAATGGTATCAGGAAATTTGGGCTTGCCGTCATGCAATCGCCCACCTTAGAGAAAGCGTTCGCATTGAGCCCGCGACGTTTGCCTTCAGCGTAAAGACTGCGCAGAAAATCTGCGTTAGTGCTCAAATCAGGCAGGATCGGCAAGGTGCGCAGATCGATGGCGGTGAGCGCAGCCTCATCGACGGGTACTTCGGTCGGCTCTGGCAGCGGGATGAAGGCGCTAGGCGTTGGCGTAGGGTCAGCAGCGCGAGATGACACAGCGCTCAGCATCAGCAGCGCCATGCCACACAGCACGGCACTCAGCATTGAGATCAGGCTCAGACGGCTCATCAGCAGCACTCCTCCTCAGCAAGCAGGGCTATTGTACCGCATCTAAGACGCCTTGCACAGTCAACTCAGCCTTGTGCGTCACCCTTAAAAGCGCTAAGATCGTAGAAAGTGCACATAGCTTGGCAGGGCCACACTCGAAGGCTTACCGAATGACTCTCAACTACCCAGATGCTCTTGATTATCTTTACAGCCTGATTAACTACGAAGTGCAGCGCCCTGAGCGCTATGCACCAGAGGTGATCAGCCTGGAGCGCCCGCGCGCCCTGTTGGCTGCTCTGGGCAACCCTCAAGAGCGCTATCCATGCCTGCATCTGACCGGCACAAAGGGCAAGGGATCGGTCAGCGCGATGTGCGCAAGTGTACTAAGGGCGACGGGATTGCGCGTTGGCTTGTATTCATCTCCTCATTTGCAGGATTTCCGCGAGCGCATCCGGCTGGACGATGGGCTGATCGCGCCTGAGCTGCTGGCTAGCCTCGTAGAGCGGGTGCAGCCATATGTGGCCCGCCTGGCAGGCTTGACGTGGTTCGAAGTGGTGACGGCGCTCGCTTTCATGGCATTCGCAGAGGAATCGGTCGATATCGCTGTGATCGAAGTCGGCTTAGGCGGCCGACTAGACGCCACCAACATCTTGCGTGCGCCGCTGACTACGACTGTGACCAGCCTCAGCTACGATCACACGTACCTGCTGGGCAACACACTGTCTCAGATCGCCTTCGAGAAAGCGGGCATCTTTAAAGCGGGCGTACCAGCCATCAGCGCACCGCAGCCGCCCGAAGCGATCGCTGTACTAGAGCGAGTCGCTGCCGAGCGCGGTGCGCCACTGACTGTGGTTGGGCGTGATTTGCTCTTCGAAGTTGGCGCTAGCGACGAATTTGGGCAATCTTTCCGCATTCTAACGGGCGACCTGCGCGGCGAGTATTGGACTCCGTTGTTAGGCGCCCACCAGGCCCTGAACGGCGCTGTGGCGCTTGCCACGCTCGAGCAAGTGCGCAAGGCAGGCTTGCCGATCAGCGCACAGGCGCTGCGCACGGGCTTAGCGCAGGTCAATTGGGCAGGGCGCTTAGAAGTCGTGCATCGCGCGCCGTATCTCGTCCTGGATGCGGCGCACAACGCTGCCAGCGCCGAACGCCTGCGCGACTCGCTGCAGCGTATCTTCTTGAGCAGCCCTGAACGCCGCCTGATCCTGATCTTCGGCGCTTTCACCGACAAAGACGTGGCAGGCATGTTCAGTGCGCTTTTGCCGCTCGCCGACGAGTTGATCTTGATGCAGCCGATCAGCCCGCGCGCCTTCAGCACCGATCAACTGGCCGAGTTGGCGCGCCAGGCAGGCTACAGCGGCACGCTGCATAGCTGCCCTTCGGCAAGTGAGGCGCTGGAACGCGCTGAGGTGCTTGCCAGGCCGACGGATGTCATCTGTGCGACGGGCTCCCTCTCGGTAGTGGGCGAGTTACGCAGCGTGCTCGGCTTGGCAGCCGGACGGGCTGCCTATCTGGATGAACAGGCCGTCCAATCACGACAAAATCGCCTTCTATAGGCAGAAATTTGAGGAACACAGCATTGATCCCAGTTCAACGACCTGGCATGAACGATTTCTATCACGTGCAGGATGCCGAGCCAGACTCTAGCGGTCTGATCGAGGTGGCCCTCATCCCGCTGCGCGATCTGATCCTTTACCCCAACATGGTGACGCCGCTGTTCGTGGGGCGCGATCGCTCTCTGGCGGCGATCTCGGCCGCACAGAGCAAGGGGCAGACCATCATTGGAGTCGGGCAGCGCGATCCCAACCAGCCTGATCCGCGCCCTGAGGATTTGTTCGAGTACGGCACGGAAATGGCGCTCGGGCGGCTTTTGCGGATGCCCGACGGTACAACGAGCGTGCTGGCGCAGGGCCGCCGTCGCGTCCAGATCGTCGAATATGTGCAGACCGAGCCGTATTATCGCGTCAAGGCGCGCCCGATCATCGAATCGACGCAGCGCACCCGCGAAACTGAGGCACTCATGCGCGCCGTGCTGACGCTCTTCGAGAAGTGCGTTCAGCTCAACCGCAACCTGCCCGATGAAGCCTATATCTACGCCATGAACATCGAAGAGCCGGGCTGGCTAGCCGACTTAGTTGTCTCCACGCTCGACTTGAGCCTTGAAGAGCGGCAAGCCATGCTGGAGAACGTCGATCCAATCCAGCGCCTGCAGCACGTCAGCATCCTGCTTGGGCGGGAGCTAGATGTGCTAGAGATCGAGGAGCACATCAATGCCCAAGTGCAGCAGGAGGTCGATCGCAATCAGCGTGAGGCCTACCTGCGCGAACAGATGCGCGTAATTCAAAACGAACTGGGCGAGGGTGATCCATTCCAGCAAGAGCTGGAAGAGCTGCGCGAGCGCGTTGAAGCGGCACAGATGCCTGAAGAGGTCTATCAGAAGGCGGTGAAGGAGCTAGAGCGCCTCGCGGCCATGCCGCCGATGGCGCCCGAGGTTGGTATTATTCGCACTTACCTGGATTGGTTGCTCGATCTGCCTTGGTGGCAGGTCACTGAAGATAACCTCGACCTCGAACACGCCGAACGCGTGCTCGAGGAAGATCACTTTGGCCTGCCAAAGGCCAAAGAGCGCATTCTGGAGCACATCGCTGTGCGCAAGCTGGCGCCCGAGAAGATGAAGAGCCCGATTTTGTGCTTCGTTGGGCCGCCCGGCACCGGCAAGACCTCGCTCGGGCGCAGCATTGCCAAGGCGCTGGGGCGGCAATTTGTGCGCGTCAGCTTGGGCGGTGTGCGCGATGAAGCCGAAATTCGCGGGCATCGGCGCACATACATCGGCGCCTTGCCCGGCCGCATCATCCAGACCATGCGCCGCGCCGGCACGCTCAATCCGGTCTTCATGCTGGATGAGATCGACAAGCTCGGGCAGGACTTCCGAGGCGACCCATCGGCAGCGCTGCTAGAGGTGCTCGATCCAGAGCAGAATCACGCCTTCAGCGATCACTACCTCAATGTGCCCTACGACCTTTCAAAGGTGCTCTTCATCACAACAGCGAACACGCTGCATCCCTTGCCATCCGCCCTGCTCGACCGCCTTGAGGTGATCGAATTCAGCGGCTACACCGAACAGGAGAAGCTAGCCATTGCGCAGCGCTTCCTGATCCCGCGCCAACTGGAGCAGCACGGCTTGACTGGCAAAAGCTTGCGCTTCGATGAAGAGGCGCTCCAGACGATCATCCGCGAATACACTTACGAGGCAGGTGTGCGCAACCTCGACCGCGAGATCGCCAATATTTGCCGCAAGATCGCGCGCCGCGTGGCGGGCAAGCAGAGCTATAAAAAGCGCATCACCTCACACAGCCTGCTCGACTTTCTTGGCCCGCCCTCTTACACGGATGAGAGGGTTGAGGAAGAGGATCAGATCGGCATAGCGACGGGCGTAGCATGGACGGAAAATGGCGGTGATATCATGACTGTTGAGGTTGTGCTGATGAGCGGCAAGGGCAACCTGACTCTGACCGGGCAGATCGGCGAGGTGATGGAAGAGTCGGTGCAGGCGGCGCTCAGCTATACGCGCAGCCGCGCCAAAGCGCTTGGCATTAAAGACGAAGGTTTCGAGAAAATGGATGTACACATCCACGTCCCTGAGACAGCAGTGCCCAAAGACGGCCCGTCAGCTGGCATTACGATGGCAACAGCACTGATCTCCGCCTTCACCAAGCGCAAGGTACGCACGCGAATAGCTATGACAGGCGAGATCACGCTGCGCGGGCGCGTCTTGCCAGTCGGCGGCATCAAAGAGAAGGTGCTGGCGGCATACCGGGCTGGCATCCGGGCCATAATTTTGCCCGAACGCAATCGCAAGGATGTGATTGAAGTGCCGAAGAAAGTGCAGTCCGAGATGACTCTTCATTACGTCACGCACATGGATCAAGTGCTTGAGCTGGCGCTGCTGCCGGCTGAAGCAACCGCTGCCGAGACGCCGCACGCCAAAAAGCCTGCCGCCGCTAAAGAGAGAAAGCCGCGCAAAGTGCCTGTCAAACCCACGCCCGATCAACCCTCACTCTCCCCTGCGCCTGAGGTTGGCTATAATCAGCCACGCTGAAATTCACGGCGAAGGCGGTCACTAGCTGCCGCCTTCTGCCGAAGCGACGCGAGTTTGACGGATGAAAATGCCCATCTTTTGCCAATCTGCGGGGCGTCGTCTGCTTTACAGCGCCCTGCTGCTGATCGCTCTGAGCGGCTGCAACTTGCTCGGCTTGAACAACACCCCTGAGCCAACCACCACACCGACGTTCACCCCCAGCCCCACAGCCACCCAGACGCTCACGCCAACCACTACAGCTACGCCCACCCCCAGCCCGACGCCCACCATCACGCTGACTCCCAGCGCAACGCCCACGCCGACGATCACGCTCACACCGAGCCTGACCTTCACACCCAGCCTCACGCCAACACTCACTCCAACCCCCTTCCCAACAGTGCCGCCAGCGCCGCCTGTGCGCCTTGCTGTGGATAGCTTCACGCGCTTTGCGATCGATCCGCAAGTCCTCGCCAATCTGCAGAGCGGCTGGCTCGCCTTTGTGAACAGCGCAGTGCCGCTCGCCACTGCTTTACCCGGTACACCTGTCCCCCTCAGCGACCGCCAGACGCTCTACCTGGCTCCGCCTGATGGACGCCCTGCCTTGCCCGTGATTGAGCTGCCTGCCTCAACAGGCACACGCATTTACTGGTCGCCCGATGGCAGCTACATTGCCTATTTTGTAGAGGGTAATGGCCTGTTCATGCTCGACCTGCGGCTTGGCGTCAGTGTGCGGCTGTTTGCCATCCCCAGCCTGAGCCCGCGCGGTGTGCTGAGTGAGCCGGTCTGGTCGCCTGATAGCAGGCAGTTCACACTCGCCCTGACCACGCCTCACGATGTGGACATTTTCAGCGTCGGCACTGAGATTTTCGGCGGCGGGAGCGGCAGCGATGCATTCATTAACGTCTCGCAGAGTGGCGGCTACGATTTCTTCCCGCAATGGTCGCCCGACGCGCGCTACATCGCCTTCGTCTCGGATCGCGCCTTCTGCCCGACGTGGGAGCCGAACGCGCCCAACTCCTGCTACACGCCTGAGGCATCCGCGCCTGAGGGCGGGCAGCTCTACTTGTGGGAGCGCGCCACAGGCGAAGTGCGCTTGCTGGCTGAGGAGTGGGTTATAGCGCCGCCAAAGTGGCTCAGCGCCACCGAGATTGCCTTTGTGGCAGCTCGGCGCGGCGAGCCGCTCTCTGGTACAGGGCTCTATCGCGTCAGGGTTGATGGCGGCGCGCCACGCGTCGTCGTGCCACAGGTTGATGATGTGCGCGTTGTGCGCGAGGCATGGTCGGCGGATGGCGCGCGCGTGATCTACCAAGCGGTTGGCGCTGAGAGCGTCATCATCGTGCGCAGCGCCGATGGTGAGGAAATCGCGCGCCTCGACCCGCGCTTGAGCTTCCCGCGTTTTGCCTTCAGCGCTGCTTGGTCGCCTGATGGGACTCGCCTAGCGCTCGGCGGCAGCAGCGGGCAGTGTCCGTTCGGCGTCCTAGTGACCAACGCGAGCCTGCAGTTCATCACCCGGGCCGAGCGCCCCAATCCGGGCCTGTGCAACCCGCAGTGGTCGCCTGATGGCCGTTTCATTGCCTACGAGGGCGTGCTGGGCAGCACGGGTATAGGCGATGGGCGGCTGGACGTCTATGTGGCGAATAGTGGCGGAGTGGGGGCGCGTAACTTGACGGCGCGCTTGGGCGGGCAGGTGCGCCTGCTGGGCTGGATTGGCGGGCGCTAGCATGTGGACGTGGCTGACTCAGACGGCGCAAGGCGCTACGTGGCGCACCATCGCCCGAATTGGTGTCAAGGGCAGCGCGCTGTTCGTCCTTGCAAACCTCATCTTTGCCCTGCTCGATCCGCTGCCGCTGATCGGGCAGATCAGCTTGTACAACAGCGTGATCAGGGGTAGGGCACGCCTGCCCTATGGAGAAAATCCTGCCCAGTCCTATAACTTGAGTCTGGCCAGCTTAGAGGCGCTCTTCGCCGCACACGAGATCAATGGCGCGGCGAAAGCAGCCGATGAATATCGTGTGGTGGTGATTGGCGACTCATCGGTGTGGGGCGTGCTGCTTGAGCCACACGAGACGCTCAGCGGCTACCTGAATGGCTTGCGCCTGATCCTGCCGGATGGGCGCCGCCTGCGCGCTTTCAATCTGGGCTACCCTGTTCAGTCGGCGGCAAAAGACTTGCTGCTGCTCGATTACGCCACTCGCTACCAGCCCGACCTGATCGCCTGGTTGATCACGCCCGAGTCGCTCGCCCTCGACATGCAAATGGCGACTCAGCTCGTCCGCGAGAATCCCGAGCGCATCCGTGCCTTGATTGCGCGGCATAACTTGCAAAGTCTGCGCCCCGACGATCCGCGCTTCATCACGCCCGACTTTCTCGGTCGGACGATCGTCGGCAGGCGGCGGCAGCTCGCCGATTGGCTGCGCCTGCAGCTATATGGCATCCTGTGGCAGCTGAGCGGCGTCGATCAACAATATCCGCGCTTTTACGAGCCACGCATGGAAGATTTTCCCGATGACATGCCACAAACTTGGCACGGCAGCGCGCCACCGACGCTGCGCGCTGAGCAGCTAGCACTCGAGATGCTCTCGGCGGGCGCAGAAATTGCTGAGTCGGTTGGTGCGGTGCTCTTGGTGATCAACGAACCAGTCTTCATCAGCGTGGGCAGGAACAGCGCCGTGCGCTACAACTTCTTCTATCCTCGCTGGGCGCTCGACGAGGCGCGGGCGCGCCTGCGCGAGGCAAGCGATGGCGCCACATGGGCCTACCGCGACTTTTGGAACGCCATCCCTGCCAGCCAATTCACCGATAGTGCAGTGCACTTGACACCGCAGGGATCGCGTCAGCTGGCTGAATTGGTAGCACGCGCCATCATCGAGACGGAGGGCGAGACGAACGTGCGCCTGACTGAAGGTGAGACCTTGCAGCCTTGCGCTTTTCTGAAAATGTGCTAGAATAATGCTTAGTCGCGGGGTATGGCGCAGTTGGTAGCGCGCTTGCATGGGGTGCAAGAGGTCCCCAGTTCGAGTCTGGGTACCCCGACAGGTCTCTCAATCCGCTGCTAGGCGGATTTTTCATCAGCCGAGCATTGTAGCACATCCCACATCCTTTATGCTCCCGATGGCTTGAAAAAGTGACTAGGTATGCTATACTGCGCGGCATAAAATTGTGATTTTCACAGAAGACAAAGACTTTCGATGCGTATTTTGATCGTTGAAGACAACGCAGTCTTTCGCGAGACCATGCGCGAACTGCTGCGCGATCTGGGCTACAAAGTGCGTGGCGCGCGCAGCTACAGCAAGGCAGTCAAGCGGCTGACTCACCATAAGTTCGACTTGGTCCTTAGCGACATCGATATTGGCGATGGCAGCGGCTTCGATGTGCTCCAACTAGCGCGCCAAACGCACCCAGAGGCGTGCGTCATTCTGATGAGCGGTGATGCCGATCCGCAGACCGTACAGCTAGCACTGGACTCGGGCGCAGCCCACTTTTTGCCCAAGCCGTTCAGCTTGCAAGCGCTCATGCAGACCGTTGAGGCAGCCCTGAACGAGGCAGCGCAGTCGGGCAGTGAAGGGAACTGCCCCTCAGAGGCGCAAAATTACTGAAAAGCAGGACAGATAAATCTACTTACACTGCAAGCCTGCCTTGAACTCCTCATAGGTGCGCGCGTAGAAGTTGCTGCCGCCGCCACAACGGATGTTGAAGTAGTAATAATCGTGCTGAGCAGGATCGAGCGTTGCCGCAAGCACGCTGAGCGACGGGCTGCAGATCGGCGAGGGCGGCAAGCCGCGATTGCGCAGCGTGTTGTACGGATGCGCTTGACGGAAGTCAATCCTGCCTGAGGGATACCACCACTGTCCTGCTCGACCCAGCGCGTACATCATGGTCACTGTGGCGCCCAGCGGCTGCCCTGCAGCAAGCCGATTGTAGAAGACGCCAGCGACCATGCGCTGATCGTTTGCATCCCAGCTCTCGCGCTGGACGATGCTGGCCAAAGTCAGAGCTTGCCAGAAGGTCAAGCCGCGCCCTGCAGCCATCCCAGCGTATGCCTCTGGCACGTTTGCAGCGAAATTCGCTAGGAGCATGTCTCGAAATTGTGCGGCGGTCATCTCTGGCGCGATTGTATAGGTGCCGCTCAAGATGTAGCCCTCTAGGCTGCGATCGGGCGGCTTGCTGCGCAGGAACCAGTAGTCGGGCAGTGGGGCGCCCGGCGCTGTGGCGGCTAGGAAGTCACGGCCGCCGAAAGCGAGCGGTAGTCTATCCAGCTGCTCGGCGATCTGCTCAAGGCGCATGCCGGCGCGGATGGTGATTGTGCAGGGGCATTGCGATGGGCGCGTGATGGCTTCGGCATTGCCGCCGCTGGGATCATCCAGCTTGGGCGCCTTCTCGCCGACGTTAGGCGGCAAGTACAACACCTGACCGATTTGCAACAGGTCACTTGTCAAGCAGTTGGCCTGGCGGATGGCGGGCACATCCAGAGTGCCCTCTGAGCCGAGTACAAACCCGAAGAGCGTATCGCCTGCCTGCACACGATAGGGCAGCCAGCCGTCGGGCGGCACGCAGGCAGCCCCAGCTGGTTCAGTCCGCGCAGGCGGAGGCAATGAGTCGAGAGGCGGCGTCGCCGTAATCAGGATATAGTTCGGCGTGGCGCTGGGGACGTTGGTCGGCGTCGGCGAGGGCGTCACACTTGGTGTTGGCGTCTGTGAGGGCGGAGAGATGAGTGGAACTGGAGTGGCAGAGCTGCGAGCAGCGCGCGCCGTTGGCTGCGGTGACGGCGCATTGCCTGAAGTCAGGTTGTGCAGCATCAGCGCGCCAACAACGAGCCCGATCAGCCCGCAGAGCGCCGTCGCCAGCAGTCTGAGTTTGCGCTGCATAGCTCAGCCGAGCTTATAGCCAATCTTGCGCAACAGCCCCTTGCGCCAATTGATGCCTTCGTCGTCTTCGATGCCCTTGCTCTTGAAGCCATCGATCACGCCTAGAATGCCGCGCCCTTGCTCAGTCTCCGCTACGATAACTTGGGTCGGGTTGGCGGTAGCGCAGTAGAGGCGCGCAACCTCAGGCACGCCCTTCAGACTATTCAAGATGTTGATCGGATAGAAGCCCTGCCCAAGAAACAAGATGAAGGCGTGTCCGCACGAGAGCGCCAGCGCATTCTTCTGGGCGAGGGCGATCATCTCGTCGTCTGTACCGCTCCAGCGGATAAGGCAGGCGCCGGAAGCTTCGCAGAAGGCCAGACCGAAGCGGATATTCGGCACTGTGCTGACCAGCGTCTCGTGGATGTCTTCAACCGTCTTGATGAAGTGGCTCTGCCCGAGCACAAAGTTGATCGTCTCAGGCTTTTCGATTGTGACAACTGAGAGTTTCAAATCCATAGGCGGCGCTCTCTTTCTATTTGAGCGCCGATCATACTGTGTTTAGTGTGGCGAGGCAAGTTCAGGCGTTAGTGGCACGAATGTCACGCCCGTTGAAAGCTGCCACATCTAGCCAATCGTAGAGCTGTTTGCGCACGCCTTCGACAAGGCGCAAATTGATACTGAGGCGCCCTGTTGCATCAGCTACGATGGTCAGGCGCAACAACAGGCTGCCATCGCTTTGCAAGCCGAGCGCTAGGTAGGCATGACTGGTGCCGACTTGCCGTGTGGTCAGCAAGCCATCTACCACATTCAAGCGCACCAGGGCACGCATGAGCTCTTCGTAGCGCGGGCGCATGGCGATCTCTAGCGGGCCGTAGCTGGCGGAGAGCGTCACGTAGGCGCCTTCCCTGCGCAGGGCAAGACACGGTTGATCGTCATCAGCATCGCTTAGGAACATCTCCATGCTCTCTGAGGCGGAGTCAACCTTAGCTTGGTCTAAGGTCTGAAAGTTACGCATGTGAGCCGACTCCAAATGGTGCAACATGAGTTAAAGATTAGTGTGAAGTATATCACGTCCTGCCAAAAATCGCGGCGCTTTTGTACGCATTGCCGATAAAGAAAATGGGCGGGGCTACCCCGCCCATCCTACGTAGGATCAGAGGCTCTTTGCCGCCTGGCGTTTAGCCAGCTCACGGGCAACCAACTCGCGCCGTAGGATTTTCAGCACGGGCGTTTTGGGCAGTTCATCGATGAATTCTATGCGGGTTGGCACCTCATAGCGCGCCAACTTCTGGGCCGCAAAGTCGATCAGCTCTTTCTCGGTGACCGTCTGGTTCGGCTTCAGCACGACCCACGCCTTCAGCGCCTCTTGCCCCTCTTTCTCGGGATGTGGTATCGCTGCCACACCGACCTCTTGCACTGCATGATGCTCGGCTAGTACCTTCTCGACGTTGTTCGGATACACATTGAAGCCGCCGATTAGCGCCATATCTTTCTTGCGATCCACAATGAAGAAGTAACCGTCTTCATCCATGTAGGCGATATCGCCAGTGAACAGCCACTTGCGCCCATCCGGCATTAGGCGCAGCACATTTTCGGTCTCGGCGGGCATGTTGTGATAGCCGATCATTAGCGTGGGCGACCACACCACCAGCTCGCCCTCCTTGCCGATGGGCATTTCCGTCAGACCATCTTCAAGGCTGATGATCTTCATCTCGACATCCGGCATCGGAATGCCGATGCTGCCCGTCTTGTTCTCGCCGTAGAGCGGGTTGACGCACACAGCGACGGCTGTCTCGCTCATGCCATAGCCTTCCACAAGTTTGCTGCCCGTCAGCTCCTCAAAGCGGCGCTTAGTTGCCGGCGGCAGAGGCGTCGAACCACTGATGCAGGCGCGGATCGAGCGCAGATCGTACTTGCCCTTGGCCACATCAGGATTGTTGTTGATGGCATTGTACATAGCTGGCACGCCCATGAAGATGGTCGGCTTGTAGGTGTGGATGACCTCTAACACCTCTTTGATCTCGCGCGGATTGGCCACCATCAGCATGCTGGCGCCCAGTGAGACGGCGAAGCACATCACTGAGATCATGCCGAAGACGTGGAAGAGCGGGATGGCTGCCAAGAAGACCTCTTTGCCTGGCTCCACCTTGCCCAAGAAGGCGCGGCACTGCAACGTGTTGCATACCAATGCCTGATGCGTGGCGATCGCGCCTTTGGGCACGCCCGTCGTGCCGCCCGTATACTGGAAGATAGCTGGATCGTCTGGGCGCACATCCACATTAGCGCGCTTACCCTTGTACTTCGCCAATAGATCGGGCAAGGCGTAATCAACGGGATGCTTCTCAACTCGATGACCGCCCTTCTTCTCTTTTGCCAGCGTGAACAGAAAGGCAGCTAGTGGCGGGAGGTGCTCTTTGATGTTAGTGACGATCACGTTCTTTACATCGGTCTGACCTTGAATCTGCTTGACCGTGTTGTAGAACAGACTGAGTGTGATCACCGTTGTGGCGCCGCTATCCCTGAGTTGCTCGGCCATGCGTGCTGCAGGATAGGTGGGATTGACGGCGACGACAATCCCGCCTGCCTTTAGCACGCCGAAGAAGCTGATCACGAACTGGGCGCAGTTAGGCAAGACCAAGCCAACCCGATCGCCTTTCTTCAAACCCATGTCGACAAGGGCAGCAGCGAGCGCATCGACTTGTTCATTCAGCTCACGATAGTTCAACACGGCTTTTTTACGCCCCGCAACCGGCAAGTGTGCCGAAGTGACGATCGCAGGGTTGTTGGGCAACTCAGCAGCGGCATCTACCAGGAATTGGTAGATCGGATGCTTGGGATACGGCTCAAGGCTGTGCGGCACACCCGGATCGTAGCGCTTGAGCCATGGCTTTTCGGCATAAGTCACACTGGACATAGCTGGTAACAACCTCTGTAAACAGCCAAAGACACTTTGAGGGAAAAGTGTAGCGGATTTCCAGCTTGAGTCAATGTGAAGTGCGCCAATTTGTGATAGGATTCAGAGCGCAGCAGAACGGCACAAGCGAGGAGAGTCGCCAGTGACCTCAAGTGGAACAGCTACGACAAGCGCGCCGAAATTACGTGCCGCGCCGAGCGTCAGTGCACCGATTATTGCCACTCTTGCTGAAGGGGCGCCGATCAGCATCCTTGCCCAAGTGGGCGATTGGCTGCACGTGCGCGCTGAAGGGCGCGAGGGCTACCTATTTGCCGATTGTGCCCAGCTTGCGCCTGCGCAGGCGGTTGGCCGGCGCATCGGTAGGGTGAATACGCGCGATGGCTTGAACTTGCGGCGCGGCGCCTCTACGACCCAGCCAATCTTGCGCGTCCTGAGCTTTGAGGCTGAGCTTGAGGTGCTGGGCGAGCCAGTCAATGGCTGGTTGCGCGTCCGCTTTGGCGATATCGAAGGCTTCGTGGCGTCGCAATACGTCACGCTGGTCGAAGAGCAGCGTGAGGTACAGCCTGTCCGCGTCCCGCCACTGGAGGAGCAGGCCATTGGCGTCGCGTCCAATCTGATCCCGCCGCTAATTCGTGGCGCGCATGCCTCAGCGGGCGGCTGGGCGCCAAACGATAGAGAGCTCGAGCTAATCCGCATCAACAACATCGGCGCTGTGACTATCGTCGCCTACGAGCCAGGTCAGGCACACCAAGCGCTGATGCTCTTTCGCGGCGTTGGCGTGCAGCACTTTGTGATTCGTGCTGCCACACACACGCCCCTCAGCGCCGATCCAAACGTCTTCATCAACGCAACTTTGCCTATTCTACGCGAGTACCACACAGCGCTCGGTAGCGCGCCATTCATCATCCAAATTCACAACGAGCCCAATCTACGGCATGAGGGCTGGCTGAGCGCCTGGACAAATGGGCACGAATTCGCTGCCTGGTTCATCAGTGTGCTGAACGCCTATCGGCAAGCCTTCCCGACCGCTAAACTGGGCTACCCGGCGCTCTCGCCAGGCATCGACGTGCCAGGCGTACGCCTCGCCGAGTCTACGTTCATGGCGCAGAGTGCGGAGGCAATGCGTGCTGCTGATTGGCTCGCCGTCCACGCCTACTGGCAGCAGCCCGATGGGAGCGACCTGATCACGCCGGTGGCGCAGTGGCGTACCTGGGCGCAGGGCAAGCCGATCATCGCCACAGAGGTTGGGCCGGCTGATCACACGCCTGTAACTCGGCTGGCGGTCAGACGCGCTTACACTCGTTTTGCGATGATCGGCATCCCCGCGATGGCGTGGCTGCTCAACGGCGCAGGCACCTGGCGCAATGCTGACTGGACGCTGCACGATATCCGCATCTAGGGGAGTAGGTATGCGTCGCCTGCTGATCGCTCTGTGCACTGCGCTCAGCTTGCTCGCCTGCACCCTGAGCGCACCCAGCGAGATGGCATTGCTCGACTTGCAGCTGCCCACCGCCACGCCGACGCTGCCCATCACACCAACCCCACCTAGCTTGCGCTATACCCTGCCGCTCGATCCGAGTGTGCATGCCTTACGGGCGCAAGTCCAGGGCGATAGTCTGATGTACACACTCAGTCACTTGGTGCGCTTTGGCACGCGGCACGTTCTCTCGCCCATCGATCGACCTGATCGCGGCATTGGCGCCGCACGGGATTGGCTGTTTCGCGCCTTCGAGCGTGTGCGCACAGCCCATCCGCACAAGGCTATTCAGGTCTGGACGCAGCCGTTCGTCTTCACATGGCACGGCAAGCCAATTCGGGCCGAGAACGTTGTTGGCGTGCTGCAAGGGACAACAGCAGGCGCCGGAGTCTTTGTGATCGGCGCGCACTATGACAGCATCGGCTCACCGCCGACCGACAGAGAGGCTTATGCACCGGGTGCCAACGATAATGCCTCAGGCGTGGCGGCGCTCTTGGAAATTATGCAGATCATGGCAGGGCAGCCGCACCGCGCCACGCTGATCTTCGTTGCCTTCTCGGCTGAGGAAACGGGCAGGCAGGGCAGCCTCGCCTTCGTGGAGAACTATCTGCAAGCCTATGTACCGCATGAGGTGATGCGCGGGATGCTCAACCTGGATATGCTGGGCGGCACGCGCGATGCCAACGGGCGGATCGACTGGCGCACGCTGCGTCTGTTCTCTGCGCCACCTAACGACTCGCCTTCCCGTCAGCTGGCGCGCCAGGTATCCCTCGCCATCAGCGCGTACACGGATGAAGTCTTGCCAGCGCTGCAATCGTCTGAGGATCGGGTGGGGCGCTGGGGCGACCAGATGAGCTTCAGCGCGGCAGGCTATGCGGCGGTACGCCTGATTCAAAGCCTTGAGGATTACACACGCCAACACAACAGCCGCGACACACTCGATGCCATCGATCTAGACTACCTGCTACGCACAACGCGCGCCGCCTTGACTGCTGTCGCCGTCTTGGCTGGTGGCCTGCCGCCTCCCGAGTTGCCCAGCATCGCGCTCAGGCATCTGCCTAACGGCTATCAGCTGACTTGGGCGGACGTCCCTGAGGCGAGCGGCTACCTGATCGCGCTGCGCCAGACTGCCTCGCTCGGCTACGACGTCGTGCTCAGCGTCGATGCGCCCTCACTGGCTTGGGATGGCTTCACGCGCTACGAGACGCTCGCCATCGCCGCTGTGGATAAAGACGGGCGCTTTGGCGGCTTCTCGCCTGAGCTGCGCGTACGCGATCTGCTGCGCTAGACGTGGCTGCGCTGAGCCTGCTCGTCACTAACTGCCTTTACCGTCCGCCATGGCGCCTCCCAATCACGGCGGATGCCCGCCATCAGCAAGCCGAGCTGTTCGCGCGTCGCCTCTTTGGCGGGCAGCGTCTCGATGATCTGCCCCTTGTACATCACGGCGATCCGATCCGAGAGCGCCATAATCTCATCCAGCTCAGCCGAGACCAGCAAGACAGCTGCACCTGCATCGCGCTGCTGCACAATGCGCTGATGGATGAACTCGATCGAGCCGACGTCAATGCCGCGCGTTGGCTGGCTGGCGATCAGCAAGCGCGGTTGGCGGCTGAACTCGCGCGCCACCACCATCTTCTGCTGATTGCCGCCGCTCAAGCTCCCGCCGCTGGTCTCGGGCGAGGGCGTGCGGATGTCAAACTCGGCGATCAGGCGCTCGGCATTTTGACGGATGGCTCGATCATCGCGCTGCAGACCGCCTCGCTCTGCCCGATTTGCCAGCACACGGCGCAACAGACGCGTGCCAAGCGTCCCAACCAGGTGGGCCGCGCCCAAGCCGAGCAGTCCTGCGCCCAAGCTGATGGCGAGTGCCAGGATGAACGGGGCACCCTCGCGGCGCGGATCGAGCTCAGCCAGGCGCAGACTCTCGGCCAAGCCTGGGTAGAAGACATCCCATAGGCTGCTCAGGATGAAGGCGCTCCCGCTGAAGAGCGCCAAATACAGCGCAAAAGCGAATGGAAATTGGCGCAGCGTTGGGAAAACTGCTACAGGCGCTATGTAGTAACGGTTCAGGATCAGATTATCGGCGACTGAGAACGGCTTGACTATGCCGTAGCGCTGCCGATCCTCAGGGATATGCGCTGTGCCTGCATCCGTAATACGGCGCGGATCGGCCAGCCGCATCGGCTTGCCGTCGATCCTGATCGATCCGCTGGCTACCCGCCGCAGACCCGTCAGGGCTTCAACCAGCTCGGTCTGACCGTTGCCCTGCACGCCCGCGATGCCTAACACCTCCCCAGCGCGCACCTCAAAGTCCACCCCATCTACCGCTAGGGCACCCCGATCATCGTAGGCGCGCAGACGGCGCACCTCAAGGATGCTCTCGCGAGGCTGTGCCTCGCCCTTTGGCACGCGCAGCAGCACCTCGCGCCCAACCATCAGTTCGGCAAGGTAGTGCTCCGCCTCAGAGGCATCCGCAGGCAGCTCAGCGCGGGCCACGCCGCCGACTACACGCCCGCCGCGCATCACCACGATGCTATCGGCTACTTCCAGCACTTCTTTCAGCTTGTGCGTGATGAAGATGATCGAGACGCCTTGCGCCTTCAACCCCCTCATGATGTTGAACAGCTCGCGGCTCTCTTGCGGCGTCAGGACGGCTGTTGGCTCATCCAGGATCAGGATATCTGCCTTGCGATAGAGTGCCTTGACGATCTCGACGCGCTGCTGCAAGCCGACTGGCAGCTTCTCCACGAGGGCGTCAGGATCGACCTCAAGGTTGAAGCGCTTGGAGAGATCGTGCACGCGCTTAGCGGCGCGCAGGCGGTTCAGGCGGCGGCTGACCGTGCTGAAGAGATCGAGGATGGCATCCAGAAGCGCGTCGAGAAGTGCCACGCGCCCATCTTCACGGTGCGCCGCGCTGCCGCGCCAGGTCTGCCTGCCGTGCCGGTACAGTGAGACGGTGCTCACGCCGCCAGCCAATGCGCCGATCAGAATCGGCAGCCACAGCAGGAGCGCAGTGCTAAGCTGATTCTCAGGATAGAAGCGGCTCAACACAGCTGCAGCGCGCTCTTGCAGTGGCAGGCGCTGAAAAGCTTGCCGTCCGAACTCAGGCGCATCTACCAGGTAGGTCGCGAGGGTCAGCACCAGCTGCCAGGCGATTAGACCTGCCAGCAAGCCGAGCAAGATCGCCACAAGCGGCAAGAACGCACGCCACAGCGCCCCCCAAATGACTCGGGCTGCCCGCGCTGCCTCCGATCCATCAAAAGCGGCGGGCCGCGCCTGCCTGACCTGCTTCAGGGTCGATTCAGCCGCTAAGTCGGCCTGCTGAGCAGTCTGTTCTTCGCCCAGCACGACATTTTCGGCCACGCTGAGCACAGGGATCAATTGAAAGTGCTGATGCACCATGCCAATGCCGCTGGAGATCGCCTCGCGCGGGCTGGCGAAGCGCACCTCGCGCCCGTTCAGGCGGATGGTGCCCTGATCAGGATGGTAGAGGCCGTAGATGATGTTCATCAATGTGCTCTTGCCGGCGCCGTTCTCACCCAGGAGCGCCAAAATCTCGCCGCGATGCAGCTGCAAGCTGACGTCGTCGTTGGCCAGCACGCCCGGAAAGCGCTTGGTGATGCCTTGAACTTCGAGCACGACGTCTTCGGTTGACATAGCTATCACTCCGTCTCGTAGGCTTTGCCGATATGCGCCGGCGGCCGCGCCCTGCCCATGAAGCCCGCCAAGACGATCAAAGTCAGCACATATGGCAGCATGGCGACAAATTGATGCGGAATTTGCACGCCAGCGAACTGCAACTGGCTCTGCAGAGCTGTGGCGTAGCCGAAGAGCAGCGCGCCGAACAGCACCCTCGAGGGGCGCCACGCGCCGAAGATCATCACAGCCAGCGCGATGAAGCCACGCCCGTTGCTCATCCCGCGCTCGAAGGAGACGCCTTCCAGCACCAAGACCGCACCCGCCAAGCCCGCCAAGATGCCGCTAATTGCCAGGTTAGTGAACTGCAGGCGGTGCACATTCACGCCGAGCGTATCGGCGGCACGCGGATTCTCGCCCACAGAGCGCGTGCGCAGGCCCCACGTCGTGCGGAAGAGCAAAAAGCCGAGAATCGGCACTAGGGCGAAAGCAGTGTAGGTCAGGATGCCCTTATCGAAGACGATGGCGCCGAAGTCCGCCATGAAGCCTTGCTCTGTCGCAAACGGATTGCGGATCACGGGCGGCAGGCGGTCGATCACGTTTTGTCCGCCCTCATATAGATAGCCCGTCATGCCTAGCGCGAAGATGTTGATGACCGTGCCGCTGATGATCTGATCGACCTTGAAACGGATCGAGAGCACAGCGTGCAGCAGCGCCAATGCCATGCCGATCAAGGCTGCAGCGAGGATAGCTAAACCTAGACGGATCGGCTGCTCTCGCAGAAAAGGTGCTACATCAGCCCGGCTGAGCGCCACATTGGCGTAGAAGGCGGCGTAAGCACCGAAGAGCATCATGCCTTCAATGGCGATATTGACAATGCCAGAGCGCTCACTGACAATGCCGCTCATGGCCCCAAGAATGATCGGGACAGCGCCGCGAATGGCTGCATTAATGGCTGCCACGCTGATAAAAGTGCCTAGAGTGATCTCTGGTGTCACGCGCTTCACCTAAAAACTAAAGGGTGATATCGAGAATCTTCTCGCCAACGGCGCGCAGCTCGTTGAGCGGCAGTTGGCTCAAGCGCAGGGCGATTTCGAGATATGGCAGGCTGTTGGGCTGCGAGACAAAAGCTCGGATATCCTCAGGCAGGTCGCAGAAGCGGTCGTACATCTCTTGTAGGGCTAGCCACTCGCCCAGCTGCCCAACGTCCTCAAGAAAATAGCTAGGTGCCCTGCGCAGCGCCATCGCCAGTGAGGCCAACTGTGGGAACGGCACTGGCAGCTGTCCAAATTCATAGGCGCTGAGTGTCTCAGCGTCTGTGCCACTCAATTTGGCCAGCTCTTCAAGGCTCAGGCGCGCCTCACGCCGCGCCAAGCTCAGGCGTATGCCGATCACGCGCTGGCGCAAGAGCGTGTACTCCTCTGGCGAAACGCTCAAATCACGCTGGCGCTTGCGCTCTAGCATTTGCGTGCCGAAAAAATGGCTGATCGGCAGGTTCAGCTTGTAAGCGATCAGCTCCAGCTGGGGCAGGCTAGGCGATGCCTGACCAAGCTCCCATCCTAGCAGGGTTGTCTCTGGCACGCCGAGCGCAGCGGCTAACTCAGCTGCGCCCAAATTGCTCGCTGTGCGTGCATCGCGCAGCAAGACGCCCAACACACGCGCGCGCAGCGCATGAATCTCGGCAAAATTGCGCTCAGCAGGCTGTGGCGGCGCGCTTTCCTCGCGCTTTTTGCGGAAACGGGCGCTGATCTCTGAAAAATCCATTGCCAAATCCTCATCTGGTGGCAGGGCATCCGCCGATCATGTGCCGCATTATACGGCAGAACAGGCTGAGCTGCAACACAGCCCGCTCAAACTCACAAATCGTCGTTGCTGCTCGGGGGTGTGCACGCAAAGTCGCCCTTTGGATTGACACGCCGAATCTGCTAGACTAAGATCATGGGCAGCTAAGGAGAACATGTGACATGGCGTCTGAAAAGCAGTTAATCGGCGGTCGCTTCCAAATTCTAGAGACGCTCGGATCAGGTGGCATGGCAGTCGTCTATAAGGCACATGACCTGCGTCTGCGCCGTGATGTGGCGCTGAAAACCCTGCGCTCCAGCCTGACCGCCGATCCTGCTTTCCAAGAGAGCTTCCGCGAAGAAGCGCGCCGTGTTGCCAACTTGCTGCATCCTAACATTGTGACCGTCTTCGACGCCGATAACGAAGGCTCGCTCTTCTACATTGTGATGGAGTATGTCGACGCGCAAGACCTCAAGAAACACATCCGTGCTAGCGCGCCCTTCTCAGTGGAGCGCACGCTGCACATTGGCATTCAAGTTTGCGCGGGCATCGGGCATGCCCATCGCGCTGGGCTGGTTCACGCTGATGTCAAGCCGCAGAACATCCTGCTCTACAGCAACGACACCGTCAAAGTGACCGACTTCGGGATTGCGCAAGTGATCAGCCACACACAAGCCATCACGCGCCAAGAGGTAGTCTGGGGCAGCCCGCAGTACTTCTCGCCCGAACAGGCGCAAGGCAGTCAGCCCACGCCGGCCTCAGACGTCTACATGATCGGCATCGTGTTATATGAGATGCTCACAGGCAAGCTGCCTTTCAGCGGCAACGACCAAAAAGAGCTGGCGTTGGCGCACATCAACGATCCTGCGCCGCATGTGCTGGAATCCAACCCTAATGTGCCAACCACCCTCGACTGGATCATCCACAAATGCATGGCGAAGGAGCCGAACGCGCGCTTTTCCCAAGCCGATCAGCTTGGGCGCGTGCTGATCGACGTGCAGAAGGCGCTGCGCGGCACCACTCTAGCCCCCGCCAGCAAGCCGACTGGCCTATCGCCTAGTCGCGGTATTCCAGCCATTAACGCTAGCCAGCCACCACCCCGCGAAGCCACCAGCGGCCCAGTCAATCCTTACCAGATCAGCACACCGCAGAGTCCCGTCTCCGTCACACCACCACCCTACAGCGGGGCACCGAGCAGTGGCGTGATTCAACCGCCCATCAAGCCCGTCGAGCCGCCGCGCTACTACAACAATCCTGCGCTTACACGTCCAGCCACGACTCAACCCGCCCAACCTCAGGCGCCCAGCACCTGGACGAGCGCTCAGAGGCCTGTGCAACCTGCCTACACGCCAGAGAACCACTACGGCGCGCCTCAATACGACTATGGCATCCCGCCCGCCGCCGAGACCCTACAACCGCTGACCATAATCTTAGGCTGCCTGGCGTTCATCGCAGTGCTCGGCACCGTCATCCTATGGCTAGCAGTGTGGAGCGCCTACAGCTGAGCAAAACTGCACAAGCGCAGCGCTTGTAGCACTTTGCACGACTCAACAGCCTGAAATCTTAGGCAGATCGCTGAAATGCCTACAGCCCTGCCTATGCTAGACTCGGCCAAAATTTTTCCCACCGCCTAAAAGTCCATTTTGCTTAAGTTGCCGTGCCCACACAGCGCTGAGCAGCTGTGCTAGGCGTTCGACCCGCTCTGTTTACACGTGCGTAAGCTTGTGCAACCTGAACTTTGAGCAGCGAAGAAAGGCTAAGGGAATGACGAGCTCTCTGACACCACCGACTGAGGAAAACGATCGTCCATATTTGCTGGAACATGACGCCTGTGCGCTGATCGCCAACATTCGCAAGGGCGGGCGCCCTACACATGGCAACGTCAAGCGTACGCTGGCAGCGCTGGCGCGGATGGGGCATCGCACGGGTGAGGTGCAAGGCGAAGGAGATGGCTGCGGCGTCTTGACTGATATCCCGCGCATCATCTGGACGCAGATCATGCAGCGCATCGGGCAGCCGAGCGATCTGGCGCGCGATCCGCACTTCTTTGTGGCCCATCTCTTCTTACCGCAGCAAGGTACCGAAGCGATTGTGCGGCGCATTAGCGAAATTGCACAATTGCGCGTGCTGCAAATTGTCTACAGTGCACACGGGCAGACGCGCTCCGAGATGCTGGGGCCGTTGGCGCGCGCCCAAGAGCCCGTCTTTTGGCAGCTAGCGGGCTACGCGCCGGCGCGCACCGTGCAGGATGCTAACGCGCGCCTGTTCGAGTTTCATCTGGAGATCGAGCGCGAGCTGCCTGTGCATGTGGTCAGCTGTAGTACGCACAGCGTTGTTTACAAGGTGCGCGGCCACGTGGATACGCTCTACAAGTACTATCCCGACCTGCGCAACCCCGAGTTCGAATCAGCCATCACAATCGGGCACTCGCGCTATTCAACCAACACAGAGACAGCTTTCGAGCGCGTTCAGCCCTTCTCCCTACTTGGTCACAACGGCGAGATCAACACAATCGCCCGCCTGCGGCAGGAAGCACGCATGTTGGGCGCGCAGCTGGTGCAGAGCGGCTCGGATTCGCAGGATTTGAACCGCCTGCTCGAGGTGCTGATCCATCGCTACGGCTTCACGCTGGCAGAGGCAATGGAGATCGCCTTCCCGCCCGTCCCGCACGAGGCGCTGGCCCTACCGCCTGAGATCGCCACGCTCTACCGGCGCTACCGCATGGGCTGGGGGCCGTTTGCACAAGGCCCAGCAGCTCTGGTGACGCGCTACGGCGATGAGTGCGTTTTCAGTGTGGATGCGCTCGGCTTGCGCCCGCTCTGGTTCGGCGAGACTGAAAAAGATTACTATTTTTCGTCTGAGCAGGGCGTCTTACCACTAGAGCAGAACGTGCGCGATCCGCGCCCACTGGCGCCGGGCGAGAAGGTTGTGTTGAGCGTCCATCGCGGCTCGACGGTGCGCGTGATGAGCGACGCCGAGCTGCGGCTCGAGGTTTTACGGCGCGGCCGCGCGCTTGCGCCCGTTCAGGCGCCCCTCATCTCGCACGAGGCGCCGCTCTGGCAGCCGCCAGCGCCACCGACCGATAACTTTGAGGCCTGGCGTGCTGCGACGGGCTGGTACCGCACCGACCGTGATATCGCCGTTGAGATGGCGGATAAGGGCGCTGACCCGATTGGCTCGCTTGGCTACGATGGCCCACTGGCAGCCCTCTCTAGCGATGGAGTGCGCAACCTGGCTGAGTATTTCAAGGAGGCCGTTGCAGTAGTGACCAATCCGGCCATTGACCGTGAGCGCGAGACCGAGCATTTCAGCACTGAGGCGATCGTCGGGCCGCGTCCCTCTCTGCATGAGAACGATCCCGCCGGTGAGGTGACGCCACTAGCGCTGCGCTTGCCTGTGCTAGTGGGCGGGCAATGCGCCGGCGATGCCCTGCTAGACTTCGGTGACTACGCTGAGGCGGCTCAGCGTGGCGGCACGTTGATGTACGAGGATGCGCTAGCCGCCTTCGGCGACCGTGCTCTGACGCTGGAGCTGTGCATCATGCCCGACGAGACGGTCGAGCGCGCGTTGGAGCGTCTATCCGAGCAGGCAGTACAAGCCGCGCAAAGCGGCACACGCCTGATCGCGCTGGACGATCGCCTGGCTTTCCGGGATGGCAATCTATGGCTCGATCAGCACCTGGCATTGGCTGCGGTCGACCGTGCTCTGCGCCTCGCCCACGATGCGCGCGGGCAAAATCTGCGGCGCAAGTGCGGCATTATCTTGCGGGCAGCAGGCATTCGCAATTTGCACGACTTGATCCTGGCGGTAGCACTCGGCGCGGATGCCGTCAACCCGTACATGCTCCTTGAGACAGCAGTCGGGCGGGGCGGGCGCCCCGAAGAACGCGCTGAACGCGTCGTCAAGCTGCTGAGCGCGCTGGAGAAGGGCTTGCAGAAGATCACCAGCACGATGGGCGTGCACGAGCTGCGCGGCTACGGCAAGACCTTCGGCAGCATCGGGCTCTCAACGCCTGTGGCAGAGGTGATGGGCTGCGTCAACTACTGCGGCAGCGCCGAGCGCGGCTTGACGTGGCAGATGATCTACGAGGAGGCGCAAGTCCGCCAGAGTTATATCACGAGCAAGGGCGCCCGTCTGCCCAAAGAGACGCGCATCTATCCGCACATCTACAAGATGGCGCAGCAGGTGGCACAGGGCGAGGTCGACTACACCGGCATTATGGAACGGCTGAGCGAGATCGAACGGACAACGCCGGTGGCGCTGCGGCACACACTCGACTTCAAGTTCGATCCGGACAGCCGCATCAGCCCTGAGGATGTGGACTTGGGCGTCGGGCGGCACTCGCTGCCGTTCGTGATCGCCTCGATGTCGTTTGGCTCACAGAGCGAAATTGCCTTCCGCGCCTACGCTGAGGCAGCTTTCCGCCTAGATATGTACAGCCTGAACGGCGAGGGCGGCGAGATCAAGGATATGCTGGGCAAATATCCTTACCATCGCGGTCAGCAGATCGCCAGCGGGCGCTTCGGCGTGAATGCAGAGCTGATCAACTCATCCTACTTACTGGAGATCAAGATCGGGCAGGGCGCCAAGCCCGGCGAGGGCGGCCATCTGCCAGGCAAGAAGGTCAGCGCGAAAGTGGCAGCCGCACGTAACGCCAGCATCGGTGTAGACCTGATCTCACCCTCGAACAATCACGATATCTACTCCATCGAAGACCTAGCTCAGTTCATCGAAGAGCTCAAGACCAGCAATCCGCGCGCAAAGGTGGCGGTCAAGCTGCCTGTGGTGCCTGGCATCGGTGTGATCGCGGTCGGCGTGGCGAAAGCAAACGCCGATATCATCAACATCACAGGCTACGACGGTGGCACGGGCGCAGCGCGCCAACATTCACTCAAGTACGTTGGTCTGCCAGCAGAGATCGGCGTGGTCGAGGCGCATGCTGCCCTTTTGAAGGCGGGTCTGCGCGACCGCGTTGAAATCTGGTGCGATGGCGGCATGAAAAGCGGCACAGATGTGGTCAAAATGATCTTGCTGGGCGCCAATCGCGTCGGCTTCGGCACGATGGCGATGGTGGCTATCGGCTGCACGATCTGTCGCAAGTGTCAGACGGATACCTGTCACGTTGGCATCGCCACACAGATCGAGACAAAAGAGCAAGCCATTGCACACGGCTTGAAAGCCTTTGAGCCGCAGGTGTTCGAGGATGCCGTCGAGCAGCTAGTTCAGCTCTTCACGGCCATCGGGCAAGAGGCGCAAGAGATCACGGCGCGGCTGGGCTACACACGCCTGCAGGACTTGGTCGGGCGCGCCGATTTGCTGCGGCAAGTCCGCCTGTGCGAGCAGGTGGATATGACGCCATTGCTGCAAGTGGCACCGCGCCCGCCGCGCCCAAGCAGCCAACGGACGGTCGGGCGTGCCCTGCGGCGCCCGCGCAACCATCTCACAGAGGTGATCAGCGAGATGGTGCTGCAGGCGCTTGAAGAGGGCGAGGATGTGATCACCTATGAGGATACTGAGGCAATGAGCATCGATCGCGCCGTCGGGACTCACCTTGTAGGCGCATTGGTGCGGCGCTACGGCTTCGAGAATGGACGCAGCATCAGTGGGCGGGAGGTCTTGCGCCACAACGGCGCTCTGCCCAAGCGCATTCGCTTGAACTTCAACGGCTCAACTGTGCCAGGCAATGGTTTGGCGGCTTTTCACGGGGCGGGCATTGAAGTCCTAGTGGAGGGCGGCACGCAAGATGGCTTGGGCAAGTGCGCCATCGGCGGGCGGGTGGCAGTGCTGAAAGGCATGAACACGAAGGGCGTGCGCATCGGAGGCAGCGTTGGCAAGAGCTTTGCCTACGGGGCGCAGCGCGGGCAGTTCTTTGTGCAGGGCAACGCCGATAGCCGTGCAGGCGTCCGCCTCTCAGGCGCAGATTTGGTCATTGGCGGCGAGCTGACCGAGAAATTGCGCGATGAGCAAGGTTTCCTGGCTACGCGCGCCAACATCAAGGGCTTCGCCTTCGAGTACATGACAGCAGGGCGGGCTGTGGTGCTGGGCGATCCAGGCCCGTGGATTTGCAGCGGCATGACGGGCGGTGTGGTCTACGTGCGTCTGCGCCCAGAGCTGGGCTTTGATGAGGCGGCGCTGCGGCGGCGCTTGGCGCAGGGCGCTAACGTCAGGATCATGCCCGTTGATGCCAGTGACGCGGCCAATCTGCACGATTTGTTGTGTGGCTATCGTGAGGTGCTCAGCGATAGCAATCAGCACGCAGAGGCGCGCCGCATTGATGAGATTCTCAACCGTTGGGAGAAGGAATTCGTCAAGATTGTGCCTGCTAACCAGCAAGTTGACCAGAGCATTGCCACTGAGTAGGCAGTAAGAAACAGCGCCCGTGAGCCACGGGCGCTGCTGTTTGCCTTAGAGGGCGGCGGGATCAGACGAAACGGGTTGAGCCGCTGTAGTCACCATCGCGCAGCGCCTTGATCGCGCCTTGCAGGTCGCCATCCATCTCGATGCAGGTCTCGGAGAGGGTCTTGCACTTGGTGGCGATGTTGTCGAGGTAGTAGGCCAGCGCGAGGTTGCCGACCATGCCGAACATGGCGCTAGCCTTCAGAATCTTAGCAGCGATTTCCAGCACGGTCCCGACAGTCTTCAGCACGTCACCTGAGGTGGCAAAAATCTTCGCCATGCGTGCTACGACTTCATAATCCATTGCTACGTCTGCCACGAGCTTTACTCCTTCTAGCTATTGCTGACCGATTGACGCGGAAATTAGAAAATCTTCTCGAAGATGCCGGCGACCTGACCAACGATGCCCTGCACCATCTTGTCGGCATTGCGCATGATGCTCAGCGCCCTGCCCAGCTTGCCGCCAAAGCCCATGATTGCAGCGATCAGCTCCATCATCTGTGGGAAGACGCGGCGGACGAGCTCAGCCTTGAAGGCCTCGGCGCCCTTGCCGATCCACGCGCCGTTCTGGATAGGCTGCGCACCAGAACGAATGTTGCCCACGACGCGCTCGCACGTATCTGCCTGGCGCGAGAACTGGTTGATCTGCTCCTCGATCTCACCGGCAATGAATGTGAACATACCCATGGTTCATTCTCCTCGCTTTCGCTCGCTATTATAGGAACCGACCACGTGCCGTCATGTCACCGCGCTGGATGGCGTCCTTGGCAAACTTCACGTCGCCCGAGAGTTCCTTGAACTTCTCCGTCAGTTTCTGAATGCGCGGTGCCAGGATTTTCTCCAGCGCCTCGGCGAAGTCATCACCGCCCAAGCCCAGTAGCGCGCCGCTGCGCATCTTCTGCGCCACTGCTTGCATCGCCTGCATGGTCTCCTGCAGCTGCTGGGCGCCGTTGTCGAAAATCTTGATCATCTGATCAACGAGTTCGTAGTCCATCTGGACGTCAATACCGGACATGTTGAACCTCCCCTTTAGATGTCTTCTTGTGCTGAACTTGACTTAGCTAAACAGCGCGCAGCCTTCTTCTTCCGCCTTGCGCAGTGCATCCGCCACGCGCTTGGTGGCAGAGGCTGCATCTGCAAGCGCGCTCATCATGCGCTGCATGGCAGGGTTGACGACGTCGTTCATTTCCTTGTAGAAGCTGTCCGCACCCTTGCCGATCCAGCCACCGCCCTGCAGTGCATCCACACAGCTCTTGACTGTCTGCAGCAGCTGCTTGGTCTGATCGGACTCCTTGCTGAAGTTGGCGGAAATCTGATCGAGCGAGTCGTAATCCGCCTGAATCTTTGGAGCGCCCATTGCTTACCCTCCACTTAGCTTGACCTTGAACACTGGTTTCTTCATCCGCCTCTGCAAGCTTTGTTGGCTCTTGTATGCTTCAGCGGCTGACGTTTTTTAGTTTACGGGCGGTGGCTGAGCTGAGTCAACAAAGCCAGGCTGATCACCTGTCATAGCGCCGGGATTTTTACAAGTTTTTTATGAGCTCTTGATTGATCTTTTTGATTGTTGCCCGAGAGCCTGCCTCAGGCGCTATAATTCGGGCAGACAAGCTAGTTGTAAAAGGTTGAAATTGCATGTCTGAGTCCAGGCCACCTGTAAAACTGACTGCACTGGCTGCTTGCGCTGGCTGCGCAGCCAAGCTTTCGCCACGCGAGCTGGCGCATGTGCTGCAGCCGCTAGCTGCTAGCTTCCCCATAGCAGATTTTCCCGCCATGCTGGTTGGGCTAGAAGCGCCGGATGACGCTGCCGTCTACCAGCTGAACGAAACACAGGCAATCATCGCCACGGTGGATTTCTTTCCGCCCGTTGTAGATGAGCCCTTCGCCTTCGGTGCCATCGCCGCCGCCAACGCCATGAGCGACGTCTACGCGATGGGCGGCGAGGTATTGTTCGGCATCAATCTGGTCGCCTTTCCAGAAACCCTTGATACGGCCATCCTCTCTGAGATTTTGCGCGGCGGCGCATATAGCTTGCGGCAGGGCGGTGGGGCTATTGTCGGCGGACACAGCATCAAGGATGATGAGCCGAAATACGGCGTTGCCGTCACGGGGATTGTGCATCCGCAGCGCGTCCTGACCAAAGCGGGCGCTCAGGCCGGCGATGTGCTGATCCTGACCAAGCCGCTCGGCACGGGGGTGATCACCACGGCGCTCAAGCGCGGCCTGGCAGATCCTGCTGACGTCGATGCTGCCGTTCAGAGCATGATGCGCCTGAATCGGGCCGCGGCGCAAGCGGCGCAGGCGGTTGGCGTTCACGCTATGACCGACGTGACAGGCTACAGTCTGCTTGGGCACGCACGCGAGATCGCCAGCCTGAGCAAAGTGGATATCGTGCTCAGCTACAGCGCTTTGCCATGGCTGCAAGGTGCACAGCGCTACGCTGAGATGGAATGCTTCCCTGGCGGCGCCAACGCCAATCGTGCCTATTACGAGCCGCATGTGACTTTCCCAGATGATCTCTCGCCGACGGGGCGCATGTTGCTCTTCGATCCGCAGACGAGCGGCGGCTTGCTCATCTCAGTCATGGCGAGCCGTGCACCCGCCCTGCTGGACGAGCTGGCAGCGCGCGGCGCGGGAGGCTGGTCGATTGGGCATGTGATCGAAGGCAGCGGCAAGCTGCGAGTTGAGCATTGAGCGATGGTCGAACGTTTACAGAAGTTGCTTTCGCAGGCAGGCATCGCCTCGCGGCGTGAGGCAGAGCTGCTCATCCAGCAGGGACGCGTCACCATCAACGGTAAGCGCGCCGTGCTGGGCGATCGGGCTGATCTGAGCGTGGATGACGTGCGCGTGGATGGCGAACGGCTCAAAATCAAGGTCCCGCGCCTCTACATTATGCTGAATAAGCCGATGGGTGTGGTGACGGCTGTCACGCCACAACACCAAGAGACGCGTCAGACGGTACGCGACTTGATCCCGCTAGAAGGTCATTTGTATCCTGCTGGCAGGCTCGATGCCGACAGCGAGGGTTTGGTGCTGATGACCAACGACGGCGATCTGGCTGAGCGCCTGACGCATCCGCGCTATCAGAAGGCGAAGGTCTACGAAGTGACCGTGCTCGGGCGCATCCCTGATGAGGCGTTGGAGATTTGGTCGCGTGGGGTGATGCTGGACGACGGCATGACCCTGCCGGTGCAAATCAAGGTACTGAGCCGCGATCCGCGCACGACGACGCTGCAAATCACCATGACTGAAGGGCGCAAACGTCAGATTCGGCGGGTGGCAAATACACTCGGCTATCCTGTGCAGCGGCTTGTACGCACGCACTTCGCCACACTCTCATTGGGAAATCTGCGTCCAGGTGAGTGGCGCCACCTGACCGACTCAGAGGTCGCTGCGCTGAAGGCGCTCGCCTACAGCCTGCAGATGACGCCACGCCGCTTTGTGCCACGTCCAGCGCGGAAAGTCGACTCAGCCGGGCGCGCCAGCCCCACTGTGCCAGGCCGGGGCGCGCTATCGCGCAAGACGACCGACGAACGCCTTTCTGAGCGCACCAAACGCCGCAAAGTACGCCCTGCTAAGCCCGGTGCCAAACCGCCAAGGCGGCAGGGCAAGCCCAGCAGCGCGAAACGTCCGCCGCGCCGCCGCGCGTAGGCATGCTTGCGCGCCAGCGGCGCACCTGCGGTACAATGTGGGCCAACGGCGGCGAGTGAGGCGGGGTGAATGCAGAGCAAAAGATGGCATCGGCGGCTTGGTGTGCTGTGGCTAGCCCTCAGCCTTGCGCTGGGCAGCTACGTGCCGATCGCCGCTCAGGAAGAGACCACGCACATCGGCTACGGCATCCATTTCGGGCCGAACACAGACGTCTCGACGGACTGGGTGTGGCGGCTGGGCGTAGATTGGGTGAAGGTCTACACGATCGAGTCAGCCTACGCCTTTCGCGGCAAGCGCATTCTCTACCGCTTCGATATGGGCTATCCCGATAACTGGGAGCAGTTCCGACAGAATATCGCGGCGAAGGCGCGCGCCATCGCTGCTGCGCCGATCGAGGCGGTTGAGATTCACAACGAGCCGAATCTGAGCAGGGAATGGGGCGGCCGCCCGCCTAACGCTTGGCAATATGTGCAAATGCTGCGCGTTGCCTACACCACCATTAAGCGCATCAAGCCGAGCCTGATTGTGGTCTCTGGTGGTTTGGCGCCTACCATCACTACGCCTGATCGGATGGCGGTGGACGACCTCGAGTATGCGCGTGAGATGTTCGAGAACGGCGCCGCCGACTACTTCGATGCCTTCGGCTACCATCCCTACGGCTACAATTTGCCGCCTGAAGCTGATCCGTTCGGCGCACAGCCGTTGGTCTTTCGGCGTACCGAGCGCATCCGCGCCCTGATGGAAGAATACGGCATCTACAAGCAAATCTGGCTGACCGAGTTCGGCTGGCTGCGCGATCCGCGCGAAGATGGCTTCCAATGCAGCAACTACGACCCTGCTTTCACGGGCTTTGCCTGGATGGCAGTCAGTGGCAAGCAGCAGGCCGAGTACCTCGTGCGCGCCTTCGAGTATGCCCATCAAAACTGGCCCTGGGCTGGCCCGATGTTCGTGTGGAACATGAACTGGCAGCAGATGGACTGGCTGGAACCGTGCAACCATATGCGTTGGTTCGGTCTGCTGCGCCGCAACGGCGAGCCAACGGCTGCTTACTACGCGCTGCAGCGGATGCGCCGCTATCCCAGCCGTCATGTGCCGCGTCTATGGCTTGAAAACGGCACGTTGATGGCAGATATCTCGCTGTTTTGCCCGCAGCGCTTCAAACTTGGTACCTTTACTGTGCATAACATCGGCTATCCCAGCAGCCTGGAGCTGACTGTGTTGCCTGTCAACAACGGGCAGCTCTTCGTGGAAGTCGATCCGCCGCGCCCCAAACTTGGGCAGCCCATCACAGTTTATGTGAATGCGCTTGACCTAAAGCTGCCCGGACAGTATCCTGTCTACATCAACGTGCGCACTGTGATTGACGGGCGGGCCGTCTCGCAGAGCGTACAAGGCTTTGTCACGGCTTGGCATCGTGAAGGAAGTTGCTGACTTATGACGGTCTACATCTGCTATTGTTACGCAGACACGCACTTGGCAAGCAAGCTGGCGCTCGATCTGATGCGGCGCGGTTTGAACGTCTGGATCGATCAGTCGGCGGAGGGGACCAACGAAGAGACGCGCCGCCTCGATCAAATACAGGGCATTGTCGAGTCCGACCACTTTGTCTTGATTCTTTCAGCTACTACCACCACCAGCACTGAGACGTTCGACCAAGTGCGGGTAGCCGTCGAGCGCAAGCGCCCGATCATCGTGGCAAAGCGCCAAGAGGTGCATCTGTTGCGCGATCAGGAGCCGCTCTTGGCGGGCGCTCCCATGTTAGATTTCAGCCGCGCGCGCTACAACGAAGCCCTGCGCGAGCTGATCGAGCTGTTGGGCGGCGACCCTGACGTTGCACCTGACGAACGCTTGGTCGACCCTGAAGAGGCGACGCAATGGCTGCCTGGCGAATGGCGGGTAGCATTCCAAAACACGCGCAACGGCATCTCTGGCGAGGGGCAGTTCCTCTTTGAGCCGAGTGGCAAGGCGATCGGCTTAGTGGTGACTGAAGAAGACGGCCTGCCGATGGAGCTGCGCATTCTTGGACAGTGGTGGCTGATGGATAATCGGCTTTCGGTGCAGGGCGAGTCGAAGATATTTGTGCCGGTTGAAGATGCTGACCTGCCAGAGCGCCTGATCTACTCGCTAACCTTGCGCGTGCACGATCTCACTCGCGATGAGATCAAGGCCTCTTCGGCAGCGGGCGATCAGGTTGTTTTCAGCCGCCTGACCAGCTACACCACTTGAGGGAATTGGGCATTTCCGCTGCCTTTGGCGAAAATTCGCTCAGAAGGCTATCTAACTGATGAGTGAAATGGACGCACAAACCGACCCACAGGTAACTGAGCCGCAGCCTGAGGCGCCAATAGAGATCGATCGGGGTTTCACTTATCGCGTCACGGTTGCCAGCCTGATTGTTGGCGTATTTCTAGCTGGCGTCGCCGCGCTGATCCTCTTCAGCCTCACCCGCCCACTGACAGTCGATGCGCAAGGCAACGTGAATTGGTCGCTGGGCGGCATTTTGTTTCCAGCAGCGGCGGTCTGCGTGGGCGCCATCTTGTTTTGGTCGGTCTTCGGCTTGCCGCTGCGTGTGGCGCGGCGGCGCGGCGTAATCCTGGACCCAGAAATCTACCCATGGCTGGGCGCTGTGCTGCTCGGGACGCTTTTCGGGGGTGCTTTTGTGCTCGCCATGCTCTTCGGTATCATTTAGGATGTATCCTGCACCTGCTCGGAAAGGACATCCTGATGCGCGCCACACCTGAAGGCACACGTCGCTTTGTCCAGCGCCAGCCAGCGGCGCGCCACCACAACTATCGTCAGGCGGTGGATAACCTATGGCTTTCCACGCTTGGGCACGGTACCTATCTGGGCGAGGCGGATGAGGCTACCGATGAAGCCTACCGCGCTGCGTTCTCTGAGGCATTGGCGCGCGGCTGTAACGTCTTCGATTGCGCCATCAATTACCGCTATCAACGCAGCGAACGAGCCCTGGGCGCCTGGCTGCGCGAGATGTTTGTGGCAGGGGCGCTAGCGCGTGATGAAGTCGTCATTGCCACGAAAGGCGGCTTTGTGCCCTACGATGGCGCTCCACCTGACGATCCGCGTATCTACGCCTACGAGCAGTATATCAAAGCAGGCTACGCCAAAGCGCACGAGTTCGCTGCGCGCTACCAACACTGCATGGCACCTGCCTATCTGGAGCTGATGATCGCACTCAGCCTTGAAAATTTGGGCCTAGACTGCATCGATATCTACTACCTGCACAACCCAGAGACCCAGTCGATTGCCCTCAGCGCCCAGACCTTCCGGGCGCGCCTGCTGGATGCCTTTGAGACGCTCGAACTTGCCGTTGAGCGCGGTCAGATTGCCAGCTACGGCCTTGCCACCTGGACGGCTTTCCGCGCCCTGCCCGATGCCCCTGACTACCTTTCGCTGACCGAGATGGTCAGCCTGGCTACCGAAGTTGGCGGTCAGAATCACAATTTGCGCTACATACAGCTGCCCTACAACCTGTTCATGACTGAGGCATACGCCTTTGAGAACCAGCAGCTGGGCGAGGCTTTCCTGAACACCATCGAGGCGGCTAACGAGCTAGGTTTGACGGTCATGATTAGTGCACCGCTCATGCAAGGGCGCCTAGCAGTCATGGAATCCCCTAAAGTGGCTGCTGCCCTGCCCGATCTGCGCAGCCAAGCCCAGCGCGCCCTGCAATTTGTGCGCAGCACGCCCGGCGTCTGTACGGCGCTTGTCGGTATGAAGCGTCTAGCGCATGTAGCAGAGAATCTGGCGCTAGCTGACTTGCCGCCCGCCGATGGCGCGCTCATCCGTGCGCTTTACGGCAAAGCCTGAGAGCTCAGAAGCTCCACAGTGGCACTTTGGCATCGTAGATTGCCAGCAGGGTCGCCACATGAGGTGCCAACGCCGTGAAGTTAAGTGACTGCGCATCGCTGATGAACAGTTTACTGAAGCCGATCAATATGTAGGCGTTGCCCGAGGCGAACTGACTGCCAATGCCAACGACTGAGCGAATGCCGTAGGGCTTTACAAACGTCTCTTGATCAGGGATGAACGGACTACCCAGCGCCTCAGGCTCATAGAAACGACGTAGATCAGCGCTCATAATCTGTCGCACGGCCTCGCCTTGTCTGCCGAGCTGTGGTTGGATACCCAGCTGCCTGAAGGCCTCTTGCATCATTGGAGTAGCATTAACGCTAACTGAGACGACCTTATGCCGCTGCGATTGATGCGGATTGCACCAGGCGGGCTCATCGCCGCAGCTGCCTGCCAAGCTGAGCAGGACATCCGTTGGCTGTGTGCTGATGCTCCAGGCGCTTGGCACTTCGTTGGGGCGAGATAAACGGAAAATGCGCAGCAGCGCAAAGATTGAACGACCCTCCTCAGTGCGGAAGGTCTGATAGATACGCTCAACAATCGCTTGCGCGGCTTGATCGAAGGTCTGCAGGCTGTCGCGATGCTCTAGGAGGAGTTGGCGCCCGAATGCGTTCATTGAGCTTACATTATCTAAAGCGGGGTGACTCATGAGATGCTCCTGTTCATATACGCCCTATATTTAGTTTTTGACAATTATCCCACACGCCAGCGCCATGCCTTGTCTCAAAAGACTATCAAAGCTTTGCCTCAGGCTGAGCACGTTCGAGGCACACGTGCTAGACTCTCTAGAAAGCTGAGCCCTTGTCACAAGCCATGCCTGAATTACCCGAAGTTGAGACTGCCGTCCGCGCTTTGCGGGCACCACTAGTTGGACGTACTATCCTAAGCGCAGACTTCCCAGAGCCGCCGCGTCGGATGACTAACTTACCTGCTGACGTCTTCGCAGAGCGCATTCGCGGCGAACACATTCACACACTAACACGGCGCGCCAAGTATTTGATCTTCCACCTGAGCAGGCAGAGCTTAATCGTTCACCTGAAGATGACGGGACATCTCTACGTTGTGCCGCGTGAGCAGACCGATCCGATGGATCGCTGGCTGCGCGTCCGCTTTTTGCTTGATAACGAGACGGAATTGCGCTTCTCCGACGCGCGGCGCTTCGGACGCGTCTACCTGGCGGCGCGCCCTGAGGAAGTCTTGCCGCCGCTGGGCCCAGAGCCGCTAGATGAGGCATTCACGCCTGCCCTTTTTCTCGCACGGCTGCGCAAGCGCAAGGGCATTTTGAAGACTCTGCTGCTCGACCAAGCCTTCATCGCGGGAGTCGGCAACATTTACGCCGATGAGGCACTGCACATCGCCGGTCTGCATCCGTTGCGCCGGGCCGAGAGCTTGAGCGACGCCGAAGGCGAACGACTTTATCAGGCCATACGGCAGGCGCTGTGCGATGGTCTGGCACGCATGGGCGCCAGTATCGGCTGGTATCGGCAGCCGAACGGTGAGCGGGGCGAGGCGCAACACTACCTGCGCGCCTATCGCGGGCACGGCGATGAGCGCCCTTGCCCAGTCTGTGGCACGCCTATCTGCACCATACGCGTTGGGCAGCGCGGCACGCACTTCTGCCCGACCTGTCAGCCATCGCCGTAGGCGCTCAACAGGCGCCCTATGTGCGCTTTGACCGCTTCCCATTCTGTGTCGAGGAAGCTGTAGTAGATCGAGTCGCGCCGCCTGCCGTCTGGCAGGATATATTGGCTGCGCAAGACACCCTCCCGAAAGGCGCCAAGCCGCTCGATGGCGCGCTGCGAACGCACATTCAGCGCATCCGTCTTGAGCTGCACGCGTACGCACTGCCAGACCTCAAAAGCGTGCCGCAGCATCAGATACTTGGCCTCGGTGTTGAGCGCCGTGCGCTGCCAGCGGGGAGTCAGCCACGTCCAGCCGATCTCGACGCGCCGATGCTCAGGCACAATCTCATCAAAGCGCGTGCTGCCGACGATCTCGCCGGTGGCACGGCTGACAGTCACAAACGGCAGCTGATTGCCCTGCGCTTGCTGCTCTAGAGCGTAGGCAATATAGCGATCGGCATCGGCGCGGCTGCTGATGCGCGAGAGCGTCCACTGCCAGATCGACTCAGCCTGCGCAGCCTGCCAGAGTGCCTCAGCGTGATCAGGCTGCATTGGTATCAGTTGAACATGAGTGCCTGTGAGGGTGATCGGCTCGACAAGGATCATATCTCATCGCGCAGCAAGTCGTCCCACTTCTGCCGGCGGCGCGCCACGCGCCACGAGTCGCCTTCCAGCACCACCTCGGGCGGCAGCGGGCGCGCATTGTAGGTTGAGCCCATCACAGCGCCATAGGCACCGACGTGCAATATAGCCAGCAGGTCGCCTTCGGCGAGCGGCGGCAAGTATGCATGCGCTCTCAACACATCCGCGCTCTCGCAGACCGGGCCGACGACATGCGCCAGCGTTGGCTCAGCTTGTGATTGGCACAATGGCAGCACGTCATGCTTTGCCTGGTAGAGCGCCGGACGGATCAGCTCGGTCATGCCCCCATCTACGATGTAAAACGTCCCGCTGCTGGTGTGCTTGATATACTGTACCTCGACCAGCAGCACGCCGTTCTCTGCCGCGATGTAACGCCCCGGCTCCAGGATTAAACGCACCGATCGCCCTTCCAGATGCGGCAATATCGCCGCTGCGAACGCCTCGAGGCTTGGCACGACCTCGCCGGCATAACTGACAGGAAATCCGCCGCCCAGATCGAGCGTGTGCAGAAAGGGGAAGCGCTCGATGAGCCCCAACGCCGCTTGCAGCGCCTCGATCGTGCGCACAACGCTGTGCAGCTGGCTGCCGATGTGCACGTGAAGCCCCTCAAGGCGATATGGGACGTGCTCGGGCGCGTAGGCGCTCAGGATTTGTGCCGCCTCATCGAGCGGAATGCCGAACTTCGCTGCTCCATGCCCTGTTGCAATGTGCGGATGCGTGTCGGCGTGCACGTCGGGATTCAGGCGCAAGGCAAGGCGCGGTTGGGCGCCCAGCGCCTCTGCCAGCTGCGCGATGCGCGCTAATTCGCCGCTGCTCTCTACGTTAATCCACCCCACGCCAAGCCGCAGAGCGTATTCCAGTTCCTGGCGCGTCTTTCCTACGCCTGCCAAGACGATCTGCTCGGGAGCCACACCCGCCTGCACAGCGCGGAAGAGCTCGCCGCCGCTCACAGCATCGAAGTGCGCGCCCGCAGCGCTCAAGGCGCGGATCACGGCGAGATTGGCGTTCGCTTTCAAACTGTAGTGAATCTCAGCTTGCGGGAAGGCGCCCTGCAGCATTTGCAGCTTAGCACGCATGCCGTCTAGGTCGTAAATGTAGCACGGCGTGCCGACCTGTGTCGCGATCTGCGCCAAGTCGTGCTTGCGCCAATGCAATCTGCCATCACGATAGCCCAGCATCGCTCAACGCTCGTCTACCTTCGCTAAGAAGTCCAGGACTGCACTGTAGAAGGCTTCGGGCACTTGCTCATGAATGGCATGCCCGACCTGTGGGAAGGTGCGGAATTGCCGTAACACGCCCCGCCGCTCTGCCGCTTTCTCCACGAAGCGCCGCCCGGCCGATACAGGATTCAAACCATCCTGCTCGCCCAGCATGAGCAGGAGCGGCGCTGCGATCTGGTCGGCGCGGCTGAGCGAGACATCGCCGCCGGCTGCCACCATCGCGCAAAAGGCATCCACCCATGCCGCCACCCAGCCGACCACATCCTGATCGGGATGCTTGGCGATGATCTGAGGCGTCACCCATGTGGTGGGGAAGCTAAAGCGCCGTGCGTGGTCACACAGAGACTGATCAAAGGCGCCGATGGCGCCCCACGCCGTCACAGAGCGGCACAAGTCTGCGCGTTCAATCCCCAGCAGCAGCGCGACCTCGCCGCCATCGCTGAAACCAAAGATATGCGCATTCGGCCTGCCCAGCAGCGCCAGGAGCGCCGCCAAGAACTCGCCCATCACAGCGGCGTCCCGCTGATAAAAGTCGTTGGGATAGGTGCGCTTGGGCGGCACGCTCTGCCCATAGCCCGCCACATCGGGCAGAATAACGCCATAGCCTGCAGCAGCTAAACGCTCCGCCAAGCCGATGTGATCGCGCCCAACTTCCATCCAGCCGTGCAGGATCACAGCTGGGACGCCCTCGCCAATCAACTCGTAGTAGATGGTCTGCCCGTTGACGTCTATCAACCCCATGTGCCAGTCCTTTGGTGCAGAAAATTAGCTCGCTGCCGGTCGAGCCCGCTTATGGCGCAAGACTTCAGTCTTCAACTGACCGCAGCCCGCCTGAATATCGATGCCACGCCGCACCCGTACCGTGCTGCTAATGCCATAGCGCGCCAATGTGGCTTGGAAGGCCTGTGCGCGGGCGGGATCGGAAGGCGCGCCGCCGTAACCGCCTGTCGGATTAAGCGGGATCAAGTTGACGTGGCACAGCAGGCCCCGCAGCAGCGCGCCAAGCTGCTCAGCTTGCTCGAGGGTGTCATTTTCGCCGCGAATCAGCGCCCACTCAAAAGTGACGCGCCGCCCCGTTCTAGCCACGTAATAGCGCGCTGCCTCGAGCACCTCCCCGATCGGATAACGGCGATTGATTGGCAGGAGCGCGCTCCGTTCGGCGTCTGTAGCAGCGTGCAAGCTGATCGCCAAGCCAACCTGCAAGCCCTCATCGGCGAAGCGCCTTATCTCAGGGACTAAGCCGACTGTGCTCAGCGTGATGTGCCGCTGCCCGATGTTCAGGCCATTCGGATCGTTCAGGCGGCGGATGGCCCGCAAGGTGTTCTCGTAGTTGTGGAGCGGCTCCCCCATACCCATCAGCACTACATTCGAGAGGCGGTCGCCCTCGCCCTCTAGCAGGCGGGCGAAGTGCACGGCCTGCTCAACGATCTCGCCGACGCTCAGGTGGCGCGCAAAGCCCATCTGACCAGTGGCGCAGAAGACGCAGCCCATCGCACAGCCCGCCTGGGTCGAGATACAGGCCGTGCGCCTGCCATCTTCATACTCCATCAGGACACTCTCGATCAACTGACCGTCGGGCAGGCGATACAGACGCTTGGTGGTAGCACTCTCGACGCTGTGCTGCTCGGCAACCTGCTCAAAGCTGCCGATGCGCGCCCGTGCAGCAAGCGCCTGCCGGAGCGCCTTTGGCAAGTTCGTCATGGCCTCAAAAGTGGTGACCTTGTGCTTGTAGAGCCATTCGGCAACCTGTTTGGCCCGAAAAGACGGTTGATTTAGCTCAGCCATCAGCGCGCTGAGCTCAGCATCGCTCAAATCGTAGAGGTTGACTGAAATCTGGCTCATGGGTGCGCTCGTCGGGCAAAGTGGCGGCTCAAACGCAAGGTCAGCGCCGCCATAACGGGCAAGAGCATCGTCAAGGGCGCACCGCCACACGGATTGCCACCTGAAGGCGTTGGAATCGGCGTTGGGCGCTGTAGGGCGCCTGGCGGCAGGGCTGTGAAGGTCGCCGTGACGAAAGGCGTGAGGGTTGGGAAGCGGGCAGGTGTGATGGTGGGCAGCGGCGTGGGCGAGGCACGCGGCGGCAGCGGGGTGCGCGTTGGGGTGATGGTGGCGGTCGGCGTAGGCGTCGGCGTGATATCTAGGTATGGCGTCCAACGGACGGCACGAGCAGCCCGATTAGACCGCAGCCAGGTCTGCCATTCAGCGTAGAAGGTAGCTGGCTCGGTGCTGAAGAAGCGGCGGAAGGCCGTCTCGAAGTCTTCGGCATCAGCCAGGGCGCGCGCAAAGGCGAAAGGCGCCTGCGCCCCGACGCGGTCAGCCATGTAGAGCGTCAACAAGTAGCTCTGCGCCCGCCACAGACGCAGCTCAGCGCTGCTGAAGGTCTCAGTTGGGCGCTCTAACTCGCGCAAGGTCAGCAGAGGGCGGTTCGTTCGCAGCCGCTCCAGGGCGATGCCCAGCGCGCTGCTGTTGGGGGTAATGCTGTACAGCTGCGCCAGGCCCGCCTTGAACCACTCAGGGATTGGCGGCGCGTTCTCCCACAGCACGGCATAAGCACGATTGACGATCAGCTCGGTCAGGCGATCTTGCACCTCGTTGAAGGCGAGGCTCTGGCGCCGCAGGAGCGTGAAGCCATAGCGCTGATAGATGGAGAGCGCTGCGCTCGGATTGCAAGGGCGGCGCGTGCCGCCAATTGTACGCGACTCAACATAAGGCGGTGCTTCAGCGTCCGCCAGATCGCGCAAGCAGAAAGTGACCTCTGGATCGTAGATCACGATCCGCTGGCTAGGCACGACGTCGGTCTGTTGTGCCACCTGCTCAAAGACGCGCATTGCGTTCTGATGCAGCAGTTCTAGGGCGAGCTGGGAGTTGTGGCTGTACAGCTGCAGCGTCGTGCCAACTATCTGCCAGCGGTTGACGGGCTGCGGCGCGCTGCGAACCCCATCCTGAAACAAGAACTCGCCGCCAGCCACGCTGACTCCCTCAGCGCTTTGCACCTGCCACTCAAAACGGAGCGGCGTGAAAGGCATGGGCGCCTCTTCGGGCGTGAACTCCCACACGTACGTGAAGAGCGTCGTGTTGGCGTTAAGCGAGATACCATACCGGCGCGGTGGCCTGAGCACAGGCGCCACATTCAAGGCACCATCGGGCTGGTAGATGCGTAAATAGAGCGTGATCACATCCTCGAGCGGTAAGTTAGCGGTCACGCTGAAACGCACTGCTGCCGGGAAGAGCATCTCGCTCTCGGCACGGGTCAGTAACGGCACCAATGTGCGATCAGGCGTGGCGGAGGGCGTTCGCGTGGGCGAGTCGGTGAGCTGTGCCGCCGTATGACCAGCTGCACTGAACAGACACAGCAAGAGCAAGGCAGGCAAGATCAAGCGCTTCATGGCCTCGATCTTACCATGCCGAGCCCTATCTGGCTAGAGATGGTAGAGCGCGCCGTATTTCTCGCGCAGGTAACCGATGTACGGCTTGATATCCAGCTTGCCGACTGTGCGCGCGATCAGCTCTGGGGCAGTGTATTTGCTGCCGTGCTGGTAGATGTTCTCGTGCAGCCAGCTGTGCAGCGCCCCGAATTCGCCGCGCCCGACCTCACTGGCGATCTCAGGGCGCTGCGAGAGCGCTTTAGCGTAAAATTGCGCCGCCAGAATATTGCCGAGCGTGTAGCCTTGAAAAGCGCCACCGATCAAGCCGCTGTACCAGTGCACATCTTGCAAGACGCCATCGCGATCGTCGGGCGGGAGGATGCCCAAATCGGCCTGGTAGCGCGCCCGCCACGCCTCTGGCAGGTCGACGATGCGCAAGGTGCCCTCGAGCAGCTCCAGCTCAAGGTCGAAGCGGATCATCACATGCAGATTGTAGGTCACTTCATCCGCTTCGGTGCGGATAAGCGAGCGCTCGACCTTGTTCACAGCGCGATAGAACTGATCGAGCGAGATTTGATCAAGCTGGCGCGGGAAGATGCTGCGCAGTTGTGGGTAGAAATATTGCCAGAAGGCGTAGCTGCGCCCGATCACGTTTTCCCACAGGCGGGACTGGCTCTCATGCACGCCTGCCGAAGTGCCGCCCGCTAGCGGCGTGCCTTCGTAATCAGCTTTGATGCCCTGCTCGTACATAGCGTGCCCTGCCTCGTGCAGGGTGCTGAAGAGCGGATCGCTGAGCGTGTTTTTAGGGTAGCGCGTGGTGATGCGCACATCGCCACCGTTCAGCCGTATGGCAAAGGGATGCGCCGTCTTATCGAGACGCCCGCGCTCGAAGTCGTAGCCGAAGCGCTTGATCACTTCAACGGTGAAGCGCTCGATCTCCTCAGGAGCGTAGTGCTGATGCAAGAAAGTATCGTCGGCGGGCGCTTGCGCCGTGATAGCCTGCGCCAGCGGCACCAATGCAGCGCGCAGTTCGGCGAAGAGCGCCTTGATATCGGCAGCTTTCATGCCGTAGTCAGAGGCATCGATGAGCGGATCAGCCACGTGCTGATAGGGCGCAAAACACTCGGCGTAGCGGTAGCTGAGGTCGAGCGTACGCTCGAGATAGGGCTGCACGCGGGCAAAATCGTCAGCTGGGCGGGCTTCCGTCCAGGTATGGTAGCTCTGCGAGGCATGCTGCGAGATAGTGGCGACCAGCTCAGCAGGGACTTTGGTAGCGCGCTGATACTCGCGATGTGTGACCCGGATCAGGGCAGCCTCGTCGGAGTCGGCGGGCAGACTCTCGGCATAAGGCATGAGCTCATCCAGTAATTGGCCCAGTTCGGGATCGGTGAAGCGCGCGTGAGTCTGTTGGGCGAGGTAAGCAAGTTGCTGACTGCGCACGGAGGCGCCGCCACGCGGCATATAGGTCGCCTGATCCCAATACAGCGCCGCGCTGATGCCATTCAGCAGGCTGACTTCAGCCAGCTTGGCGCGCAGCGCTTGTAGCTTAGCAGGGTGCTCGGTCATAGTAAAAATCGCTTTCTTTCAGGTGAACAACGGCTTGATTATGGCACGTTGAGCTGACGATCTCAAGGCAGGCAAGGGCAGAGACTGCGCCTCGCCAGGGCGTTTCTACAGACGTAGGACGAACGTCTATAGCACAGCGCCTGAAAAGTGCGCTAGACTAGGGCTGTGCTTCTGCTTGCGGAGACTCTGGCCATGAAAAAACGTCTTTTGGGATTAATCAGCCTCAGCGTGGCGCTCATAGTGGTAGTGCCGAGCCTGGCCAGCCTGGCTCAGCAGCCGCCGCCTGCCTTTGAGGATGCCCTCGCCGACTTGGGACGCCGTCTAGGGCGCACCATCGGGCTTGCCGACTTCAACAACCCAACCTCGCGTTGGGAATGGCGCGGCATCGATTTTGCCGATAGCAGCCTTGAATGCCCGCGCCCGGGCGAGGTGGTGACGCCCGGTAGGGTCATTGGCTATCAGTTCATCTTCATTTTGCGGGGCGTCCGCTATGACTATCGTGTTGCCCTCAACGATCGCAGCACGTTACGGCTGTGCACTAACCCCACCGGCGCCATCTTCGAGGTGACTCTGCCACCGCGCGCCACCGCTAATACTCAGCCGCCAGAGGTCATCAACGCTGCCCTCGCCGATCTGGGCCGCCGTCTTGAGCTCAACCTAACCTTCGAGAGCTTCAACAACCCGCGTTCGCGCTGGTCGTGGCGCTACCGCGAGTACACCAACTCGCAGCTGAACTGCCCGCGCACCGGTCAGGCCGTCGATCGAATCGTGACGCCCGGCTGGCAGTTCATCTTTGTCTATCAGGGGCGCACCTTCGACTATCGCGTCCCGCTGAATGATCCGTCGGGCTTGTTCCTATGCAGCGGCGGCTGATCACGGGTAGATTGACACGCCCAACAGCGCTGCCACTAAGACCATCAACGGCGCAACAATCAATGCAGGCAGCATATTGGCGACACGCGGCTGCTTGATATCCAACAGGATGAGCGCCAAGCCCATCAAAATCAGGCCGCCGCTTGCCGTCAGCTCCCGGATGAGCGGCGACTCAGCGCCCAGGGCTGCTCCCGCAGACTCCGCCAGCAGCATCCCAACCAGCGCGAAGCTACCTTGTACGATGAAGATCGTCACCGCGCTGAAAGCAACGCCAACGCCCAGCGAGGCAGCAAAAGCGATAGAGGCAAAGAAATCCAGTGCGGACTTGATCGCCAGCAAGCGGATATCGGCTGCATCTATGCCGTTTTGGATCGAGCCGAGCACTGCCAACGGGCCAACTCCGAAGACCAGGCTGGCCGTCACAAAGCCACTGATGAAGCGCATGCGCGCCGCATTGGCTGTGGCAGAATCAGCTTGCCCGTTCGCAAAGCGCGCTTGCAGCCATGCGCCTAGCGCCTTTAGCTTACCGTCTATGTCCAGCAGCTCGCCGACGATCGTGCCAACAGCGACGCTGAGCATCGGCACCAGGATATTGCCGCTCTGTGAGGCATTTTGTACGCCTAAAACCAGCGTCAGCAAACCTAACCCGCTCACGACGCTCTGCTGAATGCTGACTGAAAAGCGGCTGCCGATCAGTAGACCTAATGTGCTACCCGCCAGGATCGTCGCCACGTTGAGGAGTGTGCCCGTCATGTACCACCTATCGCACAAGCTTATTAAATCGCATTCATTGTAGTGCAAGCGCGGCGGGCTGCCCACTCCTTGTGTGCATCGTTGAGGCTTTGAATTGACAAACGTCAAAAGCATGCTAGAATATAAAGTTACGATGACCCCAAATCAGCCACCTAAAGTTTCGTCCCGTGAGCGCCCGTCTTGTAGCAATGTGGTGAGGAGCGAGATCGTATGCAGCGACGCCTGAACACCAAGAATTATGCACGCACTTACGACGTGCAAGTGCTGCCTTCGCTGATTGAGGTGCAGCTGAATTCGTTCCGTTGGTTTTGCGAAGAAGGTTTGGGCGATCTGTTCGCCGAGATCAGCCCGATTGAGAACTTTAATGGCAGCTTGAAGCTCTACTTCCCAAGCGATTCGCCCATTGCCCGCGATCTAGGCTTGAAGTACTGGTTCGAGCCGCCCAAGCACAGCGAAGACGAGTGCCTTGAGTTAGACATGACCTATGCAGCGCCGCTCTACGTGCGCGTGGCGCTCATCAATCAAGAGGCGGGCGGCGAGGTCATCCACAACGACATCTTCCTGGGCGACTTCCCAATGATGACCAGCAACGGCACCTTCATCATCAACGGAGTCGAGCGCGTCGTCGTCAGCCAGCTGATTCGCTCACCAGGCGTCTATTTTGACGTCAGCGAGGATCGCACCACCGGGCGCGTTATGTCCAGCGCCAAAGTCATCCCAGATCGCGGCGCCTGGATGGAGTTTGAGACGCGCAAAAGCGATCAGCTGATGGTGAAATTCAATCGCAAGCGCACCGTGCCAGTCACAGTGCTGCTGCGCGCTCTGGCGGCCGTCTCGGATGGTCACGATGGGCTCTCACCTATTCAGCACGGCACAGATGACGAGCTGCTAGAAATCTTTGAGGATGTCGATAACAACCCTGAGCATCTTTTCATCGCGGCGACGCTGCGCGCCGAAAGCCAATGGGACTTGCGGGAGCATCGCACCATAGCCGAAGCCGCCCTGCTGGAATTCTACAAGAAGATGCGCCCTGGCGATCCCGCCACGCTGGAAAACGCTCGCACCTATCTTGAAGGTCAGCTCTTCGATTTGCGCCGCTACGATCTGGAGCGCGTCGGGCGTTATAAGCTGAACCAGCGGTTGAGCATCGACGGCGTCATCCCGGGCAGCGTGCGCACCATCACTAAGTACGATCTGGTGCAGATCGTACGCCGCATGATCCAGATCAACAATGGCGTCAGCCAGCCCGACGACATCGATCATTTGGGCAATCGGCGTGTGAAGACGGTTGGTGAGCTGATTCAGAATAAGCTGCGCGTGGGCTTTCGGCGCACCGAGCGCGTGGTGCGCGAGCGCATGCTGCACCGCGAGAGCGAGCGCATCACACCTGTCTCGCTCATTAACATCCGCCCGATTGTGGCAGCCGTCCGCGAGTTCTTTGGCAGCAGCCAGCTCAGCCAGTTCATGGAGCAGACTAATCCGCTAGCCGAGCTAACGCACAAGCGCACACTCTCGGCGCTTGGGCCGGGCGGCTTACGCCGTGAGCGCGCCGGTTTCGACGTCCGCGATGTGCATCACAGCCACTACGGGCGCATCTGTCCAATCGAGACGCCTGAGGGCCCTAATATCGGCTTGATCGGCCGCCTGGCGACCTACGCGCGCGTGAATGAGTTCGGCTTCATCGAGACGCCCTATCGGCGCGTCTTGAAATCCCTCAGCATTGACGACGGGCGCTTGATCGGCCGCATCCTGCGCGAAGATATCACCGATGACGACGACAATGTGCTGATCGAGGCGGGCACCATCATCACGCCACAGGTGATCGAGCAGCTGCGCGCTGCGCAGGTCACTGATGTGCCCGTCCGCCCGTTTGTGACTGATGAGACGGTCTACCTCTCGGCCGATGAGGAAGATCGCTACACCATCGCGCAGGCAAACGCCAAGCTGGATGAGCTGAATCAGTTCGTCAGTGAGCGCGTCTCGTGTCGGCTGCATCAGAAGTTTTTAGATGCTGCACCAACCCGCATCGACTTCATGGACGTCGCGCCACGCCAGATTGTCGGTATCTCCGCTGCGCTGATCCCGTTCCTGGAGCACGATGACGCCGGGCGCGCCCTAATGGGTTCGAACATGCAGCGCCAAGCGGTGCCGCTGCTGACGCCGGACGTGCCGATCGTCAGCACAGGCATGGAAGATCAAGCGGCATACGACTCTGGGCAGGTGGTGCTGTGCCAAAAGGCGGGCGAGGTGATCAGTGTGCAGGGCGATCAGGTCGTCGTGCGCGAAGAGGATGGCAAAGAGCGCGTCTACAAGCTGCGTAAGTACACACGCTCCAACCAGTCCACCTGCATAGACCAACGGCCAGTCGTCTACAAGGGGCAGCGCGTCAAGCCGGGCGACGTAATTGCCGACAGCTCCTCAACGGTGAACGGCAACCTTGCGCTAGGTCACGATGTAGTGTGTGCCTTCCTATCGTGGGAAGGCGGTAACTATGAGGACGCCCTGCTGATCAGTGAGCGGCTGCTGCGCGAGGATCGCTTCACGTCTATCCACATCGAGAAGCACGAGGTAGAGGCGCGCGAAACGAAGCTCGGCCCGGAAGAGATCACCTACGACATCCCCAATGTGGGCGATGATGCGCTCAAAGACCTGGATGAGCACGGCATTGTACGCATTGGCGCGGAAGTCGGGCCGAACGACATCCTAGTGGGTAAGATCACGCCAAAGGGCGAGAAGGAGCTCAGCCCGGAGGAGAAATTGCTGCGGGCCATCTTCGGCGAAAAATCGCGCGAGGTGAAAGATACCTCGCTGCGGCTGCCGCACGGCGAGCGCGGCAAAGTGGTGGATGTGCGCATCTTCAATCGCGAAGAACACCGCGACCTGCCCGCCGGCGTGGAACAGATGGTGCGCGTGAGCGTGGCGCAGCGCCGCAAGCTCACGCAGGGCGATAAAATGGCTGGTCGGCACGGCAACAAGGGTGTCATCTCGAAGGTGGTGCCGATTGAGGATATGCCATACCTTGAAGATGGCACGCCAGTGGATATCATCCTAAACCCGTTGGGCGTGCCTGGACGTATGAACATCGGGCAAATTCTGGAGACGCATCTGGGCTGGGCTGCCGATCGGCTGGGCTTCCGAGCCATCACGCCGGTCTTCGATGGCGCCGAAGAATCTGAGATCGAGGCAGAGCTGGGACGCGCCTGGCTGATCGACTACGCTTGGAAAGTCATCACGGAGCGCGCCTGGGAGTGGATCAAGTCGTTCAACTACGATCCTGAGATGCTGGCCGACGATGACGAAGTGCGCCGCCTCTACGTCGATCAGTGGCTGGGCGAAGCGCCCGAGTACGATCGCGAAATGCTGGCGTTGGAGCCGGTCTACGCGCGGCGGGCTGTGCTGCGCGAGTGGCTGCGCGAACAGGGCTACGATCCTGAAGATGTGCTGCTCTTCCAGACGGAGGGCGTCAGCCTTGAGGAGCGCAATCGGCGCGACGCTAACGCCATCGAGGCAACGCTCCGTTTGTGGTCGCAAGTCGTCAGCGGCGAGCCCACGCCCGAGCAGCTCAGCGGCGAGGCGCTGCGCGAGTACGCCAACCGTGTCTCCATCCGCACGGGCGAGCCTGTGCCGATCTATGGCAAGCAGAAGCTCTACGACGGTAAGACGGGCCTGCCCTACGACCGTGCCGTCACAGTGGGCGTGATTCACATGCTAAAGCTGGCACACCTAGTCGAGGATAAGGTCCATGCCCGCTCGACCGGCCCATACAGCCTAGTCACACAGCAGCCGCTGGGCGGCAAGGCGCAATTCGGTGGGCAGCGCTTTGGCGAGATGGAGGTCTGGGCGCTGGAGGCATACGGCGCTGCCTACACACTTCAGGAGATGCTGACTGTCAAGTCGGATGATGTGCAAGGGCGCGTCAAGACGTATGAAGCGATCGTGAAAGGCGAAGAAATCGAAGAGCCGGGCATCCCTGCCAGCTTCCGTGTGCTGGTCAAGGAGCTGCAGAGCTTGGGCTTGAAGGTAGAGGCGATCGCCGAGAATGGCGAGATCATTCACTTCGGCCGAGAAGAGGATAAATCGCGCCAGCAGCAGACAAAAGTGCCAACGGGCTTGCTGGGCATCTCCGGCTTCAATCAAAGCTAAACATGTGCAACGGGAGCGCCTGGCTGAGGCGCTCCCACTTTTTTAGATGTTACTCTATGTCTTGATTGCTGCCAAAGGCAGGGATGCGCACATAGAACGTCGAGCCAACGCCCACTTTGCTCTCCAGCCAGACGTCGCCGTCGTGCATCCGCACGTATTCCTTCACAATCGGCAAGCCCAAGCCTGCGCCAGAGGACTCAATCACCAAGCGCTCATCTTCGTCGCGGAAGAAGCGATCCCAGACGCTGGCTTGCTTCTCGGGTGGGATGCCTACGCCGGTATCCTGCACGCTGATGATAACAAAATTGCCATCGGCGCGGGCACGGATGGTGATCTTGCCCTCAGGGCGCGTGTAGTTGAAAGCGTTGTTGGCAAGGTGGGTCATGATCTGCGCCAGCTTGTCGAAGTCGGCACGCAGCAGCGGCAGATCGGGCGGCACATCTGTCTCAACCGTCAGCGCCTTGCGCTCATTGCGGATGCGATCAGCTAGATGGCGCTCAGTCATCTGCAGCACTTCTTCAAAGTTAACGGCTTGCAGGCTCAGCTTGACGACGCCCCGATCGATGCGCGAGATATCCAAAAGCTCGTTCACAAGGATTGAGAGCTTATCGGCATTAGTTTTGATTGTGCTGAGATAGCGCGCCTGTGCGTCGTTCAGCGGGCCCGCCGCGCCCAGCAGCATCAGGTCGGCATAGCCCTTGATGGAAGTCATGGGCGTGCGCAGCTCGTGGCTGACAGTTGCCACAAACTCGGTCTTCATACGATCGACCTCGATCTCGCGCGTGATATCGCGGAAGACGGAGACCGTGCCCAAGAACTGATCGCCCATGTTGACTGGCGAGAGGATCACGCTGACCACCTTGCCGCTCTCCAAAGTGATCTCGGCGCGTAGTTCGTCGCCGGGACGGTGAGAGGTTGGATCTTCCGTCCATCGCTGCACTGCCTCAAGCCAGCTCTGGCCACCAACAGCTGTGTACAGGCCCGAGAGCGCGCTGATGTGATTGCCGATCACCTGCTGGCGAGACAAGCCCAGGATGCGCTCGGCGGCGCTGTTGAACTGCGTGATATCGCCATCCTGGTTGGCAACCATGACGCCGTCAGCGATCGACTCGACGATGGCGAGATTCTTAGTGCTATCGACCTGCTCGCGGCGCACCATGGCGCCTAGACGATCGGCTTGCTCGCGGATTAGCGCGTAGAGATCGGCGTTGTTCAGCGCATTGGCGATCTGTGTTGCCGCCGCCGCCACCAAGGGCAGCTGATCGCTCGAGAAGTGACCGGGCGTGCGGCTGAAGAGCATCACTACGCCTTGAATTTCCTCGCCAGCCTCTAGGTGCGCAACGATGGCGGCGCGCGGCTCAGCGTCTGCCTCGCTCAGGCGCAGCCAGCGGTAATCGTCTTGCACATCCGCCACCACGATGGGCTGCTGGAACTGAATCACCCAACCAGCCAAGCCCTCGTACTGCGTGTAGCCGGCTGGCTCGCCCTGGCGGTATGGCATATTCACCTGAGCGCGCACTACCAGCGTATCCGAGAGGTTATCGATGCTCAGGATGGCGCCCATATCGGCATCCACCGCGCCAATCAGCTTGACCAGGGCACGATTGAGCGTCACGTCGATGTTCAAGCTGGAGGTCAGGTCAGCGGTTAGGCCGTAGAGGAAGTTGAGCGTATCGCGCTCACGCTGCAGCTCAAGCGTGCGCTCCTGTACAGCGCGCTCCAGCCGTGCAGCGAAGCGACGCGCCTGATCGAAGAGGCGCGCATTCTGCAAGGCGGTTGCCAGCTGCGAGCCGATCGTCTCTAGGATGCGCTGATCATTTAGGCTGAAAGCCTGCGCGTCTTGCGAGTCGGCGGCGATGAGCGCGCCCAGCACTTGATCCGATGAGATGAGCGGCACACCGATGAAGGCGCGGGTCTGGGCGAAGCCAAGTGGGCTGGCAAAGGCGCTCAGCACGCTTTCGACCTCGTCGCCGATCAGGCGCTGTGTGCTGCGGCTGGTCATGACGAAAGTGACCTCGTCGTTAGTTGGCAGTTGGGGCGGCAGGTCCAGCGGCTGACCGTTGCGCAAGGCAATAGGATATGTGATGTGGCGGTTATCGGGGCTGATGACTGCCACAAGGAACGACTCGGCTGTGATCAGGTCTGGGAAGCGCTGACGGGCAATCTCATAGACTTCCTCTTCCTCGATAGTAGCCGCCAATGCCGTTGAGAGCTGACTGAGGTTGAACAACTCTTGGAGTTTGGCAGCCGTCTCGGTCTGCAGGCTGGCATTCTCGATAGCAACGGCGGCCTGCGCCGCTAGCGTACGCGCCAAGCGAACCTCAGGGCTGCCCAAAGTGCGCAGCGGATCGTGAATTTCCAACGTGATTAACCCGATCGCCTGCTCGCGGACGATCATTGGCAGGGCGATGAGATAGGCAGCCCCATGCTGCGCCAAGAGCGCCCGTTCAGCAGGCGAGAGGTGGTCGTCTGAAGTGTGCAGCAAGATAGTTTGGCGTGTGTTTAGGGCACGCTCTAGCGATGGGTAGTCGGCAAGGTTGTAGCGCGTATTCGGCGCATCAACGGGCAGATTCGGCACAGCCAGCTGCTCGTGGTTAACTTTCAATGTGCGGCTATCCGGACTCCACGTGCTGATCTTGCAGCCATCAGTCTGCAGCGCTACGATCATCTGCATGGCGATGTTGCGCAGCACTTGCTGAAGGTCGAGGGTGGCAGAGATAGACTGCGTTGCCTCGAAGAGGGTCTCCAGCTCACGGGTGCGCGCCAGGGATTGCTCTAGCAGGCTGGCGTTTTGAATGGCGATGGCCGCTTGCGAGGCGATGGTCTGCGCTACTTCAAGTTGATCGGGGCGGAAGGCGATGCTCTGGCTGACGGCGCTGAAGACCATCACACCAATGCACTGACCGCCCAGCGCCAATGGCACAACCATTTGAGAAAGGATGCTCTGGTTGGCCAAGCTGGCTGGCCTGATCGGCGTGCGCGAGTCGTGCAGGGCATCGGCGATGGCGATCGGCAACAGTGTGCGGCGCACATCCGCCAGCAGCGGATGCTGATCAAGCGCTAACAAGCTGGTCAGATCGGGCGGCTGCGCGCTGCGCGGATGCTCGATAATTGACTTGGCAACCTGCTCGTTAAGATCGAACAGGTAGGCAACGGCCTGATCCGTGTCGAGCATCTCTTGCAACTCGCGCAGCGCGACCTCGAAGATGTCCTCTAGGTCGAGTGTCTGGGTCAGCGCGTTGGAGACGCGGTAGAGCAGCGAGAGGCGCTTAGCTTGCTGATCGAGCTCTCTAGCGCGCGCAGCTGCCTCGCGGTAGAGCGTCTCGGTCTGGTCGGTAATTTGGCGCTGCTGCTGGAAGAGCTGGGCGTTCTCAAGCGCAACGGCAACTTGGTTGGCGTAGGTTAGTGCCAGCTGCTCCATTGTGGGCGTGTAGAAGGCGACGTCGTATTTCTCCAGCACCAGCAAGCCCATTAAGCCACCCCGCGCGACGAGCGAGACGCCCAACCAAGAGCGGGTCGGCTGCTCAAGGCCGAGCGGGAAGCGCGGATCTTCACGAATATCTGGGATGTTCAGCACCTGCCCGCGCGATGCAATTTCGCGGAACAGGTCAGAGTCGGCGATATCTGCCTCGATGCCGATCAACGCCTCATTATCGCTGAAGCCGCGCGCCGCCTGGATGATCAGCTTGTTGCCCTGCCGCAGCCAGAGCGTAGCCCGATTGTACTCCAGGATGCGCGAGAGCTGCTCGAAGACCAGCTGGGTGAGCGTCCCGAGCTCCAACACGGTTGTGAGCTGGCTGGAAATATCGGTCAGCGTTGCCAATTGAGTAGCACGGCGCGCCACATCGGCCTCGAGCGCTGTACGCTCGGTGACGTCTTCCAGCAGGATTACGCTGCCGCTGATGGCATTGCCTTCCTGCAGCGGGTACAAGTAGTAGTTACCGATGCGCTCGCCAGGTGCGTCAGCAAGGTGTACATCCAGCACGCTCTGCGGCTGGCCGGTCTGCAGCATTTTGGTTAAGGGCGCCGCTAGGATTGGCCGGAGGGCAGGGCGGTAGGCGAAAAGTGCCTCGCCAACAGCCTCTTGAGCATCCCAGCCGAAGGTGCGCTGCATGAAGGCGTTCACCGTGCGGATGTTCAGGGCCTGATCGACTACGATAATGCCCTGCTGAATGGACTGGATGATCGCTTGATTGAAGGACGTCAAGCCCAGCGTCTCTTGGTAGAGCTGCGCATTCTGAATGGCCACAGAGGCTTGAATGGCGAAGGCGTTGGCTTTCTCGATATCGCTGCCGGTGAAGGGGCGCTGATCGTCGGTCTTGATGAAGGTGAGCGCACCGATCGCCTGCTGCTCACGCAGCAGCGGCACACACAACAAGGCGCTAATGGGCACCTCGGCCAGCCAGTTGGCAGCGTGGATGGGTGGATCGAGCGGATTGGTCACGCTCAGCACGACGGGCTGGCGTGTTTGGATGGCACGAGCGCTGGGGAGATCGGGATCGTTCGAGCTGAGGCGCGCGCCGCTGAAGCGCTCTGCGCCAGGGCCGCGCCCAAGCACACCAACGTGCTGATCGCCTTCCACCAGCCAGACGTAAACACCATCCACGTTCAGAATGTCCAGCGACTCAGCGCAGATGGTATCGAGAATCTGGTTCATGTCGAGCATCGCGTTCACGGATTGCCCAACACGGCTGAGCGCGCCCGAGAAGCGTTCACGCTCGATGGTTTGGCGCAGCAGCTGGGCGTTCTCAAGGGCGACAGCGGTCAAATTAGCGATGCGCGAGACGAAGTCCAGCTGTTCGCGGAAGCCGAAGGCATCGCTCAGCTCGCTGCCCATGTGGATGGCGCCAATGGCACGCCCACCAGCGATCATCGGCACGATCAGCGCAGTGCGCTCACCCAGATCGCGCCAGGCGCGCAAATCGTCCAGCCCGGCCACCTGATTGGGGTCGGTCAGGTCATAGAGTTTGGGCATCGGCTCGCTGACGGCTAACCCGAGCGCCGTGTTTTCTAGTGGTAGGCTAGGTGCAAGGCTGATGCGCACCTCGCCGCGCGGCGTGATGCTAGCACGGCGCACCTCGAAGAGCATGTTATCCTCGTTCAGCAGGGCGATGTTCATGCGCGTGAAGGCGATCATCTGCTGGAAGCCGTTGGCCACACCAGCGATGATCTCGTCGAGATCGAGCGTGCTGGTGACGGTCTCCATCAGCTCGTTGATGCGCGTCTCTTGCTGGGCTGCGCGGCGGATATCTTGGTAGAGCCGCACATTTTCTAGCGAGGCAGCTGCCTGCGCCGAGAAGAGCTCAAGAGGACGCAAGCTGCTCTCGGTCGGCGCCAGCCCATCTGCTGGCGAGTCAAGCGTGATGATGCCGATCAGGCGCGAGCGATCCAAGCCGTAGAGCGGCAGATAGAGCGTGTCGAGCGGATGCCATTCCTGACTTGAGCGGCGCGAGAGCGCCGGCAAGCGCAGCGTGCTGGCATCGCTAGGGATGCCTTCCTCATCTCCGCCGACCACGCCTGCCATCAGTTTGTTTTCGGTCACCCACGGGTCGCTGTAGCGTAGGTAGTATGCGCTGCCAACGCGGTAGTTGCGCAGCTCTGGGTCGGCCAGGCGCTGCGACCACACGGCGCCAGGCAGCAGGTTGCGGCGGAACTTGTCTGCCTGTTCAGGGGTGAAGCCCGCCAGCGCCGTCTCAAGCGGCTCGAAGTTCTCATCGCGCAGCGTGACGGCAACCCTGCCCCAGCCCAGCGCACGGATGCTCTCAGCAATGACGGCGAGGCGTGTTGGCACATCCGGCGCGCGCTGCACCTCATTGGTGGCCAGGTAGAGCTGCTCTAGGCGATCGCGCTCACGGCGCGTTGCTTCAGCCTCTGCCTCGTAGGCGCGCAGCAAGTTGTAGTTTTCAATAGCAAAGGCGGCTTGGTAGGCGAACGTCTCCAGTGCCTCGACGGTGCGCAGGTTCGGGCGCAGACCGCTGCGCGGCTCATCCACGCTGATCACGCCGATCAGATCACCGTCCGAGCTGCGTAGGGGCACAAGCAGCAAATCTTCAGGCTGCCAGGCTTGCGGGCCTGCGCGGCGCGCCGGATTCAGCACATTGATAAACGTCTCGTCGAGCAACTCACGCGCCGGATGTTCCACTGGGACGAAGAAAGAGTTGCTGAGCTGAAAATCGGACTTGAAGAACTGCTCAACGCGGCTGAGCGGTACGCTAGTTTGGCGCGCCACTTCCCATTGTTGTAGGGTCAGGCCCGATTGAGCGATGCGGCGTGTGCTCTGTGTGCGCTTATCCACAAGGCTGATCACAACCGTATCAAAGCCGATGGTATCGCTGATGGCGTGCGCCACTGCTTCAAGCACGTCCTCGATTGGCTCACCGCTGTTCACCATGCGCCCGATCTCGAACAGCTGATTGAGCTGCTCTGTGCGCTGTTTGAGCAGCTCAGCCCGATCGAGCTGATCGCGGAAACGCTCCTCATTGCCCAGACTTATGGCAATTTGGTTGGTGATTGCCCTGACAAAATCGAGGTTTCGAGTGTTTAGACGGTCTGGCTCGGATGTGGCCAGGTGCAGCACGCCCACCACCTCACCGCTGTAGACGATCGGTGCGGCAATGGCGCTGTGCGCTCCAGCAGGCACAGCTTCAAGGCTGACTGCGCTATAATCCGCCACGAAAAGTGCCTCACGCCGCTCAAGAGCAATCTGTTCGATGGGCGCCAGCCCTCGCAGCGCCTTCTCGTGGCCGTAGCGCTTGCCGATTCCAGGCGCTGCTTGTTGAGGGGCTGGCTGCAAGAAGACAATGCTGACGAAAGAGACGCCCAACGTGCGCTGTATCTCGTTACGGACGACAGTGATAATGCGCTCGAATTCAGTTGTGCTGTTCTGCTCGTTGCTGATGCGCGTCAGGGCGTCCATCTCGCGGATGCGCTCACGCAGGTCGGCATCGGTCGCCTGGTAGAGCTTCTGACGATCGACGGCAGCTGCCAGCTGCACCCCAATAGTTTGTAATAGGCGCAGGTCGTCTTCAGTGAACTCATGGGCACTTCGGCTGGCGAGGGTCAGTTCACCAAAGCTGCGCTCTTGGACGGCAATGGGTACTTGCAGCGCGCTATTGAAGCCAAAGCGATCGGCAATTTCGCGGTAGGCGGGCAGCAGGCGCGGATCGGTGCGCAAGTTGTTGCTGAGGAAGGGGCGCTGCGAGAGCGCCACGCTGTTCTGAAAGCCCGGGCGATAGGTATCGATAACATACGGCTCTTGCAAGCCGATCAGCCCGACTGTGTATTCGGGAAGGATCACCAGCGCACCTGTTTGATCGTCCAGCACGCCCACTGCGCATATTTCGCAGCCAAACATGCTCGCCGTCTCGCGCACAACAGCCCGGATGATCTCTTCAAGGCGCAAATTGCTGGCAGCTAGCTCTGCAATGCGGCGCAAGCCCTCAGATTCATCTGTGCGCTCGCGCATTTCGCGGTAGAGCCGCGCGTTATCGATCAAAACGGCAGCTTGCGCCGCGATGATTGAAAGTACGCGTGCCTGTTCCTCAGTGAACTCAGCCCCATCCAAGCGATTAGAGACCTGCACCACCCCAACGCGCCTGCCGCCGATGATCAGCGGCACCATCATGGTCTGGCGCACCCCGATCAGCATTGCCAGCTTGTCCAGACCGCTATCGCGCAGCGTTGGATCAGCGCGCAGTTCATTGCTGATCCAGTAGTCGTTCTCATTGTATATGCGGTGGAAAGTGGTGCCGGGTGTGACGGATATTCGATAATTGCGAATGAGATTATCATCCACGCCGTAGAAGGGCGGGCGGCTAATCAGCTGATTCAGGCTCGGCTCATAGAGCAAGATGCCGCACATTTGGCAGTTCATCAGCTTGGCAATCTGCTCGTTGAGGTAGCCGTACATCTCATCAGCAGAGCGCAGCACGCTAATAGCTTGGCTGACTTGCTGCAAGCCGCCCAATTCTTCTGAACGGCGGCGTTCTTCGTCGTACAGTCGAGCGTTTTCTACCACGATAGCCGCCTGCGAGGCGAACACGCTCAGCAGACGCATATCGTTTTCGCTGAAGCCCTTGCCATCGCGCTTGTTGGCCACCTGAATCACGCCGAAGCGCCGATTGCCCACACTCATCTGCACTAGCGCGGTTGTACGCACGCCGACGGCTTCAGCAAGGCTCGTCAGGCCTGCTTCGCGAACGATCTCATCGCTCAGCACGGCGTTGGAGTACCACCATTCACGGGTGCGATAGAGCACAGCGCCAATGCTGCCCTCCGCGATCGAGATGCGATACATGGCCACGATCGCCTCTGGCACACCGTAGAAAGGCGGCTGCCCAACCAGTGCCTGCTGATCAGGCAATTCGAGCAGCACACCGCACATCTCAACATCTGCCAGCAGTGCAATACAGCTCGTCAGCTGCGTGTACATTTGGCGCGGATCGCGCATAGAGGTCATCACGCTGGCGATCTGTTGCAAACCGTTCAGCTCGGCGGCGCGCTCGGATTGCGTTTGTTGCAGGCGTGCGTTCTCGATGGCGAGGCCCAGCTGACCTGCTAGAATCTGCAGCAGGGCCATATCTTCATGATCGAAAGCGACGCGGCTGCGGCTAGCCAGCTCCAACGTACCGATCAGGCGATCGCCAACCAGGAGTGGCGCACCAACCAGCGCTTGCAGCCCATAGCTAGCAATCTTGGGGCGCACATCTGGGCGCAAGCGCATATCTGGCACCAGAAGGGGCTGCCGATAGCGCACCAGCCAGCCGCTGCAGCTGTCGTTGAGCGTGTAGTGACCGTCAGTTGCATCCAGCGCATCGAAGTAGGCGCGATCGCCGTGCTTGCCGTAAGCAG
>JBDNDQ010000014.1:0-63019 GCA_046719055.1 Aggregatilineales bacterium | reverse complement strand
ATCTCCTGCCGAACAGGTCAGGATAGAGCGTAATTTGCGGCGGGCGCAACGGATCGAGCAGCAGCTCGCGATTCAAGCGCGCCAGCGCTGCCTCTACGCTCAGACCCGCCAAGCGCTGCCGCACCAGCGCGCTATCCACGTTCGCCATCACCGATGCCGTCGCGTACATCAAAAACGTGACCCGCCCTTGCGGATCAGCGGCTTGCAATGGGCTACGATTGTAAGCAATCGTATCGAGGAGCAGGCGCTGCCCGCTGGGAATCTCGCGCGAGAGCCGCGCTAAAACCGCCTGACGTGCCATTTGCTCATCAATCACGAGCGCCTGCATGCGCGCCCGCAGAGTTAAGCTCAGCACATCCACGTGGTCACCGATGAAAGCGCTGTACGTCATTTCCTCTGCGCCCTCATTCAGGATGCGGATGCCGTTGGGCACCACAATCTGCGTGCCGCCCAGCCGCGCACTGACCTCTGCTAGGGCGTTTTGCAGCAGCTGCGCCCGCCCGATGATGAGTAAGCGATCGTAGTCGGCGCGGGTGACAATGCGCTGCTCGCGGACGGTGCCGCCGCGCGTCGGCTCTAGATTGCGGACTGAGAGTGCACGGCCGAGCGGGCCCTCGATATTGATAATAGCGCCCGCTTGTACGTTGCCCGCCACCCCCAGCGACTCGTCAAGCGCCTCAATCGGCACTTTGGCTGTGCTGCCGACGCCGGGCGGCAATGTCGCGTCTGTGAGCGTGCGGAAGCGCACACGTCCCCCCACCGTGCTCAGAATCGTGTTAGCGGGCACTTCCACCCCCGACTCGACCAGGTTGTAGAAGATGACCTCGCCTGTGGCGCGCCCGCTCGGCACATCTACCAAGCCTGAGGGCGGAATGCTAACCGTTGCCTCGACCTCCAGGAATTCAGCTATGGCCGGCACACGCCCGCGCTCCACATCGATCTGCGTGGCATTCGGATCGGCAACGATCGGCAGCGAGGCGCTGATCTGTGCCTGCGAGGGGGTGATAGTCACCTCTGCCGCCGGCAAGAGCAAGTACGCCGCGATCAGCACGACAGTGAGCAGCGCGATCGCAGCGATATCGCGCACAAGGCGCTGCTGACGGCGTTGTTGCGCTGTGAGCGGGCGCAAACGACTGGCGCGCAAGCGCAGCTCATGCCGATCGAGTGCATCAAGCGGCTCAGGGCGGTTCAGACCGTTTTCAAAGACTCGGCGGTGCGGCTTGCGCCAGCGCTTACGTTGGCTCTCCTGCAGGCTGCGAAAAACCGAGATGTTCAGATCGCGCGCGTTCTCGACCACGGCGAGATCATCGCTGATCAACGCCAGACGGGCGCCGCGCCGTGCCGCCTCGCGTTGCAGCAGCACTAGGTCCAGCTTGCGCCGCAGGATGCCGCCCCCTTTTGGTAAGATCAGCAGCACGCGCTCCGCTTTGACGAAGGTGAGCCTATCGCGCGCCGAGATCACATCGTCGTACGACTCTAGTTGGATGATCTGCAGCCGCATGTCACGTTCCTAGCCGCTCAACCTGCCCTCGCCCGCTCTACGAAGGCTGCAAGGCTGACCAGGTCGTCAATTGGGATGCCGACCGCCTCCCGATCGATGCGCTTGAGCAAGCCCGTCAGCACGTCTTTCGAGCCAAGCTCGAGAAACGTCTGTGCGCCCATCCGGCGTAGCGCTTGGGCACTCTCCGTCCAGCGGACTCGGCCAGTCAATTGGGCGCTCAGCTCTGCTAGGATGTCCTCGGGTGTGTTGAGCGGCGCCGCCGTCGTATTACCGATCACAGGGAAGCGCGGCGCCCGGAAGGTAACCGACTCAAGCGCACGGCGGAAAGCTTGAGCAGCACTGGCCATCAGCGGCGAATGCGCTGCTACGCTGACCGCTAATCTCACCGCCCGTTTGATCCCGCGCGCCTTGGCAAGGGCAAGTGCGCGCTCAATAGCTGCCTCTGCGCCGCTAATCACAACCTGACCAGGACAATTATCGTTGGCTACGACGACCGGCTCAGACTCGGAGCCCGCAGCCTCGCAGATGGCTTGCACAACAGAGAGATCCGCACCTAAGAGCGCCGCCATCGCACCGCGCTGCGCCTCGCCGGCCTGTGCCATCAGCTGCCCGCGCAAGCGCACCAGCCGCAAGCCATCCTCAAGGCTGAGCGCATCAGCAGCCGTGAGCGCCGTGAACTCGCCCAAGCTGTGACCTGCAGCCGCCAATGGCGTGATAGGTGCGCCGTCGTTCAGCGTTGACTCCAGTGCGCGCAGCGCCGCCATCCCTGCGATGTAGAGGGCAGGCTGCGTGTTCTCCGTCCGATCGAGCGCTACGGCATCCTCGAAAAGGGCTGAGAAAGGCTCACCATAGACATGATCGGCGATCTCGAAGACTTGTGCTGCACTCGCATAGCTGCGCTTGAAGCTCAGCGCCATGCCGGCCGCCTGCGAGCCCTGACCAGGAAACAAAAGTACTGTGCGCGACCAATCTAGCATGTTCTTTCCTTTTGTAGTGCGTTCGTTTTTTGGTAGACGTCAAGAGTGCGTTCCACCATCTTAGAAAGGCTGAATTCAGCGCTCAGCCGCGCCACCCCATTCATACCCAGCCGTTCCGCCAACGCCCGCTCTGAGATCAGTTGTGCCATGCGCTCAGCCAAGCAAGCTACGTCGCGCGGCGGGCACAGGAAGCCGGTCTCGCCTTCCACCACAATCTCGGGTAGCGCCGAAACGCGCGATGCGATGATCGGTAGGCGCGCTGACATCGCCTCGAGCGCCACCAAACCGAAGCCTTCCCACAGAGAGGGCATCACGAAAACGTCGAAGGCGACCATGCACGCGGCGGCTTCAGCACGCCAACCTGCCAAATGGACGCGCGACGCAATCCCGAGCAGCTCTGCTTCAGCGCGCAGCGACTCGCGCAGCGGCCCATCCCCAATGATGACATAATGCGCCGACGGAAAGCGCAGCGCAATCTGTGCAAAGGCGCGCAAGGCGAACGTCAAGCCCTTCTGCTCGACCAGACGGCAGACTGAGCCAAAGACGGGCGCCTCTAGTGGGATACCTAGCTCAGCGCGGAAGGCGGCGCGCCTAGTCAAATCGGGCGGCAGCAGCGCGATGCCGTAATGCACGGTGTGCACTTTGTGCGGGGGCGCAAACTCGACTGCAATCATGAATCGGCGGACTGCTTCGCTAATGGCGATGCCCGCCGTCACGCGCCGCCATAAATAGGCTTGCACAAGGCGGATCGGTAGACGATGGCGAAACGGATCGTCGTTATGCCCTGAGGTGTAAATATACCGCACGCCGGCGCGCCACGCGGCAGGGATGCCGTGCCAATCGGCATGAATCAGGTGCGTGTGGACGGCATCCGCCCCAACAGCGCGCAAACGCACTGCCAGCTGCCCGATCAGGCGCAGGTCAAGATCGCCGCTGATGGTGACCAGCTCAGTCGGCACGCCTAGGGCACTCATCTGCGCAGCGTAGGTGTACATTGGCTTGTCGGGCTCACACAGCACAATCAGCCTCACATCCAGCCCAGACTGTGCCAGCTGCGGCAAGAGCGCTAGCAGGTGATTCTCCGTGCCTGCTACGCCTGTCATCTTGGCAAGGTGGACGACTCGCACGCGCCTTCACACCTCAAGGATGGCTGGACGGGCGATCAGCTGCCCATCTGTTGAGACCGTTAAAGTCGGGAAGCCCTCCATTGCCGTCAGCACCTCGACACCCGCTTCAGTCAGTAGGATGCTGTCCTCGCTCTTAACGCCTCGAATAGAGGGATTCCAGGCAAACATCTGATTGAGGGCGATGGGCGTCTGGGAGCCGGGGCGGGCTACTACTTCACGCGTCGCGTAGCCGGCACTGCCACCCTGATGGTGCTCGTCGATTGCCTCTGGATAGCCTTCATCAGCGTAAGCCTCGCGGGCGAGGGTAAACATATCGCCCAGCGTGCGCCCCACTTGCGTGCCGAGGATCAGACGGGCGTCTACGCGTGCACAGGCTTCTGCCTTGCGTTGCAGTTCGCTTGGCAGCTTGCCGAAATGTACCAAGCGCGTCAGTGAGACCACTAAGCCATCTTTGCGGAAGCACAGCACCAGCATCACGTACCGCTCAATTGGCTTATCGGTTGGTAGGGGATGGCGATAGTTGAAAATGCGCTCATCGCTAGCCACCAGCACGACGATCGGCACGCCCCCCCGCGCGTAGCTCTCAGCAGCAAGGCGCCCGGCGATGTCGTGCTCGCTCTGCCCAATTTGGACGGCGCGCACAGCCTCGTGCATTGCCTCAGCCGCCAGCCGACTGTTGAGCCGCAGCCGCTCGATCTCGCTCGGCAGCAAGGTGCTGCGTAGATTCTGCAGCTCAGCTGCGAAATTCTCGCCCCGCCCTTCGCCATCTTGAGCAAGGCGCAGGCCATCTGCCAAGCGCTCAACCATATCACTGCGCGCATGCCACGCTTGGGCGGCGAGCGCAAAACCAAGCGACTCTACCTGAGCTTCGTGAGCCAGGCGCGGCCCCTCGATTGAGTCAGTGACCAGATAAGCGCGCTCGGGCGTAATTAAAGCGCGCACGGGACTAGTCTCGCTGGCGATGTTGATGTAGGTGGCGACTCCAGCCGTCAGCCAGGCTAGATTGGCCGTCTGGCGCACCTCTAGCGCTTCAAGGCCGTGCTCGGCCAGTCGTTGGCGCAGCTGTGCCAGTTTTGCCGAGACTTCAGCAGCGCGCTCGTTCAATGTTTGCATGATGTTTTACCTTTTGTAAGCAGCAATTTTTGCAAAGTTGCCGCAATTGATTCTACAATGGGAGGCCTGAATGTCAAAAGGGTTGCATAATCGCAGGACGTCCTCTTTTGAGCAGGCAGCTTGGAGGTTGTAAGCATGAAAGGGAATGTGATCACTGTGGATTTGTGGCGCACGCCAATGCACGAACTGGACTATGTAGTGTTAAACGTCGACGTGCCGGAGTATGGCTTGCGCGCAGGCGATGTCGGGATTGTCATTGCTGAACCGATGGGCGATCAGCCCTACGAAGTGGAATTCACAGCGCTCAGCGGCGAGGTGATCGCTGTCTTGGCGCTCTTGCGCTCGGAAATTCGGGCGGCGCGGCGCGGTGAGATGGCACATGTGCGTCAGCGCACATGGCACAGCCAGTGAGCAGGGCACTCTAGACAGCAGCCTGCCTTTTTGCTACAATGCAGCACACAAAAACCCTATTTAGTCGCTCAGATGAGGAGTAAGAAGAGCATTGGCTGACCATAAGTCTGCTTTGAAGCGGATTCGCATCAACAAGCGCCGCCGCCTTGAGAATCGCCTGCACATCAGCCGTTCGCGCACCGAGATACGCCAGGCGCGTGATGCGATTGCTGCTGGCGACCTTGAAGCAGCACGCCAGGCTACATTGACCGCTATTCGCGCGCTCGATAAGGCTGTGCGTAGTGGCGCGCTGCACCGTAACAACGCTGCACGCCGCAAAAGCCGTCTGATGGCGCGCCTGAATGCACTCGAAGCCGCGCAGAAAGCTTAGGTTGCGCTTTTTGCACCTTTCGGAGTTAGGCGTGAGCAAAGTAGCTCAGCTGGCTGCCACGCCTGCTTTTGCCACCCTGCGTACGGCGCTGGAGGCATATCAAGCCCGTTTGATCGACGAGACGATTGCCATTCAGCAGATCGCCGCACCCACTTTTGAAGAGGCAGCGCGCGCTGCCTACATACGAGCGCGCTTTTCGGCCTTACCTGCGTTGGATCAGAGCAGCTTATGTGTGGACGACCTGCACAACGTTTATGTTTGCTTGCGCGGGAGCGATTCAAGCCGCCCGGCCTTGCTGATCAGCGCCCACACCGATACCGTCTTCAGCCGCCAGACACTTCTCAGCATCCGCCAAACACCTGAGATGCTCTACGGTCCAGGCATCGGCGATAACAGTTTGGGGGTGGCGGCGCTGCTGGCTGCCGCCGAGCTGCTCTCTCAGGGCGAGGTGCGCCTGCCATCGGATGTTTGGTTTGTCGCCAACAGCCGCGAGGAAGGCTTGGGCAATTTGGATGGCATTCGTGCCGTCCATGCGCGCTTGGGCAGATATTTAGGGCGCGCCATCGTAATTGAGGGGATGGCGCTTGGGCACGTATATATTGGCGGCATCGCTGTCAAGCGGCTGCGCATCGCCTGCCATACGGAGGGCGGGCACAGCTGGCTGCATTTTGGACGCCCCAGTGCAATCCACCACCTCATGCGGCTGGGCGCGCAGATCGCTGCCTTGCGCCCACCTGAGTCGCCGCGCAGCACTTATAACATTGGCGTGATCGAGGGCGGGCGTTCTGTAAATTCAATCGCGGCTGAAGCCTCGCTCTTGCTTGACTTACGCTCTGAGACGCACGAAGGTCTAGCCGCCCTTGAGCGCAGCATCCTCAACCTGATCGACCTAAATCGCACCAATGGCGTCCGTTTCGAGGTCACCACTGTGGGCGATCGCCCAGCCGGGAGCATCCCGCGCGGTCATCCGCTGGCACAACTGGCGAACGACGCGCTGACCTATCTCGGCATCCAGCCCACCTTCGAGCACGGCAGCACAGATGCGAATGCACTCCTTGCCTACGGTCTGCCAACCATCACCATCGGCATCACACGCGGCGGCAATGCCCACCGCGAAGACGAGTTCATCGAAATCGCCCCAATGCTCGACGGAATCTGGCAGCTGCTCTTGCTTGTTGCTGCCGCTGCAGACCTGCCCGCTCTCACCTAGCCATCCGCCAAAATTTTTAGCACTCTCTAACGCAAAGTGCTAAAAAGCCCCTTGACATGCTTTTCAAACCTGAATATATTATGGGCGGGTTTAGCACTCAAGGGCTTGGAGTGCTAAAAGCACTCGATATGCACACAAGACTTTGGAGGAAAGGCATATGACGCTCAAGTTGCGTCCGCTTGCAGATCGCGTCGTGGTCGAGCCGATGGAAGGCGAAGAAGTGACTGCTGGCGGCATCCTGCTGCCTGAGACGGCGAAAGAGAAGCCTCAGCAGGGCAAGATTCTAGCCATCGGTCAGGGGCGCCGTGACGAGGATGGCAATCTAATCCCGATGGAAGTCAAGGTGGATGACAGGGTGCTGTACGCCAAGTACGCGGGCACCGAAGTTAAAGTGGACGGCAAGAAGCTGTTGATCCTCAAAGAGAGCGATATTCTCGCTATCGTCACCGACTAACAGGCAGAGCAGAAAGGAAATTGACCCATGCCCAAGCAACTTGTGTTTGGTGAGGAAGCTCGCCGTGGCTTGAAGCGCGGCATTGATAAGCTGGCAGAGGCAGTTGCCACTACGCTTGGCCCTAAGGGGCGCAACGTGGCGCTGGATAAGAAGTTCGGAGCGCCGACCGTCACACACGACGGCGTGACTGTGGCGAAGGAAATCGAGCTGGAAGACCCCTTTGAGAACATGGGCGCCCAGCTGCTGAAGGAAGCCGCCACTAAGACCAACGATATCGCTGGTGATGGCACCACCACAGCCACCGTCCTTGCCCAGACCATCGTGACCGAAGGTTTGAAGAATGTGGCTGCGGGCGCCAATCCGATGCTGCTCAAGCGCGGTATTGAGGCGGCTACCGAGCGCATTGCGCAGGCCATCCGCGATATGGCGGTCGAGATCGATACGAAGGAAGAGATCGCCTCAGTGGCTGCGATTTCGGCTCAGGATCGCTCGATCGGCGAGCTGATCGCTGAGGTGATGGATCGCGTCGGCAAGGATGGCGTGATCACGGTCGAGGAGAGCAAGGGTCTGGAGTTCGAGACCGAGTACGTCGAGGGTATGCAGTTTGATCGCGGCTACATCAGCCCCTACTTCATCACCAGCACCGAAACGATGGAGGCCGTCCTCGAAGAGCCCTACATCCTGATCTACGACAAGAAGATCAGCGCGGCGCAAGACATCGTGCCGATCCTCGAGAAGCTGGTGCAGGTTGGTCGCCGTTCGCTGCTCATCATCGCTGAGGACGTGGATGGCGAGGCGCTGGCTACGCTGGTGCTGAACAAGCTGCGCGGTATGCTGAACCTGCTCGCGGTCAAGGCGCCCGGCTTTGGCGATCGGCGCAAGGCCATGCTGCAGGATATCGCTATCCTGACTGGCGGCACGGTCATCAGCGAGGAGACCGGTCGCAAGCTCGAGGGCGTCACCATCAACGACTTGGGCCGTGCCCGCAAGGTCGTCTCGACGAAGGATGAGACCACGATTATTGACGGCGCAGGCGAAGAGTCGGCCATCAAGGGGCGCATCGCCGAGATCAAGGTCGAGATCGAGCGCACCACCAGCGACTACGACCGCGAGAAGCTGCAGGAGCGCCTTGCCAAGCTGGCAGGTGGCGTGGCAGTCATCCGCGTAGGCGCCGCGACCGAGACCGAGCTGAAGGAGAAGAAGCACCGCGTTGAGGATGCCCTGAGCGCGACGCGTGCCGCAGTCGAGGAGGGCATTGTGCCGGGCGGCGGTGTGGCTTTGATCAACGCTATCGCTTGCTTGGATGGCCTGAAGCTGGAGCTGGACGACGAGAACACCGGTGTGCAGATCATGCGCCGTGCACTTGAGGCGCCCATGCGCCGCATTGCTGCCAATGCGGGTCAGGATGGTGCCGTGATCGTGCAATCTGTGCGCGCAAAGCAGGCTGAGAAGGGCGACCCGCGCATCGGCTACGATGTACTGACCAGCCAATTCGTGAATATGATCGAGGCGGGCATCATCGACCCCGCTAAGGTCACGCGTGGCGCGCTAGAGAACGCAGCCAGCATCGCCAGCATGATCCTGACCACCGAAGCGCTCATCACCGACATCAAGGAAGACGAGAAGCCGATGCCCGGCGGTGGCGGTGGCGGCAATATGGACTTCTAAGCCCAGCTGCTCAGCTTTGGCGTGCAGTCCCTCTCCGCCCGGAGAGGGACTTTTTTGTTCTAGAGCGGCGCCTCAAGGCAGATTAGCGAGCTCTACGTCGGTTAGCTGCCACAGTGCGCCCTCAAAATCAGCCAACCTCAGTGAGTCCTCAGCGGTAAAGCGCACGCCCTCTGCTATCAGCAGGGCGCGCTGCAGCTGCGGCGGATGCTCTGGGCAGCGCGTGCTGATGCAACCCTTGGCATTGATCACCCGCTGCCATGGCACATCGGCAGGCGCGCTGTGCAGCGCCCAACCGACCGCCCGTGCGCTGCGCGGGGCGCCCAAAAGCGCCGCCACGCGCCCGTAGGTCAGCACTTTGCCGCGCGGGATGCGCCGCACGAGTGCGTAGACTCGCTCGTTAAAGCTGGGCACTAGCGCGGCACCACATGATGACGGCGGCAACGTGCCTCGTAGCGCTCTTGCGCACCGATCAAAATCACAGGATCGTTGTAATGGGCAGGTTTGCCGTTGACCAGGCGCTGTGAGCGCGTAGCCGGCTCGCCACAGACCGTACAAATGGCGTGTAGTTTGGTCACTTCCTCAGCGATACACAGCAGATCGGAGATTGGGCCGAACGGCTCAGCGCGGAAGTCTAGGTCGAGCCCGGCGAGGATCACGCGTAGGCCGCGATTAGCCAGCTCCTCAACCAGCCCCACGATGCCACAATCGAAGAATTGTGCCTCATCTATGGCAATGACGGTCGTCTCAGGCGCAAGGCGTGCCGCGATCTCAGCGCTATCGGCGCAGGGCAGCGCTTCGAAGTCCTGCCCGTTGTGCGATGTAATGCGCGTCATGCCGTAGCGCGTGTCAACGAGAGGCTTGAAGACCTGGACAGTCTGCCGTGCGATCTGGGCGCGGCGCACGCGGCGGATCAGTTCTTCGGTTTTGCCGCTGAACATGCTGCCGCAGATCACCTCGATGCGTCCGCGATGATGGATCATTCAAAAATCCTTTCTGGGCGGGCAGAAGGCGCAAAAATGGGCAGGAGAAACATCCCTGCCCAGCCAACGCCCAAGTTATTCTTGTGCAGCAGGCAGCTCGTAGCCTTTTTGGCGCAGCTTCTTCTTGATGTCGGTCAGCAGCTTACGCCCGACGCCGCGAATGGCAAGCACACCTTCATCGCCCGTCTCTTGCAGGCGCTTGATGAGATCGCCGGCAGTGACCAAGCCGTGAGCAGCCAGCAGATCGGTATGCTGCTTGCCCAAGCCCAGCTCCGAGAGCAGAAATTCAGGCGAGCCAGCTGCCTTTGCCATCTGTTGTTGAGTACGCGTAGTGCGCGTCTCGAGGCGCTTCATGAAGCGATCTACGCGCCCTTCAGTATCCACGATGCGCTGCTCACCTGTGTAGAATGGGTGACAGTTAGAGCAGACGTCTACTTGCAAAGTTGGGCGCGTCGAGCCGACTGTCCAGACTGTGCCGCAGGCAAGGCATGTGATCTTCGCCTGCGGAAACCACTTCGGATGAATGCTATCCTTCATATTTGTACCCTCAGTCATAGTGCGACGGACGCTCTGCCGAGTCAGGGCGTTAGCGTCGCAGCTGAATACGATGAAAAGCTCAACCTAGTCGGCAGCTGTCTCGGTCTTAGCGGCGGATTTCGGCTCAGGACGGACGGCGATGACGCGAATGCCTCCGCGCCCCCACTCAAAGCTCACATAGCCCTGCTCAACCGCGTAGATGGTGAAATCCTTGCCTTGCCGCGTGCCAGGGCCGGGGTAGAACCGATTGCCGCGCTGCCGCACGATGATATTACCTGGGATCACGAACTCGCCACCGAAGCGCTTCACCCCTAGCCGCTTAGAGTGGCTCTCGCGCCCGTTGCGGCTGGAACCGCCGCCTTTCTTATGTGCCATCGCTCAAGTACCTCCTCTCAGATGCCCGTGATGCCTTCGATCTTCAAGCGCGTGTACGTCTGGCGGTGCCCGCGACGGCGCCGATAGCGCAAGCCAGGCCGATACTTCCAGACGATGATCTTCTTGGCGCGGTAATGCTCAAGCACGGTGGCTTGTACCGTTACGCCATCTACCAGCGGGCGCCCAATCAATGGCTCGCCGCTCTCTGGCACCACCAACAGGACTTCACTTAAAGTTAGGCTGGCGCCGGGTTCGGCGTTCACCTTCTCCACGTCTATGACCATTTCGGGCGCGACGCGATACTGCCGCCCGCCCGTGCGCACTACAGCGTACATCGGTTATCTAGCTCCAATTCTCGCTTCTCGCACCATCGCCGGCAGCCCGCAGACGCCGCGACGGGGAAAATTGGTCGGGAAATTTACAAGGCGCGCCCATTTTAGCAGAGCGGCAGCCCAAAAGTCAATTTCGAATTGTGCTGATGGCACATCTGCCGGGCATACAGAGCAGCTCCTGAATGCGGCTAGTGAACTGGCACATGCCATTGCACGCTGAATTGGGTGTTTTGATTGCTAATTCAGGTTTGACGCGCCATAATACGCCGTGCTACAATGAAGAACCAGTACCCCTGTTGCACGGAGAACGTTTGCCAAATGGAGTCCAACATGCCTGTCGCCAGCGAGAGCGAGCCGAAGCGGGTTGAGGCTGAGCTGATCGCGGCGCCTAATGGCGAGGCTGCACCCGATGCAGCGTCGCACGCCCTTGCGGAGCGTAATCCGCAGCCTGAGACACAACTGGATGACACAGCACAGCCCGAAGCAACTGCTGAAGCGCTGAACACGCCTGCTGAGAGTGCTCTAGTTGCCGAAGGCACTACTATGACCGCCGAGCTGCTGAAAGCTCACGCCGAGCCGAAGCTGCGCAAGGGGGATATTGTGGAAGGCGTGGTAGCCGAGACCTCGCCGACCGAAATTTTGATCGATCTCGGCATGAAGACCGAAGGCGTGATCGCCGGCAAAGAAGTGGAGCGCATGGATAAAGAGACGCTCAGCCGCCTGAAAGTGGGCGAGCGCGTCAGCGTCTATGTGCTGAGTCCAGAGCGCGACGGGCGTGTCATTCTCTCGCTCTCACGCGCAGCAGAGGAGCAGGATTGGCGCAAGGCTGAAGAGCTGCGCCAAAGCGGTGAGATTTTTAACGGCAAAGTCGATGGATATAACAAGGGCGGCTTGATTGTGCGTCTGGGGCGCGTGCGCGGTTTCGTGCCCGAATCGCAGGTCAGCCGTGAGCGCCGCCAACGCACACAAGGCACCGATCCGCAAGAGAAGTGGGGCGCCATGCGTGGCGAAGATATCGCGGTCAAGGTCTTGGAAGTTGATCGCAGCCGTAATCGCCTTATCCTCTCAGAGCGCGAGGCAGTGCCTGCGCTGCGCGAAGCGCACAAGGAGCGCCTGCTAAAGGAGCTGCAGGTGGGCGAGCGCCGCACAGGGCGCGTCAAGAGCGTCTCAGATTTCGGCGCCTTTGTGGATGTGGGCGGCGCCGATGGGCTGGTGCATCTGACCGAGATTTCGTGGAAGCATGTGGCGCATCCTAAAGATGTGCTGCGCGTCGGGCAAGAGGTGCAGGTTGAAGTCATCAGCGTAGATCGCGAGCGCAAGCGCATCGGCTTGAGCATCAAGCGCTGCGAGGAAGACCCGTGGATGGTCATTGCGCGCACCTACAAGATCGGGCAGCTGGTGCAAGGCACCGTCACCAAGCTGACCAAGTTCGGCGCTTTTGCACGCCTTGTGGATAACCCTGAGATCGAAGGCTTGATCCACATCAGCGAGCTAGCATCACAGCGCGTCGGGCATCCCAAGGATGTGGTGAAGGAAGGCGACGTGCTAACCTTGCGCATCGTCAAAATCGATGCCGAGCAGCGGCGGCTTGGACTGAGCTTGAAGAAGGTCACCTCACCTGATTACGCCGACGCTGACTATCGCCGTGCGATGGAGCCCGACTTCGTCGACTTTGAGGCTGCCTCGCTGAAAGAAGATGAGCGCCGCCGTTCGGAGCGCAAGAAAGGCAAGCGTGGCGGTAAGCGTGGTGGTAGAGCCGACTTCGACGACGAAGACGAATACTAACCCGTTTGGGCCCATTTTCTCCGCGCAAGGCACAGGGATGGCGGCATGCCGTCCCTGTAGCACAGTATCTGTAAGGCGCTTAGCAGCAGCTCTCGGAGCCAGCTGTGCAGCGTGCGGCCCGGATGCGCTCTCTGAGCACATCTATCGGCAGCAGCTGCCCATTTTCTGCCTCAAAATACCAGTGTTCCCAGCCATTGCAAGCCGATTTCCCCGCCATCAGCGCACCGACCTTGTGAATTGAGCCACGCTCGCCGTTGGGCGCGCGCAGCGAGCCATCCGCCAGGACTGCAGCGGTCCTATCGCGCTGCCCATTGAAATACAGGACTTGACCTGGCAGCAGCAGACCGTTTTCCAGCAGGGCTGAGAAAGGGATGCGCGGTGCGGAACGTTTCGTCTCCAAGCGGCCCAGCACTTCGCTATCGAGCGTGGCGGGCGCTGCGGTGGCCTCCAAGCGAGCTTGGGCAGCCGTGATGTACTTCGCCTCGCGCTCAATGCCAATGAAGTGCCTGCCCAGCCGTTTGGCAACGACGCCTGTCGTCCCTGTGCCGAAAAACGGGTCGAGCACAACATCACCCGGATTTGAGCTCGCCAAGATGACGCGATAGAGCAGTGCCTCTGGCTTTTGCGTGGCGTGCAGCTTGGCGCCGTCGGCTGTCAGGCGCTCGGCGCCTGTGCAGAGCGGGAGCGCCCAATCGCTGCGCATTTGCCGCTCGTCGTTCGCCATTTTCATAGCGTGATAATTGAAAGTGTAGCGCCGCTGCGCCTTCGACTTCTTGCACCACAGCAAAGTCTCGTGAGCGTTGGCGAAGCGCACGCCCCGAAAGTTGGGCATTGGGTTTGCCTTGATCCAGACGATATCGTTGAGAATCCAGTAGCCCAAGTCCTGCAGGATGCTCCCGACGCGGTAGATGTTGTGGTAGGAGCCGATCACCCAGAGCGTGCCTGTATCTTTTAGGGCACGTCGGCAGGCTGTCAGCCATTCGCGGGTGAACTGATCGTAGGCTGCAAAGCTGTCAAAGCGATCCCAGTCATCGTCAACGGCGTCCACCTCAGTCAGGTTGGGGCGCAAGAGCGTGTTTTGCAGCTGCAGGTTGTAAGGCGGGTCGGCGAAGATCAGGTCGACTGATTTTTCGGGCAGCTGATAGAGCACTTCTCGGCAATCGCCCTGCAGAATCTGGTTGAGGGGCAGTGAAACGCGCACCATCTTGAGAGTCCCGTAGGCGAGCTGCCACAAGGCTCAGGGCGAGCGCCTGCGGCAGCTCGACAGACTAGCCCTGCTCAAGGCGGAAGCCATGCCCGCGCACTGTGACGATATACTGACGATCGGGCGCATACTCGCTAATCCGATCGCGCAGACGGCGCACAAGCGCATCAATGGCTTGCTCACTGATGCCTTCGCTGGAGTCGTTCGGCCAGACGGTGCTGATCACATCTTCGCGTGTGCAAATGCCGCCATTAGCGTCGAAGAGCAGCTCTAGCAGGCGGTACTGAGGCACGCTTAGCGGCGGCACGATCTCGCGATCGCCGATGAAGACGCGCCGCGCATTCCGATCAAGGCGCAGACGGTGCGATTCTTGCACCTCTTCGGGCGCCAGTGGCTCAGTGATCTCGCTAGCAACAAACACGATAGTAACCATGCGCGCCAAATCCAGCTCGTCGCCATCCTCAAGCAGCCGTGTGCCCTTGAGCGGCACCCCATTTACCCAAGTGCCGTTCAGGCTCTCGAGGTCTTCCACTTGGAAGCGCCCTTCAGCCGTCTGAGTTAGGCGGATATGCTGACGCGAGATTTTCGGCTCGTTTAGGATGATATCGCAATCGGCCTCGCGCCCAATCACGAGTGGCGTACGATCGATCACCCAGCTTTGCCGTGCGAACTTACCGCGTGTTGCAACCAGTTTTGGCGTCACACTCTCGCTCATAGTCAATCCTCTAAAAGCGGTTTTACTCACCTCAAGTCGTAGCAAACTCGATGTATTCCTTGTGTACGCGCATGTCTTCCGTCACGCCAAGCAGGCTGAGCAGCTCGCTGACTAGGGCGGCTTTGTATTCAGCATCCCGCATCGACCACGTCTGGCTCTTAATCTCAATGAAGGTGCCGCTCACTTTGGGCAACAGAATTTCGTCGACGTTCAGGTAGAACAGCACGCCCTTATAGAGGATATGCCAGCGATGGCGCGTCTTGTGGACTTCGTACTCAGCGTTGGCGCGGAAATATTCGCGGTAGAAGCGCAACGGGCGCGTAGCCGGCGCGATGAACTTCGAGCGGCTGAGCAAGACGGCCCGATCGAACTCGCGCTCTTTGGCGGGCGCGGTGTAGGTCAGGCGAGTGCGCACATGCGTGACCTCGCCCTCAGCGTTCAGCGCGTCGTCCTCCCGGTAGCGCACGCGTCCCTGTGCCTCATCGTGGAAGGTGAAGTAGGTATCGTATTGCCGATAGTGGCTCTTGCGCACCACTTGCACTCTTGGATCGTTGAGGAGCGGTGCCACAAACGCTTCAGGCTCTACGGGCTGGGGCAGGTGCGATTTCACTTGAATCTCAAAGCTCTCAGTCTGCTCAACGCCACCGATGGCGATCAGCTTGTTGAGCAGGTTGCCCTCGCGCGCAATCAGGAACTGATCGATCTGGCGGGCGAGAGCATCAGCTTCAGCCAGAAGTGCCGCCTCATCGACTGTGAGCAGCTGCCGATCTCGCATTAGCCACACGCCGTTAACGATCACATGCTGCACATCGGTGCTCTTGGCAGCGTAGACGATCTGGCTGTAGACGGCGTTTTCATCGCGCGAGAACTTGGGCGAGTTATGCAGCGTGTGGATATCCACCACAATCAGATCGGCGCGCTTGCCGACCTCTAAGCTGCCTGTGAGCGTGCCCATATGCATGGCTTCTGCGCCCATACGGGTAGCCATCAGCAAGGCTTGCTTGGCAGGGACGGCCGTCGGATCGAGCGTGGCGCCCTTAGCCAGGATCGCGGCGAGGCGTATTTCCTCGAACATATCTAGATCGTTGTTGCTAGCGGGCCCATCCGTGCCAATACCAACATTCAAGCCGCGATCCAGCATCTCGCGGATGGGCGCAATGCCGCTCGCCAGCTTCAGATTGCTGGTGGGGCAGTGCGCTATGCCGGTGCGATGGTTGAAAAGTGTACGAATCTCGCCTGCATCCACGTGGACGCAGTGTGCAGCCAGCGTTTTAGCGTCCAGCACGCCCAACTTCTTGATGCGTGGCACGACAGGCATCTGGAATTCAGCGCGACTATCTTCTACCTCTTGGCGCGTCTCGCTGACGTGAATCAGCAGTGGCACGTCGAATTCCTTAGCAAGGGCAGCGCAGGCGCTCAGGATTTCATCGGTGCAAGTGTAGGGCGCGTGCGGCGCAACGGCCGGCACAATCAACGGGTGTCCCTTCCATGCTTGGATGAACTGGCGCGTGTATTGCAGGCTCTCTTCGTAGCTAGCAGCATCGGGCGAGGGGAATTTCAGCACGGTCTGCCCGCAGACAGCCCGCAGCCCGACCTCAGCTGTGGCGGCTGCTACATCAGCCTCAAAGTAGTACATATCGGCGAACAAAGTCACACCGCTGCGGATCAGCTCGGCGCAGGCAATTTTGGTCCCTAAGCGGCAGAAGTGCGGATTGACGAAGCTTCCCTCAGTCGGCATGATGTAGCCGATTAACCAGACGTCAAGGCGCAGATCGTCTGCTAGGCCGCGCAAGAGCGTCATTGGCACATGGGTGTGCGTGTTCACCAAGCCAGGCATGATGACTTGCCCCTCGCAGAGCACCAGATCATCGGCGGCATACCGTTCGGCGATGGCATCAGCCGTGCCAACTGCCACGATGCTATCCCCTTTGATGGCAACCGCGCCATTCACAAAGACATCCATGGCGGCGTTCATGGTCAGCAGCATGCCGCCGCTTAAAATTTTGTCAACGCGTTCCATAACTCTTATCTCTCCAGAGCGCGGATGGGCAAGTTGCCCTTTTGCCTAACGAGTATACCGCGTTCGGCAAGCTTGTGTAACGCCTACCCTTGCCCTCACGCTGCTTTTTGACTACAATGACAGCGCGTCCATAGAAAGGAGAGACAGCTGTGCCCAAACGTAAGATCAATCACGAGACACGCCGCCAGTTCGCTCGTCGCACACGTGTTGGCAACAACGTTAGCTTCTCGCAGATCAAGACCAAGCGGCTTTTCCGTACCAATCTGCAGTGGGCCACCGTCGAGATCAACGGCAAACTAGTGCGCGTACGCCTCTCAGCACGCCAGATCAAAGCCCTGTGCAAGACCAAGTAAGCGCTGTGCGTCCACCGTACCTTTGCTAAAAGGCGGAACCCCATCTGTTTCGCCTTTAGCCTCCTCAAGCCGCTCTCATGGCATCACCCAAGATCGTCCACATCATCTCACGTTTGAACATCGGTGGCATTTCGCCCTACGTGATCCCGATTGTGGCGCTGCTAAGCCAGGCAGGCTACCGCAGCGGGCTGATTGCGGGCAGCTTAGGCAAACGCGAGGGCGATATGAGCTACCTGGCCGAGCGCGTTGGCGTACAGCCGCTGTATATCTCGCACTTAGGGCGCGATATCTCTCCATTGCGCGACCTCGCCACTGCAGTGCAACTCTACCGCGTCCTGCGCCGCGAGAAGCCGACTATTGTACACACCCACACTGCCAAAGCAGGCTTGGTGGGCAGACTAGCGGCAAAGTGGGCAGGCGTGCCGCTGATTTTCCACACGTATCACGGGCACGTCTTTCACAGCTACTTTGGGCCAGCAAAAACGCGCTTCTACATCACGCTGGAGCGTTTCGGCGGGGCACTTTCCACGCGAATCATCGCTGTCAGCCCGAACTTACAGCGCGAGATCGGGCAAGTCTACCGAATTGCGCCCTTGCACAAGGTTGCGCTAGTTGTGCCCGGCTACGATCTCTCAGCCCTGCGCCAGACAAGCCACCCCTCAGGCAGCTTTCGCGCGCGTTTTGGCATCCCTGAAGATGCGCCGCTCGTTGGCATTGTTGGGCGGCTAGTGCCGATCAAGCATCACGCACTCTTCCTGACGGCGATGGCGCAGGTGGCAGAGGCGTTGCCACAGGCGCGTTTTGCGATTATTGGCGATGGCGAGCTGCGGGCCGCGCTTGAGAAGCAAGCCGAGTCGCTCGGGATACGGCGATCAGTCATCTTCACAGGGTGGCAGCGCGATCTTGCCGCGATCTACGGGGCGCTAGATTGCCTTGTGCTATGTTCTAAGAACGAGGGGCTGCCCAGTGCCGTGATTGAGGCGCTTGTGACGGGCGTGCCTGTCGTAGCGACGGCGGTTGGCGGCGTAGTGGATATGCTAGCTGATGGGCGCGGGATCCTGGTGCCGCCCAACGATGCCTCAGCGCTCGCTGCCGCAACGTTGCGCGTGCTGCACGATCTGCCTGCAGCACGGGCACATGCCCAGATGCTGCGCCAAGCCTCCTACGAGCTCTATCACATTGCGCCGAGCGCCGAGCGCCTGATCGCCTTCTACCGCGAGTTCCTGGACGCATGAACGGACGCTACGCGCTCAGTCTGTTTGTGGGCCTAGCTGCGCTGTATTTTGCCGTCTTCACGGGGCACCCTGTGAGCGGCGATGAGCGCCTGCTCTTTGATATGGCAAGCAGCTTGACCATCGACGGCACATTCGAACTCGCCCTGAGCGCCGATCAGCGCCCTGGTTTTGACGTCAAGCCGTATGAGATCATGCCAAGTGCCGACGTTGAGCCATTACAGGCGTATCTCAGTGCACCACTTGTGCTGCTAGCGCGCGCCCTGCCCAGCATTGGCGTGATGCACACGGTCTGGCTGTTCAACTTATTCGTGACGGCGTTCACAGCAGTACTGCTCTACGCTTACGGCATACAGCTAGGCTACAGACGGGGTGTGGCGGCGTTCACAGCGCTCATCTTTGGGCTTGGCACGATTGCGCTGCCCTACGCACAAATGTATTTCCGCGAGCCCCTTCTGGGGCTGTGTGGCTTGGCTGCTGCCTACCTGACCGAGCGCTGGTGTGCAGCACCGCGCCGCTTGGCATGGCTGATCGGGGCGTTAGGCGCCGTCCTTGCGGCTTTCCTGACCAAGCAGGCGGGCGCTGTTTTTGCGATCGCGCCATTACTGGCAGCAGCGAGCGTCCTGTGGGGTGGGCGGCGCGTGCGCTATGCTTTGCTGCTCGGCGCAGCACTGATCCCCCTGATTGCACTCTGGGGCTGGGAAAGCACGTTAGGGCGCTTGCTCACGCCCGATCGCCTTGAGCGCGCCGCCCAAAGCCTGCCACAGGCGCTGCCCGCCTATCTGATCAGTCCGGGCTTCAGCGTATGGGCATTCTCGCCGATTCTGTTGGCGGGATTGCTTGGTGGGGCATATCTGTGGCGGGCAGGCCGCTCCCGCACGGCACTCTTGCCGCTCCTCATCCTGATCGGCTTCGCCGTCGGGCATCCCTTGCTGCACAGCGATTACTGGTACGGCGGTCTGGGCTGGGGCCCGCGCTTCCTCGTCCCAACGACGTCATTTATGTGTCTGTGGCTGTTACCAGTGGTTGAGTCTTACTTCGGGCAGATGCCGCGCGCTGGCAAAGTGGTGTTTGGGGCGCTCTTGGCGCTGAGCATCGCGATCCAGCTGGTGGCGATCAGCCTGCCGCCAACGCGCTACGGGGCCGTGCTGGCGGAAGAGAGTCAAAAGCAAGGGCGCCCGATCGTGGCATGGCGCGAGGGCGTCTGGGATGTGCGCTATCAGCCGATTCTGGTGACTTGGCAGCAGATTGGGCATGCACCCTCAGCAGTGGCGTGGGATGTGCTGCATGTTGGCGGGGTTGTACTGCCGCTGTGCGCTTTGAGCCTAGTGCTGGCGCTGATCGGGCTGCGCCGGCCAAGTCTGGCGCCGCTAAGTGCGCTGGCGCTGATCGCGACGCTGTACATCGGCCTGCGTGCGGTGTATTCCGATCCGCGCTATGGCGGCGATGATCCTGACCTATGGGCGGTGCTCCGGACTATTGAGGCAACGCTCAAAGCGGGCGATGTGCTGATCGTCAACTCGGACGCCTACCGCCCCTTCATCGCCAACTACTACAAGCACAGCCAGCCTGCTTATGTCATCCCAACCCCTGAGGGCGAGACCGTTGATCCTGACAATCCACCGCTCATCGTCAGCGCTAACCCTGAAAAGCGCGCCAACCCGTATTTCCAAACGCTCTTTGCGCGCCTGGCGCAGCGCAGCGAGCGTTGGCTGTTCCTGACTGAATACACACCGTTCACGCCCAACCGCCACCGCGTGACGGAAGAATTCCTGGCGCGGCACTACTTCCCCGCTGAAGAACTGTTCAGCGCTCTGCGCGTGCGCCTGCTGACCTTCGCGCCAATCAGCGCGCCACCAATGCGCCTGCCGCCCTTTCCCGAGTACAAGGCTGATATCCCTTTTGGCCTGGCAACCTTGATCGGTTTTGACATGCCGCTTGGTAGGCGGTATCGGGCGGGCAATTTTCTGCCAATTTCGCTTGTCTGGCGCGCTGAAGGCTTCCCCGCTGATCTGGATCCGCTCGACTACAGCGTGAATCTCTCACTAATCAATGCGCAGGGCGTCACAGTGGCGCAGCGTGTGGCGCAGCCACGCGGCACTTTCGGCGGTTTCACGATGTGGCAAGCGGGCGCGCTCTACCGCGATCATCATGCGCTGCAGCTGCCTGCCGATCTGCCGCCAGGCGAGTACGCACTTTGGTTGCTGCTGACCGATTGGCGCGATGGCAGTGCCCTACCCCTGCGCGACCGCGCCGAGCGGCACGCCGTGTTGCTGACTGTTCAAGTTGAGCCGCCTAAAACTGTCAGACAGCCTTGAACTCGACTCAACAGTTCGCAGCTGCAATCGCTACAGCTCAGTCATGAGCCGACTGGATATCTACTTATCACCAAGTACGCTTCGTCACACTCACGCAGTTCTCATTTAATGCAGCGACCCTAGTCTTTGCGCTGGTATGCCCGGCACTGCTGCCTTTAGCGTTCAGCAGGCAGCCGAGCGCGCAAGCGGCGGTCGGCATCTCGCTGACGGCGCTAGACGTCGCCTACACACAAGATTTCGATACACTTGCCAGCAGCGAACAAGCAGCACAATGCCAAACGGCTGGTGGTTCCTCGAGACTGGCACAAATGACACGGCGCTCAACAGCGGCACATCGATCGATGTGGATGCCCTCGACTTTATCACGCCCGACAGCACCGGGGCAGCAGGCGCACGTTGCCGTTACGTGCGCCCTATTTTCACCAACATCAGTCACACCATCGCAGGTATGAACATCACCGATGGCGCTGCCTTCTGGATTCGCTGGCACGACTTCAAGGCCACCAGCGCTGATGACAGCCCTTCGCGGCGCCAGCAGCAGCTAGAAGCGTGTGCAGGCACATCATCTGATCTGCCTGCATGCTATTGGGCTTGCGGCGGCAGGCTGAATTCAATTCGTGGGTCTGCCCATAGGATGTGCCCACACGTCAGCGGCTCAGAGATATCTAGCTCGTAGAGCAAGCTGAAAGAACGCCCACGCAGCTCTGTCAGATCGAGGGAGAACGGCACGAGGTCTGTTGTGGCGACCCGCTCGATGGCTATGCGCTGCGTCTGCCCATCATCGACGATCAGGCGTGCCTTGATCGACTGTTCAGCGCAAGCCGGTTGTGCCATCAGAGCGCCGCGCAGCGTGAAGCGGTAATCGGGCAGGTCAGGCAAGGCTGGCGATTGCAACAGGCGCTCCGTGCCCTGAAAGAGTACATACTGCGCCTGACCATCTAACATCAGGATGCGCACATTCTCTTCGTCCTCTATGAAGTGCGTTGATGGATACAATACAGGCAAGAAGTGCAGCATAAGCGGCACAGGCTGCTCCGATGCGGCTCTGAAAGAGGCGAGTCTATTTGCAGCTAGCCCAAGTGCATTCTCGTAAGCCTCCTCAGCGCGAAGCGCACCACAACCCACGTTGTTGCCGATCAACACAGTCAGTGCACACTCGCGTAGCTGAATGATATGCTGGTCGATCCTCAGAGGTGGTAGGGCGATGTATGCCAAAGCGAACAACGTGAAAACAGTTTGCATGCCTAAAATCCAGAGGATGAACAGTTGATTGACCGTGCGCAGCATGCCGCGAGCAGTTTGTATAACCAGTAAGCTGAGCATGAAGGCGCCGATCCAGAGGAGCATGACCATCGGCGTGTGATAATCGATGTGGAGTGCGGCTTCAGCATACTCCTGATACCGCCCAATACTCGTCACTAGCGCGAACCCCATGCCCCATAAAACAAGTCCGGCACTGAGCGCGACCCGAGTAAGCGGCATGCGGCGCAGTAAATATCTCAAGTTGATTGCTGTGAAAAGGCAGCCGACTCCAAATAGGGATACAGCGACGCCTTCGCTAAAAACTGGTAGCACGTTATACCGTAAAGCAGGCGGCGACAGCTGTACTGCACCTAAATATAGAGCTGTGAAATAAGCATTTAGAAAAGGATCAAGTGTTACTTGCATAGGGTTGTGTTGATCAACTAGAAAGATAACTGTAAAGCAAAAGACTGCCACTGACACGAAGAAGGCTAGGCGCAGCAAGTGGCGCTCACCACGCAGCCACCAGATAAGCCCAACTACACCGAAAGCAAGGACGCCTGCACTGTTCGAAAATGATGCCAGTGTGCATAACAACGCCAGCAGCATTGCCAGCCGCCAGCCAAGCTGCATGCGATCAGCTGTCAGGATGCCAATCAGCGTAAATAGAATACCTAGCTGCCATAGATTCACAAGACCCCACAACCAACCCACCAGCCAGCGCCCTGTGAAAACCATGCCAGCCAACGGGATCAAGCTCAGCCAGAACAGGCGCGGCGTTTTCGGCCCAAGCTGCCGATGAACGATCTGCGCCAACAGACCGAAGTTAGCTGCCAACAAAACTGCCGTTATCAACATTTCAAAGCGCGGATCGTAGTGAAAAATCGCCGTGTTAAGCGCTGTGAGCGACAGCGTGAAGGGCGATCGGTGGCTGTTGTAGCTGGCAAACAGGTCAGCTAGTGCCAGCTTGCCTTGTGCTGTCTTGATGGCTACAGATGCATTCATTCGCTTAGTCCATTCATCAGCCGACGGTATGTCCCTGGCCACGTTGAGAATGGCAGCAGCGATCAGCAGCAGATGTGCTGCAATCACAGCGCTCACGAGACCTTTCAGCCACAGCGGTACATGTCTTCTCATGTCGTCTTTCTAGGGTTTACGAGCTACTACGAAGGTCTGTTTGCCCATCAGCCACTGGGCAGGACGAAAGTGCAGATACAGCCACACTAGCCATACCGCGCGCGGCAAGCGGCTGCGCGTGGTATACGGCAAGAAGCGCACGCGCATGTATTCGATCGGCATGTCGACAAGCTCGAGCGCCTCTACCAGTGTGTGATGCGTCAGCGGCAGCAGGTGATCGATGAAGTCCCAGTAGGCGCCCGACAGTAAGCGGATGTTCGGCTGCAGGATCAGCAGTTTGCCGTCACGCTTCAAAATGCGCCGAATCTCGCCTAGTGTCGCCAATAGCGCGCCCTTGTCAGGCAGATGCTCGAAAAAGTTGCTCACAAAGACCACATCCACGCTCTCTGAGGCGACCTCAGACACAGCATGGCTGTAGGCGATCACAACGCGCACTTCAGGCGCGGCAAAGCTGCGCACATCCTCGTTCAGGTCTACTGCGATTTTCTGCGCCGCTTGAATATTGTTGATGAACTCACAGTTGCCGGCGGCGAGGTCTAGCACGGTTGCCTGAGGTGGTACAAAGCGCTGAAAAAAGTGACGGCACAGCACGCGCCACACGCCATTGCGCCAGGCGCGCTCCTCAACAGCGAAGCGCTGACGATAGATGCGCTTTAGGTGCGTCGAGTCGAATATTTCCAAAGTCAGCTCAGCTCTCGATTTTCAGAGGCAACAGGCTGCGAGATAAACGGCTGAAAGGTCTCACCTGCAGGGCGGCGCGTATCCTCACGGACGAGCAGCCACTCAAACCAGACGGTCAGCAAGGTGTAGAGATAGCGGCTGCCTTGTTCACGCAGCTTGAGCGAAGAGGTGCCAACAGTCCGATCCTGCCATGAGATTGGGATAATCTTATATGAGTAGCCGCGCACAATTGCTTTTAGCGGGAGCTCGATGGTCATATTGAAATGTGGCGAGATGAACGGACGGCAGCCTTCGATCACGTTGGCGCGGTAGCCTTTGAAGGCGTTAGTCGTGTCGTTCAGACGGAAGCCGAACATTAGCTGAATCACGAAGTTGGCAATCCGATTGATGATCAGCTTGAAGCGCGGATAGTTCACCACTTTGCTGCCGCGAATGAAGCGCGAGCCAAAAGCGCAGTCGGCTTCATCGCGTAGGATGTAGTAGTACTTGACGACATCAGCAGGCGCATCTGAAGCATCCGCCATGTAGATCACCACAGCATCGCCTGTGAAATTGTTCAGACCGAAGGCAACAGCCCGCCCGAAGCCATTTCTGCCTGTGTTGCGCAGCACCCGCAGGCGCGGATCGCGCTCGTGCTCAGCCGCTACAATCTCGTATGTGCGATCTGTGCTGCCGTCGTCAATTACCAGAATTTCAAAGGTGTGGATGCCCACCTGATCAAGATGATCGCGCAACGTCGTGACCGTCTGCCCAATCACGCCCTCTTCATTGCGCGCAGGGATAATTACAGATAGTTTCATAAGCCTGTCTCAGCACTGAGCAACCCGACTCCAACTATAGCTCATACTTCCCGTGATGAATTGTTACAATCCACTAACAATTAGCATTCAAGTGACGAGATAGCGTACCAGCGCTTGATTTAGTCTGCACAGCGATCTAGAATCTAGCTCTAGGTAGTTAATCTCTCAAAAAAGGAGCCGAAAAAATGCCTTTTCGAGATGTTCATGACTTAACAGTTCATTACCTAGATCAGGGTAATCCGACGGGCACACCGATCATCTTTATTCACGGCAACGTCTCCAGCAGCGTTTGGTGGCAGTATACCCTCGATCGGCTGAGCGATGCACCCTACCGCCTAATTGCGCCTGATCTACGCGGGCGTGGCGAGACTGAAGGTCCCGCTGATAACTGGACGATCGAGACGCTTGCGCACGATGTGCGCGGCTTGGTTGAGGCACTTGAGCTGGGCAGCGCGCATCTGGTTGGGCACTCGCTGGGCGCGCTGGTCGCTATTCAGTATGCGCTCGATTACAAGCCTGAGGTGCACAGTTTATTTCTGCTGGCACCTGGCTGGGTCGCTGGGGATATGCCTGCTGAAGTTGCCGATCCTGCCCGCATCCAAATGATGGTGCAGAACAAGGCGATCCTCAAGGCGGCGCTGCGCATGACGGCAGCTAACCACCCTGAGGCAGGCTGGGAGATCCTGGAGAGCGCCGGCCTGCGCCAGCAAGATGCAGCCAGCTACCGCACGCCGATAGCTCTGAAGCAATGGGCAGTTGCGCAGCGCCTGAGAGAGCTAGATGGCATCCCGACGACTGTGGCGCGCGGCGTGCACGATAGCGTCATCCCAGAGTCGGTCGTCTTGGCGTCGGCACAGGGCATCCCACATGCGCGCTACGAAGTTATCGAGGGCGCCACACACTCACCGAACGTAGAAGTGCCAGATGCTTTTGTAGCTGTCTTGCGCGCCCACCTCGAACGAGTCTAGCTGGAGCGCGCTGCTGTGTGCGTGTAGTGTATCTGACAGCGCTTAGAGCAGCATGCCCAATCTGACGCTCCGCCTCAAGAAGCTGCGTGATGCACTGGAGCGTCAACGCGCCGTTCAGCTCATCCGCACGGCTTCGATCATCCTACGGCGCGATGGAGTAGGCGCCTTCGCAGGGCGGCTCTATCGCTGGCTGCGCGGCGAACGGCGCTATTACCGCTCACTGGAGTGGCTTGCCTACGAAAAGTACGCCCAGCGGGCACACCTCAGCCCAGCGGAGCAGGCTGCGCAACAGCAGCTGGCGCTCACATGGCGCTTCCAGCCAACTTTCGGCATCTTGACGCCGCTCCACAACGTCCCCTTGCGCATCTTCAAGCAGACGGCTGCTTCGGTGGCTGCACAGAGCTATCCGAACTGGCGTTGGCATGTGGCGGATGCCAGCACAAACGGGCAGCTTTCAGACTACCTGCAAATGTTAGCAGCGGCTGAGCCGCGCCTGAACGCAATGCGCCTGAAGCGCAATGAGGGCATCGCTGCCAATACGAATGCAGCGCTCCAGTGCGCCACCGAAGATTTCCTCATTTTGCTTGATCACGATGACCTGCTGGCGCCTGAGGCGCTTTTTGCGGTGGCGTACTTTCTGCAGAGTCAGCCTGAGGCCGACTTGATCTACTCGGATTCCGACAAGATAGACGCTAGAGGGCGTCACTTTGAGCCATTCTTCAAGCCTAACTGGTCACCCGAGCTGCTCTTGTGCGTGAACTACATTGCGCACCTGAGCGCTTTCCGCCGCGAGGTAGCCCTGCAGGTCGGTCTGTTCGATCCTGCGCTGGATGGTGCCCAAGACTGGGATTACTTTCTGCGCCTGAGTGAATATACCCAGCGCATTTATCACATCCCGAAGGTGCTCTATCATTGGCGCGCCTGGCACAGCTCTACAGCGCAAGCGTACACTGCCAAAAGCTACGTCTCTTCTGCTCAAATGGCTGCCGTCCGCAATCACCTGCAACGGACAGGCATCGCTGCGCCGCGCGTCTTTTTCGCACCCAAACATCCCATCCGCAAGCATAGTTTGTGCGTTCACTGGCAGCAGAGAGAGCCGCGCTCAGTGGCGATCATCATCCCCTCGCGCGACCACGCCGAAGTGCTGCAAGCCTGCCTGAGCAGCGTGTTTCGCCTGACTGACTATCCGAGTTATCGCGTCATTGTGGTGGATACAGGCAGTCGCGAGCCGACCACTGCCGCGCTCTATGCCCGCTACGCTGCTGAGTCGCGCTTCAGTGTGGTGCACTACACAGAGCCATTCAACTTCAGCCGCGCCTGCAATTTCGGCGCGCGCTGCGCCACACAAGACGATCTGCTGCTCTTTTTGAACAACGACACACAAGTCCTGGCTGCAGACTGGTTAGCGCGCATGGCGCAATGGTTTGAGCGCAAGGGTGTAGGTATCGTGGGCGCTAAGTTGCTGTACCCTGATGGCAAGATTCAGCATGGTGGCGTGATTGTCGGCTTATCGGGCATGGCATCGCACGCCTTCCAGCTGGCTGAGGAGTCGATCACCACGCACTTCGGCAGCGATGACTGGTACCGCAACTACTTGGCTGTCACGGGCGCCTGCCTGCTGATAGATCGCCGGCTGTTTGAGCAGATCGGCGGCTTTGATGAAGCCTATCAACTAATCTACAGCGATGTTGAGCTATGTCTGCGGGCTGTAGCGGCTGGCTACCGCGTCGTCTATACGCCTGATGCCCGGCTGCTCCATCATGAGTCGCTAACGCACAAGCGCCGCGTGCCATATGCCGACTTCCTGCGCGCAAACGAACATTTCAGAGAGTGGATCGAGCGCGGCGATCCATACTACAACCCGAACCTGAGTCACATCGGCACACTGCCGAATTTCAGCGCCAACAGCAGTGAGCGTGCCGCATATCTGAACGCCACCTTGATGGCAAAGTTGCGCGCCCTGCCCGAACAAGGTTACCTCACCCTGCCGGATGACCTTGCCTAGCGGCAGTGCGCAGCGCCGCTATTGCTGCAGCAGCCCCCTCTGACGCACCAAAGATCGCGCTGCCTGCCACGAAAACATCGGCGCCGCTGCCCGCCAACTCGCCAATTGTGCTCTGATCCACTCCACCATCAACGCCTAGCTCGATCGAGGCGCCGAGCGCCTCGATCGCCGCCCGAATCTGCGCCACCTTGCCGAGCGTGCGCGGGATCAGGCGCTGCCCACCAAAGCCTGGATTGACCGTCATGACCAAGACGCGCTCAACCTCGGGCAGAATTTCGCGAATCAGCTCGAAGGGCGTGTGTGGGTTCAGCGCAACGCCCGCCTTGACGCCCAAAGCGTGGATCGCCTGCACGCTGCGATGCAAATGTGGGCAGGTCTCTACATGCACAGTCAACATATCTGCACCCGCCTGGACGAACTGCTCAAGGTAGCGCTCAGGCTGCTCGATCATCAGGTGCACATCGAGTGGCAGCGATGTGACGCGCCTGACTGCCGCAACAATCGGCGCACCAAAGGTCAGGTTGGGTACAAAATGCCCATCCATCACGTCGACGTGGATTGCATCAGCGCCGCTTTCGCTCACAGCGCGGACTTCCTCGCCCAATTTCGTGAAATCAGCCGCCAAAACAGACGGCGCGATCTGAATCTTCATGTCGAGTCCTCTTCATGTGCCTTGTGGAGCGCTTCCTCAATGGCAGTGCTTCGATCGAAGGGCGCTGTATCAGGCGCGTTGTAGCGCAGCCACGCCAAAAACTCCACATTGCCTGAGGCGCCACGCAACGGACTAACTATTAAGCCACACGGGACGAGCCCAATTGCCCGCGCCGCCTCGAGCACGTCTGCCAACACACGCCGATGCACCTCCACCGAGCGCACCACACCCCCTTTGCCCACATCGCGTCTGCCCGCCTCGAACTGCGGCTTGATCAACGGCACGACGTGTGCATCTGCGCTCAGCCAGGCGCGTACCACAGGCAGCACCAGGCGCAACGAAATGAACGATACATCTAACACGACCACGCGCACAAGCTCGGGCAGCGCCGCCACGTAGCGGACATTTGTCCGTTCCATGACCACGACACGCGGATCGGTGCGTAAGCGGTAGTCTAGCTGACCGTAGCCCACGTCAATGGCATAGACCCGCGCCGCCCCACTCTGAAGCAGACAGTCCGTGAAGCCGCCATGACTGGCGCCAACATCTGCGCAAATTTGGCCCTCGACCGGCACGGCAAACGCCTGAAGCGCCGCCGCTAACTTCTCGCCGCCACGACTGACATAGCGCGGCGGCGCCTGCACCCAAAGCTCAGCGTCCATTGGCACGCGCTGCGCCGGCTTATCCACCACTTGCCCGTTCACGCGCACCTCACCAGCCATGATCAGACGGCGCGCCCGCTCGCGCGACTCGGCCTTTCCTTGTGCCACTAGCAATATATCTAAGCGCTCTTTCATAGAAGTAGATTGTAGCGCACTTTTGTGCCTTGCCGTGCGCTATCGGAGCTGCTAGGATTTGCCCAGAGCAATCTCCCGTTGTCAAGGTGCTGGAAAAGACATGGCAAAGCGGCGCACAGCGCAAAATACCTACTACTTGGTCAATCTCGGCTGCTCTAAGAATGCAGTGGATGCGGCGAGCATGGCGCAGCTTTTGGATGAGAGCGGCATGACTGCGCTCGACGAGGCACGGCACGCTGAAGTGTTGATCGTCAACACATGCGGCTTCATCAACGCCGCCAAAGCTGAGAGTCTAGCCACGTTGCGCGAGTTGGCGCGCCGCAAGCGCCCCGATCAATACTTGATCGCCGCTGGCTGCATGGCACAACGCTACGGCGCTGAACTGGCTGCCCAAGTGCCAAACTTAGATGGCGTCATCGGCACACGACGCTGGATGGATATCGTAGAGTTCGTCCGCCGCTTGCGCGCGCGCAAACATCCCGAACCGCTCTATCACCTGCCAACTGAGGCAGCGGTCGTCGGCAGCGATGAGCGCGGCGCATTGCGCGCCAGCCTGCAAGGGCACAGCGCCTACTTGAAAATCGCCGACGGTTGCCGCCGTCCGTGTGCCTTTTGCGCCATCCCGCTGATCAAAGGCACGGCGGTTAGCCGTCCGCCCGATTTGATCATTGCTGAGGCACAGCGCTTGAGTGCTCAGGGGGCACAAGAGCTAATCCTGATCGCGCAGGATACCACCGACTACGGACACGATCTGGGTATGCGCGATGGCTTGGCATACCTGCTGGATCGGCTGACGGCTGAGACCGATATCGCCTGGATTCGACTGATGTACGCCTATCCGGGCGCCGTAACTGACCGTCTGATCGAAATTATGGCAACTCGCCCACAAATCTTGCCGTATCTCGATATCCCACTGCAGCATGCCAGCCGCGCTGCCTTGCTGCGGATGCGCCGCCCTGCTAATGTGGAGTGGGTCTACCGCACAGTGGGAAAAATGCGCGCCGCCCTGCCCAATCTGGCCATCCGCACTACATTCATCGTCGGCTACCCTGGCGAGACCGATGCCGAGTTCGAAGAGCTAGTTCAGTTTGTGCGCGAGATGCAGTTCGATCGTGTCGGCGTTTTCACCTACAGCTTCGAGGAGGGCACGCCCTCAGCCCAGCAGCCTGGTCACTTGCCTGAGGAGGTTAAGCAGGCGCGCCGGGATCATCTGATGGAAGTTCAGCAGGCGATCAGCTTGGCGAAGAATCAAGCGCTCGTCGGCAAGACGCTCGATGTGCTGATCGAAGGGCAAGGTGACGGCTTGACGATCGGGCGCAGCTACCGGGATGCACCTGAGGTAGATGGCTACGTGATCATTGAGGGCGATGCCCCAATCGGCCGGCCAATCATCCCTGTGCACATCACAGGCGCTATGCTCTATGACCTGGTCGGGCGTGTGCAGAGCGCTTCAAGCGACGTCCTCCCGCTCAGGGGGCTGCAGGCAGGCGCATAAGAGTCACTCTGGCTTGACAGCCTGAATAATACTTAGTGTCATCTTTTGTGCATACTTGTGAGAGGATCCCAAACAGCAATTAATCGCCGCCCACCGCCCCTAACTGCACTTTCGAGCTTCTTGGGCGCAGGTAAGACCACACTTCGTCGAGATGAGCTCATGGCTGCATCTGTGGCAGGTTGCGCGATGATCTTCTGCGCGAGGTGGCGAGTCTCGCCCGCGAAGGGCGCTTCGACTACCTGCTGATCGAGTCAACGGGTATCTCTGAGCCGCTGCCCGTTGCCATGACTTTCAGCTTTCACGGAGACAGGTGTGTCGCTAGGGCAACTGGCAAGCCCCGATAGGATGGTAACAGTTGTAGATGCCTGCAACTTCCTACGGGACTACGGCTCAGCCGACATGTTACATCAGCGCGGTATGGCGCTGGTGCAGAAGACCAGCCCACCGTTGTAGGCTTGCTGGCCGATCAAGTTGCCCGATCTGTTCCCTAAATGGCGCTAGCAAGAGGTGAGTCACATGGCGAAAAAAGAAGTACGAATGTAGTCAAGCTAGTCAGCACGGAAAGCGGTCACGTCTACCACACACAAAAGAGCAAACGCAATGATCTGCAACGGCTCAAACTGCGCAAGTACGATCCGGTCCTGCAGCGACACGTCATCTACCGCGAAGCGCGCTAGGCGAGCGGTGGCACATCGCAGGATGTATCTCGCGTTTTTTCACGGTTTTCTCTCAAAAACGCCCTCCAACGGCACATGCTGTTGACATCATAGCGCCCCTAGTGAGACAATGCGCATGACACCACACAATCTGAGAGGATAGCCACATGACGGGTGCAGAGCTACAGGCAAAGGGTACCCAGCTGTTCATGCAGCGCGATTATGAGGCGGCGCAGGTGGAATTCGAGCAGGCGAAGGCTGCCTACGAGGCTGAGGGTAAGGCTGATCTAGCAATGGAGATGCAGGTCAATCTTGGCTTGATCGATCAGCGCTTAGGCAACTTTGAAGCTGCCGTCGAAAAGCTGAACGCAGCGCGCCAGTTTTTCGCTGAGCGCGGTGATGCCGAGCGTGAGGCGATGGTCATTGGAAACTTGGGGGGCTTGTACATGTCGGAAGGCAACCTCGAGCAAGCCTTCACGCTCCTGCGCGAGGCAGCCGACACTTTCCGCGACATGGGCGATCAAGATCGCTATGGGCGCACCCTGGTAGAGCTGGCCAATCTGCAAGCGCGCAGCGGCAAGTGGATGGAGGCAGCCGCCACTTACGAAGTTGCCCTCGACCTGGTGAAAGAGCCGAACTTCCGCCAGAGGGTGCTGAAGGGCCTGCTGGGCATCAAGAATCGGCTGACGGGCGGTGGTGCCCCGAAGAGCGCGGACTCAGGCGAATCGAAGCCGAACACCTAGCCGCAACGAGCGCTGCGCTTAGGTTGCACTGCGTTTCCATGTGCCATCGCGCAGGCGGAAGATCAGAGTCTCGGTCTGATCGGCGCGCAGCACTTGCACAATGGCACGCGGGATGCCATCTGCAGCAGCTGTCACAGCTGCCGCCAGCACCTGTGCGTTGGGCTGCCCTGAGGCGTTGATACGTTGCTGGAGCAGGCGCTGTGTGCTGGAGTCGCTCACATCCCACAGCGCTTGCAGCGCTTCAAGGTTGTTTTGAGCGATCAATTGACGTTCTACCTCTAGGCGCCACTGGAAAAACGGGCGCCAATCCAGGTTCAGAAGCTCTAAGGGCTGCCCGAGCACATGCGCCACCACGCTGATATCAGCCTCATGGGTCAGGGCGCGCGCCACAGCTGCCAGCGCTGAATCGCCATAGCCTTCGCGCAAACTCTGCATGAAGGCTAGGCGCAATGTATCCATGCGGCCTGTGTGGGTAGCAGCCAGCCACTCGATCAGCGTCTGATGCAGCCAAGCAGCGTCGGCATTGCGGAGAGGGCGTACCCCGCCCGTCACCAAGTCCACTTGGCGCGCCGCGATGTAGGCAGCCAACATCTCTTCGAGCACCTGTGGCAGTGGATCGTTCAGCGGCAGGCGATCATCGCGCGCCAAAGGGGATGGCACAAAAAGCCGAGTAGGGCGCGCGCTATCCCAAGCTACTTGCAGCACGGGGTTCGGGACGATCTCAAGCTGCAGCGGCGGACAAGCGCGATTGCCCAAGACTTGGCAGCCCTCGCGCCACCAGCGCGCAGCCCGCTCCAGCATGGCCTGCGCCGAGTCGTGATCGAGTTGGCGGTAGTGGACGCTCACAGTGCCGTCTCGCAATGTGCGCGCCGCGCCCCAGAAGGTATAGTCAGAGGGCACATGCCGCCAGCCGTCGCTGTAGCGCCAATAGAACCACACCGCCCGATGCGGCACGCCGTTCAGCACCTCTTCGAAGACCACGCGCCCACGCTGACCATCCACTGCGGCATCAAAGATTGCCCCACTGAGCATCAAATTACTTTCGACCTTCAGCCGCTGGTAGAGCTGGAAGCGCTCGCCCTGCACGATGTACCAATTCTCGCCTGCGCTGCGCTGAAGTGCCATGAAATCGCCATAGTTGCCGATGCGCAGCGCTGTCAGCTCAGCGTGCAAGGTATCGATCAGGCTCTGGCGCAGCTGATTGTCGACATCTTCAAGGCGCATCAGCATCAGGAGTATCAGCACGCTCCCGAAGAAGACGATCAACATCGTGAACAGCACGAGCCGTCGGCGCTGTTGGCGGCGCTGACGGCGTGCCTCAGACGATTCAGTGGCGTGCTGGTGAATACGTTCTGCCTCAATCTGCCAATCCAGCTTGATGCTCAACGTTTTGCTCTGCCTCACTCTGTTTTCGGTCTTTGCAAAGTAACTTCGCCTGCGAAGACCCGCTGAATTTTACCATCATCGGTGCGCACCAAGAGCGCACCATCCTCATCGACGTCCAGCGCTTGCCCAACGACAAGCCGATGTGCAGTGCTGACGTCAGTGATCTGCACCTGCTTGCCCAATGTGCTGAGCGCCGCGCGCCAGGCCTGAAAGAGCGCTAGACCCTGTGTGTGTGCCGACCAATACTCAAGGTGCTTCAAGATATCTGCCAAAAGCACGGCGCGGTCGACTTGCTCCTGACAGTACGGCTCAAGGTTTATTGCCGCTGCACTCAGCTCAGGATCGTCGAACGGCACGCGTACATTGATGCCAATGCCGACAATAATCGCCTCCAGCAGAGCGCCGCGCCACACTGGCTCGATCAAAATGCCGCAGACTTTGCGATTGTGCAACTGTACGTCGTTGGGCCACTTCAGCTTGACCACCGCTGCATCTGACTTTAGCAGGTCGAGCAGCGCGCTGCGCACCGAGACCGCTGCTGCCATTGTGTAGCGTGTGACCGGCGCCACGCTAGGCGGGCGTAACACTGTGCTAAAGAGCAATGCAGTGCCGCTGGGAGCGTGCCAGGTGCGCCCGAAGCGTCCACGCCCTGCCGTTTGCAGCTCTGCCACCACAACAGCGCCGCTCGGCGCGCCACGAGCTGCCCAGTCTCGCGCTGCATCATTTGTGCTGCCGATTGTCTCGAAGAACTGAAAGGGGCGTTCGCTCAATGCCGCGCTCAGGCGCTTCACACTCAACTGCTCGGCAAATTCACTCACCATACGGTGTCCAGATATTCTTGACCTGCGTCGCGGCGCGCAGAAAGACTTGCTCTTCGCCGCGTATGCGGTCAAACCAATTGCGCGAGGTCGCCTCTGCCCAAGTGCGCTTCAAGTTGCTCACAGAGGCTGATTCGACTAGTTTCACGCCCTCAGGTGTGCCGAAGTACCACACAGCATCTACATCCTCGTGCTCAGCAAGCGTCTTTGCCAAGCTTTCACGCTTGCCCGTGACAATATTCACCACCCCGCTCGGCACATCGGATGTCTCCAGCACTTGGTAGAAATCGGTGGCGATCAACGGATAAGCCTCAGAGGGCACCATCACAACCGTGTTGCCCATCGCGATGGCAGGTGCCATCAGCCCGATAAAGCTGAGCAGCGGCGCCTCATCTGGACACACGATGCCGATCACACCGATCGGCTCTGGAATGGCAAGCACGATACCGCGCAATGGCGTGCTGTGCACTAGACCGTCGTACTTATCCGCCCATGCCGCATAGGTAAACAGCCGCTGGATGGCTGCCTGGACTTCACAGGCACCATCTTGTCCCGTCAGGGCGCTCAGGCGCGCCGCGAATTCGGCTGAGCGCGCCGCGAGGTTCTCTGCGATGTAGTAGAGAATTTGGGCGCGCTGATGTCCATGTGTGAACCCCCAGCTCGCCGCCGCGTGTGCTGCCTCAACAGCGTTGCGAATATCCTTACGGTTGCCCTCGCCCACCTCGCCCAGCAAGCGTCCCTCCGCACTGCGCACAGGCAGGCTGTAGCCGCTATCCGGGCGCACCTGCTTGCCGCCGATGAACAACTTAGGCGTGCGATCAACGCTGACTATAGGCATCGCTTGCAGGGGCGCTGTTGTAGGGCTAGGTGGGGCGCTCTGGGTAGGTTCTATGCGCATTTTGAGGTACTCATACATGCCTTCGCGGCCGCCTTCACGGCCGTAGCCGCTCTCGCGGTAGCCACCAAAGCCTGAGGCGGCATCGAACAAATTCGTGGCATTGATCCAGACCGTGCCAGCCTTGACCTTGCGCGCGATATCGAGCGAAAGGTTTAGGTTATCTGACCAGACTGAGGCAGCTAAGCCATAGGGCGTGTTGTTAGCTAGGGCAACCGCTTCCGCAGGCGTGCGGAAGGTCATCACCACCAGAACGGGGCCGAAAATTTCCACTTGAGCAATGGTAGACGAAGGTGCAACATTTGTAAAGAGGGAAGGTGGGAAGAAGTAACCTTGCTTGGGGCAAGCAGTGTTGGGTTGCCACAGCTGCGCCCCTTCAGCAACGCCTTGCGCCACCAGCGCCTGAATCTTCTGCAGCTGCACAGGCGCGATGATCGCACCGATATCAACTGCCTTATCGAGCGGATCGCCGATACGCAGAGTCTCCATGCGGGCCTTGAGTTTGCTCACCAGGCGTTCGGCGATGCTCTCCTGTACCAGTAGGCGCGAGCCAGCGCAGCAAACTTGCCCCTGATTGAACCAGATCGCGTCGACTACGCCCTCAACTACACTGTCAAGGTCGGCGTCCTCGAAGACAATGAACGGCGACTTGCCGCCCAGCTCCAGTGAGAGCTTTTTACCGCTGCCAGCCGTACGCTGACGGATAATCCGCCCGACTTCAGTCGAGCCGGTGAAAGCGATCTTATCGATGTCAGGGTGCGCCACCAGCTGTGCGCCAACCTGGCCATCGCCCGTGATGATGTTCACCACGCCCGCTGGCAAGCCCACCGCCTGGCACAGCTCGGCGAAGCGAACAGCCGTCAGTGAGGTGAATTCAGCGGGCTTCAGCACGACCGTGCAGCCTGCCGCAAGCGCCGGAGCAATCTTCCAGGCTAGCATAAGCAGCGGGAAGTTCCATGGGATGATCTGCCCGCAAACGCCAACGGCTTCCATCTCTGGGAATTCGTTCTCCAGCAGCTGCGCCCAGCCTGCGTGATGGTAGAAATGGCGCGCAACAAGCGGGATGTCAATATCGCGCGTCTCACGGATCGGCTTGCCGTTGTCGAGCGTTTCCAGCACAGCGAATAGCCGCGCATGACGCTGAACGCCGCGCGCCAGCGCGTAAAGGTAGCGCGCGCGCTCCCAGCCCGAGAGGGCGCGCCAAGCTGGCAGCGCTGCTCGCGCCGCCTTGACGGCTGCATCTACATCTGCACCAGAGGCTTGCACGAGGCGCGTGAGTGGCTTACCTGTGGCAGGATTGACGCTCTCGAAGGTCTGATCGCCGCGCTGCCACTGCCCATTGATGTACATCGGCAGTACATCGCCGTGTGAGGCGAGCCATGCGTAGGCAGCTGAGGGCGACTCAGGCGCCTCGCCGTAGGGTAAAGTCTCGAAGAGTTCAGAGAGCATCGGTCGAGTCATGTTGAGCTATTACTCCCTTTGTGATGGTTACGCCCCCGCTTTGGCTGGCGCGGCAGCGTGACGCGAAAAGTGCTGCCCACACCAACAGCCGTCTCAACGTCAATGGTGCCCTGGTGCTGCTCGACGATCGCCTTGACGATCGCCAAGCCCAAGCCTGTGCCATCTTCTTTGCGATACTCTGCCAGCGGAATGCGATAGAATTTATCGAAAATATACGGCAGTGCTTCTGGTGGGATGCCTAAGCCGCTATCGCTCACTGCAATGCTGAACGCCTCGGGTGCCACCTCAACGCGCACATCTATCCCACCTTTTGATGTGTACTTGATGGCATTCGAGACTAGATTGCCGATCATGCGGCAGATAGCATGGCGCTCTACCTCTACGAGCGCGTCTTCTTCGGGCAGGCTGACCGAAAAGGCCAGTTGCTTGCTTTCGGCCTGCAGATCGAAGCCGACTAACGATTCCTGAATTAGCGTGCGCAGGCTAGTGGGCATGTGGTTAGGCGGCACACCAGCTGTCAGGCGCGCTAGGTCGAGTAAATTTGAGATGATTGACAGCATGAAGTGCGCCTTATGCTCGATGATCCCGACTAGCTGCGCTTGCGTATCACTGAGTTGCGTTTCACGCAGCACGTCGGTGGCGCTCAGGATCAGCCCAAGTGGGTTTTTTAAGTCGTGCGAGATAGAACGAACAAAACGGCTCTTAGCCTCATCGAGGGCCTTCAACTGATTGATCTGGGTGGCACGCAGCGCGTCGAGCTCGCGCTGTTGCTGATACAAGCTGACGTGCGTATTCACACGCGCTACGACTTCTTTCGCATGCAGCGGCTTAGTCACGTAGTCAATCGCGCCGACCGTGAAAGCATAAATCTTATCCTTCACCTCGTCTGAGGCGCTGATGAAGATGACGGGGACGCTGCGCGTGCGTGGGTTAGCCTTGATACGTTGACACGTCTCAAAACCATCCATATGCGGCATTTGCACGTCCAGCAGGACTAGATCGGGCGCTTCTTTCTCGAGAATCGCTAGTGCAGCTAGTCCATCGCCTGCCTGAAGCACGGTGTATCCCTGATGACTGAGCAAGGAGTGAAGCAGTGAACGGTTATTATCTGCATCATCCACTACCAGAATCGTGCCGTTTGGCATAGATGCGGCTCCCTTCACTGCAACTCACCCTCAGGCAGGACGGTGTAGCCCTCCAGCCGTAAGGCACGGCAAGCGCGCTCCAAGCTGGCTTGGCGCACGAGGATATAGTCAGTATTGTAGGTTGAGATGGCGAAGATGGTGATGCCAACTGCGGCAAGCGTCGTGCTGATGCGTGCGAGGATACTAGTTGAGCTAAACTCAAGTGTGCCTTCAATCTTCAAGGCGCGCAGCTCGCCCTCGCGCGGGATGCCCAACGGCACTCCCGACTCCGCACAGACTACAGAGAGTTCTTCAGCGGTGCGCACGAATGCCACAAGGCTGCCGTTTGCCCAGCCTGGCAAGGGCGCCTGAGGCGGCAGCTGGCAGACTGCAAAGTGATCGGGCAGGATGCTCAAGGTCAGATCGCTCGGTTGCATGGTGATAAAGCCTCGGGCTCGGCACACAAATCAACATTACCCTCTACTTTAGCACGCCTTTCGCTGGTTGTGCTGCAGAAAGTTATATCAAATCTTTCTGCCGCAAATTTGATCTATATCAAAGACGAATGGCGCACTGTAGGCTACCCTTAAACCGAATGCGGCACCTTTTAGCAGGCTTGGGGCTAGATGTGATGAAAGTCACTCGGACTCAAGACAAATTCCACTGCCTCGTCGTGACTGATAGAAGTACTTTATGGATATGCATTAAGCATAATTTATAGGAGATTGCCTATTGAGAAGGATTAAACAGAAGTTTAGGGTCGTTGTGCTTTCTACGGAGACCATCTTATGAGTGAGGCGCAAACCGTATCGCAACAGGCTAGGGCGGCGAGCAACAGTCGCCGCGGCGTCCCATTTCCGATCTTGCTAATCTTAGCGGGAATGTTGGGCTGCATTGTCGGGCTGGGCAGTTTCACCTTCGTCTACGCGAGGGGCTACTCCTACCTGACTGACGACCCGAACGCCTGCGCCAACTGTCACATCATGCGCGATATCTTCACAGCGTGGACGCGCAGCAGCCATCGCAACGTGGCGACCTGTAATGACTGTCACACGCCGCACGACAGCTTGGTGAGCAAGTATTTCTCAAAAGCGCTGAACGGCTTCAATCACAGCTTTGCCTTCACCACAGGCAACTTCCACGAGCCAATTCGCGCTAATGAGTACAACCGCAACATCGCACGGGAGAACTGCATGTACTGCCACGCTGCCGTGACCAGCCAGATGAGTCATGTCGGCGGCGAGGCAACCGATTGCCTGGCTTGCCATTCGCGGGTCGGGCACGATGAGTAAACCGAGAGGGAGGCCTTACATGAGCGCACAAGTACCAAAACACAGCACCCAATTCCTGCTGCTGATGGGCGCCTTCTTGCTGGGCGGCCTTGTGATGATTGGCATTGCCTTGCTGCTGCTGAACATCAACACCCGCCAAGTGGAAGGCGCCATTTCGCCAGCCCGCATCGTCGAGATCGCCGAGAACGAGATGAACCCAGCTGTATGGGGGCAGAACTTCCCAAGCCAGTATCATTCTTTCATGAAGACCCAGATCGATAACATGCCGACCAAGTACGGCGGCAGCCAGCCGATTAACAAGCTGGAGAAGTATCCTGTGCTGCGCCGCCTGTGGGGAGGTATGCCCTTCAGCGTTGACTTCAACGAAGAGCGCGGGCACTACTACGCGCTGATCGACCAAAAAGAGACGGCGCGCAATCGTGTGGTGAAAGAAGATGGCACAGTTACTTACAAGCAGCCGGGCGCCTGCATCAACTGCCACGCAGGCGAGGCGACCGTCCTGCTGGCAGAGCTGGGCTGGGAGAAGCTCAATAGCACGCCCTACGCTGAGCTAGCTGATCGCCTACATCACGGCGGCACTTGTAACGACTGCCACGATCCCAAGACGATGCAGCTGCGCATCTCGCGGCCCGCCTTCACCAACGCAATGGCGGCGCGTGGCATCGATATCAGCAACGCTACCCGCCAGGAAATGCGCACTTACGTCTGTGCACAGTGCCACGTGGAGTACTACTTCGCTGGCGAGAAAAAGCTGCTAACCTTCCCCTGGCTCAACGGCACCAACATCGACGAGATCGACCAGTACTACACCGATATCGGCTTCAAGGACTGGACGCATCCAGAGACTGGCGCGCCGATGATCAAAATCCAGCACCCTGAGTTCGAGCTGTACACGACAAGCATCCACTATAAGTCGGGGGTCAGCTGCGCTGATTGCCATATGCCTTACGTCCGCGAGGGCTCGCTCAAGGTCACCGATCACTGGATTCGCTCGCCGATCCACAACATCAACAACGCTTGCCAAACCTGCCACAAGCAAGATGAGAAGGCATTGCTAGAGCGCATCAGCATCATTCAGGATCGCACAGCCAGCTTGCTGCGCAGCGCTGAAGATGCCCTCATCGATGCCATCGATGCGATCAAGGCCGCGCGCGAAGCAGGTGTGAGCGACGAAGCGCTGAAAGAAGCGCTCTGGCTGCATCGCCGCGCTCAAATGCGCTGGGACTTCATCTTCAGCGAGAACAGCACTGGCTTCCACAGCCCACAGGAGTCGGCGCGCATCCTGGCTGATGCAGCTAACCTGGCGCGCCAAGCGCAGATCGTCGCCATCAAGCTAACGCCGCAAAAAGTTGAGGCGCGCGCTCAGTAAACTGTCGCGATCTGGCTGGCGGGGGACGGCATACGCCGTCCCTTCTGTTTGCGAAAAGCAGCTCTTATTGTTCACACCATTTGTCAGGACTTTCTACTTATAGAGGTGACGCTTGTCAGCGCTGGGCGTGATGAACGTCACTACGCCAAGTTTGAGCGCCATTTTACCATACAGATAAAAGCTAAGGAGGAGAAAGATGACCCAGATCGCTTGGGAGAAACCTGAAAACGCCCCTGAGCAAGCTGCACACGGCGGGGTTCAGTGGAAGTACTTGGCTGGGTTGATTGTGCTGTTTGTGGGCATTGGCTACTTGATCATGCAAGGGACGGTCAGCGGGGCGCGCTATTTCATCAGCGTAGACGAGCTGCTCAATGGCAATTACGTCGGCAAGACTGTGCGCATCAGCGGCGCTGTGATCGGCGAGAGCATCCGCTATGATCCGCAGAACCTGATCATCGACTTCACCATCGCCAACATCCCGACCGAGACCAAAGACCTCGCCCGCTCGCTCTATGAGGCTGTTCACGATCCGAAAGCGACGCGTTTAGCAGTCCATGTGCGCGACCAAGTCAAGCCCGATCTGCTGCAAAACGAGGCGCAAGCGATTCTGACCGGCAAACTCGGTGCGGATGGTGTTTTCTACGCCACTGAAGTGTTGCTGAAATGCCCGAGCCGCTATGAAGAGGCAGCGCCGAACAAGGCACTCAGTGAGCCATCGGCCCGAAAGTGAGTGCGAGCAATGTTAGCAGAGCTGGGCTTTATCGCAACTTTTCTGGCCTTTTTGGCTGCTCTGTATGCAGCGGGTACGGCCTTCTACAGCATCCGGGCGCGTGATGATCGGCTCTTGCTGAGCGCGCGTAACGCGGCGCTGGCCACTCTACCGTTGCTGGGCGTAAGTTTAGGCGCTCTGTTAATTGCTCTACTCGCCCAGCAATATCAGATTGCCTACGTCTGGAACGTAACCGATCCCAATACGCCGACCTTTTACCGCATCACAGCACTATGGGGAGCGCAGGCGGGCTCGCTGCTGTTCTGGTCGGGCATCATGAGCGCCTTCGCCTTTGGCACCATCGCCTTGAACTGGGATGCTCAGCGGCGCTTGATGCCATATGTGATCGTCTATACCATGCTGACTTTGGCGTTTTTCCTCTCGCTGACGCTGTTCTTCGAGAACCCATTTGAGCGCTACTGGATCATGCCCGATAACAGCGTGCTGAAGAGCGTCTTCGCGTTTGGCGGGGCGGTACCGCCTGCCGCTGTGCGCCTGGCTGAGACGGCTAACGGGCTGAACCCGCTCTTGCGGCACTTTGGGATGATTGTGCATCCGCCGCTGCTGTACATGGGCTTTGTCGGCTTCATCATTCCGTTCGCCTTCGCGATGGCGGCGCTGGCTAGCGGCGATCTCAGCACGAACTGGATTAAGGCAACGCGTCGCTGGACGCTCTTGGCGTGGGTTAGCCTGAGCTTAGGCTTAGTGCTAGGCGGGCGTTGGGCCTACGATGTGCTGGGCTGGGGCGGTTGGTGGGGCTGGGACCCTGTCGAGAACGCGGCATTCCTGCCTTGGCTGCTGGGCACGGCGTTCCTGCACAGCGTGATGATCCAAGAGAAGCGCGGCATGCTGAAGGTCTGGAACATGTTCTTGATGCTCGGCACCTTCAGCGCTGTGATCTTCGGCACCTTCGCCACGCGCAGCGGTCTGGTCGATAGTGTTCACAGCTTTGCGCGCAGCGAGATCGGCTTTCCGCTTTTCTTTTTCTGGTTCGGGATGACAGCGGTCAGCGTGGGGATGCTGCTGTGGCGCTGGCGGCGCGGCGATCTGCGCGATGAGCGGCGCTTGAAGGGCTGGCTCAGCCGCGAGTCGCTCTTCGTGCTGAACAACATTGTGTTCGTGATGCTGTTCATCGCCATCTTCTGGGGGAGCTTCGGCGCGCCGATCTTCAGCGAGTTGTTCATCGGGACGACCATCACGCTTGGCAAAGATTACTTCCTGCAAGTGACGCCGCCGCTCTTCCTGGCGTTGTTCATCTTGATGGGAGTGGCCCCACTTTCGGCATGGGGCGTTACCTCGGTGATCCGCTTAGGCAGGGCTCTGCTTGTGCCTGTTGGGCTTGCGGCTGTGATTGTGTTTCTTTTGGCGCTGATCCAGCCGGCCGAGCCGCTTGTGCTGATCATCTACGGCGTCATCGCGCTCAGCGGCACAGTTGCGCTGTGGGAAACTGTGCGTGGCGTGGTTTCACGGCACAAATCGCTTGGCGAGGGCTGGTACACGGCTTTCACAGCGCTGGTGGCGCGCAATCGGCGGCGTTACGGCGGCTACTTGATCCATTTGAGCATCGCTATTCTGGGCATCGGCGCGTTAGGCAGTGAGCTCTACCAGCAAGAGACGCAGCGCACGCTCTCTGTCGGTAGCAGTCTTGAGCTGGGCGGCTACGTCATGCGCTACGATGGCTTTTTAGGTGGTCAGGTCGCCGATGACGGGCGCATTATGGATATTGCGCAAGTGACCGTACTGCGCGATGGACATGAAGTAGCCCGCTTGCGCCCGCGCCGCGATTTCTATCCGAATGCCGAAGGCATGAACAGCATGACTATCCCAGCGGCGCACAGCACCCTCGAAAACGACTTCTACGTGCTGCTGGTCGATTGGGAGACTATCAGCGCCCGCAGCGCGACCTTCAAAGTCTACATCAACCCGTTGATCAACCTAATTTGGTGGGGGGCCTTGTTGCTGGTGATCGGCACCATCATCGGTATGTACCCTGATGAGCGCCTTGGCCTGGCAACAGCCAAGGCCGCACAACCGAATCAGCTGGCAGGAGTAAAAGTATGAAGACTCTGCTGAGAATCGCCTTGAGTTTGACGGTTATAGCGGTAGCGTTAAGCGCTGCTGCTTTGAATGCCTACGCACAAGATGATCCGCGCCGCCCTGTGACGGATGATGAGGTCAATGCCGTCTCGAAGCGGCTGTACTGCCCAGTTTGCGAGAACATCACGCTGGATGCTTGCGGCACGCTCGCCTGCAAGCAGTGGCGCGAGGAAGTGCGGGCACTGCTGAGCGAAGGCAAGACGCCCGAGCAGGTGATTGAGAGCTTTGTAGTGCGCTTCGGCGACCGTGTAGTTGGTACGCCCGCCGATCCGACGCTGCGCGCCTTATCCCTACTGACGCCTTGGCTGCTGAGCGTGCTGGTGTTGATCGGGACAGCCACGATGTTCTTCCGCTGGCGCAAAGAGGGCTCAACGGCTGCGCCGAATCCGAGCACAGCCAAGCCGAGCGCTCAGACGGCTACTCATACGCTTGAAGAGTATCGTGCGCGCATCGAGGCAGATTTAGCCGCGCGCCGCTGAAGGAGAGCTGCGATGGAAATGCCCGTGATCGATAGCACACCAACTGAACAAGCGCCCAGCAAGCGCAGCGCAAACTTTTTCATCGTGCTGGCAGTGCTGGTGTTGGGCAGCATGGCGCTGGTCTTCGGCTTGGGCCTGCGCCACCAACAGCAAACGCAGCCAACTGAAGGCATGGCGCCGCTTTTCACACTCAAGACCCTTCAGGGCGAGGAAATCGCGCTGGAGTCGCTGCGCGGCAAGGTAGTAGTGCTGAACTTCTGGGCCAGTTGGTGCGGCCCCTGCCGCGATGAAGCCGCTGAGCTAGAGACAGCCTGGCAGCACTACAAAAATAAAGACGTCGTCTTTCTCGGCATCGCCTACACCGATACTGAGCGCAACGCGCAGGCGTATCTTAAGGAGTTCGGCATCACCTATCCAAATGGCCTGGACTATCAGACGCGCATCTCGGCGCTCTACCGCATCTCAGGCGTGCCGGAGACTTTCATCATCGACCGCGACGGGCGCATCAGTGAGTTTGTAATGGCGCCGCTCAAGCGCGCGCAGCTGAGCGCGATGATTGAGCGCGCCCTAGCGAAAGGGAGGCAATCATGAGTTTTGAAGCGCTCGGATTGAGCCTAGCACTAATTGCCGCCGTCGTCCTCTGGATCGCTGCACCGCTGCTGCGCCACAAGCCGCGCTTCGCCGAGCATGCGGATGACGTGCTCGTAGAGCGGCTCCAACAGCACTACGAGCGCGTCCTAGCTTCCTTGCGTGACCTCGAAGAGGACTTCGCGCTAGGCAAGCTGGATCAGGCGCGCTACCAGGCTGAGCGGCAGCGCTGGCTAGCACAGGGCGTAGAAGTCTTGGCAGAGCTGGATCGCATTGGCGCGCTGAGTAAGCCCGCACAGACGGTCGGCGAGCTGGATGCGGCAGTAGACTATCGCATTGAGCAGGCGGTAGCAGCCTATCGCAAGGCACACAAGTTGGCATAGGCTTCAGGGGAAACACCATGCAACGCATCCTTGCACTGATCGGGCTGAGCTTAGTCTTGGGCGCCTGCAGCGGACTAGGCGGCGAACCGCCCATCGTGGCGACGCTGCCGATCAACCCAGCCCAACCGACCTTCGACCCGACCGTCCTGGCGCAAATTCATGCGGAAGTGACGCCCAACGCCACCTCTGAGAGCACGCCTATCGCTGTGGCGCCTGAAGAGGCGCTCGGGACGGTCAGTGGGCAGGTGAGCAACGCCACAGCCGGTGCGGCGCTGCCCGCTGAGCTTGAAATCGAGCTGCACAGCGTCGATCGCGCCTTTAACGATACTGTGCTGAGGACCAAAGCGGATGCCGACGGCAAGTTCATCTTCCAGGCTGTGCCGATTCGCGCTGATCGCTCGTACTTCGCAGCCGCCGTGATCGATGGGCGCTACTTCGCCAGCGATCCTGTCGTTGGCAGCCCTGCAGCGCCGGCGCTCGATCTATCTTTCCGAATCTACGAGCGCACAGCTGATCCCAGCGTCGTGAAAGTCGCCAATGTCATGACTCAGGTCAGCCCCGAGGAAGGCGCGCTGTACGTCGTGCAGATCATCCGCTTCGAGAACACATCCGATCGGATTTTCAGCACGGATGAGCGCATCGGCGAGGAAAGCTACGCCTCGGTGCGGGTGAAGCTGCCGGATGGCGCCCTTCTGCTCGGCTTCGCCACTGATGAACAGCGTTTCCACGTTAAGGACGGTCTGATCACGGACACGCTGCCAGTCTATCCGAACACGCGGCACGTCGTCCACTTCCGCTATCGGCTGCCGTATGCCGATGGCGCGCGCATCACGCTGGCTCTGCCCTATCGCGCCGAAGGCACAGTGACGTTACTCGTCAATCCGCCCAGCCTAGAGGTGGTGGCGAAAGCGGGCGAGCAGACGCTCTCGCTGCAGACTGTACAAGATATGAACGGCACGCCCTACAGTAACTACGCCATCGCGGTGCAGGCATCTGAGATTTCGCTAGATTACACATTCAGCGGCACGCTGACGGCTCTAGGCGCGGGAGCGAGTGTCGAAGTCGGCGATGCGCTGCGGCCGCTGGCGTTGGCGCTGATCGCTGGCGGCGCGCTAATGATCGGGGTCGGCTTGATATTGCTAGTGCGCAGTCGCAAGGTACCTAGCTCTGCTGGGGAGCCAGCCCAGAGCCAGCAGGAGCGTCTGATTGCAGCGCTAGCAGCGCTGGATGAGCAATACAAGCGCGGATCGCTGGCTAAAGCTGCCTACACGCGCCAACGCGACGCGTTGAAGGCACAGCTGGCTAAGCTGATGGGCGGGAAGTAGGTCGGTATGACGAGCGTTGCCCTACCGTGCGCTGCTGAGCCCGTTGTGAAGCCTTCGGCGGCGCTCATCGCCGTTGAGGGCGTGACCAAGACCTTTGATGTGCTGCCCGTCCTGCGCAATTTGACGCTGTACATCGGGCGCGGCGATTTCGTGGCGCTGCTGGGCGCGAATGGCAGCGGCAAAAGCACACTTTTGCGGCTGCTGGCAGGCTTGGGGCAGGCTGAGCGCGGGACAATTCGGGTGGGCGGCTGGCAGCTGCCGCGCCAAGCCGATCGCGTGCGCGCACAGCTGGGCTTGGTCAGCCACAAGCTGTTGCTCTATGAGAATCTGACGGCGCGAGAGAATCTGCGCTTCTTCAGCCGTCTGTACAACTTGCGCGGCAGGCAGGCAGCGCAGCGCAGCGAGATGCTGTTGGAGCGGGTTGGCTTGGCGCAGCGGGCTGACGATCCCGTGCGAACGTTCTCGCGTGGTATGGCGCAGCGCTTGAGCATCGCGCGTGCGCTCCTGCACGATCCTGCCATCCTGCTGCTGGATGAGCCGTACACGGGTCTAGATCAGGCCGCTGCAGGGATGCTGGATGCGCTCTTAAGCGAAGCGCATGCCGAAGGGCGCACTATCCTGATGGTGACGCACGAGATCGAGCGCGCGGCGCGCCTGCCAAGCCACGTGGCAATCTTGGCGCATGGCGCCATCGCCTTCGCCTGCCCACAGGCCGAGATTCCCAACGCGGCCTGGCTGGGGGCGCGCTACGCAGAAGTGACCAGCTAGGAGAAGTTCGATGCAGACGCCTTTTGTGCGCGTAGTCTACGGCATCCTGATCAAGGATCTGCAGGCAGAGTTCCGCAGCCGCGAGCTGCTCAGCCTGATGGTGATTTTTGCCCTGCTCAGCCTGCTGATCTTCAGCTTTGCGCTCGAGCTCGATCGGATAGCCCGTGAGGAGTCGATCAGCGGTGTGTTGTGGGTGACGGTAGCCTTTGCAAGCATCATCGGCTTGAATCGCAGTCTGACGCTCGAGCGCGAGCAGGCCAACCTAGACGCTATGCTGATTGCACCGATTCAGCGCCCTGCCATTTTCGTCGGCAAATGGCTGGGCAACTTTGTGTTTGCGCTGATCGTCGGTGCTTTGCTGCTCCCGATCGCTGCGGTCCTCTACAATGTGCCGACGATCAACCTGTGGCTGATTGCGGCGCTGCTGCTTGGCACGCTGGGCTTGAGCAGCGTCGGGACGCTGCTAGCTACTATGACCGCGCAAACGCGCACCCGTGAAAGTCTGCTGCCGGTCGTGATGTTGCCATTAGCTCTGCCTGTGGTGCTGACGGCTGTGCGTGCCACCACAGGCATCTTGAGCGCTCAGCCAAGCGGCGATTGGCTGGCTTGGTTGCAGCTGCTCGCCTTTGTCGATGCGGTCTATTTTGCCGCCTGCTTCATCATGTTCGAGTTCGTTGTTGAGGCATAAGTGAGGGAAACTTACTATGAGTGTCGTACCTAATCTTTCGCTCTCGGATGTCGCTCTAGAGCAGCCTGATCGGGTGCAAATCGGCGTGCCGCGCCTGCTGATGGCGCTCACAGCCCTAACTCTGGTCGGGATCGGCTTGGGGCTGTACATGGCGCTCGGCTTCGCCAGGACGGATGCCAATCAAGGTGAGGTGCAGCGCATTTTCTACATCCACATGCCTGCTTTCATCGGCGCCTTCGCGGCCTTCGCCGCAACCACTTTCGGCGGCTTCATGTACTTGCGCACTCGCAAGACAAAGTGGGATACGTTGGCGCTGGCAGGCGTTGAGGTCGGTTTGGCGCTAGCAGCCGTGAACCTGGTCACTGGTATGATCTGGGCGCGCCCGATCTGGAATACCTGGTGGACGTGGGACCCACGCCTGACCCTTGAGGCGATTATGATGCTGACCTATGCGGCGTATTTGGTGTTGCGCGCGAGCATCGGCAACGCCGAGACGCGCCGACGCTTCGCTGCTGTCTACGGCATGCTGGCGATCATCCTGGTGATCCTGGTGATCATGATCTCGCGCATCAAGCCTGACACAATTCATCCGACTGTCTTCGGGCCGAGCTCGCAGCAGGCGCGCGGCACCTTCGAGCTGGACGCCTCAGCGGGCATGAGTGCGGCGTTGGGCGTTAACATGTTGGTCTGGGCAATTGGGGTGCCGCTGACGTTGATTTGGTATCGCATCCGCCTGAATAACTTGCTCGAGCGCCTAAGCTGGCTCAAAGCGCGCTTGGCAGAATGCTAGAAAGGACGTTTGACCATGCCACAGAACGCTGAATACCTGATGCTCGGTTTGGCAGCAGTTGCGGCGATCATGGGCGCATATGTGACGAGCCTTGTCGTGCGCTTCGCCAATGCACGGCGTGCCCTAGTGCGCGCTGAACGAATGCTAAAGAAATAACCGATCGGTCTGCCCATCGCTGAAGGTTGATGATCATCTGATCGGGCGCATGTTAGCGCACGTGCAGGTAGATCAGGTCGCGGTGGGCGGCGCTGCCAAAGAGGCGCGGCAGCAGCTGTGGCAGATCGTCTACCAGTGGCAAGTCATAGACCATCGGCAGCGGAATCCAGTGCAGCTCACCCTCTGAAGTGGCTCCCACAGCCCGTGTGAGCGCCTCACCCGTGAAGACGAAGAGCATGACTCCGCCTGTTACCTCGCTAGCAATGTGCGAGATAGCGCGCAGGCGGAAGTCTCGTATTTGCTCGGGCAGGAGGCCGCATTCTTCACGTATCTCACGCAGCGCCGCTGCCTCGACTGTCTCGTCGCGCTCTACGTGCCCGCCTAAGCCGTTGTATCGGTTCGGGAAGATACGCCGATGGGCACCGCGCTTCATCAGCAGCAAATCGCCGCCATTGGCTAGAAAGATGAGCGTGCGTGGGATGACCATCCAACGTGCGGCATCAAAACCTTGCTGCATAGCGCCCATTCAGAAGCCCTCACGACTGCTTTTCCGCTCAATTCTATCCCATCCGCCCTAAAATTGGTGTTTGTGGTGCAACTTAATCTGATGTATGCTAGTCTCAACCGGCGGGCTAAATTTGACAAAGGATTAAGGCTGATGACTGATCTGTATCAGAAGATTGTCTCGCAGCGCAGTGGCCTAGAGCGGATCGTGGCGCGCATTCCGGGCTTTCGTGGCTACAAGGAAATGACAGCGCGTCGTGAGGCCGATCGCATGATCCGCGAGCACATCGTCACCCTGCTCAAGGAGCAGATGCAGCGCTTCATTGCCGCCGAGAAGCAAATGCTCAGCGGTGGCGGGCTCTCTGTTGCCAACAAAGCACGCGAGGCAAAGGCGCAGTTTCAGATTTTCATCGATCGCGTGAACACAGCCGCGCCAGGCTATGCAGGCTTCTACGCTGCGCAGAAGGTCGGGCCTGAGCAGCTAGAGAAGATTTACGCCTTCGACGCTGCGCTAATTGAGTATGTCGATCACTTCCGCACGGCAATCGAGGCATTCGATGCCGCAGCGCGCAGCGGTGAGGGCTTAGATGAGGCCATCAGCACGCTGGAAATGATCGCCACAGAGGCGAATGCCGCCTTCAACATGCGCGATAATGTTGTGACCGAGATCAGTTGAGTTTTTCAGGGAAAGGCTAGATCATGCCGCGTATTATCGACGTCATTTCACATCCGAACGTGATGGAAGACGAGCTGGTGTGGCGCGAGCCGCAGCAGGGCAATGGCGACTTTCGATTTGGTTCGCAGGTCATCGTGCAAGAGAGCCAAGTGGCGGTCTTTGTGCGGCAGGGACAGGTGCTAGATGCGCTTGGGCCGGGCGGTCACACGCTCAGCACGGGCAACATCCCGCTGCTCTCTAGCGCGCTGAACTTCCTAGTCTCCAGTGGCAAAAACATCTTCACAGCGGACGTCTACTTTGTGAACCTGCGCGATCTGCCGCAAGTCACTTGGGGGACGAACCCGCCTATCTACATGGAGACGCCTGGTCGCGGGGCAGGCTTCATGCTCTTGCGCAACCGTGGCGTGATCGATATCGGCATCGAAGACCCGATCCGCTTCCTGAAACAGTACGGCATTGGACGTCCTTCGCTGCGCTTGGGCGATATCCGTGAGCGCATCCAGACGGTGCTGCTGGGTACGATTACCGAGCTGATCTCCAAAGAGAAGATCAACAGTGTGCAAGAGGCGAATCGCCTGATCAGCAGCCTGTCATCGGCTTCGCTTGCCTTGCTCAACACCGAGTTCCAGGCGCTGGGCATGCGCATTAAAGCCTTCCAAGCCGGCACTTTCGATATAAAAGACCTCACCCAAGAGGATATCATCAAATACGGTGGCGATGCGCGCACCTTCGCTGAGATGCGCCGCTTGGATATTGCTGAAGCCGCTGCGCAAAATCCTGGTCTAGGTGGCGCGGTGGCGAGCGCAGGTTTAGGGCTTGGGCTTGGGCAGACGCTGGGTGCAGCTATGAACCCTGAGCAAGCCGCCATGCAGCAGCAAATGCAGCAGCAGCAGATGTTGATGCAGCAGATGATGATGCAAATGATGGCGAATCAGGTCAATCAGCAGCAGCAGGCCCAACAACAGCAGCCCAGTGCACAGCCGCCTGCCAATCCGCAGACCAAAGAGGAGATCGAGGCGCTGATCGCCAATCTGGATATGCGCCTGGCGAATGGCGAGATCAGCGAGGCAACCTACAATCGCCTTGTCGAGCGCTGGGAGAAGCGTCTGAAGGAACTGGGCGGCTAAGCCTTTACGCGCACTGCCTTCCTTGCTTATCTTAAGGCAAGGAAGGTTTAGCACAAACCTCAACTCAGCCCACAGTTGACCACACTTTAACAAAGTAGTAGAATTGCGCGCCAAATGCGATGATTCAATTCGCTATCCCGAACTTCTCAGTGTGATTGAAGGAGTAACTGCACATGATCGAAGAACATGCTGCCCCAACTGACCCTCTGGCAGCAGACGCTGCTGACTCTGCGCTGAGCCCTGAGCCGCCCACTCGAACCGAAGCCACCACGCCCAGCCTCACTCTGGAGGCGCTGAAGCCCAAAATGGAGCTAAAGGGAGTGGTGAAGCGCGTGGAACTGTTCGGCGCTTTCGTAGATGTGGGCGCGGATAGAGATGCATTCGTCCACATCTCGCAAATCAGCGAGGAGCCGCCTAAGAATGTCAATGATGTGCTGCATGAAGGGCAAGCCATCACACTCTGGGTGCGCCAAGTGGATACCGAGCGCGGACGCATCGACGCGACCATGATCAAGCCGCTCGGGCTGGACTGGAACGAGATTCGGGTTGGGCAAGTGCTGACAGGCAAGATTGTGCGCATCGAGAACTACGGCGTCTTCATCGATGTTGGTGCCGAGCGCCCTGGCATGGTGCACGTCAAGGAGTTGGCGCATAACTTCGTAGGCTCTCCCGCTGATGTCTATCAGGTTGGCGAGGAGCTAACGGCGAAGGTGATCAAGGTCAGCAGCCGCAAGAAACAGCTCGATCTGAGCGTAAAGGCGCTGGAGCCAGCCCCTACGTCAGCCGCCTCTGACGAAGATGACGATGAAAACGTGCCAAACGCCATCGAATTGGCGCTGCGCCGTGCGCTGTTGAACTCGGCTGATGCGGATTTCCCAGAGCTAGAGCGCGTTTTAGCCGGGCGTGGCGCGCACAAGACGGGTGGTCGCAAAGGCAAGCGGCGCAGCAAGCCGAACACGCGCGCGCAGCAGAAAGAAGCGCTGAGCTCCAGCACAGAGAACTGATCGGGACGCGCCGCCCTACGGCACGTTTGGCTTGTTGCGCCTCTCGCTTTCCGTTTCGCAGCCTGCTAGGCTTGCTCTGCCTCTTCGTCATCAGGCTCAGCGCTCAGGGCGCGCCATAGCCGCGCAAAGCTCACGCCAAATAGAGCAGTCATCGTGACGGCGCTGCCCATGCACCATTGGCAGAAGCTGTTCAGCACCAACGCTTGAATGGCGACCAAATAGCCTGAGACCAAAAAGCCGATCAGTGCCATGCCGAAGACTAGCCACTTGCCGTGCTCGCTGAGCAGCCTGAGGCGCCGCTCGCCGAGTAGTGCCAGGAAGATGGCGGAATAGCCGGCAAAGCCGACGTAGGCAATTGGCACGCCGCCATAGCCGCCCAGATAAGCGTAGGGCGAGCTATCTACATAGCTGCAATCGCTGATGGCTTGCACGCAGGCGATTTCGGTATTGGTCAGCTTGGTGTACGAGAGGTAGCCGGCGATAAATAAGCCGATCAGCGCCAGAATCAAGCTGGTTCGCCAGAGCGAGTCGCCTTTAGCGCGGGTGTGGGCAGTTTGGGGAATGTACTGTCCAGCCGGATTGCTCGTCGTCATTGAAACATACGCTCCTTGATACGCTACAGGGCTGAGTTAAACAGGCGCACGGGCAAGTGCGCCCCGATGGGTATTTCGGTCATGCCTTCGGGGATGATCAGCAGCCCGTCGGCGTTGACCAGCGAGCTGATCGCCCCTGAGCTCTGTGTGCCAGTGCTGAAAGCGAGCAGGCGCCCTTCAGAGTCGCGGCGCAGCTTGACCCGTGCATAGGTACGCCTGCCATCGCTATGCATTGGCTCGGCGACTTCGGCGATCATGTGCGGTGCATCGGTCTGCGAGACGCCTAGCATCTTCAGCAGAGCGGGGCGCACAAAGACATCGAAAGTGACTAACGCACTAACGGGATTACCCGGCAGACCGAAAAAAGGCACGCTGCCGAACCTGCCGAAGGCGAGTGGCTTGCCTGGTCGGATGTTCACGCGCCACAAGCCGAGCGTCCCGCGCCGTGTGACTGCCTCTTTGACTACATCTAGCGCGCCGACCGAGACTCCGGCTGTGCTCAGGATCACATCAGCTTGAGCTGTTTCGAGGCGGCTGTAAACCGCCTCGACCGAGTCGGGTGCGATGCCCAAAAAGTGCGGCAGGCAGCTTAGTTCTTGCACGCAAGCACATAAAGCCGGGCCGTTCATATCGTGAATCTTGCCTTTAGCAAGCGGCAGGTGCGGCGGGAGTAGCTCATCGCCCGTGGAGAGGATCGCTACGACGGGGCGGCGCACAACCGGCACCTGGGCAACGCCCAATCCCGCCAGAATGCCGATGTCAGCGGCGCGCAGGCGGCGCCCTTCTGTCAAGATGAGCGCACCCGCCTCTACATCCTCGCCGGCGGCGCGCACGCCGTTGCCTGGCGGCACAGCAGCGCGGATGAGGACTGTCTCTGGCAGCGGACTGTTGAGCGCAAAGTGGTTGGGCGCCTCATCAGTCTGCTCAACTGGCACGATGGCGTCGGCGCCTTCGGGCAACGGCGCACCTGTCATGATGCGCACAGCCGTGCCAGGGCTCAGCCGCATTTTCGGGAAACTACCGGCAGGGATATCGCCGCTGACGGGAAGGCGCACTGGCACAGTGGCGACGTCGGCAGCACGCACAGCGTAGCCATCCAGCGCGCTGTTTGGGAAGGGCGGCAGATCGTGTGCAGCGTAGATTGGCTGTGCCAAGACGCGCCCGAAAGCCTCTTCCAGACGTACAGTTTCAGTGGGGAGGCGCTCAAAGTGGCTCAGGATGTGTGCAAGAGCTTCATCAACGTTATACAACGTCTGCTCCTTTCATAGATTATTATAGCGCAGCCACACACCGCGCAACCTTAACGATGGCCTAGCGTCTCTGCCGCGTTGGCCGGATAATGCCGAGCCAGATGGCTGCGCCCATCACGCTCAGGGCGATCATCAGCCACACAAGGAGCCAAAAGTTGATGGGCAAGCCGGTCATCCGGGCCACAGCCAGCCCATCGTTAGGCACGTTGCCCAGCATGGCAGATTGGTTGTTCCAGAGCGCCAAAATATCGTTCAGCGCATTAAAGCCGACGATCAGGGCTAGGGTGTTCAGCAGAAACAACATCACCGGGCGCGAGGCAAGAGCTGCCAGCGCAAAGAGCGCCGTTCCGCTTATGATGCCCGTCATCAGCGCCACATTATCGCGGACGAGCACAAAAGTCAGGACTAGGGCGCCGATCGCTGCGCCGCGCAGCATCAGTTGCAGCTGATTCTCGCTCTGCCGCAGGGTGCCGCCCGCTGACCACAGCGCGATCGTCAAGCCGACGCCACCGATCAGCAAGGAGCCTTCGCCGCCCGTGAAGAGCAGTGCACAACCGATGAAAAACAAGCCAGTCAGCACAGCCACTAGGCGCACGCGCCGCACCCGATTGGCTGCAAAGAGTAAGACCGCCCCGAAAAACGCCGCACCCAGATAGCCCATCTGCGTGATGATAAACCGATTGCCGCCTGCTGTGGTCGCTAAGCCTGCGCCGTTCGGGAAGACTCGAAACTCGATGAAGCGGCCACCTGTCAGCAAGGCCGCGATACCGTGCCCTGCCTCGTGCACAAAGGTGACGACCAAGCGAAAAGGATAGAGCAGGCTGCTGACTGTCTCATTGTTAGGCGCAAGTTGCCACAGCACAAAGACGAGCGCGAAGGCGCCCAGCGCGCTGAAGAGAATCTGGCGGCGCAAGCCCGCTTCTGCATCGAAGGTCTGTGGGATGCGATAATCATCCATGTTGTAGTGCCTTTGCGGTTTTCCGCCTAGCTTGCGTACAATTTCACGTAGCTCCTGACTTTAACACGGCTTAGCGCTGTAGAGGAATTTTCCCATGCCCAGATCAAGCCTCCCGCCCGCCGATCCGTTACGTTTTGGCACGGTCGGCGCGCCCCAGACCACGCCCAAGCCTGGCGGCACCCCGCTAGCGATTGCCCACAGCCGTGCACTTGGCTTGGATCACCTTGAGATCGCGTGGGTGCAGAGCGTGCGCGTCACGGATGAGGCATGTGCCGCGATCAAGACGGCAGCTGAGCAGCACGGCCTCACACTCAGCGTCCATGCGCCCTACTTCATCAACCTGAACAGCCAGACGGCTGAGCTGATGCACAAGAGCGATGAACGACTGCTCACAGCGGCGCGCAAGGGCTTCTTGGCGGGCGCACGCGATATCATCTTTCATCCTGCCTCTTACCACAATCAGCCCCCTGAACAAGTTTACGAGCGCGTGCGCGAAAAGTTGCTAGAGCTGACTGCTATCCTGCGCGCCGAAGGTGTGGATGTGATCTTGCGCCCCGAGACGATGGGCAAGCCCAGCATGTTCGGCTCGCTGGATGAAGTTATTCAGCTCAGCCGCGATGTTGAGGGCGTCTTGCCTGCCCTCGACTTCGCCCATCTGCACGCCCGCGATGGCAAGCACAATACCTATGAGGAGTTTCGCGCCATGCTCAAGGCAGTCGAAGATGGGCTGGGTCGGCGTGGCTTGGAGACCCTGCATATCCATTTGAGCGGCATCGACTACGGCCCAAAGGGCGAGCGGCAGCACATCCCGCTCAACGAGGCAGATTTCGCCTATCGTGAGCTGTTACAGGCGCTGATCGAGGTAGAGGCGCGTGGCACAGTTGGCGTGGAGGCACCTGAGCCGTTCCATGTGGCGGATGCGCTTACGCTGCAAGCGACCTATCGCCGCTTGCGCGCCATCCACGAGGGCAGCGTCACACAGCCGCTGGAGGACGAGGCGTAAAGGCGCAGCTCGGCTAAAAACTGATCTTTCATTTTGTCGCAGAGCCGCTAGAATGAAAGGGTAGCTCTCGTGCTGCGCTGCGTTCGATTTGATGTTAAACGGCTACCTTATGTCTCACTTTGATCACCTATACACACCTTGGCGCTACAGCTACCTGAGCGGAGAGAAGAAGAAGCCCGAAGTGAACTGCATTTTTTGCGCTAAGGTCGGCGCTGATGATGAAGCTGAGCTTGTTGTCTACCGCTCAACGCATGTGTATGTCACGCTGAACCTATATCCATATAACAATGGTCATTTGATGGTTGTGCCCTACGCTCACGTGCCAAGCACAGAGCAGCTGCCGCCTGAAGCCCTAACCGACCTGATGCTCACAACCAACCTAGCCCTGGCAGCGCTGCGCCGAGTTTACAATCCGCAGGCGTTCAACGTGGGCGCCAACTTGGGCGAGGCAGCTGGGGCAGGCGTGGCCGGGCACTTTCATCTGCACATTGTGCCACGCTGGGCGGGCGATACAAATTTTATGTCGGTTGTGGGCAGCACGCGGGTCATCCCTGATGAGTTGGTTCAGACATGGCGCAAGCTGCGCGAGGCGTGGCAGGCCTCGCCGAACGGCGGTTAATTTTTTCAAAAGGATCTTTTGATGCTTACGAACAGTAAACAAGCGACAGATGCAGTCATCTTGAGTGGCGCGCGGCTGCCGCAAGGCAAGTTTTTGGGCGCGCTGAAGCCATTTAGCGCAGTACAGCTAGGCAGCATAGCGCTGCGTGCTGCTGTTGAGCGGAGTGGCTTACCGCCCGAGACGATCAGCGAGGTGATCATTGGGCAGGTAGTGGCAGCCGGCGCCGGACAAGCTGTACCGCGCCAGATTTGGATCGGTGCAGGCTTTCCTGACAGCGTTGGTGGCACAGCAGTGAACAAGGCTTGCGGCAGCAGCCTGAAAGCAGTCATGTTGGCGGCAAACGGCATCAAGGCAGGCGATGGAGTTGCCTATGTGGCGGGCGGCGTAGAGAGCATGAGCAACGCACCCTATCTAGACATGGCGACACGTGGCGGCGCGCGCTACGGTCATGTAGAGCTGCGAGACAGCCTGCAGCACGACGGCTTATTCTGCTCGATGACCGATCAGTTGATGGGCAATGCCGCTGAGTTCATTGCCGATCAGCTTGAAGTCAGCCGCGAGGAGATGGATGAGTTCGCCCTTAACAGCCACCAAAAGGCAGCGGCAGCCACTGAGGCGGGCAAGTTTAAGGCTGAGCTTGTGCCGATCACGCTTCAGGATAAGCAGAAGTCAGTTGTGATGGATCGGGATGAGCCGATCCGCCCTGAGACGACGCTAGAGGCGCTCGCCAAGCTGAAGCCCGCCTTCGATCCGAATGGGCGCGTGACGGCGGGCAACGCGCCTGGTTTAAATGATGGTGCAGCGGCTATCGTGGTGGCGCGGCGCGACTTCGCCGAGCGACACGGCGCACAGGCATTGGCGCGCATCGTAGGTTACGGGCAGGCTGCGCTTGATCCACGTTGGATTTTCTATGCGCCTGTCAAGGCGATCCCGATCGCGCTGGAGCGGGCAGGCTGGCGCATGGCAGACGTCGATTTGTTTGAGATTAACGAGGCGTTCGCGGCACAGGTGCTGGCAGATGTGCGCGGCTTAGCGCGTGAGGGCTACGAGCTGCCGATGCACAAGCTGAACGTGAACGGCGGCGCCATTGCGCTGGGTCATCCGATTGGCGCTAGCGGTGCCCGCGTGCTGATCACCCTGATCTATGCACTCAAGGATCGCGGGCTGAAACGGGGCGTCGCGGCGTTGTGCTTGGGCGGGGGCGAGGCTGTTGCAATGGCAGTCGAGCTTGAGTAGCAGCCGTGCAGCATGGCGTCTATACTTGAAGGCGTCTTCATCCGATTATCTCAGATGGGAGTGTGCGCTATTCGTCATTTAATACTGATCCTGATGGCTGCTCTGCTTGTAGCAGCTTGCGGCGCGGATCGCCCTGTCACGCCGATGCCCACGCCAACGCCTTCGCCCACGCCACTTTCGCAGCCGTTGCCCACTGTGGCAACGGCCGTGCCGTTCGGCGCCGAGACGCGACCATTTCCACTCGTCATTGTCTCAGAAGATATTAACGCAACCGGCAGCGCGCTCGAGCAAGCGCTGCGCGCACAGACTGGCTTTTCCTTCCGCGTCGAGTTCTATGCTAGCCCATCGCAGGCGCTGGGCGTGCTGTGCGGCGACCTGCCCGCCTTCGGCATCCTCGATAGCTGGACGCTCCTTGCAGCACAAGGGCGCGGCTGCGGCTTGCCGCTGCTGTTGGCTGAGCAAGCAGAAGGCGTCCGTCGCATCAGCGGCATCAGCAGTCAGATTTTGGCAGCGCGCGAGAGCGGAGTCGCGGGTGTGGGCAACTTCGCGGGGCGCGACTTCTGTCGAGTGGGGGATGGCGGCTTGACCGACTGGATTCTGCCCGTCTTGGCCATGCGCAGCAACGGCTTCGACCCATTTTTAAGCTTCCGCAATGTGCGCCGCTTGCCGGATGTGCCTTCGATGTTGCGGGCTGTAGCGCTGGGCGAGTGCATTGGCGCTATCGAGACAGGCACGCTCAACCGCTACCGCATAGAAGGCTTGAATCTAAGCCAAGCGCTGCGAGTCGTGCTCACAACGCCTGAAGTGCCGCTAGGTGGCCTGGTCGCCTCGCCCTTGATTCCTCCCAGCCTGAGTGCACAGGTGCGTCAGGTCTTTTTGGAAAATCGGCCGGCCTGGCGGGAGGCTGTGAGCGTCAGCGCTTTTGTACCGGTCGAGGCAGCGCGCGCGGCTGCGCTCGATACGCTTTTACGGCTTGCGGCGCTCGATCTGCTGACCGCCAGCCGCTAGGTAGCCTATGAAACGTTCGTCTTCGCTGCCCGCTGACGTAGCAGTAGTCATCGTCACATGGAATGTGCGCGAGCTAGTTCTGCGGGCGCTTGAGACGCTAACAGCTGATCTCGCCCAAACCGGGCTCGACTGGGCAGTCTGGGTGGTAGATAACGCCTCTGCCGATGGCACAGCAGAGGCAATTCGTGCTGCTGCGTTTGATGGTGTACATCTGATCGAGAGCGAGGCGAATCTGGGCTTTGGCGCTGGCAACAATCTAGCCCTGCGTGCGCTCGGCTTTAGCGATTTGCCCGCGCGCGCTCCGAAAGCGCCGCGCGCCGTCTTTTTGCTCAACCCCGATACGCGTGTCCAGGCGGGCGCTGTGCGGGCGCTGTATGAGGCGCTGTTCAGCCTGCCGTATGCAGGGCTGGTCGGCGCGCGGCTGACTTATGCAGATGGCTCGCTGCAGCACAGCGCCTTTCGCTTCCCCGGCCTGACACAGATCGCCATTGACCTACTGCCGTTCCCGTTAGCGCTGCGCGGCAGACTTTACGAGAGTGCGCTCAACGGGCGCTATCCGCGTCGCTTCTACGCACCCGATCAACCGCCTTTTGCCGTTGAACATACGCTCGGCGCTGCGATGATGGTCCGCCGCGAGGCGATCGAGGCGACAGGGCTGTTTGATGAGAGCTACTTCATGTACGCTGAAGAGCTGGACTGGAGTATGCGCATTCGGCGGGCTGGCTGGGAAATCTACCTGGTGCCGAGTGCACATATCATCCACTTAGAGGGGCAGAGCAGCCGTCAGGCACGCCCACAGAGCGTAGTACATTTGTGGCGCAGCCGCTTGCGCTTTTATCGTAAGTTCTACACGCCGCTGCGAGTATGGCTGGCTAAGCAGCTGATTCAGTTGGGGATGCGCATCAAAATCGGTGAGGTGCGCCGCATGTCTGCGGAGGGTGCTTTGAGTCTTGTCGAAGCTGAGGCGCTGATCACAGCCTATCGCGAAGTGATGCGCCTATGAGAGCTTTGATTGCGGTCATCCTGACCAAAGATGAGGAGGCACACATCGCGGCGTGCATCGAGTCGGTGCGCTGGGCGGATGCTGTAGTCGTCTTTGATTCGTTCAGCACAGATCGCACACTGGCGATCGCTGAGGCGTGCGGAGCGGAGGTTGTTCAGCATCCCTTCGAGAACTACAGCGCACAGCGCGAGGCAGCCCTGCGCATGCTCCAGGCGCAGACGGATTGGCTGTTTTTCATCGATGCCGATGAGCGATCCAGCCTTGAGCAGGCCGCTGAGATGCGGGCTGCTATTGCCCAGACGGCGCACGATGGCTTCTGGATTCCCCGCCACAACTATATTTTTGGCAGGCTGACGCGCGGCGGCGGCTGGTATCCCGATTATCAGCTGCGTCTGTTGCGCGCCTGCCGTGCACACTACGACCTGACGCGCGATGTGCATGAGATTGTGCAGCTAGAAGGTACGGCGGGCTATTTGAAAGCACCGCTCACGCATCACAACTACCGCGATATTCGCCAATTCCATCACAAACAGCGCTGTTACACTGCCCTTGCCGCGCGAGAGCTGTTCAGGCAAGGCGTGCGCGCCAAGCCACATAACTATCTCTTGCAGCCATTGCGTCACTTCCGCTGGCGCTTCCTGAGGTTGGGTGGCTACCGAGACGGCCTGCACGGCTTGCGGCTCTCGCTGCTGATGGCCTACTACGAATGGCGCAAGTACGTCCTGCTAGGGCGTCTGTGGCGCGAGTCGGCTCAGGTGCGCTGAAGAATCTCGGCAAGGGCGTGCAAACCGCCTGAGACTAGACTGTGCCCGCCCAGCACGACGGGAATCGGGGCGGTGGCGGCTGCAAAAGTGAAGGCGCGCAGCCATTCATCCTCAATAGCCCAGTGCCAAAGCAGATCAGAAGCATAGCGATCGGCTGCGCTAGGCGTCATACCGCGCGCTGCGAAGAGCACCCGCGTATCGAACAGGACAGCGTCAGCTATCTCTGCCAACTGCGCGAAAAAGCCTTCCATACCCAGTGCCTCCAGCATCGGCAAGAGCACAGAACGCACCTCGCCACGCGCTTCACGCTCGCTGGCGACCATACCACGCTCTTCGGCGATCACGCGGGTCCAGACTTGGCAGACGCGATTGAGCGCGCTCCACGCTGAAGGTGAGACTCGCCCAATTAAGGCGACCGTCTTGCCATTGTGCCGCAGCACATCCAGGACGGCTTCGATCGGGATTGAAGTCAGGCGCACATCATCGAGGGCAGCTCGCAAATTCGGCAGGACGTCGGGATGCTGGGCGAGCAGAGCGAGATCAGTGGGCGTGTCGATATCGAAGCCGGTCGCCGGCCGCAAGGTGGAGAGCGCCCGCACCTCGTAGCCGCCGCTCTCGCGCAGCGCCCAAGCGATGCTGTTATCGCGGCGCTGATCGGCGAGGATGGGCAATGCTTGTGCCACCCGTGTGAAGCCGATCCAGTCGCTGCTGTGCAAATTATTAGTCAGGGCAAGGCGATCGGGCAGGTTGGAGCTACCGGGCACAGCAGCTTGCCTCACAATGCCGACGACAGTCTCCATGAGCGCAGCATCGAGCAGCGGGGTGCTGCCGCCACCGAAGTAAAGGGCTGGATCGTAGCGATAAGCGCTGATCAGCGCGGCAAGGCGCTGCCCGAAGTGGAAAGGCGTATTAGGCAGATCGTCGGCACGGATTAGGGCGCAGTCATCGGAGAGCCAATCGGTCTGGGGCGCGGCTAACACAATCTGCTCAACTTGGTTGGCGCGCAGCAGAGAGAGTAAATCGCGCACGTTGGCGCGCTGCGCGTCGCGTACTAGCTGCTCTTGGGGCGTCTCACCGCCCGCGCCAAGCATAATGACTGCACCGAGACCTGCCATAAGGCCCTCTCATGAATGACGCGCAAAAGGGCGGGAACTTTCCCGCCCGAACACTTGACCCAAGACCATCACAGCGGCTGCAGCAGGCCAAAATTGCCTTCCTTGCGGCGGTACAACACATTAATCGTACGCGTCTCGGCGTTGAAGAACATGAAGAAATCGTGGCCGAGCAGCTCCATCTGATCGATCGCCTCTTCCTCAGTCATGGGCAGCACCTCAATCTGCTTACGGCGCACGATCTGCGGTGTTGGCTCTTCTTCTTCAGTGATGCCTTCGGGTATCTCGGCGGTAGCCAGCTCTGGCTCAAGCAGTTCGAACTTATCGCCTGCCCGACGGCGGCGCTTGCCCTTATAGCGGCTGATCTGGCGATACATCTTATCAACTACAGCATCAATGGCGGCGAAGGCATCGGCCTCAGAGCGCTCTTCGGCGCGCAGGATTGTGCCTCGCCGATCGCGCACGGTCAGCTGAGCAATGCTCTTGTTGCCGCTGCGGCGGTGCTCTTCGCTCAATTCAAGGGTCACCTGAGTGATGTGTGGCAGGTAACGGTCGAGGCGCGCCAGCTTCTTCTCAGCGTAGCTGCGCAGGCGCTCGCCTAGCTCAAAATTTTTTGCGTGTAAGTGTACATTCATGGCTTTTTTCCTCTCACAAGGATGAAACGACGGCGTCCCACGATGCTGTAATCATGATTAAGCTCAATTATAGCCCAGACCGCCTCAATAAGGGTAGTGACGCGCGTAGAGCTGGCAGGGAGATGGCTCAGCGATTTGCCAGGTCTTGCCCGACGATGAGCTTGATATCAATGCCGACTGGCGCGTCCGCCTCGATACGGATGGCTGTGCCATCTAGGCCGAGCACCTGTGCAAGGTAGCGCGCCGTCTCCATTTTGCCAGTGTAGACGTGAATCTCGGTCTTGGGGTAGGGAAAATCGCTGCTGAGCGTGCCGATCTCCACCACATTGAAGCCTGCGTTGATCAGGCGGTCGCGCATGCGGGCGGCGAGACCATCCACAAGCGCGCCATTTTCCACGTAGATGCGTGCGTTTTCAGCTGCCATAGGTGAGCCTGCTGGCGCGCCGGTGCCCGAATCGAACAGACGCACCACCAGTGCGAAAACTTCCTCCGCGATAGGCGAGAGCACCTGCTCGCCGCTTGGCAGCGTGCTGTAGAGCAGCTGCCCGCCCTCGCCTTGCCGCCGGATGCTCAGCACGGCCGACTTAATATCTGTGATTTCCTGTGCCAGGCTGGCTAGCGCCAAGATTTCATCAAAGGTCAGATCAGTGCGGATATTCTCAGCGAGCGAGTCCCAGATGGCGCCGGCCTTGCCGATCAGCGCTGCTACACCACCCAGACTGAGTGCCCGTTCACGCACAGCGCGGATGACCTCTTGCTGGCGCACAGCGCGCCCGAAGTCATCGCCGGCGTTATGGCGTACGCGTGCGTATTGCAGCAAGCGAGTCGAATCGAGTGCCTGGCAACCAGGCTGAAATTCGACCGTGATCACGCCGTAGGTATCGTAGTCGGGGTACTGATCGTCAAAGATGCGCTCAGTTGGGCAGACGGTCACCTCGCCCAGGGCGTCTATAACTGTGCGGAAGGCTTCGAAGTTAATCAGGACATAACGATGGATCGGAATGCCCAGCAGCGCCTCAACCGTGCGGACGGCTAGCTTCGGGCCGCCACCATCGGGCGGGTAGTTCAGCTGATCGCCGATGAAATTCGCTGCGTTGATGCGATTGGGCGAGAGCGGCGGGCTGATGTCAGGAATTTTTACCCAGACATCGCGCGGAATCGAAAGCATGGCGGCAGTCTTGCGGATCGGGTCGACACTCAGCACGATGATGGTATCGGTACGGAATGGGCCGCGCTCGTTAGGGCGCTGATCAACGCCGAGCAGCAGGATTGTCAAGCGTT
>JBDNDQ010000013.1:0-66538 GCA_046719055.1 Aggregatilineales bacterium | reverse complement strand
CGATCTTCGGTCGCCGTATCGGCGCACAACGGTTGGCTTTTTATGAGCAGGTTTTGGCACAAATTGAAGCTGAGATCGTCCTCGAAGACCCATACCCAGAGCCAACGCCGCAAGATATCTGAGCAACAACGGCACAGCCCGCTCAGCCTTGCCTTAGGCGCGCTGTGCCTTGCAGCGCTCGCCTGCAACCTGACGCCTGGCATCCCCGTCACCCCCACGCTCGCGCCCACCCTGCTCCTCTCGCCAACTAGCTCACCCAGCCCGACTGTGGTTGCTCTGCGAGCCAGCCTGACCAGCACACCGACGCTCACGCCCACCGCCACACCGACTGCCACATCTACGCCGACCATCACACCGACCGCCACACCGACGCTCACGCTGACCACCACCGCTACGCCGACCATCACACCGACCGCCACACCGACGCTCACGCTGACCACCACCGCTACGCCAACCATTACACCTTCAGCCACGCCGACTTTGGAGCTGCTGCTGTTTGTCACGCCGCCCTCCCCCATGCCGACACCCTCGCCCACTGTGCGCATCCTGATCGTGCCGCCGCCTACCCTGCCGCTTACCCTCACGCCTGTGCCCACTGTCATCATTTTTCTGCCCACCATCGTCCCGCTCAGCACTCAGATGCCACTCCCATTGCCATTTGTGCCGCCCGCCACACAAGCGCCGCCCACGCCTCTTGTTATTGCGCGCATCGAGGGCGAGTTTGCGATTATCGGCCGCGATACGCTCCAAATCCCGCCCAGTCAGCAGCTCCGTGCCTTCGACGTCAGCCCAACCGGGCGGCGCGCCTTGATCGACCAAGATGGGCGCCTGTTCATTGATGGCGCGCCGTATGATGGCGGCGGCAAGCACAGCCGCCAACAGTTTGTGGCAGCGCGCTGGTCAGCTGATGGTGCCTACCTTGCCTACATCGTCGAGACGCCTAATGCCGAAGCACTGCGCCTCGACCCGATCCGCGCCAATGATGATGGGGTCTGGGTGGTAGCGCCCGGTAGCGCGCCACGCCACGTGCTGCGCAATCACTACATCGAGGGCTCAAACGAGTACCCCTTCCGCATTGCTCGTAGCCTGGCTTGGGCGGACGATCAGGATGCCTTGCTCATCAGTGTGACGGCAAGCGGAGGCGTCCCTGCCAGCATCCTGACGGGGCGCAGCCGGCTGGCTAACGAGCGCATGGACGGTCTGTTCGACGTGCTGCCCTTCACGGGCGCAGCGTGGTTGCCCAGAGGCGTCGGCTGGATTGCCACGCGGCTGCCAACGGCTGAGCGCGGCGTCCAGCTGGGGATTGTGGATCGCTACACGGCGGCCTTCACGCCCATTTTTGATGGCGCGGCACTCGGTTTGTGGATGCAAGACGGCGCACAACTGCCCGACGGGCGCTATGCCTTCTTGGGCAGACCGTCGGTTGATGGGCGCAGCCGCGAGGGTGGAAACAACTTGCGACTCTATGCGGGCTACCCAACCGAGCAGCCCTATCCGATCAGCGCGCCGATAGAGGGTGAGGTGGTGCGCGCTGAATGGAGCCCGAGCCGCTTGGCGCTCTATGTACAAACACAGCAGGCCGATGGTCGGGTGCGCAACTTTGTGCTAGATGCCCTGAGCGGCCTCCGCCAGGAGCTGCCAAGCGGCGCCCTGCCGATCACCTGGCGCAGCTAGTCGCCGCTGACGCGCATGGCAGCTAGGCGTTCAGCAGCGGTTTGCAGGGTCTCATCGCGCTTGCAAAGGGCAAAGCGGGCAAAATCGGCTGCCAGGTGTTTATCTTCAGGGCGGTAGAAGGCGCTGGGCGGGATGCACGCCACACCAATCTCGCGAATCAGCCACTCAGCGAATTGGACGTCGTTTTGAATGTGCTCGGGTGCGACATGCCGCCAATTCGCCATGATGAAGTAGCCACCTTGCGGCGCGAGCGTTTTGAAGCCTGCGCTCTGCAGCATGCTGAGCAGCCAATCGCGTTTGCGCTGGTAGTCGGCCCGCAGCGTCTCGAAGTACGCATCGGGCAGGTTGAGAGCAGCGGCAGCAGCGGCTTGCAGCGGCGTAGCTACCGAGTAGGTGATGAACTGATGGGCGCGATTGACGCTCTCGACGAGCTCAGGCGCGCCTATCGCCCAGCCAACCTTCCAGCCAGTGGCGCTGAAGGTCTTGCCCAAGCTGCTGATGGTCAGTGTGCGTTCCGGCATGCCCTCTAGCGTGGCGAGGCGCACATGTTGCGCCCGATCGTAGACGATATGCTCGTAGACCTCGTCGGTGATGGCGATGACGTCGTGGCGCACGCACAGCTCGGCGATGATCTCCAGCTCGTGGCGGGTGTAGCACTTGCCAGTGGGGTTGTGCGGCGTGTTGATGATGATGGCCTTGGTGCGTGGTGTGAAGGCGGCGGCTAGCTCATCAGGATCGAACATCCACTCGGGCGGGTAGAGATTGACATAGCGCGGCGAGACGCCCGCCATACGCATGTTCGGCACATAGCTATCGTAGACCGGCTGAAAGACGATGATCTCATCGCCCGGATCGCTCAAGCCGAGAATAGCGGCGAACATCGCCTCTGTGGCGCCAGCTGTGATTAGCACCTGATCGGGCGAGAGGCGCTGCCCGTAGAAGCGTTCAGCATGCTGTGCGATTGCCGCGCGCGCCTCTGGCAGGCCGATGTTTGGCGCGTACTGATTCAGCTGGCTGCGCACAGCGCTGATCGCCGCCTCGCGCACAGGCAAGGGCGTATCGAAGTCGGGTGCGCCCTGCCCTAGATTGATGGCGCCGTGCTGGCGGGCAAGGCGATTGATCTCTGCGAAGATGGTGGTGCCGAATGGGACAACGCGCTGAGCCATTGCGGGCATAGGTAGCCATTCCTTTTTAAGACTGCACATGAGCGGCACGCTAAGTGTAGCGCAAATGCCGCTGCTTGGCTATTCCAGGCTCAGCGCCGCATCCCGATCTGCCGCCCGCCGCCCAGCGGTGTGGGCGTGGCAGTCGGCCGACCGCTGAGAGTGCCGCCCGTCACGCCTGCCGACCAAGAAGGGCTATAGTCGTCGGTGCGGCTGCGGGTCAGATTGCGCAAGCCAGTGCCATCCGTGCGCACGGCGTAAATCTCGAGGTTGCCATCCCGATCGGTGGTGAAGGCGATCCATAAGCCATCTGGCGACCAAGCCGGCGCAAAGTTGCGCACATCCGCCGCGTTCGTCGTCGCGATGAGCGTCACATCTTCGCCCTCGCTCGTCATACTGAAGATTTGCAGCCTGGCGCCCTCGCGCTCGGAGACGAACAACAGGCGCTTGCCATCGGGCGACCAGCGCGGGGCACTATCGGGGGCGGGGTCGTCAGTCAGGCGGCGCGGATTAGCCCCATCGGCGTCCATCACATAGATTTCAGGGTTGCCATCCTGCTCAGAGACAAAAGCAATCCGTTTGCCATCCGGCGACCAGACCGGCTGAGTTTTGGGGCTATCGGTCTGTGTTAGACGGCGTACCTCGCCGCCATCAGCGTGCATAACATAAATTTGCGGCAGGCCATCTCGCTCCGAGACGAAAGCAATGCGCGCGCCATCCGGCGACCAGGTTGGCGAGTCATCGCGAGCGCGATTGCGCGTCAGGCGGGTCAGGGCGCTGCCGTCGCTGTTCATCGTGTAAATCTCGCGGTTGCCGTCCCGCTCCGAGACGAAGGCAATGCGCTGCCCATCCGACGACCAGGTCGGCGAATCGTCGACGGCATTGTTGCGGGTCAGGCGGCGCAGGTTGCTGCCGCTTGCATCCATCACGTAGATCTCAGGGTTGCCGTTGCGCTCTGAGACGAAGGCGATACGCCCGCGCGAGAGGGTCTGCCCGGCTGAATTAGGCGACTGGGGCAACCACACCACAGCCTGATCGATCAGCCAAGCATTCGGCGTGAGGGCGGCGCCCCACAGCAGGGCAAGCCCGACGCACAATCCAAGCCACACAAAGAGCATGCGCAACTTATCCAGTGAACTCATCAGCCGAGCCTCGTGCATTCAGTCTCTGCAGGAAATTTTAAGGCATTTCAGGCTAAAATGCGCAATACGTCTCTGCCGCCACGTGGAGTTGCAGAATCCTCCAAGCTGCGCCACAATGAAAGCCTCAGCAGGCAGCACTCACACTCTCTTTAACCTGCTCTTAACAGGACTTCGGCAGAGTCTTAAAGGGCAGCTTGTAGAAAAGCGTGCGTTGATAGTGCAAGCGAGGGGATGGCATGGCAACCACTTCGTATGTGGCAGGTGTGCAGACCAAGACCGAAGTCAAGCGGGTGAGCCGCAGCCGCCTGCAGCTCAACGAGGCGGTACTCGGTCTGCTGTTTGTGGCGCCGGTAGCGATTATTGCCTTCATCTTTGAGTTGTTCCCGGTCGCCTATGGTTTTTTCATCAGCATGCAGGGCGGAGTCAACGTGCCGCAGGGCTTCGTCGGCTTGGCGAACTTTGTTCGTGTGATCGGCAGCCTGGCCTATATGATCGCGCTGGCTGTGGCGCTAGTTTTCGGCCTAATGGGCTATAACATGTATCGGCGCGGCATCCAGGCAACCCGAGAGGGCGAGGGCAACTTCTACCGCTACTTGCCCGTCGGCTACCTGACGGCTTTCGCAACACTAGCCTTCTTCGGCATCCTATTCACGCTCGACTTCGGCTACACGCTGATTCCGCTGGGCTTGCTGTTGGTAGGCGCCCTGCTCTACGCCATGCTCCAGCCGCGCAACACCGATCCTGATGCTGATAACACTCAGCACCTCGCCTTTGTGCTGAATTCGTGGGGCGTCGGCTTGATGACGCTGAGCGCTGTGCTGCTGACATGGTTCACCTTCTACGAGCTGCATCGAATCTCGCAGCCGCTGCTAGATGTGCTGAGCCGCGTCGTGACCGATCAGCGTTTCAACTACGTCTATCCGCTGCTGCCGCAAATTGCCGCGCTCTTCGGCACCATGGCGGCTGCAGGGGCCATTTTTGTAGCACATCGGGTGCGCCTGAGCGCCGATCCTGACGCTGAGCCGCGCAAATACGGCTTCTTTGGGATCATCCGCTGGCTGTTTGCAGCTGTGGCGCTTGGCTTGGTTATTTATGTGCTGGCCGCACAGGATGCCCTGCGCCAAACTCTGAGGCAGTTTGAGCGCGTGCCGCGCGAGGTGCTGCGCGACTTCACCCGCGTCACACCTGCGACGCTGATCGATACCGTCTCGCAGTGGAATGAAGTCTTCACCATGCTGCTCGGGATCGGCTTCATCGGCCTGGCGTACTTCTTCTGGAGCCGTGCCAAGCACCGTGAGACGACGAGCGGGATGCTCTCAACGCTGATCATCGCCATCGCGCTGATGGTGGGCGGTTGGATGTTCATCGGCGAGCTGCCATCGGCGGCTGGGCGTGGCGATACGCAGTTCTACGACTCGATCATCCGCACTGCCACCTACGCCTTCCTGACCGTGCCGGTGCAGCTCTCGCTAGGCTTGCTGCTCGCCTACATGCTCTTCTACGAGGTGCGCTTCGGCAAGGGCTTCTATCGGCTGATCTTCTTCATGCCCTACATCGCGCCGACGGTTGCCACAGCCACCGTCTTTGCCATGCTGTTCTCGAACAGCCCCGATACAGGCCCGATCAACCAGATTTTGAAGACGTTCGGGCTGCCGCCGCAAGAATGGATGCGCAATCCGAAAGGCGTCTTCCAGATCATCGCCGAGATCATCGGCGGGCCGAACGTGCGCCTGCCCAACTTCCTGATCGGACCGAGCTTGCCGCTGGTGGCCGCGATCATCTATGCGATCTGGGTCTTCAGTGGCTACAACGCCGTGATCTTCATGAACGGCCTGGCCAATGTGCCTAAAGAGATGTTCGAAGCGGCCCAGATCGATGGCGCTGGCCGCTGGCAGACTTTCCGCCATGTAGTCTTCCCGCTCATCTCGCCCACCACCTTCTACCTGACGCTCCTCGCCATCACAGGCACCTTCCGAACTTTCGCCCACATTTGGGTGCTGCGCACGCCGGATATGCGCGGGGCACTGGATACCACCACAGTCTACATCTATGAGACGATTCAGACAGCCTCCGCCATCAAGACCCGCCCGTATGCCGCAGCAATGTCCTTCCTGCTGTTCGGCATCATCCTGATCTTGACGCTTCTGCAAAATCGGTTAACGCGCGATAGGGTGTTCTATGGCTGATCTAACGCTTCGCAGCTCTGCGCCGCGCACTAAGCGCCAATTCAATACGTTCCGCATTCTAGTCTACGTTGCGCTCAGTCTGGCTGCGCTGATTTACATCTTGCCGTTTGCCTTCATGCTCGGCAAGTCTCTGCAGACCTCTTTCGAGGCGAATAGCACGACGAACATCATCCCGACGTTGGGCATCCGCCTGGATAACTACCCCGATGTGCTGTTCGGCTCGACGGCGATCGGCGAATCGCGCCAGTTCGGCTTGTTCCTGTGGAACACAGTGCGCATTGTATTTATGTCGGTGGTTGGGCAGACTGTTATTTGCGTCATGGCGGCTTACGCCTTCGCGCGGATGCGCTTTCCAGGCCGCAACCTGATCTTCGGCATGCTGCTGATGACGCTCTTCGTGCCCAGCATCATCATCCTAGTGCCAAACCTGATCATCGTCACGCGCGTCCATCAATTCTTCACCAGCATCAACGAGTCGTTCACCTGGCTGAATAATTGGCCTTCGCTGGTTGTCCCCTTCCTCTCGAACACGTTCAGCATCTTCTTGCTGCGTCAGTTCTTCATGCAGATACCAAACGAGCTATGGGAGGCCGCCCGTGTGGATGGTGCCGGGCACTTGCGCTTCTTGCTCTCGGTAGTGGTGCCGATCTCTTGGGCGCCCATCGCCACGACTGTGCTCTTCTGCTTCGTCAGCACGTGGAGCGCGCTGGAGTGGCCGCTCTTGGTCACTTCAGATAACTCATGGCGGCCGATTGCGGTGGCGCTCAGCTTCTTCCGCGAAGACGGCGGCACACGCCTGCACTTGCTGATGGCTGCCTCTGTGGTTGCCCTACTGCCTGTGATGATTCTATACTTCTTCACGCAGAAGCTGTTCACACAAGGCATCAGCACTTCTGGCTTGAAAGGTTAGACGTCTGGCATTGAAACGCATTCTCGTCACAGGTGGCGCCGGCTTCATCGGCAGCCACCTGACCGACTCCCTGATCCAGCGCGGCTACCACGTTGTTGTACTGGATAATCTGAGTGGCGGCCGTCGCGACTATGTGAACGCTGCCGCCGAGTTCGTGCAGGGCGATGTGACTGAGCCCGCCCACCTCGAGCCGATCTTCGCGCAAGGCGTGGATGCTGTGCTGCACCTTGCCGCCCAAGCCTCGATCCGGCTCTCTTTCGCCGATCCGTGGCACGATCTGCGCACAAACACGCTCGGGACGATCAACCTTTTGCAGGCATGCCTGGCCTATCGCGTGCCGCGCCTGCTCTTCGCCAGCTCCATGACGATCTACGGCAACAGCAATCCCGTGCCAACGGCTGAGAGCGCGCCGCCCGATCCGGCTTCCTACTATGCCATCACCAAATACGCGGCTGAGCGCTATGTCCACCTCACAGCCGCGCGCCGCGACTTAGCCTCGCCGCTGCATGTGACCTCATTTCGCATGTTCAATGTCTACGGCGAGCGTCAAAGCCTCACCAACGCCTATCAAGGCGTGCTGGCGATCTTCATCGGCAATGTGCTGCGCGGCGAGCCGATCACTATCCACTCCGATGGTGAGCAGTCTCGCGATTTTGTGCATATCTCAGATGTTGTCCGAGCCTGGATCGACGCACTGGAGCAGCCTGCTACCTACGGGCAGATCATCAATCTAGGTACCGGGACGCCCACGACGGTCAATGCGCTGTGCGATGCTGTGCTGAGCGCTTTTGGGAAGGATCGCGGCGTGTACCCTGTGCGCTATGGCCCTGCGCAGCCCGGCGATATGCGCGCCAGCGCTGCCGATATCCGCCGCGCTAGGGAGCTGCTCGACTGGCAGCCGCGCGTGCCCTTTGCTGAAGGCATTCAGCAGACCATCACTTGGGCGCGGACGCAGCTGAGCGAACCTCGCCGTTGACCGCCGCACTGTGAACGGCTATAATGGCAGCCAGCCACTGGAGAGGTCGCATAGTTGGTCTAGTGCGCTCGCTTGGAAAGCGAGTAGGGTGAAAGCCCTCGTGGGTTCGAATCCCACCCTCTCCGCCATTCGAACTCCCCAGCCAGGCATTTTTGGGCGCCTAGAAATACTGACGGATGTACTCGAGGGCTGCCTCAAGGGTCGGATCGCCTTGTGTGCGGCTGCCATCGCTGGGCAGCTCGACGCTGATATCGGGTTGCAGGCCGCCTTCTCCGCTGCCATGCCGCTCGATCGGTCGCTCGTTGGGTGTGTACCAGGCGCCTTGCGTCACGCGCAGCTGTGAGCCGTCGCTCAGCGTGAAGAGGCGCTGCACAGAGCCCTTGCCGAAGGTGCGCTGCCCGATCAGCACGGCGCGCCCGCGCTCTTGCAGTGCGCCCGCCACAATCTCGCTGGCACTGGCGCTGTTGCGATTGACCAGCACAACCATCGGCACAGACTCGGCCAGATCGCCGCTGCGGGCGTTGAAACGCTTCACCTGTCCACTGGATGTCTTCTCGGTGGCGATCAGGCCTTCCTCGAGGAACAAATCGGCGATCTGAATAGCCTCATCCAGGAAGCCACCGCCGTTGTCGCGCAGATCGAGGATCAGTGCGCGCGGCCGTTGTGCCAAGAGCGCTTCCAGCTGCGTTTTGATCTCGCTTGGTGCGGTGCTGGTGAACTGTGTGAAGGTCAGATAGGCAATCTCGCCGTCCAGCATCTGGCTGTAGACGTTGATCTGTTGGCGTGTGAGGGTCAGCGTGAGAGGCTCAGCCTCGCCGTTACGCTGCACCGTCAGCCTGACCTGCGTGCCAAGTCTGCCGCGCACGCGGTCGATCAGCTGATTGAACGTCCAATCGGCAACGGACTCGCCATCCACCGCAATGATCTGATCGCCTGCTCGTCCGCCGGCGCGCTCATAGGCCCAGCCGCGTCGCACTTCGGTCACCACGAAGCGCTTATCGTCGGTTTGCGTGACGATAATCCCGACGCCGCCTTGCTGCCCGCTCATCACGGCGCGCTCGCGCTCGGCTGGCGCAGGTGGCAAGAAGAGGGTGTGCGGGTCTTGGAAGGTGGCTAGCAGCCCTCTGATCGCCCCGTAGAGCCGCTCTTTGCTGTCGGGCTTCTCGTAGTAGAAGTAGCGATCAGTCAGCTGCCAGACTTCTTCAGCCAGGCTGAGGTTGTTCTGGGCGCTGCTGAGCGCCACTGCATAGCCTGCTATAAATGCGCTTAAGGCCGTCACCAAGAGCGCTACAACGACGACTAGCAGTTGTGTGCTGCTCGTGAAGGCCTGCTGGTGCGGGCGTTCTCTCTCCCACTCAGACCAAAACATATCTCGTCATATCCCAACTGTGTTCGGCGATGTACAGATTATAACAGGCGCTGCGCAAAGGTAGTGCCTTGCGTGTGTCACGCTTAGACAAAACTGCTACAATCTAAAAACGCGCCTCACTTTTGCCGAAAGTAGGCGTTTCGCACGCGGCGGCTTGCCAAAGCGCATGAGGCACCGCCCTAACGACAGGATGAATATCTATGCGAATCGTTGTCATCACCTCTTGGGCAACTGATGTAATCGGCGGCAGCGGGACGGCTGTTTTCTTCAACGCGTTCCTGGCTGGGCTGCACGAACGTGGCCATGTGGTCGAGGTGATTGCGCCCAACTTCGACAGCACCGATTACATCGAGACGACCCTCCAACGCTTTCAGTTCAACACTGAGCTGCGCACCGATCCGCGCCTGCGCAAAGCCGACGTGATCATTGGCTTCGATTACGACGGCTGCGGGCTCGATCCTGCACAGCGCCCGCCCTTGATCGCTTCAGCGCACGCCATCTTCGGCGATCTGTGCCGTTGGGAGCGCGAACCGATCCGCACGATGGTCTACGCGCAAGCCTTCTTCGACCGGCTGAACATGCAGCAAGCCGATTGGGTGACTGTCGGCAGCCAATACGGCAAGGAGCGCATCGTCGCGCTCTACGGCGTACCAGAGCGTAAGGTGCAAGTTATCCCACACGGCATGATCACGCCGAGTTGGCTGCCTCTAGTCGATGCTGAGCCGCGCCAAGCCAACGACCATCCGATTGTGCTGGCGGTGGGCAAGCTGTATCCGCGCAAGCGCGTGGACGTGCTCTTGCGTGCCGTGCCGCTGTTGATCGAGGAATTCCCCAACTTAGAAGTGCGGATCGTCGGCAACGGCTTGGAGTGGGATACGCTCCAAGCGCTCACTGATGAGTTAGGCATCCGGTCACACGTGACGTGGCTCTCACATCTGACTGATGACGCCGCTTTTGCCCGTGAGTGGCGCCAGGCGGACGTCTTCTGCCATCCAAGCAGCCAAGAGAGCTTTGGTTACGTCTACCTAGAGGCGATGACGCTCGGCAAACCGATTGTAGCCGCCCGCGCCAGCGCCGCCCCTGAGGTGGTGGGTCAGGCGGGCTTGCTAGTCGAGCCTGAGAATCCTGCTGCTTTTGCCGAGGGCATTCGGCGCTTTTTGCGGGATGAGACTTTGCGCGCTGAGTACGCCCGGCGCGGGCGCGCTCGCGCACCACACTTCACAGTAGCGCGCATGATCGACGGCTATGAAGAGGCGATTCGGCAAGTGCTCTCGCCCGTGGCTGTGCCTGCTCGCTGAAGGTTCAGCGCAGGCGCAGAGGGACGCTCCGCCTGCACTCGCTATCTTTGCCGTTGACTCTCATCCAAACCAGTGCGAGAATCCAGCCTGTGTTAAAGGACTGTCAGCCATGGCGAAGACTGCAAAAGCAGCAAAGGTACAGGGCGATTTCGTCGTCATCGCCACCAACAAGAAAGCAAGCCACAACTACACACTCGGCGAGCGCTTCGAGGCAGGCTTAGCCTTGATCGGCTCTGAGATCAAGTCCATCCGAGCGCACAAGGTTAATTTGAGCGATGGCTATGTCGAAGAGCGCGACGGCGAGCTGTGGCTGCTGAACGTCCACATTGCTGAGTATGCGCAGGCGAATCGCTTCGGGCACGAGCCGCTGCGCCCGCGCAAGTTGCTGCTGCATCGCAAAGAGATTGCCCACTTGATCGGTAAGCTGCGCGAACGCGGCTGCACGATTGTGCCAACGCGCCTCTACCTGAAGAGAGGGCGCGCCAAAGTCGAGATCGCTGTGGCGAAGGGCAAGAAGGAATACGATAAGCGCGAAGCGATCGCCAAGCGCGAGGCAAACCTCGATATACGCCGCCGCCTGAAAGAAAAGCGCTTCGATTAGTCTCTTCGCTGTTTCTCTGCTAGGATTGCAGGTGAGTTTTTATCACATCCACCAAGATCGAGGTGCTTCAATGAACAGCTTTGAAGGTACAGTGCTTGTGCTGGGTGCTAACGGCGAGACTGGCCGACGGGTGGTGAAAAACTTACACAGCAAGGGCATCCCTGTGCGCGCAATGGTGCGCGCCGAGGATCGCGTTCGAAACACGCCCGAGCTCACTTTGAGCGGCGTCGAGGTGGTGATCGGCTCAGTGCTGGACCCAGCTGACCTGCGCCGGGCTATGCACGGTGTACGCGCTGTGATCAGCACGCTTGGCGCGCGCATCAACTCCAGCGACGAGGAAGTTGAGGCAATCGAGGCGATCGCCCCGACCTACATCGTGGCAGCTGCCCTTGAAAATCGGGTGCAGCAGTTTGTCATGTGCTCCTCTTTCGGCACGGAAACGCCAGATTTCAACCCGTTCCTTTCGCGCATCCTCAGGCAGAAGCGGCGCGGCGAGCTGGCAGTGATAGGTAGCGGCCTCCCCTACACGATCGTGCGTCCTGTCGGCCTGACCAACGCGCCCGCCAGTCAGAATATCCTGGTAACCTCTAAACTGGCTTCCTTCGGCACGATCAGCCGCGAGGACGTGGCAGAGGTGCTGGTGCAGGCGCTTCTGCAGCCCGAGGCGCGCTGTAAAGTGGTGGAGGTCGCCAGTCAGCCAGGCGCAAGCCCCGCCAATCGCGAAAAGCTCTTTGCGGCGCTTGCCGACTAGGCACGCAACGTCAGCAGCCAGCGATGCCGCAGCCACAACCCCACTTGCGAGAGCCGCGCCGCGTGCAAGAGCAGGCGGTAACGAGCATCACGGACAGAATCGCGCAGCCAGGCGCGCTCAGCATGGCAGAATGCGCGCGGATCGAGGTTGCGGGCTGCAAACCGATAGCGCGAGCGATGATAGCGCCACAGATACTTGGCAGAGGGTTTCCCGCTCAGGCTGTGGCGCTCATCATGGTAGGCGATTGCCGTCGGCACATAGCATACGCGGTAGCCCATCTGACGCGCCCGGGCACACAGCTCGGTCTCTTCAAAGTACATAAAATAGCCTGGATGCAGGTAGCCCAGCCGCTCAGCCAGGCTGCCACGTAGGGCTAGGGCAGCGCCCATCACATAATCCACGTCGCGCATCTCGTCATACTGTCCGCTATCGTATTCGCCGGCGCCCAAGTGGTAAGTTAGCCCGTTCGGACGCACCATTGCCCCAGCGTGCTGCAGCACGCCGCTCTCTCCAAAGAAAATTTTACTCCCTGCTACCGCCAGCCGCTCGTCAGCTTCAAAGGCGCGCCACAGCGCCAACAGCCAATTTCGGTCCAGGCGCACATCAGCGTTTACCAACCCGAAATAATCGGATGGCAGCTGCTGCATAGCTAGTGTGTTGGCTGCGGCAAAGCCCAGATTCCTTTTGTTAGAAACAATTAGTACTTCTGGGAAATGTTGCGTAAGAATTGAAAGTGTGTTATCCTGAGAAGCGTTATCTACCACAACAATGCGCAGCAAGACCGATCCTTCAAGCCGTTGGAGAGCTAATGCTGAATGCAATGCACTATAGATAGTTGCGCCGCTGTTATACGTCACATAAATGACTGTAAAAGTTTGCATAGCAAAAACTTCAACGCTGTGCTAGACATCCAAGCTGTTGTGATCGCAAGCGTGCGCACATGCTGCGAAATTCTAATCGACTTTTAGGGTGGCGTCCTTGTTCACGGCAAAGTCGGATAGTACATTTGAGCCGTTGAATTGCGATCAGATTTACCCTATTGTATGAAAAAGTGATTTTTCTGAGACTCGGCGCTGCCAGGCAGATCTGATCAGCTCAGTCCGAGCTCTTCAAAGCTAACAGACCATTTCATCGTTAAGTGAGTGCGCTCTGGGCGCTGAAGGTGATGGAGCTGTAATGCCAACTGACCCTGAAACCCAAATCCAGCTTTTAGAAACTCTCGTCAAAGAGAAATTGCGGGCTGCGCCGCCGCCGCCACCCGATGAACGCGCCCGTCTGATAGAACTACTCGCCTTTGTGGGCAAGCTGAACGGCGTTCAGCGCCTGCGCGACTTGCTGCTCAAGACGCAGCGTGAGCTTGAGGAGGCGCGCAGCACACCGCTGGAGTACGGGATTTTTCTGGGCGTTTGCCCGCCGCGCCCCAAGCGCCAAATCCTCGATGAGAATGGGCAGCCGATCGATCTGGGCAGCGATAACGACCTACTGTGGGAGATGCTCTCTGAAGTGCTGAATGAGGCGATCGGGCGCGCCATCCTGCCTGATGAGCGCAGGCGCCTAGAGATGTTGCGCGATGAGCTGCACGCTATCCTAGTCACGCAGCGCGATGTGATCATCGGCTACAACGGGCAGCGCCTCGAGGTCAAGCTCGCTGCACCTGATCTGCCTATCGATCAGCTGCGCGAGGGGCAGCAGGTCGTCTTGAATCGCTCGCGCAATGTGGTCGGGATCCGACAAGACTTCCTGCGCGGCGAGACGGCTGAAGTGATCGCCATCCTGAGCCCTGATAATGCGGCCCGCATCTTGGCGGCGCCAGAGGGGACGAGTGTGCGCCTGCAGTGGCTCAGCGGTGAAAAATTCAGCGCGCTGTGCGATCCCGAGCTGGCAGAGACGCTCAAACGCGGTGATATCGTCCAGCTCGACTCGAGCGGCAAGCAGGTCATCGCCAAGATTCGCCCGCGCCTGCAGGTGCGCGTCGGCAGCACGGAGGCCGTCGTCGAGATCAGCGATCAACTCTTCCGCGAAGCAGTTGAGGTCGGCGATACGGTGCGCGTCGATCCACGCATTGGCATCGCCTTTGAGAAGCTGCCCGCTCAAGAGAGCGGCAGTCTGACCCTTGAGCAAGTGCCAGACGTGCGCTACGAGGATATCGGCGGCTTGGATGAGCAGATCGTCACCATCCGCGATGCCATCGAGCTGCCCTACATCCATCGCAATCTGTTCGATGAGTTCCAGCTCGACCGACCGAAGGGCATCCTGCTCTACGGGCCGCCCGGCTGCGGCAAGACCTTGATCGCCAAGGCCGTCGCCAACTCGCTCACGCTCAGCATCCGCGCCCACCTGACTCGCCTTGCTCAGCTGATCGAGATTTATCTGAAACTGCGCGCCGATCCGCGCGACGCTGAGGCGCTAGACGCCTTTCGAGCCTTGCGCGGGAGCGACGCCGTGCCGAATATGTTCGAAATTGCTGAGGAGCTGCGCCTGAACGAAGTCAGCCTGGACGATCCGGACGCGTCACTGGCGCGCATTCACGAGGTATTGCGCCGCAAGGATGGTATCCGCAGCTATTTTCTGAACGTCAAAGGCCCGGAGCTGCTCAACAAGTATGTGGGCGAGACCGAGTCGCGCATCCGCAAGATTTTTGAGGATGCTAAGGCGCGCGCCTCGTTCTACACGCCCGTCGTGATCTTCTTCGATGAGATGGAAGCGCTCTTCCGCACGCGCGGCAGCGGGCGCTCCTCGGATGTCGAGACAACCATCGTGCCGCAGTTCCTAGCCGAGATGGACGGCGTAGAGGGCAGCGAGAATGTCATCATCATCGGCGCCAGCAACCGCTCCGACATGATTGACCCTGCCATCTTACGTCCCGGCCGTCTCGACGTCAAGATCAAGATCAACCGCCCAACACAGGAGGCAGCCTTGCAGATCATGGCGCTCTACCTGACGCCCGACCTACCGCTGAGCGACGCCAATCTGCCGCAAGCGCCTGAGACCTACGGGCGCAGCATCACCTTCAAAACTGCGACAGCGCGCCGCTGCATCGAGCTTTTCGGCGCCTTCCTGCCCGAAGAGAGGCGCGCTGCTCTGCTGAAGGCGCTGCCCGAAAAGCATGATGTGCGCAAAGCGCTTGATCCACGTGAGCCGAAGGGCGCAGCGCTGCGCACGCTGGCTGAAGCCAACACTGAGTCAGCTGCATTGCTTGCCGAGATTGCGCGCCGTGAGCAGCTTGCCGAGGCTCTGATCGTGGAGACCCTTAACGTGCTGTACAGCGCCACCAGCCGCCTGGAGACTTCAGTGCGTACCCCCAACGGTGCTGATGAGCGTTTAGTCTTTCCACTGCGCGATTTCTCTAGTGGTGCCGTGCTGATGAGTTTGGTCTCGCGCGCCAAGAAGATGGCACTCAAGCGCCAGATTGCGGCAGGCAGCGGCAAGGTCGGTATTACGGTGGCTGATCTGCGGGCGGCGCTAGCGGATGAGTTTCGCGAGAACGCTGAACAGTTCGTGGCCCACTGGCTGAATGAGAACATCGGCGCGGGCGCGGCACGGCAGGGCGATATTCGCGCCGTCAAAATCTTTTTGGAGGCGCTTGAGGATGACCCGTGGGGCATCGAGAAGAGCAGACCCTATCAAGTGGCGCAGCCGCGCATACAGCCCGACGGCGTACAGCTGTAGACTGCCGGGATAGTGAGCGATGTCTATTTTGAACCATCCGCTGAAAGCTTTTCCGATGTGGGCGCTGTTTGGCTTGGCGGCAGCGATTGGGTTGTTCGCCAGCCTGATGCGCCCAACCAACCTGTACGCGGATTGGTGCATTATTCGGGAAGGTTTAGCACAGGGCACATCGCTCTATTCGCCACACATTGCCCTGCTGCTGCCACACCTTTTGCTATCGTGCGAAGCGGGCGCAGCCCTCAATGGCATCCTCTTCATCTGGGTGCCGCTGTGGCTCGTCAGGCACTTTGACGGCGACTTGGGAAGTGCGCTCTTAGTCCTGGGCAATCCGGCAACAATCTTCGGCGTCTTGCTGAGCCAGCTTGATTGGCTGCCAGCGCTTGTGTGGTTGCTCCCCGCACCTTTAGCAGGTATCGCCTTTGCTGCGAAGCCACAGACAGTGTTGGGCTGCCTGTTAACCTGGCTTGAAAAGCGCGCATGGAGCAACTTTCTGAGCGCGGGCGCCGCTGGGGTGCTCGGGGTAGCTATCGGCGGGGCATGGTGGCACAACATCGGCGCTCTGGATGCGGGAGCAGCTATTTGGAACATCGCACCTTTCCCGATGGGCCTGCCCTTTGGGTTGTGGCTGTTGTGGCGGGCTTGGCAAGAGCGTCATTTGCCAGTGGAGAAAGCCGCCATCTTAGCGCCGCTCATCTCACCTTACTTTGCCCTGTACAGCCTGACGCCTGTTTTGGCGGTTGTAGCAGCCAAGCAGCGCAAGTGGGCGATATGGCTTGTGCTTGGCTTGTTCTACCTGACGCTGTTCATCGCGCGGCGCGATGCCGTGATACTGAGATAATGTCTGAACGTTTGTAGCGAGTGGAGAGAGGCTCTTGGCAACACCAAAACTAATCGGGATCGAGACAGAATACGGCATCTTGGTGCTGAACGCGCTGGCATCCAACCCGTTTGTCGCCTCGCGCTTGGTGCTTGGGCAGTGTGAAGAGGCGGGCGCCTTGTTGCGCCGTCAGCAGGTCAAAGAGAGCCGTCTAGCGCGGGCGCGCCAAGCCCAAAAAGCCGTCTACAGTGCGCCCGAGATGCAAGATATCCGCTTGCTGGATTCAGGCGAGCCGCTCGTCGAGATGCTCAGCGCTGAGCAACCCGTACGCGCTGAGACCTACATGGCAACCTACGGCTGGGATTACTCCAGCTTGATGTTGCCGAACGGCTCACGCTTTTACATCGATCACGCGCATCCTGAGTACTGTACTGCCGAAACTCGTCTGCCCCGCACTGCCCTCGCTGCCGATAAAGCCGGCGAGATCATTGTGGAGCGTGCCCGTCAGCGTGCCAACGCCAGCCAAGCCCTGGCCGCAGGCGAGGAGATCGCCATCTACAAGAACAACAGTGATCACAAGGGCAACAGCTACGGCTGCCATGAGAACTACCTGCTCTCGGCGGCGCTCTACGAAGACTTGATCATGCGCCGTTTCCATCGCACGCTGCGCGTCTTGATCCCATTTCTGACCAGCCGCGCCATCTTTTGCGGCTCGGGCAAGGTCGGCTCGGAAAACAACAATCCAGCCGACGGCTACCAGCTGACTCAGCGTGCCGACTTCTTTGAGACCCTGATCGGCCTGCAGACCACACATAACCGCCCGCTCATCAACACCCGCGATGAGCCACACGCCGCCCGCGATGAGTACCGCCGCCTGCACGTCATCTTGGGCGATGCTAACATGGCGGAGTACGGCACCTTCCTCAAGATTGGCACGACACAGATCATCCTCTCCATGCTCGAGGATAACGCCATCGCCCTGAACTTCACTTTCGACGATCCGATCGAGGCGTATCAGGCGATCTCGCGCGATTTAACCTTCAGCCGTCCCCTGCTGCTAGATAGCGGTGGCACAATCACAGCGCTAGAGATGCAGCGTCAGTTCTACGCCGCCGCACGGGACTACGTTGAGGCGAAGGCGGGCGAGTTGGCCGACGATCTCTTGGCCGCCTACCGCGAGGTTTTGGGCGTCTGGGCGGATACGCTCGACAAGCTCGGGCGCGATTGGCGTCTGCTCAGCACCCGCCTGGACTGGGCCATCAAACGCAACCTGCTGGAACGCTACCTGACCAGCCAGCGCACAGATTGGTCGCAGGTGGCGCTGTGGGAGCTGCCCATCGAGCTCACGCTCGACCAGACCCGCGAGATGATGGGCACCAGCCCCGAAGCAGTCCAGGCTGCGATCAGGCGGCTGCACGGCGTGCGCGGCAGCTACTTGGAGAGCTACATGGCCCGCTACAAGCTCAGCTACGCTGACTACTGGCGGCAGCGTGAGATTTACTTCAGCCTGCGCCGCCTCGATCTCGAGTATCACGACATTCGGCGGGGCGCCGAGCCGCGTCAGAGTGGTATCTTCTACCGCCTGCAGGCGAGTGGCGCTGTTGAGCGGCTGCTGACTGACGCTGAGATCGAGCCGTACATCACGCTGCCGCCTGAAGATACGCGCGCCTACTTGCGCGGCACGCTTCTGGCGCGCTTCGGCGAGCACGTCTCACATGTTGATTGGTCTGAGATCAGTTTCCGCGAGCCGTACATGACGCACGACCTCTACCTCGCCATGCCCGACCCGCTCAGCGGCACGCGCGCTCAAGTCGAGCTGCTCTTGGCGGGCGTCACCGATCTACAAGGGCTGATGCGCGCTTTGAAGCCAGTTGTACAACCGTATTACCGCACGTATAGTACATACGAAAGCTACAGCTATGGAGGGTACTAAAGATGAGCGATCAAGAACAACTCACACGCGGTCAGCAAGGGCTGAGTAGTGAGCCAAGCAGCCTGACCCAAGAGTCGGCGCCAGCCACACAGGATGTAATCGACGATGTGCTGGGCGACTTCTTCGGCAGCGAAAGCGTGCCCGTCGAGACCATCGGCGGCGAGACGGAACAACGCCCTGAGCTGCGCACCACCACCTCTGAAGAGTTCGTGCGCCGCTTCCGCCAAGAGACGGGCGAGTGATCAGCCTGCGCAGGGGCATGCTGTTGCCTCTGCACCACTAAAGGATGCGCTATGCGTGAGCGAATCTTCAGCCTAGAGACCGAATACGGCATCGCCTTTTTGAGCGAACCGAGCTCCAACGATCCGACGAAGGAGACGCTTGTCAGCACCTTACGCCATGCGCTGACTGATGCCGTCGGCTTGAGCGAGAGCGCCTTCATCGCCACTGGCGCCAAGTTCTATCACGACGTTGGGCATGCCGAGTGGGCGCATCCTGAGTGTCGCAGCGCCCGTGAGATTGCGCTCTACGACAAGGCAGCTGATGCAATGCTGGCATACTTGCTGCCGCGTGCGCAAGAGCTGCTGCGCGCGGATGGCTTTCGCGGGCGCTTCCTGATCATCAAGAACAATGTGGATGTGCACGGCAACACATACGGCTGCCATGAGAACTACATGGCTGAGCGCGAGACCGCCTGGCTTGACCACGAAGACTACCTGCGGCTCTCGATCCGCTATCTGGTGCCTTTCTTGGCAACGCGCCTAATCTTGTGTGCGCCCGGACGCATCGGGCTTGGGCGGCGCAGCGAGCAAGGCTTCGCCTTTCAGCTTGGGCAGCGCGCCGACTTCATCAACACCGTCGTCTCGCGCGATACGCGCGATATGCGCGGTCTTTTCAATTTGGCGCGCGAAAACGAGCCGTTCAGCGAAGGCAGCTACCGCCGTTTACACCTGATCTTGGGCGATGCGTGCATGTCTGGCTACGGCACCTTTCTCAAGGTCGGCACAGTTGGCTTGCTGTTGCGCCTGCTGGAAGACCTCGAGATTGGCGCCATCCCACACCTGCGCGAGCCCGTGCGCGCCATGCATACGGTCTCGCGCGATCCCAGCTGTACAGCGCTCTTGCCGCTGTACGATGGGCGGCAAATGACAGCCATAGATATCCAGAGCATCTACCTCGAGCAAGTCATGCGCTACGCCGAGCGCTACCCGATCTCTGCTGAAGAGCGTGAGCTGATCGGGCTGTGGGGCCAGACCCTAGACGCCTTGCGAAACAACCCATCCCGACTCTTCGGCAAAGTGGATTGGATCACTAAGAAGAGCGTGCTGGATCGGCTCCTGGCCCAACACAGCCTGACGTGGGAGACGCCCGACCTCGATAAACATCCGATTCGCCACAAGCTGCAAGAGCTGGACATCCAGTATCACAATATTGACCCTGCGCAGAGCCTGTTCTACAAGCTGCTCCACAGCCAGCACGGCAAGGAAGCGCTCGACACACTTTGGGATGCCGAGTCGGTGCGTCTGGCGCAGCGTATGCCGCCGCCCTACACACGGGCGCGCGTGCGCGGCGAGGTGATCGCCTCGGCGCGGCGTACGGGCGGGCGTGTGGAAGTGAAGAATTGGAACGAGGTACGTGTGGGCGGTCAGCGCGTGGAACTGCACGATCCTTTCGCGTTCTTCTCGTTTGAGACCTACACCCTGTTGAAAGATGGCAAGCTATCTGACGCTTAGAGGTGGCCGATGACTGATCGACCTGACCCCAATAGCCCCCGCCTGACTCAAGGGCACAACCTAGACGAGGAGCGCCTGGGCCGCATGGCTGATCCGCTAGCACCAGACAGGCTCCTCAGGCATACGCTCAGAGGTGCGCCCCCGTTTTCACCGCCAGCTGAGAATGTGCCACCACGCCCGTCCAGCTTATTCAGGGGCCTGTTCGAGCAGCAGCACCGCCCGCCACGCCCTACAGATGAATCGCAAAGCGTGCAAGATCAAGATGCCGCTAGCGAGATGCTGACGAGCCTCATCCATACCTTGCAGACCCACGCTCAGCATACGCCCGTCATTCTGCAGCACGCCCTGATCGGCTTGGGCAGAGCGGGCAACGCTGCTGAGCATCTGCCGATCGTTGCCCCCTTCCTGGATCAGCGTTGGGATCAGCCTGTGCGCCTGGCTGCGGTGCACGCGATCAGCAATCTAGGCAGCGAAACAGCCGTTGACGCCCTGATCGGTCTGCTCAATGACGCCGATGTTGTCATCCGTTGGGAAGCTCAAGCAGCCCTCGACCGTCTGCTCACAGCCGCCTCAGAAGTGCCATCTACTGAGCAAGACTCTACACAGGTGACGCCCGTCCAGAGCGCTCCAGCGGAGATTTTTGACGATCTGCCTTCATAGCCTGTGAGGTATAAATGCCCCTCTTGACCTTTCAGAATGCCGATGGCAGCTTGAGCGAGTACGCCTTCTCAGACTCTGAGCTGATCACCTTGCGCCTGCACGAGAACGGCAGCCCGCAGTTAGGCGTTGGCGAGAGCAAGCCGCAGGCGATCATCACACGGGCAAAGGTCTATCAGGTGCCGGTCGTAGTCAACCTGAGCGCCAATTCGTGTGTGCGGGTGAACGGGCGGCGTGTGGTCACATTGCGTGTGCTGCGGCAGGGCAGCCGCCTGCAGATTGGCGATCTCGAGCTCACCTTCTGGGAGATGACATTGCAGGACGTCGCAGCTGGCTCTGCTTTGATCAGGAAGCGCTGCCCGGTCTGCCGCCTGGCGTTCAACGTCGGCGATGCGGTGGTAGTCTGCCCTCGCTGCGGGGTGCCTCATCACAAGGAGTGCTGGTTTGAGCACGAGTTCTGCTCGAACCCTGGCTGCCTATATCCGATTCGCACCACGCTGAAGCGCCTGCTGGCGGCGCGCGGCGTCGTGGTGGAGCAGCTGGCGGCTAACAGTCCGCTGGTGGCGCAAGGGGCGCGCTGCTTGGCGGGCACGCCCGGCATAGATGCACAGCCGTTCCGCGCTGGGCAGCATGTGGTGTATTGCCCCAACCGCAGCTGCAATGCCGCCTTCCACCTGGAGTGCTGGGTGAGCTTGACCAACTGTCCTGCCTGCAACAAATACGACGTCAGCAAGCTGCTGCGCTCGATTTTCATGCCCAATACGCCGCCTTACTTTGGCGAAGAGAGCCTTGAGCCTGCTGAGGAAGCTGAGCTGTGAGCGATCTGGTGGAGCTGACCGACAATAACGGGCTGATCGAGATCAGCGCGCCCAGCGCCGACCGCTACGCCGCGCTCAAGCTGATCGATTGGTGGGACCAGGCCAAGCTGCGTCGGGCGAAGGTGATGGTGGTGGGCGCAGGCGCGCTGGGCAACGAGGTGCTGAAGAACCTCGCCTTGCTGGGCATCGGCTATATCTTTCTGGTGGACTTCGACACGGTGGAGGCGGCAAATCTCTCGCGCTCAGTGCTCTACCGCGCCGAAGACTCCGGCAAGCGCAAGGTGGATGTGGCGGCAGCCCGCCTGCGCGAGATCAATCCTGATGTGCGCGTGGCGACTTTTCACGGCGATGTGACGCAGGCGCTTGGCGGGGGCATCTATCGCCGCGTGGATGTGGTGATCGGCTGCCTGGATAACCGTGCGGCGCGCCTCGCCGTGAATCGGGCGTGCTGGCGCTACGGCGTGCCTTGGATTGACGGCGCGCTCGAGGTACTGATGGGCATCGCCCGGGTATTTGTGCCAGATCAGGGCGCCTGCTACGAGTGCACCATGACTGAGGCAGACTACGACTTAGTCAATGTGCGTTACCGCTGCCCGCTGCTGCGCCCCGATGAGCTGCAAGAGGGTCGGCAGCCCACCACTCCGACCAGCGCCTCGCTGGTGGCAGCCTGGCAAGTCCAAGAGGCGGTCAAGCTGCTGCACGGCTTGCCCGTGCCAGCTGGCAAGGGCATTTACATCAACGGCCATACCTACAGCACCTCGCTCCTGACGTACACCGAGCGCGCTGACTGCTTCAGTCATGCTCAAGCACGCGCCCTCGTCACAGAGCTGCCTCTCCGCGCCGCAGACCTGACCGTCGGCGCGTTTTACGGCGCCATCGCACCGATTTTAGCCGATGCAGGCGCCGAACAGGCTGCGCTGCTGCCCGAGCAAGAGCTGATCAGCCGCTTCTACTGCCCTGCTTGCGATATCAGCACAACCGTTTACCGTCCCTACGAGGCTGTGATGCCTGATGGCGCTGCCTGCCCAATCTGCGGCGCGCCGCGTCTGCCCAGCATCCTGAGTCGGCTGGCGCTCAGCGCCGCTTCGCCCGCCGCTGCCACACCGCTGGCACAGCTGGGCGTGCCGCCACTAGCTGTGCTGCAGGTCGCGGCGCGCGTTGAAGGTACGGAGCGCATCTTTTGGTTCGAGTTGAGCGCCGACACACACACAGCCCTTGCTGCATGGTTCGAGTAGGAGATTTTATAGGTATGCCAAGCTACACTGATCGCCGCAACAGCCGTCTGAAGCACGAATTTGAGCGCATTCAAAGCGTGCGCCGCCCCAACAGCTTGATCGAGGTCTACTGCGCCGACCTGAGCGCTGACGAGGCGAGCGCCTATCTCGGACGCGCCACGACCCGCCAAGAGTTCAATCAGATCATCAACGATGGGCTGCGCGGCTTCCTGACGCCTGAGGCGTTCACGGCGAAGTTCCCCAATCAGCCGCCAGAGAAGTACTTGCTCGTCTTCAAGTGCGTCGGTTTGCGCAAGGATGCAGGCGGCAGCATTGTGGAGACGACCAACCACGCTATGGAAGTCGTCTTCAACGTCGATTATCCCGTCAAGCCGCCGCGCTTCGTCTGGTTGACGCCGATCTGGCACCCGAACATCTACCCGCCCTTCATCTGCAATGCCGATCTAGCCTTCCCGATCTCAGCTGCGCTCGATCAAATTGCTGTGATGACGGCCCGCATGGTGCAATATCGTCACTACAACATTGACGATCCGCTCGCTATGACGCACGACGTGGTCGCCTGGCTGAAAGGGCAGCCTGAGAGCCGCTTCCCGGTCGACGGGCGCGATGTGCTGACTGGTGAGCCGCCGCGCGCGCCGTTGGTCATGCGGCGGGTGGGCGGCTTTGTGGAATGGGTGGATGGAGCAGCAACCGAGAGTAACGCCGTGATGGGCGATCTGATCGAATTGATAGAATAACGGGTAAGCATATGGACGTCTCACAGCCGATTCACGCCGCGCTGAGCGATTTAAAGACCAAAGGCTGGCAAGTGAACGTCAGCTCGGATGGCTGGCTGCTCCAGCGCGAGGGTCACGCTCTCTATGCCAGTCTGAACGCACGCTGGCTGTACTTCAGCCTGCCCGTGCCACAGACTCAGCCTGCAGCACACTACTTGCAAGCCTCGCGGCGGCTGTATATGTGCAAATATGGGCGCGATCCGCATGGGCAGCTGCTTTTGCAAGCTGAGCTGCCCCTCGCCGAGCTAGAGCGTACCTATATCCACCTGAGTGTTGAGGCGCTGTGGCGCGCCGTGCAGCAGCACGATTCGCCGATGCCCAGCGCAGCCGAGTCAACGCCCATCGATCAGACGATTGAGTACTTCCCACGCTATGCACTGGATGCTTACTTTAAGGGGCTGCGGCATGAGGGCTGGGGGCTGCGCAAGGCAATTGGCCCGAATGAGTATCATCTTCACTACAAGGCGCCTGAGCGTCCCTTTGAGGTATACCTTGCCTTCAATGCGGCATGGGCGTATTGGCAAGTGCCCATCCTGGAGGGCGAACTGGCGGCGCGATGGTGGCTCAGCCCTGAGCGCGAGTCGCTCTGCCGTTATCTGTTAGCAGTCAACGAGCAACTTTACTGGGCGCGCTTCGTAGTGGATGAGGGCGGTAACGTCTTGCTGCTGTTGGATGTGCCGCTCTCGCTTCTAACTGCGGAGCGCTTTCGTTTGAGCGCGCAGGCAGCAGCACAGTATGCCGCCGACTACGCCTATGAAGTGCTGATCATGGCGGAGCTGAATCGAGATGAAGCGCTGGCGCGCTTGCTGGCAGCTAAGCCTGGAGAAAAGTTAGAGTTTCATAACTAACAGATCAAAGGCATCAAATTTGTGAGTATACTATGTATGTGCCTGCTATTCTCCGTTTGCTGCGTGTGGTAAAACGGTGGTAGCGAAGCCAACTTCAAGTTTCTGTCTGTGAAGGAGATTCAGGTCATGTCGGCAACTGCTACACCCAACAAAGTTCGTCTGTTTCTGGAAGATCATACGGGCAACAAGCGCCGCGAAGCGCGCATTGCTGCCGAAGCACCTGTGCGCGAATTGGTGCCGGCACTCATCACGGCGCTCGGCTTGGCTACCACTGATCCACGCGGCCGCCCGCAGCAGTATCACCTCGCCTACGAGAATCGTCAACTCCAGATGGAGGAGACGCTCGAGTCGGCGGGCGTGGTGGAAGGCGCAACGCTCACAATGGTGCCAGAGATGACAGCTGGCTGAGCCTCACTGGCATCTCTTGCAGTCCGCTGTGCGATGAGGAGCTGCCCGCCACAAGCCGCGCATGGTTTGGGCGGGCACATTCTTTAAGGGCTTATCGATCGGGACGTGATGTTGTACTCTGAGGGAAGCTGGAAGCTGGATTATGAAATATCTCACACTGCACATCACCAACAACGAAGGGGAACTGCTCTACGCCAGAGACGTGGATATCGCTAACTTGTGCGAAGCCTTCATCCGCCGTCTTGTCTCGGAGCTTGTTGAGAAGGCTGTGATTCGACAGGGCGAACACTACACAGCCCGCCTGACGCCACACTACGGCGAGATGATGCGCACACAGGGTCAGCTATTTACTCTGAATGCACCGCCACCCGCTCAAAGCTCCTGGATTGTCTTACACTACGAGCCGAACACACAGCCCGATCAGCCTATCACCTACTTCACCCTCGAGTTGTATGTGCGCGAGCGCAGCTTCATAATCGAGTACGACTTCCAGCCACAGACTCTCAGCGCCGATTTCATCGCCTACGGCGTTGAGCAGGCATTGCTAGGTTTGGGCGTGCTGCAAGATGGGCAGCTCTACCGCCTGCGCTTCTACGCCAAAGATGACGACGAAGCTCAGTTCGACAAGGAGCACCTGCCCACGCTAAAGCGCAAGGCTGCCAGTCTGATTGAGTTCGTCTCCGAAGAGCCCGAATTGCCCGCCTTCCCCTTCCGCGATCCAAACGGCTATCCAGGCGTTGTGAGCGTTGGGCAGGCGCTGTCACAGGCTGATGATATCCGTATTTTTGTGCGGCGTGGCACCTACGAGGCGCTGCTGCAGGCGGCCAAAGCCAGCGATCAAGTTGAGGTAGGCGGCATTTTGGTCGGCAATGTCTATCGCCCCACCGACGGTGGACGGCTGATCGTCGAGGTGAGCGATTTCATCATCAGCGAGGGCTTGATCGCCAGCATGACTGAGCTGCGCTACACTTTCGAGAGCTGGCAGAGCCATCAGGCACGCCTGCGAGAGCAGCTTCCTGGCAAACGCATCGTCGGTTGGTACCACACGCATGTAGTCACACTGCCGACCAGCAGCGCCCAGAGCCTCGCCACGCAGGATGAGTTGGAGGCGGGCCGAGATGGCACCACCATGTTCTTCTCGCAGCACGACGCCTTCATGCACAGCCAGTTCTTCGCCGATGAATGGTACGTCGCTCTAGTGCTCGACCCATGGGGCAAGAGTCAGTTCTTCCAGTGGAAAAACGGTCAAATTGTGCCTTGCCCTGCCTATTACCTCTACGCTGATACAGGAGTTGCCTCGTGACTGAACTATTGCGCGCCCTGTGGCAATATCGAGCTGAAGCGCAAGGCCTAGTCTGCGTTTTCACGCCCGATGGCAGCAAGCTGATCGCTGGCGCTGAGGATGGCAGCATCTACGCCTTCGATCGAGCTGGTAATCTGCTGTGGAGGCAGCGTATTGAAGGCGAGGCGTTCCGTTTTGCGCTCTCGCAGCGCAGCAACATCCTCGCCATCGGCACCATACGTGGCACCGATACTAGCGTGTTGAATTTTGAGACAGGCGCCCTGCTGTGGCGCTTCACAGGCGAGGCGCAGACCAAAGCCGGCGTCGGCGTCACAGAAGACGGGCTGCGCATTTTCAGCGGCGACGATGAGGGTAAAGTTCGCTGCTTCACACGAGACGGTGACTTGCAGTGGCAGCACACCTGCAGCCACAGAAAAATTGCGCGCCTGAGCGTCACACCTAGCGGCGATCGGGTCGTCTTTGGCGGCAGCGATCACATCTACTGCTTGGACGGCTTGAGCGGCGCGCTCCTGTGGCGCTATCGCACAGGCAGTGAGGTCTGGGCGGGGGCGCGCGTCCTACCGGATGGCTCTAGGGTGATCGCTGGCTCGAATGATCAGCACATCTACACGTTAGATGCGGGCGGTAATCTATTGTGGCGCTACAAGTTGGGCGGGAACGTGAACATCACCTACCCAACGCCGGATGGCGCTTTCATCGCCGCTGGCTCGACCGACTCGTGCGTCTACCTGCTTAGCGGTGAAGGGCAGTTGCTCTGGAAATACCGCACCGGCGATAGCATCTACGGCGTGAGCTTGAGTGCAGGCGCCGAATTTGTGGTAGTAGCCTCATATGATCGGCACATCTACCTGTTCAATCGCGGCGGCGATCTGCTGGAGAAGTATCGCACAGGCAATCAGGTCTACACAGTAGATGTTACGGCGGATGGGCGCTATATCGGCTCTTTCGGCTTCGATAAGCGCGTCTACCTATTCGAGAATCGCTACGCCGCACGCGACGACGCTGAAAAAGCTCAAGTGCACAGCATCCTGATGCAGCGCCTGATCAGCCAAGTGCGCCAAGCCTTCGTGGGCAATCCTTATTATGGGATGTGCTACTGGTTCGATCAGTTCAATCAGCTGCTGCGCCGCAGTGAGTTCGACCTGTGCGAGGCCTTGATCGCTGAGGCGCGCCAAGAGGGCTATCCGTTCACGCCTGCCGAGCAGCGCTTCGTCGACAGCCGCGAGGGCGCCATCCAGCTGAAGCGCGGCATCGTGGCGCAGCGCAAAGGCGATCTGGACGCCGCAGAGACCTTCTACAAGCAGGCAGTGGCGCTGCAGCGCAAGGCAGGCTGTCCGATCTGCGAAAATCAGGCGCAAGTGGCGCTGCGGCTGCTGGCGGAAGAGCGTTTGAGCGGGCAGCGCGACCCGATCCTCGACAAAACCTACGATGAAGTCATAGCGCTAGGCAGCAGCGAGGCACTGCTGACGGGGCGTCTGGCAAGCGCACCACCCGATCACCTGCCGCTGATCATCCGTGCTGCCACCAAAGCACGCCTGGTCAAGCCGCTCCTGCAGGCGCTCAAGAGCAATGACAGGCGCGTGCATATGCTATCGATCGGCGCGCTCAATCGCTTCAATGAGATAAGCGATACTGCGACGATCTTAGCTATGCTACATCACGAGAGTCCCTTTGTGCGCTGGCAAGCTGCCTCTATCCTCAGACGCCAGAAGAACTTGCCACAGCAATTCTTACAGGCGCTGCCTGATCTGATCGTTGCCGAGCCCGATCCCGACACACGGCGCATCCTAGTGGAAATAGCCGCGGATCTGAAGCTTGAGAATCTGGCGCCGCTGCTCATCCCTTTGTTAGAAAACTCCGACAACGACCTGCGCTGGAGTACCGTGATGGCGCTGGGCAAAGTTGGCGATAGGCGTGCCCTGCCTGCCCTGCGCAAGACGCTTGAAGGCTACACGCTGTTCGAGCACAGCATTCACGATGCACTGCAACGCGCCATCCGCGAGATCAATCAGCGCTTCGCTCTGCCTAAACTGACTAACTGGGTTGGGCTGCGTCTTCACGGCTCCGAGCGGTGTAAGGCGAAACTCTATTGGAAGGGCGAAGATGTCCTGTTTGTAGGCGAGCTTCGTGATGCGAAAGATACCACACGGCTCTCATTCGTAATTGTCAATCGGGAGGGCGCTGAGCAATACCGCCTGAGCCTGAGCCACGCTGAGTTCGTAGCACACACGACGCGCCTACGCGCCACACTGGAGGAGCAGTTTGCGGCGCCGTTAACATCGCTACCTGACATCACTGATTCCCTCGCCGAAACCGCCTATGAGGACGACGAGCACTTCCATGACGCTTTTGACGATGACGACGAAGATGACGACGAACCAGAAGAGACCCAAGAGTCTGAACCGCCTGTGAACTTACAGGCGCACTCAGAGGCGCTGTGGGTGCTGCTCTCGGCGGAGCAGACGCAGGCATGGCCGCCTGGCACTTATACAGCAGTATTGCACGTACTCGACGAGAGTACTGGGCTCGATGAGCCGATTGGCACATTTGAAATTGCCTTCCTCGACGAGCCATCCATCGAAAATGTGCGCCTCTCACTCAGCAACACCCCGCTCAGCGCCGATCTCAGCGTTTTCGTTGAACACGTCGAGAGCATCTACTTGCTGCTGCGTCTTGCTGCCATGCCCCTCAACACCGAGCTGCGGGCTGAGGTCTGGTACGGCGAGCCAGACTCGGGTGAATTGTTGCTGAGCGAGACGCGCATACACACTACTGAGAACAGCGTTAACCTGCAATTTCAGTGGCAGCAGCCACACTGGCGGGTTGGCAACTACACCGTGCGTCTGCTCATTAGAGGCCTGACAAAGCTGACGCGCTCGTTTGAGGTCAAGTCATATCCCTATCAAACGTGGCAAGACCTGCCCGCCGATCAGCCCCATCTGTGGAATTTCTTCGGGCGGCATTTGCTACATATGGGGCGGCCGCAGGCGCTGGTGAGAACCGTCAAGGACGTTAGCTACCTGGTGGGCAAGACTGCGCTGTGCCGCCCGCAAGCTGTCGAAGCAGACTTGCGCCTTGCTGTTTCTCACGCGCCGCAGGATGCTCAGCTGGCCCTTTTGAGCCGCGAATATGCCCGCCTTCATCACATCCTAGATACAGCGCAGAACAGGGACGAGATCGCTGCGACGCTTGCCCTGTGGTTGGGGGAAGTGCTTGAGCTGCGCCCACTGATGGAAAGCTACGAGCGCACGCTAGAGCCGCCATACGTGACCCGCTGGCATGACTTACCCGCCATGGATCCTGCTTTGCTGCGCACGCTGCGTGGGCACTCTGAAGGCATCTCAGATTGCGTCTACAGCCCAGATGGCAGCCTGCTGGCAACTGTCTCTGAGGATCAGTCGGTGCGTCTATGGGATATGCAGGCGGGCAATACGCATGCACTGCTGCGCAGCTCTGATCGCCAGCACAGCTGTGCTATCAGCCCTGATGGGCGGTGGCTGATTAGCAGTGGCTGGCGGCAGCTGCATCTGTGGGATATCAAGCGTGGTACGCGCGCTCGTTCCTTCGGTGGTTACAGCAGCACTGTGGTGTCTCTCGCCTTTCACCCTGATGGTCGGCGTGTGCTCTCGGCAGGCAGTGATTGCACTCTGCGCCTGTGGGATGCAATGAGCGGCGAAGAGCTGCGTTGCATACAGCTAGAATCTGAACAGGCGCCGACGGCAATCGCCCTCACAAAAGACGGTGATCGCCTCTACTCTGCGCATCAAAACGGCAAGCTAGCAGTCTGGCATACGCAGACGCTTGAGTTTATACAGTCTCACCAGCTCTTTGAGCAGGCTCTGTGCGCTGTTGCTATTAGCCCTGGCGATGCGCTGTTGGCGGCTGGCACCCAAAGTGGCAGGCTGCTGATTATGTCTCTCGAAGCAGGCAGCCTTGTCAACGAGCTAGATGTGGACACTGGTGCCATTCATCGCCTTGCCTTCAGCCCCGACTCAATGTGGATCGCCTCAGCTGGCGCTGATGGCAAGGTGCTGCTGTGGAGCTTGGGCCAAAATCGAGCCTATGTGAAGCTGAATGCGCACTTGAGCGCTGTGCGCGGTCTGGCTTTCAGCCCGGATGGGAGTCAGCTGGTGACTGCCTCTGCCGACCGTGACGCGAAGGTCTGGGATATGCGGCGCCTGCTGCACAGACCGACTGTGCATTCGCGCGCTGTGCCGATGTGGTATGGCGCGCTCAGCCGCGATGGGCGTTTCGTGCTCAGCGATGATAACAGTCACCTAGTGTTGTGGGATACAGCGCGCGGCGAGCCGATCGGTAGCATCAGGGATGCGCATGCCTCGGATATTTTCGGTTGTGCCATCAGCCCTGATAACCGTTGGGCGGTCAGCGCCGGTCAGGATAAAGTCTTGCGGCTTTGGGAGCTACCAAGCGGCAACTTGCTGCGCACGCTTGAAGGGCACACCGAGGCAATTTGGCGCTGTGCCATCAGCCCTGATGGGCAGTGGCTGGTGAGCGCCTCTGCTGATCACAGCCTGCGCATCTGGGATTGCGCCAGCGGTGCTGCGCGCTTTGTGCTGCGGGGGCACACTGATCAAGTCAACGGCTGCGATATCAGCCCGGATGGGCGCTACATCGCTAGTGTCAGTGCCGATGGCACAGCCCGCTTGTGGCTAGCCGAAGATGGCAGCCAGTACAGCAAGCTCGGCGGACATGGCGATAGCTCGGTGCTAGTCTGCACTTTCAGCCCGGATGGGCAATACTTGGCAACAGGCGGCTACGATAAAAAGATCAAGCTCTGGGCTGTGCGAACGGGCGCGCTGCTCGCCACGCTGGAAGGGCATACGCATAATGTACAAGCGCTTGCCTTCTCCCCCAACGGAGAGTGGCTGCTCTCTGGCGCGCGCAACGGCGGCTTGCGCTTGTGGCGCCTGAGCGATCGAGCTTGTCTGCACAGCGTCTTTGTCGATCGCAGCGTGACAAACTGCGCCTTCCTGCCCGATGGCGAGCGCATTATGATCGCCAGCGGCAGTGGCCTGTACTTGCTGCGCATCCGTTTTGCCTAGAGCGCGCCTGCTATCATCACAACTTTTAGCCGTGCACTGCCACGATTTTGGCATTGCCAGGCACAGCATTTGTGCAGTATAATGAGCAGCACACGGGGACGTGGCGGAATTGGCAGACGCGCATGACTTAGGATCATGTGGATTATCCGTGAGAGTTCGAGTCTCTCCGTCCCCACTACAGCTGTGCTCAGCTGTGAAGTTGGCGGCTAGCAGCTTATCCCCGTTCGTGTAAGGTATATATCTGAATGCAGATCGAACACCTAGATAATCACACCGCACGCCTAACTGTAGATGTGCCACAAGAACGCTTCACGGCTGCTATGCAGCGCGCAGCTAAGCGTATCTCCACCAAAGTGAACATCCCCGGCTTCCGCAAGGGCAAAGCGCCCTTCGCCGTGATTGTGAATTACGTCGGTCAGCAGGCCGTCATGGATGAGGCGATAGAGGACTTGGGCAATGAAATCTACCGCGAGTCCCTACAAGCTGCCGATTTGCAGCCCTACACCACCGGCAGCCTCGAAGAGATCAAAACTGAGCCGACACTCCAGCTGATTTTCAGCGTGCCGAAGGCGCCCGAAGTAGACTTGGGCGATTACCGCCAAGTGCGCCACGAGTACACCCCGCCGACCATCACGGATGAGCAAGTGCAGCAGGCGATCGAGGAGCTGCGCGAGCGCCATGCTGAGGAAACTCTCGTCGAGCGCCCCGCCGAGATGGGCGACGTCCTCACAGTGGATATTCACGGCGAAGTGATCCGCCCGCGCGCCCAAGAGCCAGCTCAAGCAGAGGCAGCTGAGGATCACGTTGAAGCATTCATCGACGAGACTGACTTCGATATCCTGCTCAGCACCGACCCTAAGCGCGAGTTCATGCCGAACTTCACTGAGCAAGCGTTGGGCGTCTCCGTTGGTGAGACGCGCACCGTAACGCTGACCTATCCCGAAGATTATGAAAATGCGCGCATGGCTGGGCACACCTTCAACATCACTTTCACTGTTAAACGAATTGCAGCGCGCAAACTGCCCGAACTCGACGACGCGTTCGCCCAACTCGCCAGCGACAAGGCCGCCCAGACGCTCGCTGAGCTGACCGAGCGAGTGCGCCACGAGCTCGAGGTGAAAGCCAAGCGTGAAACCGACGAAGCCTACTCGGATATCATCTTTCAGAAGATCGTGGCAGGCGCCAGCATCCGTTACCCCGAGGCAATGGTCGAGGACTACATCGATGACATTCTGGGCGAGGTCAGCGAGTACCTGCGCCAACGCGGTGTATCTCTGGAGATGCTGAAGCAGATGGAGGGCAAGGATGACGCTGCTCTGCGCGCCGACTATCGCGAAGCCGCCATCAACCGCCTGAAGCGCAACCTAGTCATGCAGAAGCTCATCGAGGCGGAACAAATCACCGTCAGCGCTGCTGAGCTGGACGCTCACATCGAAAAGATGCTCGACTCCATCGGCGGCGTGGATGCAGCACAGGCGCAAACCTTCAGCCGAATGTTTAAGGCAGAGGCGAATCGGCGCGATGTGGGCTTGCGGCTAGTTGTGGAGCGCCTGAAGGAGCGCCTGGTCGCCATCGGACGCGGCGAGGCACCTGCTTTGAGCGCAGCCGACTTGAGCATACCTGTCGCGGCGGAGCAAATCTCGCTATCGGGCGTTTTGGCGCAGGAAGAACACGCTGAGCCGTCAGAACTATCCGAGCAGCCCAAAGCGGACCCGAACACCGATGAGAACGCCTAGCGTGCTTGCGAAATTCTTGTGGCAGGTTCGAGCAGCCATCTGCTATGCTCAAAATAAGCTCTAAAACATGGAAAGGCAGACAGGTATGACCATTCAACATCCACTCGATCTGATCATCCCAACCGTTGTGGAAAATACAGGGCGCGGTGAGCGCATCTACGATATCTACTCGCTGCTGCTCAAGGATCGGATTGTCTTTGTCGGCACGCCGATTACAGATCAAGTGGCGAACTTGGTCGTGGCGCAGCTGCTCTACCTGAACTATGAAGACCCAGAGCGCGAAATCCGCATGTACATCAATAGTCCTGGTGGCAGCGTCTACGCGGGCTTTGCCATCTACGATGCCATGCAGCTGATTCAGGCGCCCGTTTCCACCACTGCTATTGGTCTGACAGCTAGCTTCGGCACCATCCTGCTGACGGCGGGTGCCAAAGGCAAGCGCTATGCCCTACCTAACGCCACCATTCATCTGCACCAGCCGTTGGTACATGGCGGTGTGGGCGGCCAGGCGACTGATGTGATGATCCAGGCTAATGAGCTAATCCGCCAGAAGGAGAAGCTCTACAACATCCTGACTGAGTGCACTGGGCAGCCGCGCGAGGTGATCGAGCGCGATGCCGACCGCGATTTCTTCCTGGATGCGCACAAGGCTGTTGAGTATGGCTTGGTAGACGCTGTACTGCAGCCAGCAGCTGTGCCGAACGCGCCCAAGCAGTAAGTCAAACCATTCGAGCGAGCTTAGCTACTCTGAGCTCGCTCGCAGTTAAAGTATGGGAGTATCTCATGACGCCTATTGCGCCTTCAGGCACGCAGCGCTGTTCGTTTTGCCGCCGCGCCCAGAATGAAGTTAACCGTCTCATCGCCGGCCCAGAAGGCGTGTACATCTGTGATGAATGCGTTGATCTGTGCCGTGAGATTCTGAGCGAAGAGGGCAGCCTGCCTAAAAATAGCAGCGACTACAAGGTAGCGCGCGTGCCCACCCCCAGAGAGATCGTCGCATACCTCGATCAGTACGTTATTGGGCAGGAACGGGCTAAGCGCGTGCTGAGCGTCGCTGTTTACAACCACTACAAGCGCATCAACACGGATAACGTGGTTGAAGACGTGGAGCTGGACAAAAGCAACATCCTGCTGATCGGCCCGACGGGTGTTGGCAAGACGCTGATGGCACAGACGTTGGCACGCATCCTCGATGTGCCCTTCTGCATTGCCGATGCAACCGCCCTAACGGAGGCGGGCTACGTCGGTGAGGATGTTGAGAATATCCTGCTGCGCTTAATCCAGGCGGCCGACTTCGATCTAGGGCGTGCCTCTCGCGGCATCATCTACATCGACGAGATCGACAAGATCGGGCGCAAGAGTGGTGATAACCCATCCATCACGCGCGATGTCAGCGGCGAGGGTGTGCAACAGGCACTCTTGAAGATCATTGAGGGCACCGTCGCCAACGTGCCGCCGCAAGGTGGGCGCAAGCATCCGCACCAAGAGTTTATTCAGCTGGATACGCGCAACATCCTGTTCATTTGCGGCGGCACCTTCGAGGGCATCGATCGCGTCATCGGCAAGCGCGTCGGCACGGATGGTGCCATCGGCTTCGGCGGAGGCACCCGCAAACAGCTCTCTAAGGGCGAGCTGCTGCGCCAAGTTCAGCCTGAAGACCTGATGACCTACGGGCTGATCCCAGAGCTGATCGGGCGCCTGCCTGTCGTCGTGAACGTTGACCCGCTCGAGCTAGCTGACCTGATGCGCATCCTGACTGAGCCGAAAAACGCGATCACCAAGCAGTATCAGAGCTTGCTCTCGCTGGACAATGTCGAGCTAGTCTTTACGGAAGATGCCTTGCGCGCTGCTGCAGAGATCGCCATGCGCCGCGAGACAGGCGCACGCGGCTTGCGCGCCATCATGGAAGCGGCTCTGACCGATGTGATGTTCGAGGTGCCCAGCAACAAGGCTGTCCGCCGGGTTGTGGTCGACCGTCAGGCGATCGAGCACACCGAGCGCCCAAAGCTGTTCGGTGAGAGCGATCAGCCCATCTCTTGGCAAGATGAAGCGCCGCCCAAGCCGATTGCCGAGCCGCATAAACGCGATGAAGGCGGCAAAGGCGATCCCAAGTTGGATGCTGTTGCCTAGTGCATGCGCCACAGCTAGGTGGCTCGCACCCAGCCACCTTTTTGCACCTGTAACAACACGTTATGACTGCTGCACAAGTCTATGTCAGTCTGACTGTTGGCGTGCCGCTAGTCCTGACGGCCGCCAACCGTCTGCGCGCGGATTATGCCGCGCTAATCATCGCTTTTACGCTTGGGATCGGGCAGGCGCTCTTCGCTTTGCCGATCTTCGATGCCGGCGGCCAGTCGGCGGGCGCAGTCGGGGCGATCAACGGCTTCGGCCAGCCGATTATCATCACGCTGATCGGCTTGTTCATCCTGACGGGCACGCTGGAGAAGTACGGCATCGCGCGCTGGGTGGCTAACCGAATTTTGGCGCTGGGCGGCCGCTCTGTGGAGCGCTTGATCGCGCTCTACACGATTGCCGCCGCAGCGCTCTCGCTGATCATCAACACGGTTGCAGCTGGCGCCCTACTCCTGCCCAGCGCACTGCAGACGGCGCGACAGACTGGCATCTCGCCCTCCAAGCTGCTGATGCCGCTCTCATTCGGCACGTTGTTGGGCGGCAGCGCCACATACTTCACGACAGCCAACATCATCACGAGCGGCCTGCTGACGGCCGCTGATCCGCCGCAAGCGCCGCTTGGCGTGCTGGACTTCACGCCTGTGGGCGGTTTGATCGCCCTAGCAGGCATCGCTTACATCATTTTACTGGCGCCGCGCCTACTGCCGGATCGCACCTCGCTCTGGCAGCCTGCCGTGTTGCCACCGGCCCTGACTCTGGCGCCTAGAGCAGCTCTGTTGAGCGTCCTGATCCTGATCGGCTCGATTAGCGCTGCTATTCTTGGCGTGCCGACTTATCTCGCCATGTTGGGCGGCGCGCTAGTCAGCTTGCTGATCGGCCTGGTGACGGCGGAAGAGGCCTATCGGCTTGTGGAATGGCGCACAGTCTTCCTTGTGGCAGGCATGTATGCGATCGGGGTGGCGCTAACGCAGACGGGCATCGCTGCAGCGCTTGGTCAGGTGATGGTAGAGGCAGTGCAGCCGTTTGGCGCGCTTGGCTTGGCGAGCGGCGTCTTCTGGTTGACGGTCGCCTTTGCACATGTGATGGGCGGTCAAGTGACGCCGCTCGTCGCTGTGCCGATCGCGATCAGCGCGGCAATCCAGTTCGGGGTGAGCGTGCACGCCATCGCTATCACAGCTGCCATCGCCTGCTCAACGGCGTATCTCTCGCCGCTAGCGCATCCCGTCAATATGATGGTCACGCCGCCCGCCGATTATCGCTTCAGCGATTTCTTTCGGCTGGGCAGCGGGCTGACGGTAATATGCTACATCATGTTGCTGATCGGCTTGCGGCTGTTCTGGAATCTGTAGCGCTCAGCGCAAGTCTAAACCGATGTTGAACACGGCGAGGTAGCTGCCATCAGCTTGCAGGGTCGGCTTGAGCGTGAGCTGCGCGCCGCCGTTGCGATAGATCGCGTCGCGGGTATTCGGCACGTTGGCCAAGCCTTTGGCTGCATATGGCATGGTCTGGTAGACGGCCGCGTTGATCGACTCTTCGAAAAAGAGCTGGGAGACGAACTCGTAGCTGCGTGGGGCGAGTGGATTGGTGCGAATCTTGAAGTGGATATGCACAGCGCGCCCAGGATACCAGCCAGGATAGATAGTCAGGAAGTCGGCGATGCCGTAGCGATCGGTGAGCTGATAGCCGCGCAGAAAATCTTGCCCGCGCGTGTCGAAACGTCCGTCGAAGACGCCCGAATAGACCCCGCGCGCATCGCAGTGCCAAACATCTACCTGTGCGCCGGCCAATGGCAGGCAAGCTACCGTGCTGACCGTTGCGACCACAAAGCGCAGCAGGAGCGGTGTACCATCGCTCTGGATGCCAGTGCGCGAGTCGGTGCGGATGTCATAGCGCTCTGGCATATGTTCGGCGAAAAACGGCCCGGCCGTCAGCTGCGGACGCGCTATGCAAGTGGGTCTAGAGTCGGGCGTGAGGGAGGGCTGGGCGGTGGGCGTCCCGAAGGCGGCGCGAGCAAACTCACGGTTGTTGAAGGCGAAAGCGCCACCCAGCAGCGCTGCGCCCGCGCTGCCCAAGAGTGCCAGCATCTCGCGGCGGCTCAACACGCGACCAACAGGCTTATCGTCGTGATCAGTCATCTCAAGCAGTCCTTTCGCTTAGGCGTATGGTAGCGATCCTAGCAGGCGCTGCTTCAAAAGGTGCGAGAATTGGCTAAGGATTTGCTGAGTTTAGTAGATCTCGGGCATTTCGATGGGCTCTGGCTGTGGGCGGCACATGCCACACCAGATTGCATCTGCCACAATCAGCGCTTTCGGCGTCTGGTTGGCGCCAACGTAGACAGCCATGAAAAATGGTAGCTTTGAGACATGCTCACGGCAGACAAAGCGCCCACAAAAGCGACACGAGGCTTGTGCGGGATTGCTGCACACCCAACAGACGCTCATGGCAAGCAGATTCCTTCATGTGAGGTGCGTATTGTGGCGCTCATTGTAGCACGGAATTGGGCTGTGCCGAAAGTGGCGAGCTTGTCTTTTTAGGGGATAAACGCTAGATTCAGCGTGAGTGTGAAAGCGCAGCCTAAGTAGGCATGGCGGCGCAAAAACGGGCTAATGCGCTGTCGCTTGCTTTCGCTTTATTGTCAGGAAATTTCTGCCTATGACCCATAAACCGATTAAACGCAATGGCAAATTGCAGTGGTACCGTGTAGATTTACACATCCACACGCCTGCCTCTGCCGATTACCAAGAACCGAACGTCACCTACCTGGATATTTTGCGCCGTGCCGAGATGCGCGGCTTGGATATTATCGCCTTCACCGATCACAACACTGTAGCTGGCTACGCTGCGATGTACGATGAGATTAAGACTCTGGAGCTGCTGGTCAGCCGCGAGCGCGCCACCCACGAAGAGCGCCGCCGCCTTGCCGATTACCGCCGCCTGCTGGATAAAATCCTGGTCTTGCCCGGCTTCGAATTCACGGCGACCTTCGGCTTCCACGTGCTGGGCATCTTCTCGCCAACTTTCCGTGTACGCCAGATCGAACACATCCTGCTCAGCCTGCATGTGCCCGCCCAAGCGCTCGACTCGGGTTTGACCAACGTTGGCGCCTCCTCCGATGTGCTGACTGCCTACCGCATGATCAATGAAGCCGGCGGCATCGTGATCGCGGCGCACGCCAACTCGACACACGGCGTGGCGATGCGCGGCTTCGATTTCGGCGGGCAGACTCGTATCGCCTACACCCAAGACCCTCACTTGCACTGCCTGGAAGTTACCGACCTCGATCGGCGCGGACGAGGCACCACAGCCCGCTTCTTCGATGGCACAAAGCCGGAGTATCCGCGCCGTATGCGTTGCATTCAAGGCTCGGATGCGCACCGCCTTGCCAAAGACCCGCGCAACGAGAAAAATCTGGGCATCGGCGATCGCATCACAGAGGTGCTGCTGCCCGAACGCACTTTTGAGGCGCTGCTTGAGATGTTCAGCAGTAACGACTTCGCCCGCTCGCGTCCGTACTTTGGCGGTCAGGAAGTTTACGACTATGTGCAGATGGCGCGCGAGGCAGGCCCGAGCATCGTGCAAGCCTTCCACGAGAGCATGACTCGGCAGGGCGGCAAGCTCTACGCCGTCATCGCCGATGTATGCGCCTTTGCTAACACCAACGGCGGCACGATTTACATCGGCGTCTCAGCCGACCCAACTGCCATGCCCGTTGGCATCAGCAACATCGGCGAAAGCATTGAAATTCTGCGCACCGAGATCGCCCGCAGCATCAATCCGCCCCTCGAAGTCGAGATCGACGCCCAAGAGACCTCTGGCAAGTCGGTCATCCGCATTCAGGTGCCGCGCGGCCCGGACGTCCCCTACGCCATCGACGATAACAAGATTTACGTCCGCGATGAAGCTGAGACCAGCCTTGCCGTCCGTGATGAGATTGTGCGCTTGGTGCTGAGTCGGGCACAGCGGGGTGCCACTCCTGTGGAAGCAGCTAAGAAAGCCACTGGCACAATGCGCCCGGCGCCAGTCCTAGCCCCTGAGGTGCTGCCCGAGCCAGCAGTGCAAGCCGAAGTAAGCGTCCTGAGCGCGCCCGAAGTGGCTGCTGAGGCGCCCACCGAGCCGATCAAGCGGCCACGCCGTAGCCGAGCCGCCCTGAAGCCGCCAGTGCCCGCCCGTGAGGACGCCGCACTAATCGGCGTGCCGCGTACAGGCGTCGAGATCATCGGCACCGAGACGCGCAAAGGCGAGCAATACCACATCATGCGGGACTTGCGCAACGGCAGCATCGTCAAAAACGTCACGCGCACATCGGCGCGCCGCCTATGGCATTACGCCATTATGGAGCATGAGACTAACCCTGTCGACTTGAATCTGGTACAGTGGTCGGGCAATGTAGGCTTGTGGAAGCGCTACAAGCGCGGCGGCGTGATCCGCTACGATCTAGTCATGACTGAAGGCGGGCACACGCGGGTCTTTTATGGCGTCACTGAAGATGGGATGCAAGGCGCATGGGCGCAGTTCATCAGCGATGAAGAGCCAGAGATAGTCGAAGAAATCGGCGAGGAATAGCCTGAGCAAGGGTGGCTGCCGGGCTGCCCTTGTGCGAATATCCCTACGCGATTTGCCTAAAAAGCGTTATCCTTAGGCGCTCATACCACAGTTTCACTTGTGAAGGTAGGTCTACAAGATGTCTCAGCCACGCACCTTGTTCGAAAAGGTCTGGGAGCGCCACTTGGTTGCCCCACAGACGGATGAGTCGCCCGCTGTCCTCTACATTGATCTGCACCTTGTGCACGAAGTGACCTCGCCACAGGCCTTCACCACCTTGCGTGAGCGCGGCCTGAAGGTGCGCCGTCCAGATTGTACGCTCGGCACGATGGATCACAGCACGCCAACCACGCCGCTAGACATTCCAATTATTGATGCGCAAGCTGCCGCTCAGATCGAGCAGATGAAACGCAACTGCGCTGAGTTTGGCATCCCGCTCTACGCGCTTGGCAGCGCCCATCAGGGCATTGTGCACGTGATCGGCCCGGAGCGCGGTCTGACACAACCCGGCATGACCATCGTCTGCGGAGATAGCCACACCAGCACGCACGGCGCTTTCGGCGCACTAGCTTTCGGCATCGGCACGAGCGAAGTAGCCCACGTGCTAGCGACTCAATGCTTGCTCCAATACAAGCCGAAGACGATGGCTATCCGCGTGGAGGGCGCGCTTAAGTTGGGCGTCTCTGCTAAGGATATCATCCTCGCCTTGATCGCGCAGATCGGCGTTGGCGGTGGCACCGGCTACGTCTTTGAGTACTGTGGCTCTGCCATCCGCGCCCTCTCGATGGAAGAGCGCATGACAATCTGCAATATGAGTATCGAAGGCGGTGCGCGGGCAGGCCTGATCGCACCTGATGAGACCACCTTCGCCTACCTTGAGGGGCGCCCCTTTGCGCCGAAGGGAGAAGCTTGGGAGCGCGCCCTGGCCGATTGGCGCAGGCTGCCCACCGATGAGGCTGCCACTTTTGACGCTGAGGTCTACATCGATGCCAGCGCGCTGGAGCCGATGATCACCTACGGCACCAATCCCGGCATGGGCATGCCGATTCGCAGCACAATCCCCGATCCAGGTGCCATCAGCGATCCCAGCCAGCGCGAGACGCTCATCAAGGCTCTTAAATACATGGATTTGCAGCCAAACAAGCCGCTGCTCGGCCACAAGATTGACGTCGTCTTCTTGGGCAGCTGCACCAACTCGCGCCTCAGCGATCTGCGCGCCGCTGCGGCCCTGCTCAAGGGGCGCAAAATCGCGCCGAATGTGCGCATGATGGTCGTGCCGGGCTCGCAGCAGGTCAAGCGTCAAGCAGAGGCAGAGGGTCTGCATGAGATTTTCAAGGCGGCAGGCGCCGAGTGGCGCGAGGCAGGTTGCAGCATGTGCATCGCGATGAATGGTGATCAGCTGCAGCCCGGCGAGTACGCCGTCAGCACCAGCAACCGCAATTTTGAGGGTCGGCAGGGTAAGGGCGGCCGGACGTTCCTCGCCAGCCCGCTAACGGCTGTCGCCAGTGCGATCAATGGCTGTGTGAGCGATCCGCGCGAGCTGCTCGAGCCCGCCGTCAGCCTGTGATGAACTTTCTGCTCAGGGAGACGAATACTGATGGAGCCGATTCGACCGTTCAGCAGTCGTTTTGTGGCATTGCCAATTGAGAACATCGATACCGATCAGATCATCCCGGCGCGTTTCCTGAAGACGACCAGCGCCGAAGGGCTAGGCGCCGCACTCTTTTACGATTGGCGCTACGACTCTAACGGCGCGCCACGCTCGGATTTCATCTTGAATCAGCCGGCGGCGCAAGGTGCTCAAATCCTGCTGGCTGGGCACAACTTCGGCGCGGGCAGCTCGCGCGAGCATGCGGTCTGGGCGCTGACTGGTTTCGGCTTCCGCGCTGTGATCAGCACCTACTTCGCCGATATCTTTCGTAACAACGCGCTCAAAAACGGCTTGCTGCCGATCCAAGTGGACGCCGAGACGCACCGGCAGCTCTTCAGCTTGGCACATGAAGCGCCCGAGTCGCTCTTACGCGTCGATCTCGAGGCGCAGCAGCTGATCCTGCCTGATGAGCGCGCCGTCACCTTCCCAATCGATCCGTTTGCGCGCCGCTGCCTGTTAGATGGCGTCGATCAGCTGGGCTACTTGTTGAACATGGCTGATCGGATTGCAGCGTACGAGGCTGCCCATCCGCAGCGCGTGAATACGCTGAGTGAATAAGTGGGTCGGAGGGCTGCCTCCGACCCGTTTTCTATCAGGCGCGCCACTTGATGGTGCAGCCGACGGGTGGCGTCTGCAGAACAGGCGGCTGCGCGCCGATCAGGATGGCGTCGAGCGCCTCGCGTAGGTAGTGATGCTTGACAGCAGCAGGATTCTCGTAGTTATCATCGATGGCGCCGTGATAGCGCAAGGTGCGGCTTGAGTCGAACACGAAGACCTCAGGCGTGCGCATTGCGCCGTAAGCACGCGCGATCTCTTGCGTCTCGTCGTAGAGGTACGGGAAGTTGAAGCCTTTTTCAGCGGCGCGCTGCTTCATGTGTGGGAAGTCATCTTCAGGATATTTGGTGGGATCGTTGGCGTTGATGACCAAGAGCTGCACACCCTTAGCAGCGTAGTCGCGCTGGATGGCGACCATGCGATCTTCCCAGGCGCGCACATACGGGCAGTGGTTGCAGCTGAAAATCACCACCACAACGGGCTTTTCGGCGTAATCGGCGAGGCTGTGGCGCTTATCGTCAGTGCCGATCAGCGAGAATGGCACGGCTTGCGCGCCAACGGCTAACGGAATCATGGGAAACCACCTCCTGAACGTGTTGGTCTAGTGTAAGTTTATGGCCGTACCCTCGCTTTTTGCAAAGCGGCGCGGATCATCGCTAGGGAAGGTAACGGCCCAAAGCGCCCATCTTCAAGACGATAGGTACGGCAGGTCAGCCTGTAGGGCACTCCGCTTGGCACTGGGACGATATCTACCCCGTCGATCAAGATGGTTGGGGAGCCGATGAAGCGCAGGGACTCGGCTTGCGCCTCACTTTCCACCTTGATAACCTCAACGGGCGCCTGAATACCTTCAGCTGCCATAGCTTGGCGCAGGCGCTGTAAGCCGTCTTCATGCGAGGGGCAGTCCTCGTAGTAAAGGAATTGGATACGCATTTTGGATTACTTTACCTCCTGCGCATAGCTGTAAAAAAGTTCTGAAAAATGTATCACTCTCTTCAACTCCTGGCTTGGGCAACCTATAATACACGCCCAAAGTGCTATCACAATCTTATAGTGCCTTTTCTGCGCAGGTAATGTAGCTGGTCACACAGGATGGGCAATTGTATGTCGAATCTCTTACCTATATGGCGCACTGCATCGGATGATGACTTGATCGATGCGTTTAAGGCTGAGGTTGCGCTGGCGCTTGAAGCGCAGCCCAAACGGAATTGTGCTGTGTTTGAGGTTGCCTATCGGGCGCTTGCCCTGCGCGAAAACTTGCCCTTCCAGGCTTTTGATGGGCAGTATCGGCGCCTACTGATCAAATGGCTGCGCAAGACCTCGCAGGCAGAGATCGCCATCGCGCGCATGGATGGCGGAGTGGATGACTTAGTCACCGAAGTTTACATGCGCGTCTTCAACGTCTGGCGGCAGATATCCCCCGAAGATTTCTATCAAAAGTTTGATGGGCAGCCCGCCAAAGTTTTCAGCTATCTCCATACGACTTGCTGCAGCCTCGTGATCAGCATAGCACGCCGCGCCCGTAACGATGTTCTGCCTCTCGATGACGAGATCGCTATGAGTTCTTATACGCCCGACGAATGGCTGAACAACCGCATTAATGTACGCCAACGCATCGAACAGCTGCTCAATCAGGAAGAGCAGACGATCCTAAGCCTCTACTTGTACGGCTGCTCTATCAACGAGATCGCCAAGCGGATCAGTAGGCCCGTTAACTACACCCGGCGGAAGCTAAAAGAAATCTTACGCACCCTGTACGCCGATCCCATCCTGAGAGATTTGTCTGACGACATCTCACACTGAGACGACCTAGCAGGCAGCTTTGTCAAGCCGCCTGCACAAAAATTGACAAAATGTTTATATATTTTGCGTGAAAATGTGATCTAAAGTAGCGCGCTTACACCTTTAGTACAAGTAAAAGCGTATACTCATGCTACAGGAGCAAAAATGACCTGCACAAACTCGCTGCCACTTAGTGATGACGACCTGCTAGAGATTCTAATTGGCGATGCCGACCCTACGTTGGTAGATTGCCTCGATGCTGATGAAAACTCCAAGCGCCGCTATCAGGCATTGGTGAAGTTCCACCGCAAGCTGCAGCGCGCTTTTCACCCCAGCGACCAAACCTTAGTGGACTACGTAAACGAACTGCTCTCGGATGAGCATCACGAGGCCGTCTCGGAGCATGTGGATGAATGCTATCTGTGTCGCGAAACGGTCAGAGCGCTGATGCAGCAAGCCATTGGGGAAGATTCTGTGCAGCCTATCGTGATTGCAACGCCTCGCCGCGAATACACAGCACGCATTGTGCCAACTGCTGCACAGGGGCTGGCTTACTTCGGCGGAGAGCAGATCGCAGCGCCGCGCATGGTGCAAGCAGAGGCAGAGGGCGTTACCATCATGCTCAGGATCATGTCTGAGGGGCGCGGCGTGCGCTTGATGGGCACCATCGACGCGACTGACCCCAGCCAACAAGAGCGCTGGAACGGTGCGCAGTTGCAGCTTTCGCAAGGCGATGACATAATCATGACAACGCTGCTGCGCTACGGCGAGTTCCAGTGTTCAGCGGTGCCGCGTTCAAAGGTCACTTTGCGTTTTAAGCCGCTGGCAGGGCGAGTCGTGGCGCTCTACGACTTGCCTTTGGAATAGCGGATGTCGATTGATGAACTGAAACAAACGCTATGTGACGAAAGCCTATCATTTTCGGAAAAGTATGCGCGCCTTCGCCAGCTGGCGCCGCAGCTTTCCGCAGATGAAGTCGAGCAGCTCTCGCTAGCCCTCAAAAAACACAGCGATGGGCTCCGTGTCGCCCTCAAACCCGACCCGCATACAGGCGTCCTTGCCTTTCTGCTTGGCAAGGACGCTTCGCATGCCCGCGAAGTAGCCTTCGGCTACGCACACCTGATTTATGGTGTGCGCTACAGCTATGTGAGCAGCAACTTCCAGGCTGCCTGCCGTCACTTGGAGCGCGCCTTGCAGTATTTTGATCGCGCTCAAAACGAGTATGGCTGGGCTTACACAATCATCACCCACATCTGGGCGGCCTTTCACGTTGGAAAAAACGACCAGCTAGAGGAAAACTTCGCCCGCGCTAAACAGATTCTAGAGATGCGCGAGGATTATGAGTTGCTCTCCATGCTCTATGGAAATACGCTCATCGTTTACTCCCGCATCGACCGACGTTCAGAGAGGCTGATCGAAGACTACCTCGTCCTCAGCGATAAAGTCAGCCCTATTCGCCGCATCCGGATTTACAACAACATAGGCTACTTTTACACAAAGCAGGGCAAAGAGAGTCAGTCGATTGACTATCATCGGCAGGCCTGCGCGATAGCTGAAAGCCTGACCGATCACGTGCAGCCGTACGTCACTTCATATTTGAACCTTGCCGAAAGCCTGCGGCGCGTCGGGCGCATTCAGGAGGCCCTAGCGTGCTTGCAGAAAGTCCGCATGCGGCTGCAGAACAGCTCACCTGCAGAGGCGCGCAAGGCCTACGCACAATTTGCTCAGAACGAAGCGGCCTGTCTGCGTGCGCTCAACCGCCATCAAGAGGCGCTGAAAACCTTGCAAGACTTCCTGCACAAATATCCGCTCGCCGCGGGGCCAGACCACGACTACATCTATATCCAACGGGAGCTAGGCGCCAGCTACGCCGAGCTTGGTGAGTACGATCAGGCGCTAGAGGCCTTTCAGAAAGCTCTCGACGCACTGAACGCCGAAGATGAGGTCAACCGTAACCGTCTGCGCCTGATGCGCCTTGCCGTTCAGCTGCGCCGTGCTGCCTCAGCCCCTGCGGCAGCTGAAGCGTATGCGGCCTTGCAGGCCGAAGCAGCCGATTTGCAGGCAAAATTGAGAGAAGATGAGCTCCACGGTGCAGAGGCGTGCCTGCTTCTAGCGCAGGCGCACGCCGTTAGCGACCCTTCCGCTGCGCTGCACCACGCTGAGTTGGCTGTGCAAGCTGCCGCAGCTATTGATAACCTGCCCCTTCAGTATGAAGCTCATCTGACGCTTGGCAAGCTGCAAGCCCACTGCGGCGAGCTTGAAGGTGCAGCACATAATTTGCAAACGGCTGCAGCCTGCATCGAGGCAATGCAACGCGATATGGCGATCCCGTTCCGTGCGCGCTTCCTCAGCAACAAAGGCGAGGCACTCCATCATCTGGTTCAGCTGTACATCCAGCAGGAGGACTACAGCCGCGCCTTTGATGCCATTGAACGCTCTAAAGCCAGTGCCTTTCTGAGCCTGATCGTCGGCGAAGATAGCCTGCAAGTCAGCCAGGATGCCTACACTACGGCAGTTGTCAAAGAAATTGAACAGCTGCGTGCTCAGCTCTACGCTGCTGAGATGGGCGAGCGTCCGCTTGGCATAGATGCACACGCTCAGCGCAATCGCCTGAAACAGCTCACCGAGCAGCTTTACAGCATCATGCAAGTGCAACAGGGCCGCGATCCGCGTCAAGTGCTGGCCTGGCAGGAAATCCAGGCACACCTGCCTGAGGATGCTCTGCTCATTGCTTTCTACGAAGACGACCTGCAGTACAACTTGTTCTACTTCGACGCGCACAGCTCAATGCCTAGCTACGCCCGCCTCGCCTGCAACTCTCAAGAAGTCGCTCAACTGCTCGATCGCATCAGGTTCGAGACGGATGCCGTCAACTTTACGCTAGCTAACTATTCCGCGAGCGCCTCGCCAGAGGCAACGTTAGCCGCCGCTGCCGCCGATGCGCAGCTGTTGCAGCGTCAACATCGCTTTGCCCGTCATATGGAAGAGGCCTTCCAAATCTTCCTAGCCCCTCTCGCCCAGCAGCTACCCCGCTACAATCAGCTGTTCATCGTGCCATACGGCGATCTGCACAACATGCCGCTTCATCTGTTGCGCATGCCCGCCACTGCCCAGCGCTCAGCCTTCTATTTGATTGAGCACTATGTGGTCACTATCTTACCGACTGCTAACTTGATCGCACCACGCCTGACAAAAGCGCTCAGCAGCGCTTTTGTGATCTGGGATGACCGCCGTTGGAGTGCCAATCGGGCTTTCCGCTACGCCCAACAGACGGCTGACGCCATTTGCGCTGTGATGCCTAAGTGCAGCACTGTTCATGTAGATGATGTGAAGCCTGAGGCGGTTTTTACACAGCGGGAGGCTGATGTGATCCATCTGATCGCCCACGCTGAGTATGATCCAGGCTATCCAACAGAGGCGTGCATCTGGCTGGGCAGGCAGGCGCTGGAGATGTCCCAAATTCTGCGGCAGCGGTTGAATGGCGCAGTTATCTTTCTCAACTCGTGCAATGTCGGGCAGCTGCACTTGGAAAAGGCGCGTGGCAAGCGCGCCGCAGGCGATGATGCTATCGGTCTGGGGCGCGCCTTTCTATATGCAGGCGCCAGCGCGCTAGTCAGCAGCTTGTGGAATATCTTTGACGGGTTTACCCTGCCCCTGATTAGGCCGTTTTACACTGCACTGCGCAAGGGAGCCTCGTGCGCGGCAGCGCTTCGGGAAGCACAGCTAGCCTTCCGCGACCAGTTCAGGATGCCGCAAAACACGCTACACCCGATCATCTGGGGTGCCTTCCAAAGCATCGGCAGATGAACTCTAACTTTTTTTGACAAAAAAGTGCATGCCGACGCGTTTAGTCCTCTTTGAGCGGCAATGGGTTCAAGAGGAGAGTCCGTATGGCAAGCTCAGTCGTGAAGCGTAATTTCGTGCCATCAGTCGAAGGGCTAGCCCTGCCTGCTATGCCCGTGCGCCTGCAGCTGAGCAGCTGGCAGGTAGCCGTACTTGAGGGCGGTAACGGTGGGAATGGTGGCAATGGTGAGAGTGGCGAGCCAGGCAGTGGCAGCGGCGATCCGGGCAGCGGCGGCGAGGGTGGTACGCCCGACCCCGATGGCTAGCGACGCCCAAGCAAGCCAGAACGACCGTTCGCATAGCGCAGCCTCTCAGGCGGATGAAAAACGGGTAGCTTCCAGCTACCCGTTTTCGCAGCCTAGCGGCGAATTTCCAACCAGTACTCTGTAGCGTCGCCTTCAGCGGCCCAGCCTTCCAGGTTTTTCTTCGTCCACAGCACCTTGTACCAAGCCAGGTTATCGGCGCAGAACGGCCCTTCCAGGATCACCACATCATCGCCGATGCGCATCAAGTCGAGGTTGGCAGAGCGGCGCGCTGGGCTGCGCTTCAGTGCAACCAAATCGCTAATCACGCGGGCCTGATCATTGGGCTTCAGGCGTGAGGGCTGCGTGCCGCGGCAGTTAACCTGTTCTGGTGCTTGACTATCTGCGGCGACGATCGGCTCAATCCAATATTCGCGGGCATCGCCTTCAGCCGCCCAGCCTTCTAGATTCTTTTTCGTCCACAGCAGCTTGTACCAGGCCAGGTTATCAGCGCAGAGCGGGCCTTCCAAGATGACCACTTCATCGCCTGTGCGCATCAAGTCTAGGTTGGTGGAGGCACGGCGCGGGCTGCGCTTGATGGCGGTCAGGTCGCTGCTGATGCGCCCTACGTCGCCGGGCTGCAGGCGCGAAACCTGTGTGCCACGACACTGGATCGGGCCCTCGTCAGCGGTTTCATCCAGCACCTGCTTTTCCATCCAGTACTCGCGGGGATCGCCTTCAGCCGCCCAACCCTCCAGGTTCTTGACCGTCCACAGCACCTTGTACCAAGCCAAGTTCTCAGCGCACAGCGGGCCCTCGAGGATGATAATGGTATCACCAGTGCGCATCAGGTCCAGATTGGCGGCACTACGACGTGGCTCTCGCTTGATAGCGACCAGATCGCTGCTGATGCGCGCTACATCATCTGGAAGCAAGCGCGAGACCTGCGTGCCACGGCAGCGTACTGGCGTTGGCTCTGGTGTGGCTGTCGGATCGCCTTGAAATAGACCGTAGGACGTTGTTACAGTGCTATCAGCCTGCACGCTCAGGGAAATGCCGAAGAGCGTCGAGACCAACAACGCCATAATAGCGATTATCAGACTTAGACGGAAGAATCGCATGGTTTCCTCTCTCTACGAGAACTTCTCCATTTGCGGCTCTATACTCTACTGCAAAATGTGTTATTCCGCTATCACGATCTGTCTCTCAAAAGTGTATCGGAAAGCTGAGAGACGTTCTGAAGGCCGTAAATGAGTCCAGAACAGCTTGCCGAGCTCGAGGTGTAGCGCTATGCTAGGCGCAAAAAGGAGCAGCTATGGGCGGTAAATATTTTGAGGAATTGCCCGTCGGTGCCCGCTTTCGGCATCGGCTTGGGCGCACCGTCACCGAAATGGATAACATCCTCTTCTGTGCGCTGACGCTCAACACCCAACCGCTGCACATCAACGAAGATTTCGCAGCAGGCACAGAGTTCGGTCGGCGCATCGTGAACGGCTTGTTCACGCTTGGCTTAGTGGTCGGCTTGACGGTCGGCGAGCTGACAGAAGGCACTATCGTGGCCAACTTGGGCTACGAGCGCGTCGTGCATCCACGTCCGGTCTTTCACGGCGATACACTCTACGCCGAGAGTGAAGTGCTCGAGGCACGCCCATCCCGTTCGCGCCCAGAGTGCGGCGTTGTGCGCTTGAAGCACATCGGGCGCAACCAGCATGGTGAAGTCGTCATTGAGCTAGAGCGCACTGCCCTGTTTTTACGCCGCCTACAGGAGGAGCCATCATGAGCTATAATCCGCGCCGCGCTTTACTTTTCATGCCTGCCGACGACTTGCACAAGATCAGCAAGGCAGCTGCACTGGGTGTGGATTGCATCGTCATGGACTTAGAGGACAGCGTGGCGCCTGATCGCAAGAACGCTGCACGCCAAACGGCAGCGCAGGCGCTGCAAAGCCTCACCTTTGGACGAACTGAGCGCCTCGTGCGCCTGAACCCGCTCAACACGGCTGAGGCTGAAGCCGATTTGCGCGCTGTGCTGCCGGCCAGCCCCGATGGCTTCGTCATCCCAAAGGCGGAAGATACTATCTCGCTAAGCGCTCTGAGCGCGCGCCTAGCCACCTTTGAGCGTGAGGCAGGCTTGCCGCAAGGCAAGTTTACGCTGCTCGCCATCATCGAGACGGCGCGCGGCATGGTGGCACTGCGCGAAATCGCTGCCAGCACGCCACGCCTGAGTGCCCTGATCTTCGGCGCTGAGGACTACACTAGCAGCATTGGGGCTCAGCGCACACGCGGCGGCACAGAGGTGCTTTATGCGCGCTCAGCCGTTGTGATGCACGCAGCAGCGGCACAGCTGCAGGCGATCGACACGCTCTTCACCGACCTTGAAGATATGGACGGTTTGCAGGCTGATGCTGCTTTTGCACGTCAGCTTGGCTTCACGGGCAAATTGGCGATCCATCCCAAGCAAGTGCCGATCATCCAGGCCGCCTTCACGCCCAGCGAGTCGGAGATCGCTGCAGCCGAGCGCTTGCTAGCCGCTTACAAGGCCAATCAAGCCGTTGGCATTGGCGTGTTTGCCCATGAGGGCAAGATGGTAGATATGCCGATGATCAAGGCCGCCCAAAATGTGCTGATGCGCGCCGGTAAGCTATTCTAAGTTCACAAGGAGGTTGAGAATGGCCAGTGAATACATGATGAGGACGTTTCTCGGCCTTGCGCATTCGGGCTGGCGCTGGGTCGTCATCTTGACAGCACTGGTTGCCTTTGCTTGGGCGCTGATCCGCGTCGTGAGAGGGACAGATAACTCGCGCCTGACGCGCTTTTCGATGCTCGCCTTCACCATCGGCATGGATATGCAGGTGCTGTTCGGCATTCTACACTTCCTTGAGCGTCTCTCGCAGGATGCGATCTATGACGGCTTGTGGCTGCATCTCATCTCGGGGCTGGCGGCGCTAGCTATCTTGCACGGCCTGACGGCGCGGGCGCGTCGGCAGGCGGCACCAGCTCAAGCCCGGACGCACCTCATCGCAGTGATCGCTTCCTTCGCGCTCGTCTTTGTGGGCGTTGCTGCGCTTGTTGGCGGCTTGCCGCGCTGGGTATAGCTCGCTTGAGGCTGAAAAGTTGGGCGATGGGCGAGGCTGATGTAGTATAGAGGCAGTGAAGGTCGTGAGAGGCGAAGCAAGCCATGAGCAGCGATGCTAGTGAACTCCAGGTGGCCATCAACAGGCTGAATGTCACCATCGGCCGCATAGATGAGCTGATCGATCAGCTCTCGCGCTGGCTGAAGACAGCTTACAACGTACAGCTTTCGCCGGAGATGCTCTCACTTGTGCGCGAAATGCGCCGCGATATCCAGATCATTAGCCGGACTAGCGCCCAAGACGGGGCGCGCATTCACCAGCTCGAAGAACTTCTGCGCATCTCGGCTCTGATTACTTCCTCTCTGGAGCCCGAGCAGGTGCTTGAAGAGGTGATGGATACCGTCATCCATCTGACTAACGCCGAGCGCGGCTACTTGATGCTGCTGGATGAGGAGACCGATTCGTTCGTCATCCGCACCTCGCGCAATCGCGGGCGGCGCTCGTTGCCCGAAGAAGACGTGATCTTCAGCCGCAGCATTGCGCACGCCGCCATCGATCAGGCTGAGCCGATCATCACCAGCAACGCCCAGAGCGATCCGCGCTTTCAAGGGCTGCAGAGCGTCTCGGTCAATAATTTGCGCTCTATCATAGCCATCCCGCTCATCCTGCAGAGCAAGGTCGTCGGCGTGCTGTACGCCGATAACCCGATTGCGCAGGGCGTCTTCACCCAAGAGATCGTGCCCGTGCTGAATGCTTTCGCTGGGCAGGCTGCCATCGCCATAGATAACGCCAAGCGCTTCTCGCAGGTGAAGGCAGAGCTGGCGCGCGCTGAGCAGGAAGTGCTGGAGTTGCGCATTCAGATCGATGAGCGCAAGCGCGAGCAAGCCGTCCGCGAGATCACTGAGACGGAATATTTTCAGGAGCTGGAGTCGCTAGCGCGCAACCTGCGCCGCAAGGCTGGGCGGGCCGAGCCAGGTGAATAGACTTGCCGCGGACGCGCTGTGGCCTGGTACTCGGAGGAGTTTATGCAAACTCCTGAGCTAAGCGGCTGTGTGGCAAAGCGCGTGCCTCTGGCAGAGATTTTCCGTACCTTTCTGCTGTTCGGCGTGATCGGTTTTGGTGGGCCTGCGGCGCACATCGCGCTGATGGAGCGTGAGTTGGTGGCGCGGCGCGCTTGGCTCAGCCGTGAGCACTTCCTCAGCCTGCTGGCTGCCATCAACCTGGTGCCCGGCCCGAACTCAACTGAGATGGCCTTTCACATCGGCTTAGTGGCGGGTGGCTTCTGGGGTTGTGTATTGGGTGGCCTTGCCTTCATCGCGCCTGCGGTGCTGCTCTCGCTGGGATTAGGCGTTATATACGTTGCTGCGGGTAGGTTGCCAGCAGTGCAGGGCATTTTATTGGGCGTGCAGCCGGTGGTGCTCGTGCTAATCTTGAGCGCGGCCTACAACCTTGCGCGCAAAGCGCTCGACAGCCCAGCCATACGCGCGCTGGCTGCTGCAGCGCTGTTGGTAGCTTTGTTCACGGTTTTGCCACTGGTGCAGCTGTTGGGCATTGCGCCGCTGAACTTGCCTGAGCTGCTCATGCTGCTGAGCACAGGGGCGTTCTACATGTTATGGCGGCTGCGCTTTCAAGGGGCGTTCATGCTCTTAGCTGTGCCGCTGTTCGGGATCGTCAATCAGCTAGCAGAGACGCTCAAGCCTAGTCTGGCCGATGTGTTTATACGCTTTTTGATCATTGGCGGCACACTCTTTGGCTCTGGTTATGTGCTAATTGCCTATATGGAGCGCGCCTTCATAGCCGAAACCGGCTGGCTGACGCCGCGCCAGTTGGTGGATGCCTTCGCTATCGGTCAGACGACGCCAGGCCCGGTCTTGAGCACAGCAGCAGCGGCGGGCTATATCATGGGCGCCGATGTGAGCGACCTGTGGGCGGGCGTGCCGAGCGCGCTGGCAGCTTCGGTGGGCGTTTTTCTGCCCGCCTTCCTGATTGTGCTGGCGCTCGGCAGGCTGATGCCGCTGCTAGCTCGCTACGCGTTCATCAGCGACTTTTTGAAGGGCGTGAACGCGGGCGTGATTGCGCTGCTCGCGGCGACCTTCCTGAACTTAGCGTGGAGCACGTTCGTGGGCGCCGAGCGCAGTCTAGATTGGCTCTCGCTGGGCATGGCAATCGCTGCCTTCTTCGCGCTGGAGCGCCTGAAATGGTCGCCCTTGCTCTTGGTGACGCTCGGCATTGGAGTTGGCATCTTGCGGGCACTGCTCAATTGGCTTTAGGTGGGGTATGAATACACAACGTAAAAGACGTCTGCCGGGTTGGCTGCTCATCCTGCTGATCGTCCTGATCGCCTTGCTGATCATCCCGTTTTTCCTACCCGTGACGGCTGCAAATGCCGATCCGCGCTCACTCGCCGATCCCAACGGGGTCTTCATCACGCTGAACGGTGGCGAGGTCTATTACGTCGCCTATGGCGAGGCTGACGCGCCCGCCGTCGTCTTCTTGCACGGCTTGTTCGGCAGCACCTTCACCTGGCGCAAGAACCTTGAGGCGGTGGCAGCGGCGGGCTACCGCGCTATCGCCTTCGACCGCTTCGGCGCAGGTCTGAGCGATAAGCGCGAGAGGCTGGACTTTTCGCACGCCGCCGGTGCTGATCTCACGGCTGCGCTGCTGGATGCGCTGCAGATCGAGCGCGCGACCATCGTAGGGCATAGCGCAGGTGGCAACGTCCTAGCGCACTTCGCCTTACGCCACCCTGAGCGCGTCGACAAATTGGTGATCGTAGCTGGTGCGATCATCGGGCCGGGCGGGCCGCCCCCCTTCTTAAGCGGGCTGGTCGCCTTTCCGCCGATCAATCGCTGGGCGCGGGTCTTGCTGGGCGCGCTGCTGACCGAAGAGCGTCTAGCTGGGGCGGTCGAGGCATTTTACATCAAGAAAGACTGGCTGACGGCGGCTGATCTTGCAGGCTATTGGCGACCGTTTCAGGTGGCGGGATGGGATGTGGGCTTGATCGGCTTGGTGCGCGATTCAGCCGCCAATCAGCTGAACGACGAGCAAGTGGAGGAGCTAGCTCAGTTCGGGCCGCGCACGCTGCTCATCTGGGGCCAGGCGGATACAGTCACGCCTTTTGCCGTCGGGCGCGAACTAGCGGCGCGGCTCTCAGGGGCGCAGTTAGTGAGCTATGAAGGCGTCGGGCATCAGCCGATGGAAGAGCTTGCTGACGCCTTCAACCGCGATCTGATCGCCTTCCTAGCGCGTTAATCCCACTCCAGGTGGTAGACAGTGTGCGTGCCGCCCTCGTGCTGGCGCGGGATATTTGGATCGTACCTAACAGTGAAGTGTGTGCCACGCGGCAGGAAGCGCTTGGCCACGCCGTAGATGTAGCCGTAGATCATGTCGTCGGGGTAGGGCGTGTTAGTAGTATACTTCAGGTGCTTCTCGCCGACCTGTTCAATCACGTAGCGGCCTGGATCGCCGCTGCCGCGATGATTGATATCGTGCAGAGCGCCGATCAGCATCAGCTTTTGCACCAGTGGCGCACTTTCCATCTCTGACGGCCATGGGGCGTTATCGATGATCGCCATGCCCACACTGACTAGTTGATTTGAAGTGTTCTCAGGATTCCTGAACCAATCGGCGAAGACTTCGATGAAACGGTCGACGGGGTACCATTCATCAGGCTTGAGCTGATCTACGCCATGCTTGCGCAGCGACTCCAGCACTTCATCGCCCAGCATGTGATTAAAGATCGCGCTGGCAGCTTGCCCGAGCACTTCGGCACCTGGTGCGTAACGGTATGGGTAGCTCATTATATACTCCGTAAAAATCGTTGAGATTTAACACGCTCAGTGTAAACTTGATCATCTTTTATAATTGTTTCAAAGGTGTATCAGCCTAGCGAAGTGAGGTTGTCGGCATGCCTGGAGAGATCGTCAGCACAGCATGGCTGGCAGAACATTTAGCGGATGCAAAGCTGCGTGTGGTGGACATACGCGGGCACGTCTTGCCGGCCACAGAGCCACCGCCGCACTACTTCAATCACTACGCTGATTACTTAGTCAGCCACATCCCGAATGCCGTCTTCATAGACTGGGTGCACGAGATCACCGACCCTGCTGATCCGCGCCACGCCCAGATCGCGCCGCCGGAGCGCTTCGCCGCCGCTATGGGCCGAGCCAGCATCGGCGAGGACACTTTTGTGGTCGCCTATGACGATGCGGGCGGCATGTTCGCAGCGCGTTTGTGGTGGGCGCTCAACTACTACGGACATGCACAAGTTGCAGTGTTGGATGGCGGCTGGCAGAAGTGGCTCGCGGAAGGGCGCCCCGTCTCGGCTGAGCTACCTGATCTTGCGCCAGCGGTCTTTACGCCGCGCCGCAACCCGGCCTGGTATCGCGATGGCGCACAGGTGCTGGCGGCGCTTGGCACGCCCACACGCCTGCTGGATATGCGCAGTCCGGAGGAATTTCGGGGCGAGGCATCGCGCGCCCTGCGCAAGGGGCACATCCCAGGCGCGCTCAATCAGCCGCGCCGCGATCTGCTGGGCGAGGATGGTGCCCTGCTGCCGCCTGACGCGCTGCGCGAGAAATTCGCTGCGCTAGGCATCACAGATGAGACCGAAGAGGTAGTTTTCTATTGTAATGCGGGCGTCTCTGCCAGTTTTGGGCTGCTGGCCTTGCGCGTGGCAGGCATTCAGACGGACGCCGCCGTCTACGATGGCTCCTGGAAGGATTGGGGCAACGATCCTGAGAAGCCAATCGAATGAGCGCGCGTTGGGCGGCGTGCAGCCGCCCTTTTTTACGTGTGCAGGCGCAGCTTGATGCCCAACCATACCCCCGCAAAGACTGCTGCGCCGAAGAGCCAGCCGGAGATGGCAAACGCCGAGATACCCGAGAGCAGCGTCCCGATGGTGCAGCCTAGCGAGACCATCGCGCCCCAGCCCATCAGGACTCCGCCCAAGAGCGCTGTCAGTGTGCCGCGCAGCGTCAGGCGCGAGAGCTGGAAGCGGTTGGTGAAGAGCCCGATCGCCAGCGAGCCCGCTGCCAAGCCGCCGATCAAGAAGCCGTTGTTGGTGATAGTATCTACCACACGCGTGGCGCAGCCGGCGAAGCCATCCAAACCGATCAGCCGATCAGACAGCCAGCCCGCGTTGTTGAGCACTGTGCGCGTCAAGCTGCCCAGCTGCGAGGTCACGCCGAGCGGTGAGACGCGGAAGTAGGCGAATACTCCGATCAAGCCGACTAGCGCGCCTGTCACCAGCGGATTCCAGCGCGTGACGAATACGGCCTGGTAGAGACGCTCCCAAGTCAGCTTGCCGCCCGCCTGAGGTGGCAGCTCTGGCAGGTAACGCAACAGCAGGGCGGCGATCAGGCTCAGCGCGGCTAGGTGCAGGGCCAGGCTGCCGCCGTAGCCAAGCGTCTTGGGCAGCCACGCCACAGGCGCTACCGAGATCGCCTCGACATAGAGCGCGTGCCATGTCAAGAAGCCGCCGCCAAAGCCGATCATGGCGCCAAACAGCGCCAACGGCGCGCGCGTATAGCCCTCGCCCAAGCGGTAGAGGTGCCCACTGATGCACGCACCCGAGAGCGCCATACCGATCCCGAAGGCGAGGCCACCTGCCACCAGCACCCAGCTCACAGGCCCGATGTGTGCATCGGGCGGCAAGCCTTGCCCGCTCGGATTCGGCATGAAGGCGCCGAAGACGATCGCATAGCCAATCCCGCCGACCGCCAGCGCACTCAGCACGGCGAACAAGCCGGAGCTGTTCCGATTCTCGATAAAATCGCGGAAGATGCAGAAGAAGCAGAAGCGTCCGCGCTGGAAGATGACACCGAGCGCGACCCCGATCAGCAGTGAGAACGAGGCAGCTGCACCGCGATTAGGCGTCTCGTGCAGGCTGAAGGCGAGCGCCACCAGCGCGCCCAAGATCAGCCATGCTAAGCCGACTCGCACAGCCGCCGCCACCCTTGCATTGTTCAGTGATGACGTGGAGGCGGCCTTCGCGCCGCCTCCGAGCGTGGTCTCAGCCATACAGGCTTACTGTCTGCCCCAGACCGTACCAGCGGGATTCTCAATCGGCACGCCGACTGCATTACCCCACTCCGTCCAAGAGCCGTCATACTGTGCCACATCGTAGCCCAAAATCTTGCTCAGGACGAACCAGGTGTGGCTGGAGCGCTCGCCAATGCGGCAATAGACGTAGACCTTCTTGCTCCCATCCACGCCGACCGAAGCATACAGCTGGCGCAGCTCCTCAACCGATTTGAAAGTGCCATCCTCGTTCACGGCGCGCCCCCACGGCACATTCACTGCCGTCGGAATGTGACCGGCGCGAATGGCTAGCTCCTGGAAGCCCTCGGGGGCGAAGATGCGCCCTTCGTACTCAGCTGGTGAGCGGATATCCACGATCACGCCCTCAGCCTCGCCCTTGACTACTGCCAGCACATCGGGCAGGAAGGCGCGGATCTCGCGACGGGCGGGCTTAGCCGTGAAGTTGCCCTCAGGATGGCTAGGCTGCCGTACGCTCAGCGGACGATTCTCACGTTCCCACTTGGCGCGTCCGCCATCCAACAGGCGCACGTCCTCATGCCCGTAGATTGTGAAAATCCACGCGCCCCAAGCTGCAAACCAGTTGTTGTTATCCCCGTACAGCACGACGGTCGTGTCATCGTTGATACCGGCGGCGCGCACGAGCTTCTGGAAGGCCTCAGGTGAGGCAATATCGCGGATGACTGGATCGACCAGGTCAGTGTGCCATACGAAGTTCACAGCGCCAGGGATGTGCCCGCGCTCGTAGACGCCCGGCACGACACTGACTTCTACCACGCGCACCTTCGGATCGTCTAGGCGCGCGGCTAGCCACTCTGTGCTGACGACTGCGCTCTCAGGTAGGTCGGCGCGTGCCCGCAACGACGGCGCAGCAAAGCCGCCCGCAATCAGCACTGCGACTGCCCAAAGTGTCACAAGACGACGGATGGTCATAGGATTCTCCCCTCACTGGATGTTAGGTTTCTAGACAAGCCGAACAGAACGTATCGAGCGAACCGACTAAACCGCTATGTAGCCGCTCAGGCTACAACACCATGAGTCCATAGGCAGTCTCCTTTCTGTGGCGCGCGCTGGGCAACAAAAAGCCCCGAACTGGGTCGGGGCAGGTTTGGCACAGCGCACAACAAGGCATTAGGCGTTCCAAGCCCCGACTTCCGCACGACGACACAGCGCCGCACACGAACACATGGGCAGACACAAGGCGAAGCGCGGGTTGAGGCGTTGAACGGATACCATAGGCTGTTGGTTTAACTAATGCCTTTTGAGATACAACACAAGTTTAGCTAAGGCTGATTATCCTGTCAAGACTTTGAGTGAAAAGTTTAGCAGATTGCACAAATGACACAAAAAAATGCGCCTCAAGATGCCTTGAGGCGCATCAGCAGCGGCTCAGACTAGCGGAGTGGCTGAATGTTAGTCTCTACCCTGCCGTTAGCGTCGATGTACTGATCGACGACCCAGCCCGTCAGACCGCCGATCTCGCGTTGTACCTGCCACCAGCGCAAATTATCAGCGAAAATCGGCCCGACCAGGACGCGCACAACCTCGTTCGGGCGCAGAATGCCGATCGCGTTGCTGCGGTCGCGCAGGTACTGCGGCGTGTTGCGCACAATGACGGGATCGCCAGGCGTTACGACGGCGCGCCCACCAACGACCAAGCCAAGCGGATTCTCACCATCGGTTGCGCGCAAGGCGGGCACCGCTGTCGGCCCAGCAGGACCCGGCACCGTCGGCACAATGACAGGTGGTACCGTCGGTAGGCCGACCGGCGGCATGACAGCTGTGATCACGCGGGTTGGCACAGCCGCGAACAACGGCGCCGAGCTGAAGACTGCGCCACTCCCATCGGCACCGATCACGTAAGGATAGCCGGGAGTGCCAAGCGGCAATCTCATAATGCCGATCTTGATGCGCGGCGCCGCACTCAGCACATTTTGATAGGTATCGTTGGCGTTCAGCCGCCCGATCAGCGCTATCTCAGATTCGATGATGCTGAAGGCCGTCAGGGCGTTAATGGGCGTTGAAGTGATGTTCGCGATAGCGTAGCCCTCGCTCTCGTAGACGAGCTGCGCCTCACCGCCTGTGAGGGGGACGGCAAAGAGGCGCAAGCGATAGCTGTCGCCATCCAGCGCGAAAAATGACGGTGCAAAGGGCGCACTGCTCATAACGGACACCTTCTGAATCAGCTCGCGCCTGGCTACGAAGATCGTGCTGCCATCGCCACCCCAACCTACCTGCTCGCCAGCAATAGCGCCACCGATCGGCGTTACCAAGGCTGTTTGAGTGTCGACCAGCACTAGCGTGTTGCCGCGACGGAAGTCCAGGCTGCGCTCTAGGGCAACGGCGCGTGTCCCATCGTACCACAGCTGCACACTGAACAAGTTCGGCAACGCCCAGTAGCGCGTCCCATCCAAGCCGGTCAGGGCTAGGCCTGTTCCATCGCAGCTCATGCTGTGCAGGAAGCCGTTGGGAACCCAGCGGAAGAGAATTGGGCTGCGGCCGATGCTAGTCTCACTCAGATAGTTCAGCAGAGACGGCCCAAAGCCACCGCCACCGCAAATCGCGCGAAGTTGAATCTGCCCGACCACGCCTGCTGGGCCGCCCATAGCTGGCACAAGCCCGACTGTGTAGATATAGTCGCTAGGATCGGCAGCAGGTCGGCTATCAGTCGTGACGTAGGCGATGAAATTACCATCAGGCGACCAAGCCGGCGGGAATTGTGGTGACACGTTGCTAGCGATCGGCACAGGGCGCCCGCCGCTGGCGACCACAAACAATGTCTGCGAGGATGTTTCGAGGAAAGCCAGGCGGCTGCCATCGGGCGACCAGCGCAGACTTGTGTAACCCCTCTGAGTCACTCGGCTGCCGTCCTCCGCGATTACACCGGCAGCATCGCCCGTGAGCGGCGCATAGCCGGCTGCACTGCCGATGCTCGTCACATAGACGTTGCCATCGTACCCAATGAAAGCCATGACCGGCGCGGGGAGGGTGGCCGGGCTCTCGACGATGCCGATGGGCGGCGGAATCGGCAGGCGGCCGCTGACGGGCTCGGCAGGCGCCGCCGCTGTGGGTGGCAGACTTGCGCCTACGCCAACGCCTGTGCAAAAGAAGACCAGCGTGCTGTCGTTCGAGATGCGATACTCATAACTCCCGAAGCTGTTGACAGTCACACGGACAATCCATGCTCGCGTCTGTCCGGGCGCGCTGCGCTGACCGTTCGGGCAGCCTAAATTATCGTCGCTCACCACAATTTGCTCGTACGTCCAGACGCCGTCGAAGCGCGCCCGTGAGACTGTACGCCCGATGCGCACACTGATATCCGCAAAGACGCGATCTAGAGCTGCCTCGCTGGGGGCGCCCTGCGCTGAGGCATCCGGCAGCGCTGCAAAGCTCCCAGCGATGGCCGCTAGAATCGCCACGAGATAGATAAACTTCCGCATAAAAGTACTCCATCTGCTGTTTCTCTCACTGCATTCTTCTCAATCATACAGCCAGTTTAGGCGGCACACACTCACAAACTGCAAAAAACTCGCTATCAGGCTATAAAAATCGGCGCACAGTCCGACCTGCCAAATCTTTTGGCGGCGGATGGTGTTGTCTCTTTCGCAAGCCGTATGTGCAAGCTATAATGGCTGGCGCACTTACTTTTGCAGACTTGATCTGACATCCTGTGGAGGAATGCCTGATGGCTACGACAGAAGAGCGTGTGCGCGATATCATTGTGGAGCTGCTCGATGTAGAACCAGAGCGCGTGACGCTTGATGCGCGCTTCCGCGAAGACCTCGAAGCCGACTCGCTCGACCTGGTTGAGCTGATCATGAAGATCGAGGAAGAGTTCGGCGGCGATATCTCTGATGAGGAAGCTCAAAAGATCACGACGGTCGGTGAGGCGGTCAACTACATCGAGACGCGCATGCGGGGCGCAGACTCGGCCAATGCGGGTGCCAGTGCCGGCATGGAACTCGCCTAGGCATTGACGGACGAGTCGCAGCTCGTCGGCTCGTCTCTTTGTGAGGCTCGGCTTGCCAACATCACTGCCTGCGCTTAGCATTGTCATCGTCAACTACAAAACACGGGACTTGCTCCTGGAGCTGCTGGCGTCAATCTATGCTGGGGCAGGGGATTTATATCTCGAATGCATCGTGATAGATAACGCCTCTGACGATGGCTGCGCGCAGGCAGTGATGACACGCTTTCCGCAGGTGTGTTTTGTGCAAAACGCCGAGAATCGTTACTTTTCTGCGGCGTACACACAGGGCATCCAGCTGGCGCAGAGTGCGTATGTGCTAGTGCTGAATCCTGACATGCAAGTGCGCGGCAGGGCGCTTCAGCAGCTGCTAGACGCCCTGCAGGCCGATCCCAGCATCGGCGCCGCCACCACGAGCATGTACTACCCTGATGGACGCTTGCAGCGCAACGGCTCGCGCTTCACCTCATTCGGCTACCTGGTGCTGAACTACACTTTCGTGGGCAAACTCTACCGTTGGCTGCTGCCGCGCGCCTGGCGGGCGCTGCAGGATTGGCTGTGGTACGCCGATTGGGATCGGCGCACGGCGCGCCCGATCGACGTGCTGCCCGGCAGCGCCATCATCGCCCATCGGGACGTCTGGCAGGCAGCCGGCTATTTTGAGGCGCGCCTGAAGATGTACTTCAGCGATGACTACTTCTCGCGCCGCGTGCAGGCGCTTGGTTTGCGCACGCTGTACCTGCCCAGCGACGGTCTCTTGCACTACGAGGGCGCCAGCGCCAAACAAGTCAGCCCTCGATCGCTCTGGATGTATCTGCGCGATCTTGTGGTGTACACCAGGCTCGTCTACGGCAAACTCGCCGCTGGTCTATTAGCCATCCTGCTGCTGCCGACGTGGCTGATGCAGCGCCTCAAGGCTCGCTGACTGGTTGCCATAGACGCGCCAGCCTGCCCAAGACCGGCAGCGCGCTCACGATTTGGCGAATCAGCGCCCAATGGGCTGCATCCAGCGCCTGCAAGCCGATCAACGCGCCGCCATATGCGCCTACGCTGAGCAGTGCCGCCCCGATCGGCTGCCAGCTGCGCAGCGCGAAGGCGACTGCACCCATTAGCGCGCCCGCCAGCAGGGTGCGCAACGTCCGACTGAGCAGGGCGCGCCACTCAGCCTGCTGCATGGCGCGTGCGCACATAAATGCAACCAACATCGCGCCGTGCGCCAGAAAAATCGCGACGCCTGCCCCGATCACGCCCAAAGACGGCAGCAAGATCACATTCGCTGCCAAATTGACTGTCAAGCCGAGCGCGCGTACCATCAGCAGCAGCCGCTGCCGACCCTGCACCAAGAGCATCTGCGCATAGGCATTGCCAGTCATCGCCAGCAGGCTGTGCCAGATCAAGATTTCCAGCACACTCGCTGTACCGCTGAAGCTTGGGAAGAAGAGTGCTGCCAAGCTGCTCGAAAAAGCCGCGATCCCGATCGCTGCAGGTAGGCTGATCACCAAAGTGAGGAAGGCGAACTGATCCACAGCCTGCCGCAATGCCGAAGGTGACTCCTTCGCCATACGCGCCATCAGCGGGAAGAGCGCTGTGAAGACCGTCACATTCAGCAGCTCGATCACGCCGCTCACAATGATGAATGCCGCTGTCAGATAGCCGGCGGCCCGCTCGCCCAAAAACGTGAAGACCAGCACTTTGTCGATGTGCTGATAGGCATAGGCCAGAAACGAGCTGAGCGCAATAGGCCAGCCCTCGCTGAACAACCGCCGTACGAGCAGGCGCTCTAGGGGCAGGCGCGGCACGACGCCAACACGCCGCAGTGCCATGCCGTGCATCGCTGCGCGCAAAATGCCTGCGCTGATTGTGGCGAGATACACGCCGACCAAGCCGCCGCCGCTCAGTAATGCCACAAGAGCGAAACCGATCTGCAGGCTGATGTGGATGACCATCACAACGCTCGTCGTGACCATGCGCTCGGCTGCCAGAAGTTGGTTGTAACCGATGTTGCCGAAGGTATCTACCGTCAAGCTGATCGCCGCCAGCGCCAGGAGCAAGCGGAAGGCTGTATCATAGGGAAGCGCTAGACTTAACGCGATCAGCGCGAGATGCGTTGCGATGGCGAGAAGCGGCTGCACAGCCAGCGTCGCCGTCAGGTAGCGCCCTGCTTGGCTTGGATGACGCGCCACATCGCGCAGCACGATCAAGCCCATGCCGAATTCAGGCAGCGCCGCCGCCGTCGCCAGGATGGCGCCGATGGTGCCCCATACACCGTATTGCTCGGCGCCAAGCAGCGCCGCCAGCAAGATCGCCCAGCCGAACTGGAAGCTGCGCGCCAAGAGCGTAGCAAGGGCAGTAGCCACCACATTGCGCGTCACGCGCGCTGCAGCGTCGGTTGATGAGAGTGTTTTTGGGTCCGTCACGCTGCCGAGTGTACCGTCAAGCAGCCGATAGCGGTAGTCGTTGAGCCATTGCTCAAATTATGTTAGATTAGGATTTGTGCGCCTCACAGATAGATCAGGAGGGGTATTTTTATGCAGCATATCAGCGAGAGCATCACGATCAATGCCGCGCCTGCCGCCGTTTGGGCCTTGCTCACTACGCCCGATCTGATCCTGAAATGGTTCGCGGGCATCGATAGCATCGAAGCATCGCCCGATTTTCCGGCAGTCGGCTCGACCATCTCAGGTAGCTACAAAGTGATGGGCATCGAGCTAAAAGCAACGCAAACAGTTCAAGCTATGCAGCCGAACAGCAGCATCCACTACACGCTGGAAGGTGTTGTGAATGGCACGCAGCACTGGGCGATTGCCGAGACAGGCGGCGCGGTCACGCTGAGCATGACGATGGACTACAGCATGAGCGGCGGCGTGCTGGGCAAGCTGGCAGAGCCAGCCGTGCATCAGGTGAACTTGAGCAACGCTAAACAATCGCTGGCCAACATCAAGGCGATGGCTGAAAGCTAGAGTAGGCGGTAGAACCAGTCATTCAGGTATAGCACCGCGACTTGAGTCCCCTTTTCGGGCAGTTTGGCGCCGCGCAGGTTATCGCGCATGAGATGGGCTGTGCCGCGCCGAATTTTCAGGTCGGGCAGGATGAATTGGTAGCGCAGCTTCACGTAATAGTGTGAGCCGCGCTCTTCGCCGCTGCATTCCACAACTTCGCCGCGCACGATCACACCGCGCCGCTCATACTGCGTCAGCAGGATGTTTTGCCCTAGTGCCCACAACAATACAGGCAAGCTCAGGATGGGCGGCACGGTCACCATCAGCCACAGCAGCTCACTCTCGACAGCTTCAAGGCGCCGATCGAGCAAGGTGCTCATTTCAGGCTGCTCGGGCGAGAACTTCACGACCAGGCGGCTGCCGACAAAGTAAAAGTCGTATTCAGCCGCATCCACGCTGATTTCGCGAGTGAAAGTCCGTCCATCAGGCAGGCTGAACTGGTAAGTGATGAACCAGCGCCGCTGCACGGCGCGCCCGCCCTCCTCAACGCGCCGCCCAATTACTTCAGCCGGCGCCCGACCGCTCCGGGCCTCTAGTAGGGCGTTTTCTTCAGCTTGGCGGATTGCCAGCCAAATCAGGAGCAGACACACACCGACCGCCGCCAGCGCAATGTAGAAGTGCCGATGCAGCGCAAGATGACTGCGCGCCTTACCCTTCACCAGATCGTATTCTGTGTGCAGCAGAAAAGCTGCCTCAGGATCAGGATCGATCGAAATGGCAGCAGGTGCAGATGGCTCGGTAGGCACAAGCGCGCTTTGTGTGCTGGCTGGCGCTTTAGAGGTGCTTCGCTTTGCCATGTTTTCTTGTGTCCAATGTCGATCGCTGCCTGATTATAACAGATTCAACATCCACCGGGCCAAGAACGGCTTCAACCGCTGCCCGAGCAGGCGCAGACCATCGAGCTGGATGAGCTGTTCACCTATGTCGGGTCGAAAAAAGCAGCTGACTCGATGAGGGCAGCCGACTGTGCCACACGCTGTATTGTCGAGTATGTAGTGGTGTGAACGCACGACACACAGCCTGCAGGCACTGCTGGATAGCAGTCTGCAAGCTGTGCGACAAAAGCCAAACCTGCGGCCAGGAGTGAATGAGCCAGCCGGTTTAGTGCGCCTGGGCAGGGCACTGAGGTGCTTTGTACATGCCTAGAACAGGCAGCAGCTGTATAACGACGCTTATCGCGCCACCCTACGCACGCTCGAATTTCTAAATCCACGCAAGCGTCTCAGAACGATGCAATGAGACGCTGCGCCATCACGATCAGCTCATTAATGTTGATCGGTTTGACTAGCAGCAGATCGGCTTGCTGTGCATCGGGATGATCGACTGCTACTGCGTTGCCCGTGACCACAATCACCTTGAGCCTCTGCAAGGCGGGCGTTTGGCGGATGTGGGAGAGCACTCCCAAGCCGTTCAGATATGGCATGTTGATATCCAGCACGAGCACATCAGGGCAATTTTCTGCCAAACGCTCGAGTGCCTCTATGCCGTTCTCAGCCAGCGCAACCTCGAACTTGTGATGGACAAAGATAGACCTGAAGATGCTGCGCAGGTCGGGATTATCTTCGGCGATCAGTACTCTGCGCACAGGCAGCTCAGCAGCGGGATTTGTCGATTGTGCTAGCATTGGCTTAGGCAGTGTTGACATACTCTCTTACAGTGCCCCGTCTTGTGATACAGTCTACGATGAGCCTATAACACTTTTGTGATGCGGGGTAGCCCTTGGCGGAGTGTTTTACAGTCGAGACTTTAACTGGCCATCTGGCTAGTCTGTACTAGGCGCTTGCCAGAAGCAGCGCACTTGCGCTACGCTCAACCGCGCTCAGACTACCCTACAAGGACAAATTCGAGACATGGCTACCACACACCCTCTAGCTGAACTTGCTACTGCGATCAAGGCGCGAGTTGCTACTCAGGACCAGGCGATTATCCAATTTCTGCGCGATCTATGCGCTATCCCCAGCCACGATAGCCAGATCAAGGCGGTTGGCGAGCGCGCCGCCGCTGAGATGCAGGCGCTCGGCTTCGACGAGATTTTCTTCGACCGCATGGGCAATATTGTCGGGCGGATCGGGCACGGTGAGCGTAAGTTGCTCTACGACAGTCACATCGACACGGTCGGGGTGGGCGATCCGAGCGCGTGGGAGTGGGACCCGTTCACAGGCAAGCTTGAAGATGGCATCCTCTACGCGCGCGGCGCCTGCGATGAAAAAGGCAGCACGCCGGGCATGATCTACGGTCTGGCGCTAGCGCGCGATCTGGGCTTGCTGGAAGGCTATACAGCTTACTACTTCGGCAACATGGAAGAGTGGTGCGATGGCATCGCGCCGCATGCGCTGGTTGAGGTGGAGGGGATCCGTCCTGATTTTGTGGTGATTGGCGAGCCGACGCGCATGCAAGTCTATCGCGGGCACAAAGGGCGCGTTGAGATGCGCATTGTGGCTAAAGGGCGCAGCGCCCATGCGGCCAGCAATCATCTGGGCGATAATGCGATCTACAAGCTGGTGCCAATCATTGAGCGCATCAGCCAAATGGAGCCCGAGCTCGGCGACGATCCCTTCTTAGGGCACGGCAAGATCACGGTCAGTGATATGAAAGTCAGCACGCCTTCGATCAACGCCGTGCCTGATGAGGCGATCATCTATATTG
>JBDNDQ010000012.1:0-67755 GCA_046719055.1 Aggregatilineales bacterium | reverse complement strand
AGGCGCTGGCGCCCGCCGCTATGCCGAGTGCTCGGTTTGTCGGCAGCCGAGCTTTGTTCAGGGCGGGCCTGCTGATCTTGGCTTGGAGCGCTTGTGCGGCCGATCTCGCCTACCCTCAACAGCACCTGCGTGGGCGATTCTTCGCGCACCAGCCACCCCGCTGCGACTAGCTCACGCAGGCCCACATCTATCTCCAAGCGGCTCAGCCGTTCTTCAACGGGTAATTTCTCTAGCTCAGCTAACAGATCGGAGTAGGGCATGGCGCGCTGGCGCAGCATTAGGCGCATGATCCGCAGCTGCGCCGATGGCAGATCAAGCATATCCGTTGGACTGAGTTCAGACATTTCACGCGCTCCCAATAACTTCCTGATAACTGAGCGTAACCAATTCGACGCGTTCTGCATAGGCATGTTTCACCTTAAGCGATGACCCCGCGCCCTTATGGACGGCTGCTCAGCGCCACCAATGCAACAATCAAGCTGAGTGCTAGCACAAACACAAGGCCGATCAGGAATCGGGTTGGGAGTACACTCGGCGTTGAGTTCGGCATGGTTTCGGGCGCGGCTGAGGCGTTTGGCTGGTGCGCTGAGATACCTGTAAGCGAGGGTGGTGCAACCTGTAGGGCGTTGTTGTATGCCTCAGTCAGCGCCAGGGCAGTCGGGAAGCGATCTTCAGGCGCTTTGGCTAGGGCGCGCTGAATGACTGCGTTCAGCGCCTCTGGCAGGGATGCGTCGTACTGCTGTAGGGCGGGCGGCTGGTCGTAAATGTGCATGTGCATGAGGCGAAACGGCGTGCCTGCCGTGAACGGCACTTGGCCGCACAGCATCTCGAAGAGCATCACGCCAAGCGCGTATAGATCGGTCCAGGTGCCGATGTTCTCGCCAAACCAAAGCTCGGGCGCCATGTAAGAAGGCGTGCCAAGCGTGGTACCTTCTTGAGTCAGCGCTTTTTGGGCGTCGCTGTCCTCGAGCAGCTTGGCGATACCAAAGTCGGTTAGGAAAGCGTTGTGGTGAGTATCGAACAGCACGTTGGCGGGCTTGAGATCGCGGTGGACAATCCCTTGCTGATGGGCGTAGTCTAGGGCGGGCGCAATATGACTCAAGATGGCGCTAATCTCTTGCCTGGTCAGGCGCCCGCCCTGCAGCCGCTCGGCAAGACTGCCGCCGCTCATCAGCTCCATGACAAAGTAGTACAGGTCTGTTTTGGGATCAAATGAGGGATCAATCAAGCGCAAGTGAAAGCCGCGCAGCACGCCGTAATCGAAGAGCTTGACAATGTGCGGATGGCTAAGCTTGGCGATTAGCCGCGCCTCGCGTTCAAAGCGCTGGGCAAAGACGTCTCTACGCGCCAGCGCGGGCGTCATGACTTTGATGGCAACCTCGCGCCCCACGACAGCCTGCCTCGCGCGATAAACGGTTGCCATGCCACCTGCACCCAAACGAGCAATAACCTCATACTGCCCTAACGCTGCCCGATCAAATTCATGGTCTTTTCCTGCGGAACAGGCCTGCTTGCCACGCCAACCCAATCATAACGCCAAAAGGCGCGGAAGCGGCAGCCTTCACGTGGAGTGTCAAAGGCTGCCGAGTGGACTGTCAGTCGGCGACTAGCGCCTGCGCCACGCGCCGAAGCTGCATAGCAATAGTGTGATCAGGGTACTTTGTGACGAAGACGCCTTCGCTGGCCAGCGCCATCATCTCATCGCTGTGCGGCAAGACGGCACCCACCTCAGTGGCGTAGGTCTGTTCCACTTTGCGCTTGACGCTCTCCATATTGAAGCTCGTTGGCGTCTTGTTCACAATGAGCATCATGCGCGGCACATCCAGCTTGCGTGCCACCTCAACTGTCACGCTGGTACCTTGAAAATCTTGCTGATCGGGGCGCATGATGATGACCAAAGCATCCGAGATGGCAATCGAGAGCAAGGTCTCGTCGTTCAAACCGGGATGAGTATCCACAATCAGCACATCGAGCTGAAGGTCTTCCAAGAGGCGTTGGAAGCCATCGTTGAGCAGGCCGACATCGTAGTGCTCGCGCAGAATGCGAGCAATATCGCTGACCTTGATGCTTGAGGGCACAAGGTAGAGCTTGCCGCTGACGGGCACGCCAAGATTGGCTGTCACATCGTAGGCGGCTTCTTTGATCTCGCAGCGCCCCCACAGATAGTCGTTCAGAGTCAGCCGCATCTGCTCTTCTTCCAGCCCAAGCAGCACATGAATGCCTGGCGACTGAATGTCAGTATCTACAACGCCTACACACCTGCCCTCGACTGCCATCAGGGCTGCCAGATTGGCAGTTGTGTTGGATTTACCTGTGCCGCCGCGAAATGAGTGAATCGAGATGATTTTTGACATGCTATGCTCCTGTCGGTTGCCGTTGAGTCAGGCGCGCGCTATACCAAGGGCTACGTGCCAGCTGTGTGTGTCAATTTGCGCTCAGTCAGTATAGCACAAAAACAGATGCCGTTATTGTGCTCAGCAGGCCTGCTCTCTGAGCAGGACGACGCACTTTGTGGTGTTTGCCCAAAGGCTTTTGACACAATTTGCCGTCTCAGTATAATTTCACAACAGGTAGGCAAGCCAAGCACAAAAAATTCGCTCGGCTTGTTACCCGAATCTGTTTTCACACCAAGCGCAAGAGGGATTTGGTTATGAAGATTGTCAAGCTGTTCGCTGTTGTAGCTGTGTTGGCGCTGATCGGGCAAGTCTTTGCCGCCGCACCAACCAGCGCCCAAAGCAACGTGATCAAGATTGCCTCGCAAAGCCCGCTCTCGGGCGGCCAGTCGCTGCTCGGCACGGCGATCCGCAACGGGGCTGAGCTAGCCATCATTCAGCTGGGCAGTCAGGTGGAAGAGCTCGGCTTTAAGCTGGAGTTCGTGCCCTTTGATGATCAGGCCACACCTGATGTCGGAGTCGCTAACGCGCAGAATATCGTGAACGACGCAGCGATTCTGGCTGTGATCGGCCACCTGAACAGCGGTGTGGCGCTGCCTTCTTCGGAAATCTACAATCGCGAGAACCTGGTGATGATCTCGCCCGCCAACACGAATGTGAACATCACTGATCGCGGCTACCCGACGGTCAATCGTGTGTGCGGTCGTGATGATGCGCAGGGCGCGGCTGGCGCCAGCTTCGCTGTCGAGGAGCTGAAGATCAAGACTGCATTCGTCCTGCACGATAAGACGGCTTACGGCGAAGGCGTGGCCACTTTCTTCGCCCAAGCGCTGGAAGAGGCAGGCGTAGAGGTGCTTGGCTTCGAGGGCACGACCGAAACCGCCAACTTCGACGCAGTGATCACCCCGATCCTGGCCCAAGAGCCAGACCTGGTCTACTTCGGCGGCATCTACAACCAGGCAGCGGTCTTCTTCCGCCAAGCGCGCGAGAAGGGCCTGAAGTCGCAGTTCATGGGTCCAGATGGTATGGACAGCTCTGACCTGGCCAAGATCGGCGGTGAGGCAGTCGTGGACTTGATTTACACTTCGGCAGCCGGCCCGGCTTCGCTGTACCCCGCTGCTGCCCAGTTCATCGAAGACTATAAGAAGCAGTTCGGCATCGATCCTGAGGCTTACGCGGCTGAGGCCTACGCCGCCACCCAGATCGTGATCGACGCGCTGGTACGTGCCATCAAAGATAACGGCGGTGCGCTGCCCACGCGCGCTCAGGTGGCAGCTGCCGTCCGTGCGACGCAGGAGTTCGAGACGATCATCGGGCCCATCAGCTTCGATGGCAACGGCGACCCGAAGGTGGCGACCTACTACATCCTGAAGGTCGCTAGCGCTGATCCAGAGAAGTGGGGCGAGAACCCGCTGATCACCAGCGTACAGGCGCCCTCGCCGCTGACCGCCAAAGAAGAGGCAGGCAACTAACTGCCCACCAGCCGCACCTGAATATGGGCGGCAATCGGCAAGGGAGGCAGTTTGCGCCTCCCTTGTTTGTATCACACATATGGAGCGCCTCTGTATGACTAGTATTCCAAGTTTAGCTGACATCACTCCACACAACTTACTCAACAACCCTGCCGACTGGATACTGCAGTACGTCCTCAAGCCGATTGGGCAAATTCTGTTATTTGTACTCGTCGCCGGCGGAAGTATTTCCCTGCTGGCGCTAATCGTCGGCTTTGTGCTGCAGACCGACTGGCATGGTATAGATATTCTGCGTGTGCTCCCGCGCATTAACTTGTTTGAGCAAGTAGTACGCCAACTGCCGAATATGCTGCTCGATGGCATCACCATTGGCTTTGTGTACGCTGTGATCGCACTCGGCTACACGATGGTCTACGGCGTGCTGAAATTCATCAACTTTGCACACAGCGAAATCTTCATGATGGGTGCGGTGGTCGGCTTTGAGGTGATGACGCGCCTGCGCGAAGCAGATGTGCTGGAGAGCTTGCCGCCATTACTGGTGATTGTGCTGATGATTGGCACGGCGATGGTTATCTGCGGTGGTGTGGCTGTGCTGGTTGAGCGCGTGGCGTACAAACCGCTGCGCAGCGCGCCGCGCCTTGTCCCGCTCATCTCAGCGATCGGTGTTTCCTTCTTCCTGACCGACTTTGTGCGTGCTTTCCAAGCGCTCAGCCGTAATATCTTCAACATGCCCTATCCAATCGACAAGGTGCCGTTCTTCAACCAGCGCGTCGTGATTGCGGAGGGCATTTCTACCACCAACACAACGCTAATCATCATCGTTAGCGCAGTGATCATGCTGGTGGGCTTGAACTACTTCGTGAACGCCACAAAGATCGGCAAAGGCATTCGCGCCGTCTCGCAGGATCAGGCCACAGCTAGCCTAATGGGCATCAACGTCAACCTGATGATCACGATAACGTTCATGGTCGGTGGTGCGCTGGGTGGCGCGGCAGGCGTGCTGTTCGGCCTCAAGACGACCAACGTCACGCCTTATATTGGCTTCATCCCCGGCTTGAAGGCGTTCACGGCGGCTGTGCTAGGCGGTATTGGCAACATCACAGGCGCAATGCTGGGCGGCTTGCTGTTAGGCATGCTAGAGGCGTTCTTCTCAGCGCTGCTGCCCTATTTCCCTGCCTTAGGCTTGGGATATAGCGATATCTTCGCCTTCGCCGTGCTGATCCTGGTGCTGCTTTTCCGTCCGACGGGTATACTCGGCAAGAAAGTGGATGAAAAGGTCTGAGCGAAATGACAACTTATACGCTTACGCGAGATAAAACGCCTGAGCAACGCAACTGGCGCGAGGCGCTGCCCGTCATTTTTGCCATCGCTTATGTGCTAATCATCTTCTCGCTACTGCGCAGCTTGAATCGGGCCGACTTGTGGTTCCCAACCTACTCCTCGATCCTGTTCCCGCTGTTCGTTTTCTCGCCGTTCGTCATCTTCGCCCTGAAGATACCGCTGGTGCTGCGAGGCATCCTGATCGCAATCATCGGCCTGGTGCTGATGCCGATTCTCGGCATGCAAGACTCGTTCTATCTAGAGCTGATCACGCAAATCGCCATCTTTGCGGCAATGGCAATCGGGCTGAACATCGTGGTCGGCTTTGCAGGTCTGCTCAATCTGGGCTACGTGGCGTTTTTTGCGGTTGGCGCCTACCTGTGGGGTATTTTTACCTCAAACGCCAACACGATCGTGCGCCTGACTGAGTCGCAGGCTGCGCCAGAGCTGTTCTGGCTGTTCTTCTTCATCGGGATGATCGCTGCAGCTTTCACCGGCATCCTGCTTGGCTCGCCAGTGCTGCGCTTGCGCGGCGATTACCTGGCTATCGTGACGCTCGGCTTCGGTGAGATCATCCGCATCCTGGTCAGCAACCTGAGCAACATCTCGTCTAATCGGCGCAACCCGATCAACATCACGAACGGCGCGCAGGGCTTGCCTGGCATTGCCAGCCCACCGCTGCCCGAGTTTACCTTCCAGGCCATAGAGAGCATTACCAACGGCTTGGGCTTGCCAGTAAACAATCTGCGCGCTTTCACTTATCAGCTCTTTTATTACAGCTTAGTGTTGATCGTCTGTGCACTGGCGGCGCTGGTGGCGGCACGGCTGGATAACTCGCCAATCGGGCGCGCCTGGACGGCAATCCGCGAGGATGAGGTCGCCGCGCAAGCGATGGGCGTGCCGATCGTCAAGATGAAGCTGCTCGCGTTTGCGCTGGGCGCCTCTTTTGCTGGCGGCATGGGTGTGATCTTCGCGGCACGCAATACTTTCGTCAGCCCAGAGAGTTTTAGTTTCATCCAGTCTATCTTCATCCTAGCGATCGTGATTGTAGGCGGCATGGGCAGCATTCGCGGCGCGATCTTAGGGGCGGCCATTGTGACGTTGCTCAATCTGCAAGTGCTCAAGAATTTCTCGCTGCAGATCAACGCGCTCAGGAACATCGAATGGGTGGTGCCGATCATCAACTTCCCCATCCGCAACTGGCCTCAGCAGCTTGAGCCAGCTCGCTATGAACGCTTCGTTTTCGGCCTGCTGCTGATTGTGATGATGATCTTCCGTCCGTCGGGCATCTGGCCTGCCAAGCGCCGCCAAATGGAGTTACAAGGCGAGGAAGACGTGCCTGAGCCCGAGATTGCCACTAAGCTCAGCGCCCTGCCCGACGCCCAGGCCTCTGAGACGAAGGAGAGACCCTAGCTATGCCGCTTTTAGAAGCACAAGGCGTCTTGAAGCGCTTCGGCGGCTTGATCGCCGTTCAAAAGGTGGATTACTATATCGAGCCGCACACCATCAACGCCATCATCGGGCCAAACGGGGCCGGCAAGACCACTTTCTTCAACTTGATGACCGGCATCTACACGCCTGATGAGGGCAGAATCATCTTCGATGGCAAAGACATCACCGGGCTGAAGCCGAATCGGATCAACCAGGCGGGCATTGCGCGTACCTTCCAGAACATTCGACTGTTCGGCGCTATGACTGTGATCGAGAATTGCCTCGTCGGCATGCACCGCCGCTTGCACGTCGATCTGGCCCAGACAGTCTTCCGCCTGCCCTCTTTCGGCAAGCAAGAGCGCCAGGCGCAGCGTCGCGTCGAGGAGCTGCTTGAGTTCGTCGGCCTGCGCGACAAGGCGAACGAGGTGGCCAAAAACCTGCCCTACGGCGATCAGCGCCGACTGGAAATTGCCCGCGCGCTGTCCAGCGATCCAAAGCTGCTCCTGTTGGATGAGCCGACGGCGGGCATGAATCCGCAAGAGACAACAGCAGCTATGCAGTTGTTCCGCGCCGTGCGCGATGAATTCGGCATCACTGTGCTGCTGATCGAGCACGACATGCGCGTGGTGATGGGCATCTCGGAGCGCATCACCGTGCTAGACTACGGGCAGAAGATCGCCGAAGGCACCCCTGAGGAAGTGCGGCGCAATCCACGCGTGATCGAAGCGTACTTGGGGCGCAGCAGCGAGGTATCTCCTGCCTGAGAGGCACTACCATGACACTGCTAAAGCTAGAGAACGTTCACACCTACTACGGTCACATCCACGCCTTGAAGGGCATTTCGCTAGAAGTCAACAAAGGCGAGGTGGTGACGCTGATCGGCGCTAACGGCGCAGGCAAGAGCACTACGCTGCGCACGATCAGCGGCTTGGCGCGCCCACGCGTGGGCAAAATCTTTTTTGAAGGCGCGCCGTTGAACAATTTGCCGCCCCACAAAATCACGCGAATGGGCATCGGGCATGTGCCAGAGGGACGGCGCATCTTCCCAGAGCTGACCGTGCGCGAAAACCTTGAGATGGGCGGCTTTGCTGTGCCGCGCCATGAGGTAGAAGAGCGTATGGAATACGCTTTCCAGCTCTTCCCGCGCATCAAGGAGCGCCTGCATCAGCAGGGCGGCACACTCAGCGGCGGCGAACAACAAATGCTGGCAATTGCGCGAGGCTTGCTGCTCAATCCGCGCATTTTGCTGCTGGATGAACCCTCGATGGGCTTAGCGCCGGTGCTGGTCGATCAAATTTTCGACATCATCAAGCAGCTGCACGCGCAAGGTACCACCATCTTGCTGGTGGAGCAGAACGCCCGGATGGCGCTCCAAGTAGCCGATCGGGGCTATATCCTGCAGTCAGGCCAGATTGTGATGGCGGACGACGCCAAGAATCTGCAGAATAGCGAAGTAGTGCGCAAGGCATATCTGGGCGAGGAGTAGCCCGCTCAGCTGCGCCGCAGGCGCCGAGTCAGGGCGCGTACGAACAGCGTGAACTCGTTCAGCTGCAGGCGCGCGGCCAAGAAAAAGTAGAAAGCCACGCCTGCTGCGCTCGGCACAAAGACCAGCAGCAGGCGTTCCTGTAAGCCCTGCGGCGGAAACAGCTCGACGATCGTCCGTACCAGCACATAAACGGCTATACCCATGGCTAGTGCCGCGCCGCTCACCTTCAGCGCTGTGCCGATCAAGCGCTGACCGCTCATCCCACCCAGCTGTCGTCGCAACAAGATAAACGAGACGCTCATGTGCACAAGGTGCTTGGCTGAGTCAGCGATCATCAAGCTTAAAAAGCCAATGTGCGGCAGCAGCAACAACGTGATAAGGATGTAACAACCCAAGCTGAACAGCCCAACTAGCGCCGGCGTCAGCGAGTCGCGCTGAGCGTAGAAGGCGCTGATCAACAGCAAGTCTACAGCCGCGAACGGGATGCCGAGCAGGTACAGGCGTAGCACAAGCGCCATATTGAAAGTATCCTGCGCGGTGAACTGGCCGTGCTCAAAGAGCAAGCCGATCAGCGGGCCTGCTAGCACAAACATCCCGACGGCAGCCGGGATGATCAGCGTCAGCGCCAGCCGAATGCCCTGCCCGAGCGTTTGGCGGAAGGCAGTGCGCTGCCCCAGATCAAGCGCCTGGCGCGCCAACGTTGGTAGAATAGCGATTGAGATCGCCGTGCCGACTAAGCCCATTGGGAATTCGCGCAGATTAGTTGCCCAGTGCATGTAGGCGATGTTGCCTTCGCCTGTCTGCGAGGCGATGGTGTAGCTGAAAGGGCGATTGATCAGCACATCGATCACCAGCGTGAACAGCACAGGCAGATACAGCAAGCCCATCCGCTGCAAGCCGCGATGGCGCAGCATACGTGGCAGCGACCACAGCATCAGCCGCAAGCGGATGCCGCGCATCCCTAAGAGTTGCAAGCTCATCTGTGCAATGGCGCCAATGATCCAGCCAATCGCCACGCCTTGAATGCCAATACGCGGCGCTAGCGCTAAAGTGCCCAACACGATCATCAGATTGAAGAGCGCTGCCCCAAAAGCAGGATACGTGAAGCGACGCAGCGCATAGAGCACTCCAGCCAGCACAGAGAACGTGCTCATAAAAATTAGCGAGGGCGCAGTCAAGCGTAGCAGCTCGGCCGAGAGAGCGAAGGAGGCGTTGCTCATGCCGAGCCCGCGCAGCAGTGTCGGCTCAAGCCCAAAAGGCGACTCCAACGGCGTGAGAGCAGGTGCGCCGCGATAGAAAGCGATGATGTGTGGCGCGAAAAGCGTCATGCCCAGTGCCAGAACACCGCTAGCCAGCAAAACGAGGCTGACCAGCGCGCCGACTAAGCGCCACAGCTCGCTTTTATCTTCGCGGGCGGCGTACTCGCTCAGGACGGGCACAATGGCGGAGTTAGTGTGCCCAAAGATCGCCAGATCGTAGAGATCGCGTGGGATGGTGATGGCGATTTGGAAGGCATCGACGGCACGACTAGCACCGAATAAGTTTGAGAGCAAAATCTCTTTGGCGAAGCCGAGCACGCGGCTGGCAATGTTGCCGACGGCGAGAATTGTGGTGGCGTGGGCAAGCCCTGTCGAGACTGCCTCTGAGGGGTGCTCGTCTTCGAGGGGCACAGCAGGGGCAGAGGGAAGCGTGTCATTCATCAGGAGATCGCCTAGCTTGGATCGGTCGGAAGGGCTCGAATGCGCGCGATCAGGGCGGAGGTGCTATGATCGGGCAGCCAATCGATCAAGACGACTCGCCCGCCGTAGGCTTCGACGGCTGCGCGCTCTGGCAGCGGCTTGTGGCGGTAGTCGCCCCCTTTTACGTAGATGTCAGGCTGTAGGGCGCTGATCAAAGCGTTGGCCGTCTCTCCCTCGAAGATCAAGGCGGCCGTCACGCAGTGCAGGGCTGCAATCAGCCGTGCACGCTCAGCAGCAGGCACGATTGGGCGTCCGTGCCCTTTGAGCGCCTGTGTGGCCGCATCATCATTTACAGCTACCAGCAGCGCGCCGCCCAGCGCCCGCGCCTTCTCAAGGTAATCGAGGTGACCAATGTGCAACAAATCGAAGTGCCCATTAGTGAACACCAGCGGCACGCTTTCCATGCGCAGTTGGGCGCGCCAAGCGAGTGCTTCGGATAGCGTTAAAACGTTATGGTGTGGAAAAGCCTGTTGCATCGGTTGAATTGTAGCGCGCCTTGCCGCTCAGCGCTAGGGGCGCTAGCGTGCTATAATACAAGCCGAAGAGCATACAGTTCAGAGGAATTGAGCGGAACTATGACGGCAAAAACACCGCAGCGCTGCATTTTGGTCTCGAACGACGACGGCATCTTTGCGCCGGGCTTGTTGGCGCTGGCTACCGCTATGCGCGAGTTCGGGCGCGTGGTCGTGATCGGCCCGGAAGAGAATCAGAGCGCCAACGGACACCGCAAAACGCTGACTAAGCCGCTGCGCGTGACGCCCGTGAAGATTGGCGAGAACATCGAGGCATACAGCACTGATGGCGCGCCAGCTGATTGCATCGCCATTGCGCTGATCGGTCTGCTGGGCGTGCAAGCCGATTTGGTCGTCTCTGGCATCAATCGCGGCGCCAATCTGGGGCAAGATTTAACCTACAGCGGCACAGTAGCTGCTGCCTTTGAAGGCACCATTCACGGCAAGCCCTCTATCGCCTTCTCGCTCGACTCGCGCTCGTTGGAGGCTGATTACAGCCCTGCAGCGCAAATAGCACGCCGTGTGGCTGCGCAGGTGCTCGAGCACGGCCTGCCGCCGATGACGCTCCTCAACGTGAACATCCCTTACCTGCCTTATGATCAGATCAAGGGCACGCAAATTACGCGACAGGGCACGCGCATCTATCACGATGAGCTAGTCACCCGCCTTGACCCTGAAGGACGTCCTTATTACTGGATCGGCGGCAAGGCGCCTAGCGGCGATGTGAGCGCTGAAGGCACGGATATCTGGGCGGTGCATCAGGGCTACGTCTCGATCACGCCGGTGCACCTGGATATGACGGCCTACCCAATGATCGAGCAGCTAAAAAGCTGGAAGTTCTGAGGCGCAATGCCAGCGCGCAATCTCTCACGGATTTTTGTGGCGGGCGGCACGGGTTTTTTGGGCTTTCGCGTGGTGCGCGCCCTGCTGGATGAAGGTGCGCAGGTGACAGTGCTGGTGCGCCCTGATCAACAGGAAAAGCTGGGCATACTGCGTGCTGAAGTCCAAGTGGTACACGGCGATGCCTGGAACCCTGCCAGTTTGCGCGGGCGCGGGCGCGGACACAGCGTTATCATCCATCTGATCGGCGGTATGAAGCAAAATCCATCGCGCGGGCAGACCTTTCGGCACTTGAACTTTGTCTCGGCGCGCAACGTTGCACAAGTAGCCATTAACGATGGCGTGCCGCACTTCATCCTGCTGAGCGCTGCAGCAGGCGCCGGCTTGCCGAGCGGCTACCTCGAAGCGAAACGCGAGGCGGAACGCTACGTACAGAAGTGTGGCGTAGCCTGGACGATCATCCACGCGCCACCCCTTTACGCGCCCGATGCGCCGCGCAGTCCGATTGGGCTGCTGCTCAGCTTATTTGGCGCTCTGCCAGTGATCGGCTTACCGCTCAGCCATACTCGCCCACTGATGGCGGAGCTGGCCGCACGTGCCATCGCTCAGCTTGCCCTCTCCGCTGATGCTTTTAAGAATCGCCTGATCGGCCCGGCTCAATTACGGCGGATTGGCATCGCAGCTGAGCGCCGGCTGCGGCAGCGACAGGCGCAAGCAGGGCCGCCCAGCCCAGGCGAGCCCTTCGACGACGAGCCACCTTTCGGTTGGTTGCCCAGCTAGCACTTGCTATTTGGCGGCGGGCAGCGTGAAGCTAAATGTGCTGCCGCTGCCGAGTTGGCTCTCCACCCAGATGCGCCCGCCCATCATCTCGACCAGCCTGCGCGTGATGGCAAGCCCTAGCCCAGTGCCGCCGTACTCGCGCGTGATCGACCCGTCGGCTTGGCGGAATTCATCGAAGATGATAGCTTGATCCTCAAGACGGATGCCGATACCTGTATCACGGACTGCAGTCAGCACAAAGGCGCGCTCTCCTTCGTAGGTCAGCTGGCTGCGCACCGAAATACCGCCTTGCTTGGTGAACTTGATGGCATTACCCAGCAAGTTGACGATGATCTGGCGCAGGCGAGTGGCATCCGCGTAGACGGGCGGCAAATTCTCGGCAGGCTCATAGCGCAGGTACAGCTCACGAGCAGAGGCTTGGCTCTCCAGATTGTAGATGACGGCATTCACCTCTTCTTGTAGGTTCACAGCCTCCAGGTGCAGCTCCATCCTGCCGGAGTCGATGCGCGAGAGATCGAGCAAATCGTCGATCAGGGCTAGCAAGTTGCGCCCATTGCGCAGGATGCGCTCGAGTCGATCGAGCTGCTTGTCGTTGAGCGCGCCATAAGTCTGGCGCAGCAGCATCTCGCTGTAGCCGTTGATGCTGTTCATCGGCGTGCGCAGCTCGTGGCTGACGCGGGCAAGGAACTCGCTCTTGAGCCGATTAGCCTGCATTAGCTCTACAGCGCGCTCTTCCAGCGCCTCAAAGAGCATGGCATTCTCTATGGCAACAGCTGCTTGTGCAGCGAAAAGCGCCGCCAACTCCTTCTCTTCATCGCTAAAGGCTCGCGCCCCATAGGCATACAAATTTAGGACCCCCAAGTGCTGTTCACCCTTCTGCATCGGGACGACCAGCACCTGCTGCCAGCCTTCAGCCTCGATTAAAGCGCGCTGGTAGTCGTCTGCCTCGACAGTCTCTCGCGTCAGGATGTAAGGCTGTGTCTCGGTGATGGTGTATGCGCGGCGCTCACGCAGGTAGCGCTCCGAGAGCCCAACAGCCGCTCGCAGGATGTACGTCCCCTGCTCGCCAGGCGTCATCAGGCTGACAGCAGGCAGGCCGAAGGTCTGGGCGGCTTCGCGCACGATCGCATCTAGAAGCACGCTTGTGTTCAACTGCCCGCTCAGGTTGCGGCTGCTGATCTGCAAACGTTCCAGGCGGCGCAGGCGGCGCTGTTCGCGCTGGTGGTAGGAGATGCTCTCGTAAGCGATGGCACCCTGATTGGCGAGCGCCTCGAGCAGCTGTACTTCTTGCCGATCAAAAACGCGCATCGGGTTATCCGAGGCAACCTCGATCACGCCGATCGGCTCGCTGCGCCGTAAAATCGGCACAAACAGGATGCTGACGTGCGCATGGAGGGGGTAGGCAGCCATATGCTCGGCAAAAGGCAGGGCGGTGCTGCCTGCGCGGGCGGGCACGCTGTGCGTCAGAGTGCTGAGCAGGTTGGGGGCACGGCTCAGCAAATATGGCAACGCCATCACCTCTAGTGCCCGCGTGGTGAGGCACACAGCAGAGATTTTTAGAGCGCCATCCTCATCCTGAACGGCGACTACAGTGTTATCTACGCCATCCAAGGCTTGAATCACGCGCGCAAGCTGTGTGAACATGCTGGACATATCGGTAGCGTTGCTGAGGCTGATAGCCACTTGGCGCAGCAGTGCTTGCTCGTGGGCTTGCCGCTGGGCTTGGCGGAACAGCCGCGCATTCTCCAGCGCGATGGTAGCCTGGCTGGTGAGCGTTTGGGCAAGGCGGACGTCGCTGGCGCTGAATTCACGCGGGGCGCGCGGCTCCACCCATAAGACGCAGCCGATCACCCGTTCACCAACCACGATCGGCAAGGTGAGCTGCGTGCATAAGCCGTTGCCACTGCCACCAAGCGCGGTGATTGGGTAGGTGACGATGACTTGGCGCTGTGTTTGAACGGCGCGCTCGATAGCGCTGTACTGCACGAAGGCGGGCGTTTGCCCGACGCGGGTTGGCAGCAAATTTTCGGGCAGTTCAGGCAGGCGGTACTCTGCTTCGACAGTCAGGCGCCCGCGCGCCTGCTCATAGCTGACCAGCAAACACCACGCCGCATCCAGCGCGCGCCCCATGTGCTTGACGATGGCATTGACCAACTCGCTGTAGTCCAAAATGGCGCTCAGATCGCGGCTGATCTGGTAGACGATGCCTTGCTCCAGCAGACGACGCCGCGCCTGATCCCACAGGCGAGCGTTCTCGATAGCGATAGAGACTTGTGCGGCAAGTGTCTCGAGCGCGATGCAATCGGCTACGCGGAAACCGTTGACCTTCGTCGAGTAAGCCTCGATCACGCCCAATGTGCGCGTGCTGTAGCGCATCGGCACAACTAGCGCGCTGCCTGTGCTGATCCACATGGGGCGGTTGGGCGGCGCGCAAGCCGCAGCGTGATCGCCATCCTCGCTCAGATCGATCACGATTTGCGTCTCAGCCGTCTTGACAGCACGCCCAGCAATGCCAACGTCGGCAAAGAGCGTGGTATGTTCGGCCAGAGTTGCTCTGGTGAGGCTGGTGGCGGAAGCGCTCAGCTCCAATTGGGTGTTGTTGGCATCCAGCAGCCACACATTCACCACTTCATAGCCAAGCTGCAGATGGATGGCGCGCGCCACTTTGCGAGTCAGCTCGTTCAGGCTGAGTGTGGCGGTCAGCTCTTGGCTGATGCGGCTGACCAGCGCCATGAGATCAGCACGCTGGCGCTCGGCAGCGAAAAGTTGAGCATTTTCAATGCTGGTTGCCATCTGGGAGCTGATCGCGCGCATTAGGTCGAGGTGCGACTCTAGAAAATCGCCCTGTCGCTGGTTGACGACGCTGAGAGCGCCCAGCGTGCGATTGCGCGTGTTCAGCGGGTAGGTGATCAGGTTGTACCAATTGGCGGGCATTTGCTCTGCGCTGCTCAGGCGATTGTTCAGGTAGTATTTGCCCGTATGGTAGACGTAAACGATCTGGTGGTCTGAGGTGAGTGATAAACTGGGCAGATCAGCATCTAGGGCGATGCCATACAGCGAGCGGCGGTGCGCAATCAACGCCGATTGTTCAGCGTTAGGCAAGTAGAGGAAGGCGCCTTGCGCCTCGAGCAGGTCGGCGGCTTCGCTCACTACGCGCGCCAGCATCTCATCTAAGTCCAGCGTCGTGCTGGTGATCTCGGCAATCTCGCGCAGGGCGATGGTCTCGCGCAGGCGTTCGCTCATATCGTGCAGCAGCCTCGTGCTGCGCAGCGTCGCTGCCACATGACTCCCCATAGCCATCAGCAGCTGTGCATCGGTGCGGCTGAAGGGAGTCTGCTTGTTGCCAACCAGAAAGACGCCCATCGGCTCATCCTGCACGCGCAGCGGGACAAGTAGCAGGTTGTGAAGCGCCAAGCTATCTAGCAGCCGAACGTAACTCTGGTCGCTGTCTTGGGTGCTAGTGGTGATGTTGTTCGTCAGATAGGGGCTGCCCGCTGAGAAGACAATAGCAAGATGGCTGCCCGGCGCATTGACCGGGAAACGCAGCGCCTCGACTTCCGTCGGGACGCCAAATGAGGCATTGGGTGGCAAGCTAAGGGTGTTGGTATGCCGGTCGTAGAGGAAGAAGGCGCCCACACTAACACCCAGCATCTGGCGGCTGAGCTTCAGCACCACGTTGAACATTTCATCAGCGCCGAAGCTGCTAGCCGCCATCGCCGCCACTTCGAGGAGGGCTGCCGTCTCCGAAAGGCGATTTTGCGTATCCTGGAGCAGGGCTCGGTTGTCGATGGCGAGCGCTATTTGATCGACGATGGAGAACAGGCGCGTCATGTGGGATTGACCTAAAGGCACGCCTTCTCGCCGATTGAACACGAACAGGGCACCTATCGGGCGTCTGCGCGCCATCAGCGGCATGGCTAAAAGCGCGTGCATATCGTGATCAGCGGTCAAGCTGGTTGATAGCGCACTCAGGTCTGCGCTGTTCAAGATGAGCGGCTCGCCTGAGGCGATGATACGCTTGGCCAGAGCAGCGATGATCTTATCGCGTCCCTCAGAAGGCAGATCGTCCAGTCCGTAGGCGGCTGCAGCATCAGTGCGCTGCTGGCTGGCGTTCCACAGGGCGATTAAGCACGCGTCAGCCCCTACCAAGCCTGCTAATCCCTCCAGCGCGCCAGGCAGCAGCTCCTCAAGAGGCAGCTCTGAGGCAGCCAGGCGGCTGATCTGGTTCCTCACGCGGAGTTCTTCTTGATAAAGCTGAGCAGCACTCAGCACTGCAGCAGCTTGATCGGCGATCAAGCGCGCGACGGCAAGATGATGCGGCTGATAGACGTCGGCTTGCCGCGCCCGCGCATAAAATACGCCCAGCAGCTTGCCGTCGTGGAGGATCGGCGCAGCCAGCTCGGCGTGGATGCCGTCTTGATTGGACTCATCCGCAGCGTTGACGACTACCGCCTCGCCAGAGAGGGCTGCCATGCCAATTGCGCCCTCTCCAAAGGGGATAGGCAGCTCGTGAGTGACGCCCAGAGCCGTGCACAGCACACAGTGCTTCTGATCGGCATCATACAGAGCGATTCCGCCTTGATCAAACGGCAATACTTCACGCGCACGCTCAACTAGCTGTAGCAATGCCTCTTCTTGCAGCACCCCTAGCGGGTTGAACAAGGCTGCAACCAAGACCTTTAACCTCCCTTTTTATACAAAAGAGCGTGACGCTTGAAAAGCACTCTAACACGCCTCCCAGGCCTTGTCAAGCTCTCTGCTATGTTCCAGATTATAGCGCACTTCGCCTCTGAGTATTGGCACGGCTTGCCGAGACTAGCCCGCTCTGCTATGCTTAACAGCGTACATCAGAAAGGCTGTGCCGTGACTTCCATCACTCTCAACTTCAGCGTGCGACGTGCCGTTCAATCGGATGCAGCGCGCATAGCGGCGATCTGGCTTGAGGCGGCAGAAGCGCTTTCCAAAGCTGATCCGCGCGTGCGCCTGGCGGAAAATGCTGCCACGCGCTGGCAGGTCGCCCTTGAAGAATGGCTGACTGCCCCCCAGATGGCAATTTTCGTAGCCGCTGATGAACGAGGACAGGTGGTCGCCTACATCATTGGGGAGTGCCTAGCCAACGTGCCTGCTTTCCTGCCCGAACGCTACGGTGTGGTGCGCGATCTAGCCGTCGATCATCATGCCAAGAGCGGACGGCTCGGGCGCGAATTGCTTGCGGCGCTGCGCACTTGGTTCGCGGGGCAGGGCATCACAGAGCTGGAAGTGCGCGTGCCGTACCGCCATCCTGTAGCGCAGGCATTTTGGCGCGCGCTGGGCGCACACAAAATTGCCGACTATTTCTGGTTGAAAATTTAGTATGTTCAGGCGTTTCATCGCGTGGCTGGGCGTCGGACGCGCGCGTTTCATCTTCGGTTTGCTGGCGCTCACAGGCTTGCTCAGCCTGATGTTGAATGCCGTCCAGCCGCCTGAAGCCTGGATTCCGACCGCACAGACAGGGCTAGCCGCGCTTTTTCTGGTTGGCGCAGCAATCGCTGTGATCACGCGCTTCGACGGGCAGGAACGCCGCCAAATCCTGATCTTAATCGCGCCTGCCTTAGGCGCGCTGCTGATTGGGTTGTTCGTGCCGCAGTGGTTCACGGCGCTGGCTTTAGTTGCAGTCGGCTGGATCGCTGTAGCGCTGATCGCAGGGCGGGCGGGCGTCCGCCGCGAGTATCAGCGTGCCATCAAGCACATGCGCAAGGGGCAGTATAACGAGGCGATTGCGATCCTCAGCGAGCTAATCAAGGCCGAGCCAGACCAAGCCGATCACCGCCGTTTCCGTGCCGACCTGTACCGCTTGGCGGGCAATCTACGCAAAGCACGGGCTGATTATGAGAAGGTCACCGTGCTAACGCCCCAATCGGGCGTCGGCTACAACGGGTTGGCGGAAGTCTACTTGCAGGAGGGCAACTACAGCCGCGCCTTTGAGTACGGCTTGAAAGCACACGCACTGGAACCGAATCACTGGGTGGCGGCTTACAATCTGGGCATGATCGCGGATCGGATGGGCAAGTGGGCTGAGGCTATCGAGTACTTGAAGCGCGCTCTGACGGCGAAAATCCCTGATAGTCGGCACAGGCTGCTGACCTACCTATGGCTGCTGCGCGCTTACGCGTTCACGGATGAGGAAGAGGGCGCGTACGAGGCGTTGGCGGCGCTACAGAGCGAAAAACGCGGCTTGCGCGAGTGGCAGATCATTTTTGAGAGCGAACAAGCAGCCACGTTGCGACGCATACTGAGCGAGGATGTGGCGCTGGCAGAGCAACTTGCGGAGTGCGATCAGAGTGCCGCGCTTGAGCTGGTGCGTAGCAAGCGCGGCTAGTAAGGTCAGTCGAAGATGTCAAACAGTTCGCTCAGGAAGCCTTTGCGTCTGCTGTGTGGGCGGCCTTCTTCACGCTGGAAGCGCTCAGGACGATGGTCATCATCATCATAGCGGCGGTCAGCAAAATCGTGCTCCAGGTCGAGCACATCGGGCACGTTTGCACCGCGCTTGGCTTTGGGTGGGGGCTCGATGTAGGGCAGGTCGCGCTCAGCGCGCTCAATGATCTTTTCTAGCTCGCCGCGATCCAGCCAGATGCCGCGACATTTAGGGCAGTAGTCGATTTCGACGCCTGCGCGCTCTGTAATGCGCAGTTCAACTGTCAGACAGACAGGGCATTGCATTGTTAGTCGCTCCTGTACATTTTTGGATGTACGTAAATCTTAAGAAAAAATTCTTACAAATGGCATCCTAAAAATAGGGGGCGTGAGCAACCTGAGGCGTTCGGCAGGCGCTGCAGACGATCGTTCACAAGCTTTTGAACGAACAGCGTGCATTTTTGGTGCAAGTTGCTATACTCTTTAGTGAAGCATCTAAGACTTCCCGTATAGATCGTGTTCCCTAGAGTTAGGGAGGCAACCTCATTTTATGACTTCCTTGGTTCTCACCATCACCGAAACGCTGCGCTATCGCGGCAAGCTGGGTCAGTGGGCGTGGGCACTGCATCGTGTCTCGGGCTTTGGGACGGTTGTATTCCTGATCATGCACGTCATCGACACCTCGTGGGCAACCTTCTACCCTGAACTGTACGCCAAAGCTATCGCTGCCTACAAGACGCCGCTGTTCACAGTCGGCGAGTTCGTCTTGGTGGCGTGCGTGATCTATCATGCCTTGAACGGCTTCCGCATCGCGCTCTTAGATTACCGCCCGCAATGGTGGCGCCGTCAGGAGGATGCGGCTAAGTTGGTGCTGCTCGGCACGCTGGTGCTGCTGGTGCCGACTTTCTTCATCATGGCGGGGCATGTGGTGAATTACTACAACGAGCGCGTCAGCGTCTTCGATCTGGGCTTGGAAAGCGTGGTCGAGGCGACTGCGCCTTTCGCCGTTGGCACGGTTGTCGTGCTTGGCTTGGCGTTGGCGGTCTCGGCGGGTGCGTCATTCATCCCCAGCCTGAACACGCCCAAGAAGCGCTTGAAGGGCAGCAAAATGGAGATCTTCATGTGGTCGTTCATGCGCATCAGCGGCGTTTTGATCATCCCACTGGTCTTTGGGCACCTGGCGATGATGCATGTCATTCAGGGTGTCTTCGATCTGACGCGCGTCGGTCACGTGCCCGTCCTCACCAATTTAGGCCCGAACATGGATGCCACACTGACGGCGGTCAATTTTGTGCGTCTGCGCTGGGATACGATGCTGGCGGGCGTGTACATTTGGCGTGTCTATGACATTCTGTTGCTATTCTTGGTGACGCTGCATGGCTTCAACGGCTTGCGCTACATCATCAACGACTACATCCACAACCGCCTGCTGAATCGGGCGCTGCGCCTTGCCTCGTTTGGCACTATGATCGGTGTGACCGTTGTAGGCGCGCTGGCTATCCTGCTGAGCGTGCCGGCGACGACAGCCGAGATGCTCAGCCAGACCTCGCAAATCATCGAGCTGAATGTCAACGCGGGTACTCCCGTGCGATAACGTAAGTGACGACTGTAACGACTGTAAGGGATGTAAAGCGACGTATGATCACACACCAGTTCGATACCATCATTCTAGGTGCGGGTGGCGCAGGCTTGATGGCGGCGCTGTATGCCTCGCGCAGCGTGAAAGTGGCTGTCATCAGCAAGTTGTATCCAACACGCTCGCACACTGGCGCGGCATTGGGCGGCATCGGCGCGGCGCTGGGCAACGAGGAGGAAGATCACTGGGAGTGGCATGCCTTTGATACGGTCAAGGGCGGCGACTACCTGACCGACCAGGATGCAGCTGAGATTCTAGCCCGCGAGGCAATCGAGGCAGTCATTGAGCTAGAGCACATGGGCTTGCCCTTCGATCGCACCAAAGACGGCAAGATTTCCCAGCGCCGCTTTGGCGGTCACACCAACAACGTGACGGGTAAGCCTGTGCGTCGTGCCTGCCACGCTGCCGATCGCACCGGTCACATGATTCTGCAGACGCTCTACCAGCAGTGCATCAAGAACAACGTAACCTTCTACGATGAGTTTCATGTTGTAGACTTGATCATGAACGGTGATCAGCCAGCTGGCGCGGTGGCGGTCTGCCTGCGCGATGGCTCGTTGCATCTATTCCACGCCAAGGCGATCGTCTTTGCCACAGGCGGCTGGGGCAAGTGCTGGGAGGTGACCAGCAATGCTCATAGCATGACGGGCGACGGCGCTGCCATTACCTTCCGCAACGGCATCCCGCTCGAGGATATGGAGTTCTTCCAGTTCCATCCGACGGGCTTGTACCCGACCGGCTTCCTAATCACTGAGGGCGTGCGCGGCGAGGGCGGCGTGCTGCTCAACGGGCGTGGCGAGCGCTTCATGGAGCGCTACGCGCCAAAGGTGAAAGACCTAGCCAGCCGCGATGTGATCTCGCGCGCCATCGCCATCGAGCTGCGCGAAGGGCGTGGCATCAAGGGCAAGCGCTATTTGCACCTCGACCTGACCCCCGAGACTGTTCGCCGCTACAAGGCAGAGGCAGGCGAAAACGCCGATTACTACACGCCACACTATATTGAGACCAAATTGGCAGAGACGTGCGATCAAGGGCGCACCTATGCCGGTATCGACCCAATCACCGAACCGTTGCCTATCCAGCCGACTGCACACTACGCTATGGGCGGCATCCCGACCAACGTGCACGCTGAGGTGATTGCCGATAGCACCAACCGAGTGATTCCTGGCTTATATGCGGCTGGGGAGTGCGCTTGCGTCAGTGTGCACGGCGCCAATCGGCTTGGCACGAACTCACTGGTGGACTTGATCGTGTTCGGGCGGCGCGCCGGCCTGCGTGCTGCGGAGTACTCGCGCAGCGCCTCGTTTGTGGCTCTACCCAGCGATGCTGGCCGCAAAATCGAGAGCGAACTGAACCGCATCCGCACTGCTAGCGGCAGCACTAAGCCGTATGTGCTGCGCAAGAAGATGCAATCCACCATGCAGGACTTAGTCGGCGTCTTCCGCAACGGCAAAGATATGCAGCAAGCGCTGGATACCATCCGTGAGCTGCGTCGTGAGTTTGCCACCAACATCGGCATCGACGATCGCGGCAGCACCTTCAACACCGATGTGCTAGAAACGTGGGAGCTGGGCTGCTTGCTAGAGCTGGCAGAAGTAACGGCTTTCTCCGCCCTAAACCGCACCGAGAGCCGTGGCGCGCACGCTCGCGAAGATTACGAGCAGCGCGACGATCAAAACTGGCTGAAGCACACGATGGTCTACCGCGAGGGCGAGGAAGGCCTGCGCGTGGACTACAAGCCTGTTGTGATCACGCAGTATCAGCCCAAAGAGCGCGTTTACTAGTTCGCATAGCCGGCGGGCGCTCAGCTCGCTGGCTAGTTGAAAGGATTTAACCGCTGTGGAAGCCACTATTCGCATTCGCCGCTTCAATCCTGAGAAAGATAAGAAACCCTACTGGGCGACCTACACGCTGAAAGACTGCGAACCAACCAATCGCCTGCTGGAGCTGCTGCATCGCATCAAATGGGAGATCGACGGCACGCTCACGCTGCGCCGTTCCTGTGCACAAGGCATTTGCGGCTCGGATGCCATGCGCATCAACGGGCGTAACCGGCTAGCATGTAAGGTCTTGCTACAGGAGTTTGGCGAGAATCCTAAGATACAGGTTGAGCCGATTCTTGGTCTGCCCGTCATCAAAGACTTGGTCGTGGACATGGAGCCATTCTTCGCCCACTATCGCGCCGTGATGCCGTACCTGGTCAACGAGACGCCGCCACCCGTCGGACCGGATGGCAAGCCGCGCGAGCGCCTGCAGAGCGTCGAAGCACGCGAGCGCTTCGACGATACCACAAAGTGCATCCTGTGCGCAGCCTGTACCACCAGCTGTCCGAGTTTCTGGGCGAATGGCGCTTACGTCGGCCCGGCAGCCATCGTGCAAGCTCATCGCTTCATCTTTGATGATCGCGACCAGCTGCTGCAAGAGCGTCTCGACGTGCTAGCCGATCCCGATGGCGTGTGGCGGTGCCGCACCGTCTATAACTGCACGCCTGCGTGCCCGCGCGGCATTGAGGTGACGCGGGCGATCGGCGAGGTGAAACGAGCTATCCAGGCAGGCAAGCGCGATTACTAGTCACTCCCTTCTTAAGGCGGATGGCCGACTGTCATCCGCCTGCCACCCTCGAAAGGTGCGCCATGCGCGATCCGATTGCTGCGATTGTTGCTGCAGAGTCGAGCGCGCTCGACCAACCATTGCCTCCAGAGGCGCTCTGCTCACAGGTGCGCCGCGTGGCGCTCTTCACAGAAGCATTTCTGCCCAAAGTCGACGGTGTCTCACGGACAGCTCTGCTGACGATACGCCACTTGCAGCGCAGTGGACGCGAATTGATCGTCTTTGCGCCGTATCCCGCGCCCGCACACATTGAGGGCACGCCGATCTACAGCGTACCCTCGCTCTGGCTGCCCAGCTACCCTGAGACGCGTGTAGCCTTGCTCTGGCTGCCGATTCTAAAGCGCTTACGGCGCTTTCAGCCCGACTTGATCCATCTCTTCAGCCCCTTCACGCTCGGCTTCGTCGGCATGTTGGGGGGCAGTCTGCTGAACAGGCCCGTCGTGGCGAACTATCAGACCGATCTACCAGGCTATGCGCACAGCTACGGCGCGCCGCACTTTGCGCCCCTCTTCAAGGCAGTTCTGCGCTACATCCACAACGGCTGCACACTAACTCTGGCGCCAACGTCGATCACTTTGGCGCAGTTGCGCGCGTGGCGCTTCAAACGCCTACGCCTGTGGGGGCGCGGCGTGGATACGACACGCTTCACGCCCGCGCGGCGCTCAGCGGCGTGGCAGGCACGCCTGCGCAATGGTCGCGATCAGGCGCTTGGCGTCGCGCTTTATGTTGGGCGCATCGCCCGTGAGAAGCATCTTGAAGCACTCAGGGAAGTCGCTGCCGATCCATCTATAGCGCTGACCTTGATTGGCGACGGCGAACACATGCCGCAGGTCAGACAGGTGCTAGCTAGCGGCAGGGGGAGGGCTCATTTCATCGGTCATCTGCTGGGCGATGATCTGGCTGATGCCTACACGGCAGCCGATGTTTTCGTTTTCCCAGCCGTGCGTGAAACCTTCGGGCAAGTTGTGCTGGAAGCGATGGCAAGCGGCTTGCCCGTTGTGGCAGCTGATCAGGGCGGCTCGGCAGCATTGGTGCAGCATGGGGAGACAGGCTTCCTGGTGCCCGCGCACGATGCCACCGCCTTCCACGAACGGACGTATCAGCTGCTGGCCGATGCGGCGCTGCGCCACCGCATGGGCGTTGCAGCGCGCGCCTTCGCCGAGCGGCACGCTTGGGCGGCTGTAATGCGCCAGCTGGAGTGCCACTATGCTGAGGCAATCGCCTTGCAGCGGCGCCTACTAAGGGTGCGTAGATGCTGAGGCGCTGCAGCGAGGGCTGCTTTTACCTGGGCTGCCTTGCCCCGCTTGGTTTCACAGCTTTAGCGCTGTGGATCATTGGTGATGGGCTGCGGCGCGCCTTTCGCCGAATTTTGAAGGGCAGGCGCTAATCTCCCATGATGCGATCGATCGCCTCGACCAGTTGCGCCATGTTCGCAACCTGATAGACACCTGAAGCGAGCGGTGCGTACGCCAACATGTCGCTGTCGCCCGTCCCCCATTGGTACTGCGGCTCAGGGTTGAACCACAAGACGCGCCGCGCGCGCCGCCGCAGTTCAGTGGCTAGGTCGAGGCGCGGATCGTTGTAATTGTTGCGCCCATCGCCCAGCAGGATGACGGTAGTGCGGCTATCAATGGCGTCTAGCTTCTCGCTGAAGAGCGTCTGCAAGCTGCGCCCGAGATCAGTGTTGTACGAGCCAGGTGGGTGAGCGTACAGCACCTCTTGCACGGCTACATCCGGGCGCATCGCCTTGAAGTAATCGCTGATCTCGTGCAGGTCGCTGATGAAGATGAAACTGCGCGCCTTTGCCACCTGATCCTGCAGCTCGTAGATCAGTGTGAGCATGAACTCGGCGCAGTAGCGCATGGATGTGGAGATATCGCAGATGAGGGCGAGGCGTGGCTTCAGGCTGCGCTTGCGGAATTGTAGTTCAAGCGGCGTGCCGCCGTAGCGCAGATTGTGGCGCAGGGTGCTTTTGGGGTCTAGCACGCCATCATTGGCGCGGCGCTGGCGCAGAGCAGCCCGGCTGCGCAGCTTGGCAGCAAGGCGCTTGACTTCATCGCGTAGCGCCTCTACCTCTTCCTCGCTTAGGGCACGGAAGGGTGTATGCATTAGGTCTTGTGCGTCAGGCTTCTCAGGCGGATTTTCGCCCATGTTGCGCGCGATGTTGCTGCCGACGAAGCGCTCGATCTGTTCACGGAGCGCTTCACCATTCGCGCGCAGCATCTCCATCACCTCTTTGAGTGCCTCTTCGCTCATGCCTGCCTCGCGCAGCGCTGCTTCCAGCTGATCGAGCAATCCGCGTAGCTCGTTGAGGCTTAAGGCGCGCATCATCAGGCGCTGAAAGTAGCTCTGCTGCGAGGGATTATCGGCGCTCTGCAAGCTGACCTGCTGTGCGGCTTGCTCGAGAGAGCTTTGATCGATCGGGCGTCCGCGCATCAGCTGTTGCAGCAGCTGTTGGAGCGCCTGTGAGTTGCCCGCCAGAGATTGCAACGCCTGTTTGAGCATCTGCTGCTGGTCGGGGGTCAGCTCCTGCTCCATATTGAACATCGGCGGCGCAGCAGTATCGAAGAAGAGTGGGAAGAAGTAGTCGAAGGTGGGCAGATCAGAAGCTTCCTTGACTAGTGTGGTGCGCAGCGCCGATTGAAATATGCTGCGCTCGTACACGCCCACTTGATCAACAGCGCGTAGGGCATCGTAGCTTTCTGCTACAGAAATACGCACGCCGGCGGCGCGCAGTGTCCGAATGAACTCGACCAATCGCTTGTCCATAGCCAACGTCCTTGCGCTAAGACGGTACGTGGAATTGTAGCACACTCTGAGCCGATCCCAAAATTGTTGGCCGGGCTGCACGCTCAAAACGGAGACACTGATATGATATAAATATCACTATTAGTACCTAAAACTGATTTATAACCAAGCTTACAAGCAAATTATATAATTTTCCACCCTAACTTTTTTCGGATTTTTGTAAAAGCATGCTAAGATAGTAAATGAATTTTGTAAGCACACAGCACTGAGAAGGGGGACAGTGTATGTCTAGTATGCCCGATGAGGCAAATGTAGAGCGCAGCACGCCCGATGAAGCGGTTGTAGACAATCACATGCCCAGTGAGCTTATGCGGGAGACGGCGCCTATTGAAGTTAGCACGCCCGAAGTATCTGAAGCAGCGCTACTGGGTCCAGTCTGCGCCCGCTGCGGGCAAATGTTGCGCACAGGTGAACTTACCTGTCCAAACTGTGGGCTGGTCGTCAACCATTCCATCGAGACTCGCAAGATTGAGGAGCCGAGCAACATCCCGCCGGCGGGGCGCCAGCCAGCGGGCGAGGCGATCGCTGACAAAGAAAAGCCGATCATCTTTGAAATAGCCGGCGCACCCCCGTTGGACTTAGCTATCAAAGAGACGCTGATCGTAGGCCGGCGCGTGCCAGGCGAGCAAGAGCTGGATGTAGACCTATCGCCCTATGGCGCCGAGAAAGAAGGTGTCTCACGCCGTCACCTGCAGCTCAAGCGAAGCGGCGATCTGATCTACATCACTGACCTGCATAGCACCAATCGCACCTATCTAAATGGACGATGCCTGCAGCCGGGTGGCACTCGCTTGCTGCGCAGTGGCGACGAAATTCAGCTAGGGCGGCTAAAAGTTCGCGTGCGTTTCTAGAGCGCCGCCACAGCCAACCCAAGTGCCTCGCGCACGCTAGGCGCCCTGAACGCCCCCCATTGCTCCGACAGCGAGGCACGCAGACGCGCCTGATCGGCGTGACGCGCCGCAAGATAGCGCTCGAGAGCTCGCTTGCCGCGCCGCAAGTTAGGTAGGTGAGTCTGGCTGAGGTGTGCGGCAACTTTCGCATCTTGCAGCTCACCCAGAAAATCTTGCAGGCGTTTACAGGCCTCCACCACAATCTCTGCCTGCGAGCCGAGCAGTTCTCCGAAGGCTTCGATTAAATAGCGCAGGCGTTTGACTTCAATGCGCAAGGCATGCAGACGCTCTAGGCTAGCTGCCTCCAAATACGGCTCATAGGCGCGCACACAACCATACTGCTCGTAGATCAGGCGCGGTGCAACATCGCAGATGCGGCTTGGCGTTGGCTCAGTATCGCTCAGCTCTCGTGCTGCAGCGTAGGGAGTCTGCACGAAAGCGGCGAAATTGCTCAGGAAGGCGGCATGCATCGGGCTGGTAAGGTAATCGCACAGTTCAGCACGCAGCGCAGCGCGGCGCTCGCCTAGCTGAGCGTCGATCAGGCGCAGCTCACGGCGGCTGGCGCTGGGCTGCTCTTTAGCGTGGCGCATCAGATGCTCGCGATAGACGTCTAAATCGCGCACGCGGCCGAGCAGCTCTGCGGTGTGTTTGAGTGCAGTCCGCAACGGCTTCAGGGCACCCTGACGGTAATACGGGCGGAAGATGCGCAGCGTGCTGCGCAGACGGCGTGTAGCCACGCGCATCTGGTGAACGGCCTCGCTATCCTCACTCTCCAGCACGTCGGCTTGCCGTGCGAGCATCTTGCCGAAGTGAAAGGCAAGAATTTTGCGCCCGCCCTCGCTCATCAGGTCATGGTGCACCAGATTGGGGCGCTCAGGTGCCTCGAAAATTATAGGCGCAGCTATCTTTTCCACAATGCTTTGAGGAGTCTGACTCATTTAACGACCGTTTAACATATTTTACACACCTCCCTCAGAAAGGGTAGCCTGAAAGCCGCGTATGGCGGACAATTGACTCGCCACCTGAAACGCGCTATACTCTGCTGTATGGTCAAAGGGCGCCGCTGCCCGGATGCACGGCGCAAGGTCTCGACCTTCGGGGGAAGATCGGTGTAAGTCCGACGCTGTTCCCGCAACGGTAACGCCTGAGCGCTCAGGCGAAGCCCGAATGCCCACTTTGACCCTATAGCCGTGTTTCACCTTCGTGGACAAAGGGGAGCGCGTATGGATGTGTATACCTCCATGCTGTCTTGCCCGCCACCAGGCGGGTTTTTTGTAATCGGCGCGCCAAACAGCATGGCGCGTGCATCCTTTGCCCAACCTACCCGCAGAAAGGATGCTAACCGATGAAAATCACTAAGTTTAGCCTGATGCTAATGCTGATCCTGGCAGTTGCCCTTGTTGGTGCGCCAGCGATCTACGGGCAAGGCGCCAATCCGAGCGAATGCCTCACCACCTTCGATCCAGAGGTGGACTACTTCCCCCACAAAGCTGAGATCGCCTTTGCCACCGGCTTCACCGTCGAGTACAACAAGCACTACAAAATCGTGCGTGTGACGCGCCCATGGGCAGGCGCTGAGAGTGCCTTCACCTATGTGCTGGTGCAATGCGGCGCGCCCGCTCCAGCTGATGAAGCGCTGAAAGATGCCACGACGGTCCAGGTTCCAGTCAAGTCTTTCATCAGTATGTCCACCACGTACCTGCCGCATCTGGTTGAGCTAGGCGTTCTAGAGGCGCTCGTCGGCGTTGATACGCTGCAATACATCTCAGCGCCTGAGGTGATCGCGCTGGGCGAGGCAGGCAAGCTGGTTGAGATCGGGAGCGGCGCCCAAGTGAATGTCGAGCAAGTCGCGCTGCTCAACCCCGACCTGATCATGACCTACGGGAGCGGCTTCTCAGACTTTGACGCGCACCCCAAGCTGGTTGAGGCGGGCTATAAGGTGGCGCTGAACGGCGAGTTCGCTGAGAATACGCCGCTAGGACGCGCTGAGTGGATCAAGTTCACGGCGCTCTTCTTCAACGCCGAAGCGCGCGCCAACGCCTACTTCGACCAAGTCGCTAGCGAGTATAAGCGCCTTACAGCGCTCACTGAGCGGGTCAGCGCGCGCCCGAGCGTCCTGATCAACACGCCTTTTCAAGGCACTTGGTACATGCCGGGCGGCCAGAGCTTCGCAGCGCGCTTCCTGCTAGATGCAGGCGCTAGTTACGCTTGGGCGGATGATGAGTCTACGGGGAGCTTGCCGCTCAGCTTTGAAGAAGTCTTTGCCAAGACGAATGACGCCGAATTTTGGGTGAACGTCGGCTTCTTCGGCAGCCTCAAAGACCTCCAAGCCGCCGATGTGCGCTTTGCCGAATTCGCCGCCTTCAAAAGCGGCAAGGTCTTCAACAACGATAAGCGCACCAACCAGAATTTCGGCAACGACTACTTCGAGAGCGGCGTGATCCGCCCGCATGTGATCCTCGCCGATCTGATCAAGATTTTCCATCCCGATCTCCTGCCTGACCACGAGCTGGTCTACTACCGTCAGTTGGAGTAGTGAGGTAAAGGGCTATGGCGACTCGCTCTGAAGCACGTGTTTGGCAATCGGCGCGCCTTGTCGGGAGCTCGGGCGGACGGAGCGCTGTCCTCATAGCCCTCACAGCCGCCTTGATCGGCGTGTTTTGTCTGGTACTAGCGGTTGGCTCGGTCAGTGTGCCACTAGAGGATGTGCTGCGCGCCTTGCTAGGGCAGGCGACCAGCCAACCTGCTTATGCCACCATTGTGACGCAATTCCGCATGCCGCGCGCCCTGACGGCGCTTCTGGCAGGGGCGGCGCTGGCGGTTGGTGGCGTGCAAATGCAGACCCTCTTCCGCAATCCGCTGACCGATCCGTTTGTGCTGGGCATCAGCGCCGGCGCTAGCTTAGGCGTGGCGCTTGTGGTGCTGGCGGTTGGCATGACGGGCGCTACAGTTTTGGTGGGCATCGGCCTGTTGGGCGATCTAAGCCTGGCAGGAGCAGCGAGCATCGGCGCGGCACTGATGTTAGGCCTGGTGCTGAGTTTTGCACGGCGCACGCGCAGCATCCTGACGCTCTTGATCGTCGGCTTAATGCTCGGCTACGCGGTGAGCGCTTTGGTCAGCCTGTTGCTCTACTTCAGTCTGCCGGAGCGCATTCAGGCGTATATCAACTGGACGTTCGGCAGCTTCGGCGGCGTGACGTGGCGCCAATTGCCGATTTTGGCGCCGATCATCGGCGTTGGCTTGGCGCTGAGCCTGACGCTGATCAAGCCACTGAACGCTCTGTTGCTGGGTGAGGCTTATGCACAGAGCATGGGCATCAATTTGCAGCGGGCGCGTCTGGGGATCATTTTGAGCACAGCCTTGCTGGCAGGTGCTGTGACTGCTTTCTGCGGCCCGATAGGCTTTTTAGGCATCGCTGTGCCGCACCTGAGCCGCATCCTCATCCGCACAGCCAACCATGGCTGGCTGCTGCCGACCACGATGCTGCTCGGCGCTGTGATCGCCATGCTCGCCGATCTGATCGCGCAAGTGCCGGGCAGGCAGATCATCCTGCCGTTGAACGCGATCACCGCCTTGATCGGCGCGCCCGTGGTCATACTGATCCTGCTTGGTCAGCGTCGCCCGCAGGATGCTTTCAGCGCATGAGCCCAATCGTCCTCACCGCGCAAGGGCTGAGCGTTGGCTATTGGACGGGGCGTAGCGCGCCTAAGATCGTGCTGCGCGACCTATCCTTGACTCTAGAGCGCGGGGCGCTTGTCTGCTTGATTGGGCAGAACGGCGCCGGTAAGTCCACGCTGATGCGCACGCTGGCTGCTGTACAGAAACCGCTCTCAGGGTCAGTCCATGTTGGCGCTGAGGATGTCCATCGCCTGCCGATCAGCCGCCTGGCACGCCTGATCAGCATCGTGCTGACTGAACGGGCGCAGACGAGCTTGCTCAGCGCCTATGAGGTGGCAGCGCTGGGGCGGTTACCCTACACCGACTGGACAGGGCGCCTGAGTGACGTCGATCGGGCAATTGTAGAGTGGGCGCTGGAGGCAGTTGGCGCAAGCGCCCTAGCAGAGCGTCCAATCAGCGAGCTGAGCGATGGTGAGCGCCAAAAAGTGATGATCGGGCGCGCTCTTGCTCAAGAGACGCCGTTGATCTTCCTCGACGAGCCGACAGCCTTCCTCGATCTGCCGCGCCGCGTTGAGATCATGGCCCTATTGCGGCGTTTGGCGCATCGCACAGGGCGGGCTGTGCTGCTCTCAACGCACGATCTCGATCTTGCACTGCGCAGCGCGGATTGCATCTGGTTGTTAGATGGCGACGGCAAGCTGCAGGCAGGCGCGCCAGAGGATTTAGTGCTGAATGGCGCATTCGGGCGCACTTTCGCTAGCGAGGGTGTCGCTTTTGATGCGCACAGTGGTACTTTCAAACTGTGCGCCGAAATTCGTGGCGTTCTACATGTGCAGGGCACAGGTTTACGCGCTTTTTGGGCGCAGCGAGCGCTGGAGCGCGCCGGTTTTGTAGTTGCTGAGCAGGCGGCGGAGGCAGTCCAGGCGATAGAGGATGCCTGGCTGTGGCGCGGCGTGCGCTACAGCTCGCTCAGGGCGCTGGTCGCCGCGCTTAAAGAAACAGACGCCGACCTCGCGTGAGATCGGCGCCTTGTGGGTGACCGGAGGGTTTCGAACCCTCGACCTTCTGGGCCACAACCAGACGTGGTACCCCTCCACCACGGCCACCGCATTACTGTACAGGGCCAAGTTTAGCACACTTTTTTCAGCGATGCTAGGGCTTTTTGCTGGAAAGTGCACAAAACGAGATAGATAGCCGCACAGCTGTGCTGTGTGCCTCCAAGATTTCCATGAGTTTTGGTAAAATTGACCGGCCGCATGGGGCTTGCTAGACTTCAATTATGTTGAATCCAAAACATTGGTGCATTCAGCCGAGGCTATCAGCGCTTGAGCTCTCAAGCTTAGCTGACCTACATCCTATTCTGGCTCAGATACTTTTGCAGCGCGGCTTTCGTTCACTGGCTGAAGCGCGGGCGTTTCTGCGCGGCGATTCGACAGCTAGCGATCCCTTCAGGCTCCACAATATGGCAAAAGCAGTAGCACGCATCCGCCATGCCATCCGCAGAAACGAAAAAATTGTCGTCTATGGCGATTTTGATGCGGATGGCGTCACGAGCACAGCCTTGCTCGTGACCGTGCTGCGCATGCTGGGTGCCGATGTGCGGCCTTATATCCCGCATCGCGTAGACGAGGGCTACGGTCTGAACGATGCGGCCCTGATCGAACTAGCCCGGCGCGGTTTCAAGCTGTGCATCACTGTAGATTGCGGCATCCGCTCTATCCACGAAGTGTGCACGGCCAACGCGCTCAAGCTGGATATGATCGTGACCGATCACCACTCGGTGGGCGCCGAGCTGCCACCTGCCTTCGCTGTCATCAACCCAAAGCTCGGCACATGCCAGGGTGGCGAGTCGATGTTGGCGGGCGTTGGCGTCACTTTTCGCTTGGCGCAAGCACTTTTGAAGGTCGCCCGCGAGACAGACCGGCGCGACTTGCCGCTGCAAGAGTCTGACCTACTCGATCTGGTTGCCATTGGCACTGTCGCAGACCTAGTGCCGCTCAATCACCTTGAGAACCGTGCCCTAGTGATGCGCGGCATCGCTGAGCTGCGCCAAGCACGGCGGATCGGTTTGCGCGCCCTGCTCAAGGCGGCTGGTATCCAGCCCGAAGCGGTGGATGCCTACAGCATTGGTTTCGGCATCGGCCCGCGCATCAACGCCGCCGGTAGGCTGGAGAGCGCCATGCAAGCCTATCATCTGCTGATGACTGAGGACGAAGCTGAGGCGGCTGAGCGCGCTGCTGCCCTCAATCGCCTGAACGTGCGTCGCCAAGAGCTAACTCGCGAGATGCAAGAACACGCCCGCAATCTGGCTGCCCCCACCGCCGATACGCCGCTCATCTTCGCAGGCGATGCTGCCTTCGCACAAGGTCTGGTCGGCTTGGTAGCAAGCCGCTTGACCGAAGAATACTATCGTCCATCGGTCATTTTGCACTACGGCGAGCACGAGAGTCACGGCTCTTGCCGCAGCATCCCAGAATTCAACATTACAGAGGCGCTCGACGCCTGCGCCGACCTGCTCAAGCGGCACGGCGGACATGCCCAAGCGGCCGGCTTCACTATTGATAACGCCAACTTGCCTGCCTTGCGTGAACGTCTAATGGCGATGGCTGAAGAACAGCTCAGCGGGCGCACATTGCAGCCAACGCTCAACATTGATGCTGAGGTGCGCCTCGATCAAATTACCTTCGAACTCTACGAGGCGCTACAGAGCCTTGAGCCGTGCGGCAATAGCTTCCCACAGCCGATCCTGTGTGCGCGCAACTTGCGCGTCATGAGCGCGCGCGCTGTCGGCAGCGACTCAGCGCACCTGCAGCTCAGGCTCTCAGATGGAGCGCGGACTGTCAAAGCGATCGCCTTCAATTTCGGCAAGCACATCGAAGACTTGCCGTCTATGCTAGATGCCGCCTTCCAGGTTGCCCTAAACGAATGGAACGGCGAGCAATCGCTGCAGCTCAACATCAAAGACTTGCGTCCGGCAGGCTGAACCGTGCGCCGTACTCGCCTTTGGCTGGGCCGACTGCTCACGCGGCTGATCTTGCTGATCTTTGCGGCAGCCTTCATCATCGTTGTGCCCGCCGATACGCCGCCGGCTAACACTCCCGCTGATCGCGTGCTGGGCTACGCTAAAGATTCGCTCTACAACTATGTGGCGTGGCTGATCGGGGCTGCGATCGCCAAGATCGGGCAAACACACGCCGATCCAACGACTTTCCTAGCAGAGTCAGCTCGCTCTGCCTTCGTAGTGGACTATTTGGGGCGTGTGGCCCAACTGCAGACGCTCAATAGCGACCTTGAACGCGCCCTAACCGATGGATCGCCTGATGTGGCAGCTTTAATCGCGCGGCGCGACGAGCTAGCTGCCCAAGTCGCCCGCGAGACTTCTCTTGCAGAGGCGATCATTGAGTCGCAAGTGGCGGCTGTGCTGCGCGCGGAAGGCTTCGATCTCTTCGGCGAGGTCTTTCCGCCTGTCTCAGCGCGCTTCACTGCCTTGCCTGCGTTGTTGGTCGTCTCCCCGCGCGATCGAATCGAGCGGGCGTTGACTGTCAACCTGAACTACCTGCCACCTGACGCGGTGAGCGCTCTCGAGCAGCGCATAGAGACTGAGCTGAACCTTTCAGCGCTGATCACGCCGATTGGAGGCTTAGCGCTCTTCCCAAGCATGGTCATTCAGACGTGGCACGCCCCTTTCCTGATCGAGACCGTAGCACACGAATGGGCGCATCACTACTTGCTGTTCTTCCCGCTCGGCTGGGACTATTCAGGTGCCTCTGAGACGTGGATCATCAATGAGACGACGGCATCGCTGTTCGGCAAAGAGGTCGGGCGCAAAGTGGTGGAGCGCTACTACAGCCTTTTCCCACAGGTGATGCGTTTGTTGCCACCACCCGACCCCGCCCTCAGCCCAACGCCCCTCCCAACGCCCACACCCGATCCGAATGCACCGCCATCCTTTGACGCTGCCGCCATCCTGGATGTGACGCGCCGACGCGTAGATGTGCTGCTGGCAGAGGGCCAGGTTGAGGAAGCGGAAGCCTTCATGGAGGCGCAGCGGCGCTTGCTAGCCGAGAACGGCTACTTCTACAGGCGCATCAATCAGGCCTTTTTCGCCTTTTACGGCGGCTATCAGCTGCCGGGCGGCGGTGGCGCAGGCGGCGATGATCCAATTGGGCCGTCGGTAGCAGCGCTGCGCCGTCACGCTCCTTCTCTACGCGCCTGGCTGGAGCAGATGCGCTTCCTCACTACGCGCCAGGCGCTCCTTGACGCCCGCGCTCGGCTGCCTTAGAGCAGCGCCAGCACACGCGCAGGCCCGCCTGAGCCGCGTTCCCAGCGCGGCATGCCGATTATAACGGTCGCCTGCCGATCCTTGATCAAAGCTAAGTTCGCCACATTCTCGACGCCGAATCGGCCCCTACCCAAGATGGCGTAGTGCGCATCAAAGGTAGTTGAGGCACCGAAATCCAGGCTGAGCGTATCCACGCCAACGCCCTTGATATTGCGCTCTTCGATCAGGAAAGTTGCTGCCTCTGCGCTGAAGCCGGGGTAGTGCTGTACATCGCTCTCGTCAGCGTTGCGGAAGGCGATCGGATCGTCCCAGCGCGTTTCCCAGCCGGAGTACATGAACACAATCGCGCCTTCGGGAATTTTACCGTTAGCGCGCTCCCACGCCTCAACATCAGCTAGATCGAGTGTCGCATCGGCCATCTGCGCTGCTTTAGCTGAGATATCGATCACCACAGCCTGCCCAACTAGCATCTCAGCAGGGTATTTGTCAGCGCGCTCGCCATCGGCAATGAAATGGGCGGGAATATCCACGTGTGTGCCGGCGTGCTCAGTGTAGACCCACCGCTGTATGAAGAAGCCGTCCTTCTCAACAGTGACGAAGTCCTCGCGCTGCGGCTTTTCATCGGGCAGGTAGGTTGGGATGGCCGTGCCGAAGACGTGCGATAGGTCGATCACTTCGGTGAAACTGCTAGCGCGCGCCACGCGCTCTGTCCGCACCAGCGAGGCAGCCAACACACCCAGGGTGCCCACAGCGCCCATCTGCAGAAAATTACGCCGACTGAGGCCCGGTAGCCCTTCGCGCCGAACACGCTCCTGCACACTGCGCGCCACTTTAGGTGAACACATAGCCGATCATCCTTTCTCTAGAAAATCTGCCCGCAAGTTTTGAGACTTTGTTTCAAAAGAGTTACAAACTTGCTATGATCCACTATAAAGCGCATTTCACAGCGCAGTCTATTGGCAATTTGCCACATTTAGAGCGGTGTTCTGCTAGAATACTAAGGCGTACAAGAAAGGCTCTGGTGGGCATGCCCAAACGCAAGTTACTTGTCACTGGCTCCAGCGGCTTGATCGGCTCTGAGGTAGTCACCTATTTTGATGCGCTCGGCTGGGAGGTGCACGGCATAGATAACAACATGCGCGCCGACTTCTTCGGCAGCGGTGGCGATACGCGCTGGAATCAGCAGCGCTTGATCGGCACCTGTCGCAATTTCACGCACCACGAGGTCGATATCCGCGAGCGAGGACGCGTGCTAGAGACCATCGCGGCGCTGCGCCCTGACCTGCTCGTCCACGCAGCAGCGCAGCCCTCGCACGACCTGGCCGCAAAGCGACCTTTCGATGACTTCGATGTGAACGCCGTCGGCACGCTGAATTTGCTCGAGGCAACGCGCTTGCATTCGCCTGAGACTGTCTTCGTCCACCTTTCCACTAACAAGGTCTATGGCGATGCGCCGAATGAGCTGCCGCTAGTGGAGCTGGAGACGCGCTGGGATTACGCCCGCCCTGAAGACTATAACGGCATCCGTGAGGACATGCGCATCGATCAGTCGATGCATTCGATCTTCGGCGCTTCGAAGGTGGCAGCTGACATCATGGTGCAGGAGTACGGGCGTTACTTCGGGATGCGGACTTGCTGCCTGCGCGCAGGATGCCTGACTGGCCCGAATCACTCAGGTGTCGAGCTGCACGGCTTCCTCAGCTACCTGATCAAGGTCAATGTGACGGGCGGCGTCTACCGCATTTATGGCTACAAGGGTAAGCAGGTGCGTGATAACATCCACAGCTACGATGTGGCGCGCTTCATCGAGGCATTTTACGAGGCGCCGCGCGTGGCTGAAGTGTATAACTTGGGCGGTGGGCGCGCCAACACGACCTCCATCCTAGAGGCTTTCAAGCGTATTGAGGCGCTCAGCGGCAAGCCGATGCGCTATGAATACATCGATCAGCCGCGCGCAGGCGATCACATCTGCTATATCTCCGACTTGACCAAAATGCGCACACACTACCCAAACTGGGATATCACCAAGACGCTGGACATGGTCTTTGAGGAGATTTATCAGGCGTGGCAGGCGCGCATCGCTAGGGCATGAACCTTGCTTCATGCCGCCCATACAAAAACGTGTTACAATTGAGCTGTAAGCTGACCCTTTCCTCAATGGACTGCTGATGTTTGATAAGCTAGATGGCATTGAGGCGCGCTATCAAGAGATCGAGCAATCACTCGCCGATGGGGCGATCCTGAGCGATTACAGCAAGGTAGCTGCGCTTGCCCAAGAGCGCGCTGAGCTCCAGCCTATCGTCGAAGCCTACCAACACTATCGCCGCGCCAAAACACAGCGCGCTGATGCACAGGCACTCTTCGAGTCTGAGCGCGATCCTGAGCTGCGCGCCATGGCCCGTGAAGAGATGACAAGCCTCGACGAGCAGATCGAGCGACTTGAGGCAGAACTCAAACGCCTGCTGCTGCCCAAAGACCCACGCGATGAGAAAAATGTGATCTTGGAGATCCGGGCGGGCACGGGCGGCGATGAAGCGGGCCTGTTCGCTGCAGACCTGCTGCGCATGTACATGCGCTACGCTGAGAGCAAGGGCTGGGAGACCGAGCTCATGAGCGCCAATGAGTCTGGCATTGGGGGCTACAGCACGGTCACGGTCTTTGTAAAGGGGCGTGGTGCTTTCTCGCGCTTGAAGTACGAATCGGGGGTACATCGGGTACAGCGCGTGCCCGCCACCGAGAGTCAAGGCCGCATTCACACCTCTACAGCGACGGTAGCCGTGCTCGCCGAGATGGACGAGGTAGACGTTCACATCGATCCCAAAGACATCATTTTTGAGGTGCGTCGTTCTCAGGGCGCAGGCGGGCAATCTGTCAACACTACCGACTCAGCCGTGCGCCTGACGCATATCCCGACGGGCATCGTCGTGGATGTGCAGGATGAGCGCAAGCAGCTGCAGAATCGCATCAAGGCCATGAACATCCTGCGCGCACGGCTTTACGAGATGGAAGTAGAGCGCCGGCGCCAAGAGCAAGACTCAACGCGGCGCAGCCAAGTGGGCAGCGGCGAGCGCAGCGAGAAAATCCGCACCTATAATTTTCCGCAGAATCGCGTCACCGATCACCGCATTGGCAAGACCATGTACAACCTAACGGCTTTCCTCGACGGCGAAATCGACGACTTTATCGATGAACTCGCTACCCGTGAGCAGGCTGAAAAGTTGGGCATGGGCGCACAGACGGTCAGCACGGCTAATGACGACTGATTTAACACAGGCGCGCACTGTTCAGGCGGCACTAGAGGCTGCCACAGCACAGCTGATAGCGCACAGCAGCTCGCCACAGCTTGATGCACAGCTGATCCTTGCACATTTACTCGGGCAGCGGCGCGAGTTCCTGATTGCTCACGGCGAGACGGCGCTCGGCATGCATCAGGTTGCTGCTTACACCGAGCTCATCGCCCTGCGCGCGCAGGGGATGCCGATTGCCTACATCTTGGGCAAGCACGCCTTCTTCGATCGCGAGCTGAAGATCACTTCGAATGTGCTAATTCCGCGCCCTGAAACTGAGCTAATCGTTGAGCGCGCTCTGGCATGGGTGCACGCGCAGAGCAGGCAATCCGACCCGACATTGCGGATTGTGGATGTTGGTACGGGCAGCGGCGCGATTGCCGTAGTGCTAGCAGCGCGGCTGCCGCTGGCGCGTGTTCTGGCAACCGATATTTCAGCAGCTGCCCTTCAGGTGGCACAGTACAATGGGAGCGATCTAGCGAACTTGCGCTTGATGCAGTGCGATCTGCTCTCTGGCATCGGCGGTCAGTTCGATGTGATCTGCGCTAACCTGCCCTACATCCCGACAGCAGAGCTGCACAGGCTGGCAGTTGCTAAGTTCGAGCCGCTCATTGCGCTGGATGGCGGCGACGATGGCTTGACTTTGATTCGGCAGCTGCTGGAGCAGGCACCAAGCCGCCTAGCGGCGCCCGGCTTGTTGTTGCTGGAAATTGGTGCTGATCAGGGTGCAGCAGCCAGCGCCGCTGCGCAGCAAGCCTTCGGCGATCAGGCGCGCGTCAGCCTGCACAAGGATGGCGCTGGGCTAGATCGCGTGCTACAGGTTGTGCGCTAGCGCGGCACAGGCGCGCTGCTGCTGGTGCGGTACTGGGGCGCGTTTTTCACATGTACCGCCACTTCACCGTCCAGGTATGGCTCCTTCTCGACGATTTCAAGCTGCTCTGCCTCGCTGAGCAAGCGCCAACCCATGTGATACAGCACATTATTGAACCCGTCATACTTGAAGCGCCGGTTCATCCAGCCGTAAGACGGATCGTTGTAGACGAGGTTGAAGATGATAGCGTCCTCGCGCGGGCGGAATTCCTCATAGACCAGCCAAATGGGCGCCAACTCGCCGAGTGTTTCGCGCACCTTAGCATCGCGTTGCGCTGTAATCTGTTCCTGAGTTGAAGGCATAGCCAAAACATCCTCAACGTGCATATGTGCTTTACTCTCGCCTAGCAATTGTAGCGCAAGCCTGCTGCAAGCGCATGAGTCAGTTTGCCCTGCGGGGTGCTCCATGCTATACTGAATCGCGCATTCAGCATGTGCCGCGCCTACGCTCGGCTAGAAGTGGATAAGAGTCGCGATGCGCGGTGTATTGGTCGCCCTTGATCTCGAGACGACAGGCCTTGATCCAGCTGACTCGCACATTATCGAAATTGGCGCCGCCAAATTCATCGATGGCACGCTGCTGGAAACCTACAGCACGCTCGTCAACCCCTCAGTGACCATCCCTGCCCGTGTGACCGACATCACGGGCATTCGCAATGAGGATATGATCGGTGCGCCCAAATTGGCGCAGGTGCTGCCCACTTTGCAAGCCTTCGTGGGCGATTCAATCCTGATCGGGCACAACATTGACTTCGATCTGCGCTTCCTGCACAAGCAGAAGCTCTTTACGGCGCACCCAGCTGCGGATACTTATGAGCTCGCCTCTGTGCTGCTGCCGACGGCTAGCCGCTATAACTTGAATGCACTGATGCAAGTCTTCGACATCCCGCCGGAGGGTGAGTATCACCGTGCACTGACCGACGCAATCGCCAGTGGCAGGCTCTATTACGCGTTGTGGAACAAGTTACTGAACTTGCCGCCAGCTCTGCTGCGCGAGATCGCCGCCCTCGCTGCGCCGCTAGCTTGGCGTGGGGCTCTGCCCTTTGAGGCAGCTCTACGCGAGCGCCAAACCGATCCGTTAAGCCTTGCCGACCCGCTGGAAGGTGCTTTCCGCCCGCAGAGTGTTCAAGCTGCGCCCGTGCCGCAGGCCGATCTGCCGTCGCGGCGCGCGCAGCCGCCTGCACCCCTCGCCGACGCCTTCGAGTCGGCCCAATTTTTAATGTTTGAGGCGGCATCCAGCGCTGCGCAGCCGCTGCCCTACCTTGAGCTGGCGGCTCGTTGGGCGATGCAACACGCTGACCCGATTGTCATCGCCTACGGCAGCGCGACGCTGCATCAACGCCTGCGCGACTACGACTTGCCTGCTTTGCAGGCACACTACCCGACGTTACGCGCTCACTTTTTGCACAGGCGCGCTGAATATCTCTGCCCCGCCCGCCTGCAGACGCTCCGTCGGCACGGCGCGCAGAGCGTCGAAGAGATGCGTCTGCTGGCAAAAACGCTCATTTGGTTGGCACAAGGCGGTGCTGCACAAGCTCAGCAGCCCTCCATTCGGGGCAGCGGTGAACATCTGGCTTGGGCGCAGCTGAATGCCGAAGCCGAGAGCTGCACCACTAAACGTTGTCAAGACCAAATGGGCGGAGTCTGTCCGATGCATCACGATCGGCAGCTGGCGGCAGCGGCGCATCTGATCGTTGCTGAACATGGCACGCTAGCGGCTGAAATTGACGGGCGCGATCCGCTCTTGCCGCCCTTCAAGCGTCTGATCCTCGATGAGGCTAACTTGCTGGAGGACCTTGCTACTGAAAGTCAGCACATACGCTTGGATGCCTCGCGCTTGAAGCGGCAGCTCGCCGAGATCAACAGCGCTCAGCATGGCCTGATCGGCGATATCATGGCGGCGGCTAAAGGTAAATTGCCGCCGAAGCCCGATGCCAATCTGACGCGCTTTTGCAGTAACCTTGCCAATGCTGCTGCGCAGGTGCCCTATCACTTGGATAGCCTTTTCCGTGCCCTGCAAGCCTTCTTAGAGGCAACGACGGACGCCCAGCCGGGCGAATACGCCCTGAACATCCGCCTAACCAATGAACTGCGCGGCAAAGCTGCCTTTGGGCAGGTGCGCGCAGCATGGAGCATCCTTAGCCAGTTTACGCAGACCCTCACCGAGGCGCTGACGCAGCTAGCTGCCCAGCTAGACGTCTACCATCAAAAATACGGGCTCGATCGCCAGCTTGCCTTCCGCACAGAGGGCACAGCGCACATGGTCGGCCACCTGCACGACTTTTTGGAAGCCTGCATTGATGGCACACGCCCAGACTTCGTCTTCTGGGCAGAACTGAGCGCCGAGCCCAACAACGCTAAGCGCCTGATGCTGCACAGCGCGCCCCTGCAGCCAGGTGCGCTCCTGCAGAACTTGTGGCGCAAGCTAGATGCAGCCTTGATTTGTGGCACGGCTCTGCGCGTTGGCAGTGATTTCAGCTATCTGCGCCAGCGGCTCGGCTTGCCCGCCCAAACACTGACCTACGTCCAGCCGCACGGCCGCTCCCAAGAGCGCCATGCGCTCGTCTTTTTGCCCACCGACGCGCCCGAACCCAATGATGGGGAGCGCTACACGCGCTACCTGGAGCGCGCTGTGATTGAGCTGGCAGTTGCCACTGAGGGGCGCCTTCTAGCATTGTTCAGCAGCTTTACGCAGCTGCGCCAGTCGGCACAGATCATCGCGGCGCGCCTCAAGCTGGGCGATCTCAGCGTGCTCGATCAATCTGATGGCAGCAGCCAGAGCGCCTTGCTGGAGAGCTTCCGCGCTTTGGGCAAAAAAGCTGTTCTGCTGGGCGTGCGCAGCGCGTGGGATGAAATCGCCTTTGAGGAGGAAGAGCTGCGTGCAGTGCTGCTGACTCGCCTGCCCTTCCCCGTGCCGAATGATCCGCTCTTCATCGCGCGCGGCGAGAGCTACGAGAACGCTTTTCAGCAGTATGCAATCCCCTCAGCTGTGCTGCGCTTTCGGCAGGGCGTAGGCAGGCTGATCGAGACCCGACAAGGGCGCAGTGTGCTGGTGATCCTCGACAAGCGTATGATCACTCGTGATTACGCTCAGCTCTTCCTCGATAGCCTGCCGCCGAGCATAATTGAGCGCGCCCCCCTAGCAGAGCTAGGGAAGGCAGCCCGCACATGGCTGAACGGCTAGCGTTCCCTCATATAGGCGCGGATAGTGTGTAAAATCACGCCGGTGAAGATCGCAAAGACGCCGATGATGCAGAGTGTGATGGCAATCAGCGCCGTGCCAAGTGCTAGTGCCGAGTACGTGTTGTAGGTGGCGACTACACTCGCGCCGAGCGCCAAGCCAATCACAATTGCTATGACGCCCGTCATGCCGAAGAAAAAAAGCGGACGATGCTGACCGACCAAGCGCAGCACGCCCGTGAACACCTGTAAGCCATGCGCGAAGGGATTGCGTTTGGGCTTCTCATCGTAGTTGACGCTGATCGGTACCTCTAGCGCCTGTAAATTGTGCCGGCGCAGCAGAAATTGCATCTCGGACTCGACTGAGAAGCCGCGCGACGTGAAGTTCATGAGGCTCAGCGCTCGCCGCGAGAGCGCCCGAAAGCCGCTTTGCGAATCGGAGAGCCGCACGCCTGAGGCAGCGTTGGTGAGCACCGTGAGCGCGTGTTGACCAACAATCCGCCAACGTGGCGTGTTGCTGGGCAAGCCCATGAAGCGCGAGCCAACCACCAAATCGGCCGCGCCGCTCTGGATAGGCGCTAGCAAACGCGGGATATCGCTCGGATTGTGCTGCCCGTCGCCATCCAGCAAGATGACTGCCGCTGCGTTACGCGCTTGGGCAGCTGCTAAGCCTGTGTTCAGGGCAGCCGCTTTGCCGCTATTGGGCTGACGGATCACCTCTGCACCAGCCGCCTCTGCCAGCCAAGCTGTTTCATCCTGAGAGCCGTCATCCACCACCAACACGTGGTCAACGTGGCGGCGTGCCTTCAGCACTACGCTAGCGATGAAGCGCTCCTCGTTGTAGGCAGGGATAACCGCAACAATTGGCGCAGCTGCCGCGTTTGTTGCTTGTTGAACCGTCTCTTGCCTCACCATAGCTCTAATTGTACCACGCGCCGTTCAAAAAATGGCACAACGTCGCTCTTGCGTTTAGCAAACACAACTAAAATGAATGATCAGGAAAGCTACAAATCCTTACAGACTCCCTACATTCTACGACAACGCCCTTTCTTGCCCTGTGGTATGATGTTTGCAGTGGCATTCTATGCAAGTGATATCCGTGTGGTAGAGCGCAGGCGTAACGCCAAACTGAGAGCAACTTTTGAGGGATGCTTATGCGAAAAACGTTGAGGCAGTTGATCAACGTTCTGGACGGAAAGCCTAACGCAGCCAAAGGGCAAAGCATTGTTGAGTCAGCCATCTCTTTCCCAATCTTGATTTTGATGGTGCTCGGCCTGGCGGAGATGGGCTTCGCCATGAACTACTATCTCACCATGCTCGACTTGGTGCGTGAAGCAGGGCGGCGTGGCGCCAACCTCAGCCCCGTCTTCTGGGACGATAACGACACGCGCAACTACAACCGCCTAGACTGCGATACCTTTGTGCCTGCTGATGGTACAGCTCACCTTTTCAATCTGGGCGATAACATCAACCAGAATCGGCGTGTGCCGCGCGGCCCAGAGGCAGCCCGTTACGGCTACGTGGTCGGCCCTGAGGGGAACTTCGGCTTCTTCGATGGCATCGTCTGTCAGATCATCTTGAGCATGTACCCGATGGAATTCGAAGATACCCGCCCATGGAGTGCCGACGGCTTGATCCCGCCAGGCAACCCTGATCGGACTGCCGAGTTCACCAGGAACGACATTGTCGTCTCGGCTTTTTCCTACACAATGATGGACTTCAATAAGCCATTCAGGGGCTCTGTGACGGGCGCCGTACGTGGCCCGACTGTACCAGCTAATGGCATGTATATGCGTGTCACTGGCCGCTACCCGCGCGATAACCGCTACTGTGTCACCAGCGAAGGTGGCGGTGATGATCGCGACCCGTTTGATTACAAGACACCCGACCTTTACTCCGCATGGCAGCGTGGGCGCCCAGCTGACATCGATGAGCTGGGCTTTGGCATCCCAGTCAGCGATCCGCGCTACAACAACCCGCGCGAGAACATCGTCACTGCCTCGCAGGGCATTCGCGGATTCGTCTTCACGGGTAACTCGGTTGGAACGGTCGACAACAGCAATCCAAACGGCTATTGCGTCGGCTCACGCTTCACCGTACAAGATGTCGAGGCGCGCTTGAACGCCACGCTCTCCAGCGTCGGACTAGAGGCATACCGCCCCAATGGTGGCTTGGTCTTGGTGGAGATGTACTGGCAATACCACCCGCGCTTCTTCCAACCGATTTCGGTCTTGTTCGGTGGTGGCTTCTTCGCAGGCGCAGATGGCTCACTCGCTAACAATCCTGTGTTCCATGTTTTTGGCTTCTTCCCTGCGCCTGGCGCGCAGGCAACTGCTACGCCTGAAGAGTAGTCACACGAAAGGAGACGGACTCAATGCAGTCATCCTTTAGCCAGTTTTTGCGCCTGATGAATCGGCGTAGCCGCAACGGGCAATCAATCCTGATTGTGGCGTTTGCCTTCATCGGGCTAATTGCTTTCGTAGGCATCGCCGTTGATGTGGGCTTGATGCTGGTGCGCTACAGCGCGCTCACTCGCGCTGTGGACGCAGCTGCCATCGCTGCCGCGGGGCAAATCCGCGAGGGCATGGATTACCGCAACTTGGTAGCTGCCGCTCAGCAGTTCATCCGGTTGCAGGGCAACATTGATGTCAGCACGGTTTTTGTGGATACCTGCGAGACCGAAATGGCAGACTATGTGCGGGCTAATCCCGGCTCCGACCCGCTGCCAGCGCTCTTGAACCGCATCCCGCCCTCGGAGCTGTGCCGCCCCGATCCGCAGAAGTTGGTGCGCGTCACAGCGCAGATGCGCTCGCCAACCACCTTCCTCTCCCTGATTTGGGGCCCGGAAGTCATCCTAGAGGCGAGCTCAGTTTCACAGACGGCTGTGCTAGACGTGGCGCTGATCATTGACACCTCGCTCTCAATGGTCTCCGAGACGTACTACGCCCAAGTGAACGTCCCGATCACGGAAAGCCCAGTCGATCGTGCGATCATTGGGCGCGATACAAACCGCGAAGAGCTGCGCGCTTTCGCGCCGTTCGTCAGCGAACTAGGCTTGCAGCCCTACCCCTACAAGACGCTGCTCGGTGATGCCTCCGATCCGCGCCCAGACGATCCGGGCGGCACGGTGGGCAACGGGATGACGCCCGATGGGCGCCCTGCTATTCGCCGTGAGTGCTGGTTCGCCGATCCGCGCTTCATCAGTGGTGAAGTCGATCGCGCCTCGAACTATGCGTGGGGCGGCTGCTGCAACGATCCAACCACCCAATCTGCACCACCTGCCAGCGGCAACTACGACCGCATGAACTGGTACGTCTATGACGACCCAACCCTACCGCAGTCCAAGATCATGACCAACGGCACCTTGCCGACCACCCCGCCTGTGGTGGGTGGCGCTGCTACCGTCTTAAGCGGCCAGGCGGACGGCAACTTCAGCGATCTGATCTGCCAGCCCTTCAAGCAAGTGCGCGACGCCGCTCGCCGCTTCATCAAGCGCTTAGATTTTGTGCGCGGCGATCGCTTAGTGCTGGTCACTTTTAACGCCGATGTGCGCACGGTCAAGCCGGGCATTTTTGCTAACCCTGAAGAAGAGCGCGCCGCGCCGCCCTTCATCGTTGATAAAGTAGACGCCGTGCTGACCCTGAATGAGAAAGTCGGGGTCTCGGTCAACCCGACGGGGCGCCAAAGCCTTGTACAGTGTTACACGGTGCAGCCACCACGCGACCCCGACTATGTCAATCTGCGGCGCGTCCGCAGCTACTGGACGTCTGTGCAGTGCGCGGACACTAACATGGGTGGCGGCATCTTCCAAGCCCGCGCTGAGCTGACTAATCCGAACTACATCCGTCGTGAAGCTGTCTGGGTGATGGTGCTGCTGAGCGATGGCTTCCCGAATCGCACGCCCGACTACCGCTTCTTCTTGGGCAGTGGGCAAGCAGCTGGCACTGGTGGCACAAGTTCTTCCCTGAACTGGTTGGCTGTGCCGGCAGGGCCGGGTGTCTCCGGGCCTGGCACATGGAAGCCGAATCCGTTCACGCCCGAAGAGATCGTGCGTTATTGCCGCTGCCAGCAAGACTACACCGGCGATGGTCAGGTGGATGATTGCCGTGTGATCATTGAGAGGATTAGGAACGGCGAGCTGACGCGCAGTGACCTGCTACCAGAGATGATCGTAGAGCTGCCGGGCGGGCGCTTCGATATCAAGTACGGACGCGAGCCTCAGTACTGTGTGGCTGAGAATGGTTGGCCGCCGCCTGGCGGGCCAGAGACAATTGTGTGGGGGCAGTCGCAGTACGAAGACGGCAGCTATCGCCCCAGCTTTGGCTTCTGCCCATGGTATACTTTCTGCAATCAGAGTAACGATCCTGACGCTGTGCGGCGCTTCGGACACGTGCTTGAACAATGCACCGCTAACGACTCCGAGCCGTTCTGGTGGCGCAGCCTGCTGAATCCTGCTAATGGGCAGCCTTACCCATGGATCGGCGAGCCTGCGCTGCCTGAGTGCATCGATGGCCATCCCGATACGCGCCACTTCTGCATGGACGATCTAGGGCGTCTAAACCTTGATAGTGGTCGCTGCGATGAGCGCTACGATCCTGACGACTACACCCGCGACCAAGCTGACTTTGCTGGCCTGATCGAGTTCAGCGACAAGCAGCGCGGCAACTTCATCTCAATGTTCACTATCTTCTTTGCCCAACGCGATCCACAAGGGCGGCTGACCAACATCGCCCACAACATCTTAGGCGTTAAGGTGCTGCGCTACATCGCCGATGCTGGCGATAACGGCGTGATCGATAACCATCTGCAAGCCTGGTATCGCGCTACACGTCCGAACCTCGCCCAGATGAACACAATGCGCAATCTGATCGGTGATGGTTACTTCCCACCGCCTGGCCACCCTGCTTACCGCGTTGAGCGGGATGGACGCACTATCGTTGACCCAACCCGCCCGCCTGATCCTTGCTCATTCTACGACTACAGCCATCCACGCCTGCGGGGCTCCTTGCCCGGCGATGGACCTTACGAAGAAGCTGCACGCACAAGCTGCGGTCAATTCTGGTTTGCAAAGGATATCCGCGCTGTCAATGATGCATTCACTGAAATCGCGGGGCGGCTGTTTACGCGACTTTCGCGCTAACTTTTTAGGGGGTTCGCAGCTATGTTCAACCTTCGCCGCCAGTCTACTGATGCCCCACCCTTTGCGGCGGGCGCGCCGCGCCGCAAAGGGCAAACTCTAGTCGAATTTGCGCTCACGTTGCCAATTCTACTGATGTTGATCTGGGGCATCATCGAGTTCGGGCGCATTTTCCAAGCGTGGCTGACCATCCAGAACGCTGCGCGCGCAGCTGCGCGTTACGGCGTGACGGGGCGCTACGATCAACAGCTCTTCAACAATATCGATAATCCATGGACGCCGCACATCCCTAACGACACCCTGGCACCATGGGCGGATGGCAGCGGCGGCACAGGCGCCAGCGGCGATGGCGTGCCTTGTCTCACTGCCGACCGTCGCGGCACCTTCAACCCATCTGGCAGCAGTATCGGTGGCGATCGCTTCCACTTTGACCAGTTCACAGGCCCGGTGCTGCCTGGCGTGGATAAAATGAATGATGAATCCTTCTTTGCTGCGCGCTACAACGGCATCAACTGCGATCCGACCATTGACGAGCACCGCTGGCTGCGTCAGGATGTGCTGCGGCTCGTCTCGATGACCAACGCTGCCCGGGTGGGTGCTGGTGGCTTGGCGTTGGCGCCATGGTACCGCATTCCTGGTACGGGCATCAACACCGAGCCCGACGGCGACGCCTCGCTGCGCTCTGGCTGGTTCCACGTCTTCGTGTGCAGCTCTCGCCCTGCCCTTGGCGATGGCACGACCGTTCCCAACCGCCCACGCTACAGAAATGAGCGTGCCCACGTCACCACTGCCTCGAACAAGGCTGTTTACGGCTACGGGGCAGAGGGGATTCGGCTCTGCACCATTGAAGAGGTCATTAGGCCTGATGGCGTGACTGACATGAACGCCCTGAACGACTACGGAAGCAATCTAGACCTGCGGCAGGGCGTCAATCAGTTCGATCCAGGCGGACCCGGCGACTTTGTCGAGGTCGTGGTCTATTTCAATCATCCGCTCATCACACCCTTGCCGCTGGTGGATGAGCCATACATCCGCCTGGAAGCCCGCCGCACGATGATCAACGAGGTCTTCCGTTCAGCGCGGGTGCTGGAGCTGCCACCAAGCGGCGGACCAACCTACACGCCTGTGCCCACCAACCCTGGCGGTGCTACATCCACGCCCTCACGCACGCCTACGCGCACACCCACTGGTACTTTCACACCGAGCGCTACGCCGAGCATGACCCTCACGCCGACCGCCACACCCAGCTGCGCCAGCATTCGCGTAGTTGGGGACTTGCGCTTGGAAGGCAACTTCGTGCGCGTGGATATCCAAAACGACAATCCCGGCCCGATGTTCGTCGATTCCATCCTTGCAGCATGGACGGATCATCCGCTCTATCCGAACATCTACCCGGACGAGGTGAGCATTGTTGGCAGGGCAACGCGCATCTGGTACCACGATACAGTCAACCCACGTGTGCGCTCAGGCGATATCATTGACCGCAACCGCACCGTCTGGAGCAACGGCACAGCTCCCAACTGGACACATCGCGCCATCGCTGGTGGCGGAGCTATCAGCACGTGGCAGATGCGCATGGTCAACGGCCCAGCAAATCTGAGCAGTGCTTTCACACGTTTCGACTTCGCCAATCTGCGCATCACGCTGACCGAAGATGGCAACGGTGGCGGCCAGCGCTGCGAAGTTGGCTTCCCAGGCGTACCTACGCCCACGCCGCCCAGCCCAACTCCCACGACTGCGCCCAACTGTGCACTCTACTCGTTCACCTTCCAAACCTTCCAGACTTTTGGTGTCGTCCGCTTCCAGTTCTCGCACAATGACCTAGCCTACGGGCGACCAGTGTCTATTGTCGGCTTTGACTTATACTGGCGGCGCTACTTCGTCGGCATGACCTTGCCGCGTGTGGCGGCAAAGGGTGGGAGTGCCTTCTCTACAGATACCGTCAACATGTGGGAGAAGAGCCCCGGCGACACTACCTCGCCCACTATCGGGCGCTCCACCGATGCAGAGTGGCGCACCTCGCCCTCGATCGAAGTCGGCACGTCACAGCCCATCTGGGTGGACTTCGACGGCACTAACCAGAACTTGCAATCGCAGTTCCCTGGCCTCGTCTTTGTCTCGGACTTCAATGGTTCTTCAGTGAGGCTGGACAATGGGTGTGTGATCGTCATCCCACCTGCGGCAACGCCTATCGGTACTGCCACCAACACGCTCACACCATCGCGCACTAACACGCTCACACCGTCGCAGACATTCACGCCATCACGTACCTTCACACCTTCGGCGACGCGCACACCGACCAGCACATCGACGCCCAGCCCAACGCCGACGCGCACTAATACGCCAACAAGGACGCTGACGCCCTCCCAGACGCTGACGCCCTCGCGGACGCTGACACCCTCCCAGACGCTGACGCCCTCGCGGACATTTACGCCGTCGCCAACCTTCACACCCTCGCGCACGCGCACCCCAACGGCAACCTTCACTCCGACGGTAACGTTCACTCCGACGGCAACGCGTACGCCCACCCTTACACCCTCGCGCACACTGACGCCCTCACAGACGCTTACACCGTCTAGTACGCCTACGCGCACGCCCACGCGCACGCCATCCAGTACGCCCACGCGCACACCGACACCCACACCAACGGTGACGCAGGCGGTCACCAATACACCCACACGTACGCGTACGCCCACGCCTTCGCCCGTCCCAACCGTAGACGATGCGTGCAACCCGAAGTGTGAAGAATAGCATCGTGATCGGCATATGAATCATAGAGCGGCAGGACAAACTTTCCTGCCGCTCTAGTTTTCAGGTCAGCGCTGGTTCTAGCTAGGCGTTCTGGCTTAGTTCTGCTTTGTATGCTGCGATGACCTGTTGCGCAATGTGGCTTGGCACAGTCTCATAGCGCTCAAAGGTCATGGTATAGACGCCCCGCCCGCCTGTCATCGAGCGCAGATCGTTGCTGTAACGCTGCATCTCGGCGAGCGGCACATGCGCCGTGACAACGCTGCGCCCCTTCTCAGTATCCATGCCCAGCACGCGCCCTCGCCGAGAGGTCAGATCGCTGATCACATCGCCCATGCTTTCTTCAGGCACCACCACCCGTACATTCATAATCGGCTCTTGCAGGGCTGGTGCTGCTTGCAGGAATGCCTCTTTGAATGCCTCACGACCGGCAATCTGGAAGGCGATATCTTTCGAGTCGACCGGGTGCATTTTGCCATCCACGACTGCCACTTTTACATTCACGATCGGGCAACCTGCCAGCACGCCCTGCTCCATCACAGAGCGCACACCTTTTTCAATGGATGGGATGAACGACTGCGCGATCGCCCCGCCCACGACCTCATTGACGTACTCATACTCCCTATCGGTCAGCGGCTCAAGGCGCAGATGCACTTCGCCGAACTGTCCGGCGCCGCCAGTCTGTTTTTTATGGCGGTAGCTAGCCGTGCTGACCTTCGTGATTGTCTCCCGGTAGGGCACTTTGGGCACAGAGGTGTTCAAGCCGACACCCATACGCTCGGCGCGCGCGATGGCGACCGCAATATGGATATCGCCCATCCCAGAGAGCACCACTTGCTTGGTAGCAGGGTCTTGCCGCCAGCGCAACGTCGGATCAGCTTGTACCAGCTGCGTGAGCGCGCTGCCCATCTTGGTGCCATCCGCTTGCGTCTTTGGCTCGAGGGCGACCGAGTAAATCGGATCGGGGTAGACGGGCTTGCGGATGATGTAGGGATGCTCCTTGCTAGAGAGCGTATCGCCCGTCTGGGTGACGCTCAGTTTTGCCACAGCGCCGATATCACCGGCATGCAGTACGGGCACGGGCATCTGCTCCTTGCCGCGCATGACCAGCAGCTGCCCAAGCCGCTCTTCCTGCCCCTTTTCAGCGTTGAAGTAGCTGTGACCGCTCTCTAGCTTGCCGCTGAAGATGCGGAAATAGCTCAGCGTGCCGACGTAGCGGTCGAAAACCGTCTTGAAGACGAAGGCTGCGGGCGGCTTCTCATCCGATTGCGGCCGATCCAAGAATTGCACTGCTTCATCAGGTTTGCTTTGCAGTGCAACGCGGCGCTGCGAAGGCGGCGAGACGTACACCAAGAGCGCCTCCAGCAGCGGATAAGTGCCAATGTTCAGCTCGCCGCTGGCAACTAAGACAGGCACAGTCTTTAGGTTGGCATCCCGGGCTGCCATGCGCATCCCATCGCGAATTTCCTCAAAGCTGAGGGTCTGCGTCTCGAAATATTTCTCGACCAGCTCATTGCTCGCCTCAGCAGCCGCCTCCACAAGGGCAAGGTGCGCCTTTTCAATCTGCGGCAGCAGCTCGGCGGGCGGCTCGCTGCGCTCGGCGCCCGTGCCATAGTACGCCTTCTGAGTTAGCACATTGATCACGCCCTTGAACGCACCCCCCTCGCCTATCGGCAACAAGACTGGGATGAACTTATACTCGGGGAAGCGCACGTGGAGCGCCTCCAGCGTGCGTGCGAAGCTGGCATTCTCGCGGTTAATCTTGTTGACGACCACCAAGATCGGCTGATTGAACTCATCAGCAAACTGCCAAGCTAGTTCGGTGCCCACCTCAGGCCCGTGCACAGCATCGACCACCACCAGCACTGAGTCGCACACACGCACGGCATTTTTCACCTCACCCTGAAAATCGGTGTAGCCAGGCGTATCCAGCAGGTTAATCTTGTGGTCTTGGAACTCAATCGGGACGAGCGAGGTGTTGATCGAGAGTTGGCGTGCTTTCTCGTCTTCATCGTAATCAGAGACGGTCGTACCGTCGGCGATTTTACCCATGCGCGTGGTATGGCCCGCTGTGAACAGCAGCGCCTCAGTCAGGCTCGTCTTGCCGGCACCCTGGTGACCGACCAAAGCCACATTGCGTATAAACTCAGTGGTATACTCTTTCATTGTGTCCGCCTCAACACGGCGATTCCCTTTCGCTAAAGATTACTTCACCTGAATCGCGGCAAAAAAGCTGCTGTCGTGCCTAAAGTGGCACGGTACATCCTAAGTACCCCGAGCCGCTCGTTAACCGGATTTTAAGTCGGCCAAGACGGCTTGTCAAAAAGAGCTACGGGAAGCTCTGCTTCGTCCATTGCAAGGGATCAACTTGCACGCCCTGTACAAACAGCTCCCAGTGCAGATGCGGCCCAGTCGAGCGCCCGCTGCTGCCCACTGTACCAATCACATCGCCTGCCTGCACTAGCGCGCCCGGACGCACACTTACCGTCTCCAAATGCCAATAGCCTGTGAAGATGCCCCAGCCGTGATCGAGGATGATGGCATTGCCGCGCACAGTCAACGGCTCCGCCAGCGCCACAATGCCTGCTGCAGGCGCGTAGACGGCAGCGCCTGGCAGTGCGGCGAAGTCTGTGCCTGTGTGAAGGGTATTCAGCGCGCCGCCGTTGTAACTACGCCGCGTGCCAAAAGGCGAAGTGACCGGCGCCGCACAGGGTAGGCCCATCAAGCCGCTAAAATAGCGCTGCGGCGTGATCGCGCTAACCACCTGCCACACACGCTCTTCTTCCGGTTGCGTGATCTCAGGATTGAGCAGATCGAGCTGGCTGGCGACAAGCGTGATCGCCTCGCTGCGATAGCCGCCATCCGCCACCTGCACGCGCCATGTAAAAGTACGCCCGTCGCCCTCAAGTGCAGTAACTTGCAGCGGGTATATGCCTGGCTCTGCCAGCGCCGAGATGCCCAACAGTGCCGTATGCATCACCTGCGCCTGATCGCTGAAGACGGTCACAGGCTTGCCCATGAAACTGATAGCGAGGCGCGTCGGCGCTAGCGTGATGATGCGCAGCGCGCTGGTGCGCCCCTGTTCGGCTGGCGTCATCTCGAAGCGCGCCAGCGGGGCAGGCAGATCGGTCAGCGGCAAGCCGTTCTCGTCAGAGGGGATGATCAGCGGCTGACCAACGTAGAGGGCGCTGGCGCGAGGCAATCGGTTGACGAGTTCGATCAGGGCGGACGAGGTGCTGTAACGCGCCGCGATATGATAGAGCGTCTCGCCCTGCCCGACGCGGTGAATCCAGCCCGTCTGGATGCCCTGTGCACGCTCTGAACCTTCCTGTAGTGCGATGCGCTGCCCGATGTACATTTGACGTGGATTGGTGATGTAGTTGCGCCGTGCGATCGCCGCCTCAGTCGTGCCAAAAGTCGCAGCCAATTTGAAGAGCGTATCGCCAACCTGCAGCGTGTAGCTGGTAGGGATGCCGACGGGTGCCTCTTCAGGCGCTAGCGGCGGGCTCGGCACGATCAAGCGCTGCCCAACGGCCAGCGCTGCGGGATTGCGAATGCCATTCAGCTGCACAAGATCTTCGACGGTGGTGCCGTAGCGCTGCGCAATCCGAAAGAGCGTCTCGCCGCGCTGTACTACATGAATTGTCATGCCTGTGGGCGGTTTATCCCCGCCATCTTGCGCATGGATAGGCGAAAAGGTGCTCAGCACCGCACAGAGCAGCAGCCAAGCGAGTATGTGGGTAAAGCGGGCTTGCATCGCAACTTCCGAATCAGAGCTATGCAAGGATTATACGCTGTTCGCTCAACGCTTCAAAATGCCGCGCCAAAAGCCCAGCCCCCACGCCAAGTGAATGGTCAGGAACACGAGCGGCAGGCGCAAGAGGTGCTCCATACCGTGTTTGCGCGCCGTCCGCCAGCTGAAGAAGAGATTGGCCGCCCCGTAGAGCGCCAAGCCCAACAGCCAGGCCATCCGCAGCGGCACGCTGAATGGGGCGATCAGCGCGCCGCCCAAAACCCCCGCCACAAACAGCGGCGCCACCAGCTGACGCGGGCGCAGCGATTTGGGATGCTTCTTGAGGGTCTGCACCCGCCCGATCCCGTAGCGGTAGTACTGCCGCCACAGCGCGGGCAAGCTCTGCCTGCAGTGGTATTCAGAGCGAATCTCGGGCGAGAAGTAAATCTTGCCGCCCGCCGCCCGAAGCCGATAGTTCAGCTCATAGTCCTCGTTGATGGCGAAGGTCGAATCGTAGCCGCCTACGCGTTCTAGCGCCCAGCGCCACCACGCTCCCATGTAGACTGTATCTGTGTAGGCAGGCTGCTCGCTGACGTGAAACGCCGTCGGCACGGCGAAAGCTGATCGGCCTGCTGCCGCGATCGCCTTGCCCATCGGCGTCTCGCCGACGGGATACATCCCACCGCCAACGTTCCATGCCTGTGTGCTCTGCAAGGCGCGCAGGCAGGCACGCAGATAGTCAGGCGCGATGATAGTGTGTCCATCCACCCGCACAATGATCTCGCCTTTAGCGTGCTTCAGAGCGATGTTCATCCCTGCCGCCTGCAGGCGCTGCGGATTGTCGATGATGCGCACGCGCTCGGCGCCCGGCAGGCTGTGGATGACTTGGCGTGTGGCATCTTGGCTCATACCATCGGCCACGATCACCTCGTAGCGCTCCGATGGGTAATCTTGGGCCAAGACTGCGCCCAAGCTGCGCGCAATGAAAGCCTCTTCATTGTAGACGGGCATGATCACAGTGATGAATGGATAGCTCTGAGCCATAATCAAACAATTTCAAGCAAGGGGCTTGCCTTAGTGTATCATCATAGCTATCGAATTGCCCTGCCCAACAGCCGGTCTTTTATGTAAAATTGCTCTGCAGTTGATATTCTGTGATCGGAGCGCACATGCAGCGAGTTGAGCCATCTGGTGGCGCCATCTACTACCAATTCGAGCAGTGGGCAAATGAGCCAGCGCTGAAACACGCCATCTTCACCCGATTGGGCGGCAGCAGTCAGGCGCCCTTTGCCACGCTGAATGTTGGTAGCACAGTTGGCGACGACCCTGCGCATGTGCGTGCTAACCTCAGCAAGATTTATGAGACGCTGAGTATGGACGGCCGGTGCGCTTGCACCGTCTGGCAGGTGCACAGCGCAGATTGCATCGTGGTGGAGCGGCCGCATCCAACGCAGAGCTGGCTGGCCCAGGCCGATGGCATGGTCACCAATCGGCCTAACTTGCCTTTGATCATGCGCTTCGCCGACTGCGTGCCGATCCTGCTCTACGATCCCAAGCGGCGCGCTATCGGCATTGGGCATGCTGGCTGGCGTGGCACAGTGGGCGGCATGGCACAGAGCCTGCTGCACATGATGAAGGCTGCGTACGGCACACAGCCCGCCGATGTGCAGGCTGCCATCGGGCCGAGCATCAGCGCAGCGCGCTACCAGGTGGGCCAGGAAGTGGTGCAGGCAGTGGCAAGTGCTCTGGGCGGCGCTGATGGCTTGATCCATCGCGATGAGCACGGCCACAGCTATTTCGATCTGTGGGAGGCCAACCGGCGCGCTCTGGAGCACGCCGGCGTGCGCCAGATTGAGATGAGCGGCCTGTGCACGGCGACGCACACACACGAGTTCTACTCGCACCGCGCCGAAAACGGCAAGACAGGGCGGTTCGCTGCCGTCTTCATGTTGAGAGGATGATCATGAGCGATCTGGCTCAACGTCTACAGGCTGTCCGCCGCGAGATTGACGACGCCTGCCGCCGCGCTGGACGCTCAACCGATTCGGTCACCCTGATTGCCGTCAGCAAGACTCACCCCAGCGCCATCATCTGGGAGGCAATACGCTGCGGGCAGATCGACTTCGGCGAGAGCCGCGTCGAAGAGGGGCTGCAGAAAATTGCCGAGATCGGCAGCGCCGCCACATGGCATATGATCGGGCATGTACAGAGCCGCAAGGCGCGCGATGTTGTCGCGCTCTTTGATTACGTCCACTCGCTAGATAGCGGGCGCCTTGCCGAGCGCTACGCACGTTTGCTGGCTGATGGCGGGCGCGGCGATGCGCGGCCATTTCGTGCCCTGATCGAGGTCAATATTTCAGGCGAGCCAAGCAAGCACGGCGTGCTGGCGGCCAATTGGCAGCATAATCGCGCTGTGCGGCAGACGCTCTGGGCGGAGGTGCGGCAGATGGTTGGCCTGCCACAAGTGCAGATCGAGGGCCTGATGACTATTGCGCCGATCGTCAGCCAACCTGAGCAGGCGCGCCCGTACTTCGCCTCGCTGCGCGCCCTGCGCGATGCCCTCGCTGATGACTTCCCGCAGGCAAACTGGCGCTACCTGAGCATGGGCATGAGCGACGACTACACTGTTGCCATCGAGGAAGGCGCTACACATGTTCGTATTGGGCGGGCTATTTTCGGTGAGCGCCGTTGAGCCACTTACACATCGCGCTGCTCGCTACTGATCCAACAGAGCCGCACGGCTGGAGCAACTATGCCTCTGGCCTGATCGGCGCACTGGCTGCACACGCTGCGCACATCACGCTGATCACCTCCCGCAGCGCTGCTGCCGCCGATTTGCCCAACACGACTATCCACCGCGTGCTGCCCAGCCTGACCATCCCAGCGCGGCTGCTCAGGCTGCGCCTGCTGATGGCGAATTGGGCTGCAGCGCGCGCTGCACGCCATGCCGATGTGCTGCACGTCCTAGCGGAGCCGTATGCGCTGGCCGCCCTGACCGCCCGCAAGCCGCTTGTCGTGACGGCGCACGGCACCTACCTGCCACAGACTGCCCAAGCGCGCCCTTTCGCCCCGCTTTACCGCCGCGTGTATCGCCGCGCCCAGATCATCTGCGTCAGCCACTACACTCAACGTCGTGTGAAAGCCATCTTGCCGAGCGCACAGACTCATGTCATCCCCAATGGGGTGAACCTCGCTCGCTTCGCTCAGCCGATCAGAGTTGTTGTGCCAAAGGTCGGACCAACTGTCCTCTCTGTCGGGCAGATTAAGGCCCGCAAAGGTTTCTCAGAGATCGTCCAGGCGATGGCGCTGGTGCGCAAGCGGATTCCTGAAGTGCAGGCGGTCTTTGTGGGGAGCACGGAGGGCGATCCGACCTATGTAGCGCACTTGCGCGAACGCATCGCTGCTCTCGGCCTAGAGCAGTCGGTTCACTTACTGGGACGCTTGCCTGAGCCAGACCTGCTGGCGTGGTATGCCGCTGCCGATGTCTTCGCCCTGCACTCGCTCAATCAAGAAAAGGCCTTTGAAGGCTTCGGGTTGGTCTATCTTGAGGCGAGCGCAGCGGGCCTACCCGTCATCGGCACGCGGGATTGCGGTGCAGAAGATGCCATCCGTGAGGGCGAGACAGGCTTCCTCGTAGCGCAGGGCGATGTGGCTGGTCTGGCCGATGCACTCATCCGCTTGCTGCAAGATGCCAACCTGCGCAAACGGCTTGGCGCTGCCGGCAAAGAGTTTGCCGCGCAGCACACTTGGGATGCAGCCGCGCGGCAAGTCCTCGCTTGCTACGAACGGGCGCTTACGGTATCACGCTGTAGATGATCTCGAAGAGGTTGTTTGCCTCGCCGCCCGGTCCTTCGTTAACCTCATTGTTCAGGTCTACGATCACAGCGTCCTTAAAACTGCCAACGTCCGGCACGCCGCTATAGCTGATCACCACTGTGAGCTGCTGCTGACTGGCCAGACCTGGTACGTTCACTGCTCCATAGACGCCCTGGAAGGAGGCCGCTACAGCGAATGGGCCTGCATTGGCGCCACCCTGATTGCGCACTGTCACTGTCAAGTTGAACGGTGTGTTTTGCTTGAGGGGGTTCTGGCTCAGGAAGGCACTGATCACCACCAGATCGGGGAAGGGCGAGAGCGTAGGTGGTGGCGGCGTGCGTGTGGGCGGGATCGGCACAACGGGCAGTGTGCGCACATTGCCGAAGATGCTCACTAGGCGTCTGTCGCCAGTGATCCACGCCAGCTGGCCTTGAAAGTTGAAAGTGAACCATGTGTATGTGTTATTCGCGCCCAACAGCTCGATCTTTGAGCCGCGCGGCAATCGACCGATCGGCGGATCGTATTCAGGGCCTGGGCCGTAGCGCACATTCACAAAGTCGTTCAGCACGGTCAGCTCGACAAAGGCAGGCGTAGCTGTCACCACAACTGGTGTCGGTGGTGGTAAGGTCGGCTGTAAAACCTGCTCAGGCAGATTGGGCAGGCGCTGCCCTGCTTGATAACGCGCAAACAGGCGTCCGCCGCCGGTCGCATTCGTCTCAAAGATCACGGCATTTTGAGTTGTCTCGCCGCCGCCGATGGAGGGATCAAAGGTGCCTTGCAGTGACGGGCGCGCAGGCAGGGTCTGCAGGGCAGCGTAGAGCTGCGCAGGCCGTGCACCTGCCACTTGAATAGCCGCCAGGACAGCGTTCGCTGCATCATAAGCGGCAGCCGCGAGGCCGTCTGGCACCTGACCGAATGCCTGCAGGTACGCCCTGATGAAGGCTGTGCCAGCCAGCGAGGTATCGGTCACCAGCCAGTTGCTCACGCCCACCACGCCCTCTAGAGGCGTCGCGCCCAGACTGTCGATGAAGGCTCGATTATCAGCTTGGTCGGTTACAAAGCGCCCAGTGAAGTTGGCCTCGCGCAGGGCCTGGTACAGCTCCACCAGCTGATCCACCTCGCCAAAAGCAACGACTGTGTCGGGCTGTGTTTGCAGCACTACCTCTGCCGCTGCCGAGACTGGGGCGTTAGGGTCTTGCAGGATGGGCGTTGCCGCCACCTGGCGCTGTGCCAGCGCTACCACAAGCGCTGTCGCTGCTGAGGGCGCACCGCTTGATGTGCCCTGATAGAGCGTGATACGCCGTGCGTTATAGTTAGTGAGCAGCGCATCGGCGAGCGCCGCCATACGCGCCGTATCAGATGCCCGCGAACGGAAACTATTCGTCGCCCGGCCGATGGGCACCTCGCTGCTAGTCACCGCTGTGAAGAGCGGGGCGCCATTCGGCAAACGATTGGCGATCGCACGGGCGAAGCCAGGCGTATCCGGCCCGAAGATCGCCGCCACTCCAATCTGCTCTAAACTGCTGATAGCAGCGATGACTTCTTCAGGCGTGCGCGCCTCGGCCACCGCTGGGCTAACACCGACTCGCTGACCGTTCGGCAGCAGTGCGCCACCTTGCTGGTTGATCTGCTCAAGTGCTAGACGCACGCCCCGAAAAGTGCTGCCACTAGGTGAGCCAATAATCCCAAAGATAATCGGCTGGGCTTGCGCCGTTGCAGCCGAAAGCGGGAAAAGCATCGCAACCAACGCCAGACTCAGCCCCATCAACAGCCATTTCTTCATAGGCCCTCCTCACAATTCGAATAAGATAGTCTACGCTTATCATACCGCAAAGCAGCAGCAGATGTTGCGCTAAAGTCAGCCAGATAGTAACGCGTCTGTGCTAGGGCTGAAAGAAGGCGCTTGAGCCCTACATCTCGTCTTCAATCAAAGCGATCCTCTTTGGCTCAGCCCGTAAGATCCACTGGTCGTGTGCTGCTCTAAGTGCTGCGATTCAGCGTCGAGCAGGCGAGGGCCGAAGATAGCCCTTGCGGCGCCTGTCGAATGTCCAGCGCTTGTGTGTTTTGCACAAATCCTTGACAAGGGATGTGTGTGGCTGTATAGTATTTGCAAGCGTTTGCAAAGCACACAACTCGCGCTGACAAATCGAAAGCGCTTTATTTTTAGGATATCTTGCAAGCGCTTGCAAATAGACTCAAAGCATCTCTGAGGTGGGTGTTTGATGAGCAAGTCGGCGCCGGGCAAGCGTCAGGTAACGATCATAGACATTGCGCGCGAGACGGGAGTCTCTTATTCAACGGTCTCTCGCGTGCTGAGTGGCTTTGAGTTCGTCAAAGATGAGACGCGGCGGCGCGTGCTAGAAGCGGCACAGCGTTTGGGCTATGTGGCAAATGTGGGCGCGCGCAGTCTAGCGGGCGGCAAGACGCACATCATCGGCTTGCTGGTGCCAGGGCTAGATAATGGCTATATCGGTGAGGTAGCGCGCGGCATCGATCAGGAACTCTCGTCTCTGAACTACAACTTGATGCTCTACACTACACATCGGCAATCCGGCAAAGAGGCAACACATGTGCGCGCCATCGCCAATGGGCTCACCGATGGGCTGATTCTGGTGGTGCCACTTGTGACAGACTACCTACACGAGCTTCAGGTGCAGGGCTTCCCGTATGTGTTGGTTGATCAAAGCGATCCAAGCGGTCAAAGCTGGACAGTGGACGCCACCAATCGGCAGGGCGCCTACGAGGCAACGGCCTACTTGATCAGTCTGGGGCATCGGCGCATTGGCCTAATCACAGGCATGATGCAGATCGCCAGCGCGCGGGAACGCCTTGAAGGCTATCAGGCGGCTCTAGCCGATCATGGCATTGCCTTCGATCCTGAGCTGGTGACACAGGGCGACTTCTGGCAGCCAATGGGCTATCAAGCGGCATCGGTGCTGCTCGATCTAGAACACCCGCCGACAGCGATCTTCGCCAGCAACGATCTATCCGCTTTCGGAGCGATGCAGGCAATCCATCAACGTGGTTTGCGCATCCCAGAAGATATCTCAGTCATCGGTTTTGACGACATCCCGCAAGCCTTGCTCGTACATCCCAAGCTGACGACTGTGCGCCAGCCGCTCGAGGAGATGGGGCGCATGGCTGTACGCATGTTGCTTGAGCAGATCGAAAATCCCAGCCTACCAGCGCGCCGCGTCACGCTCTCAACACAGCTGATCGTGCGCGACTCTTGCCAGGCGATAGTTGAGCAAAGGGGGTGATCGCAGCTGATTTACGCTGAGAGCTTCGTTCGTTGAGTTAGGCATTTCAGTTCACGACTTCAGTCAAAAGGAGATTTTTTTCATGTTCAACAAACGTTTCGCTTATGTGCTTGTAGCACTGACCCTGATCGGTTTGGCAGCGGCGCCAACGGCGCACGCGCAAAGCCAAGTGGTCATTACCTGGTGGCACATCAACACGGATGCAACGCAAAGCGCCTTCTGGCAGAGCGTGGCAGATGAGTTCACGGCGGCAAATCCGAACGTCAAGATTGAGATCACGGTCTTGGAAAATGAGGCGTTCAAGAGCCGCTTAGTGACTGTTATGCAAGCCGGCGATCCACCCGATCTATTTCAGAGCTGGGGCGGCGGTGTGCTGTGGGAATATGCCAAAGCCGGCTTGGTGAAGAACATCGCAGCCGACCTTGAAGGCGAGTGGCGCGATTCGTTCAGCGCGAAAGCCGCGCTAGAACTCTACGGCCGCAATGGCGAGTACTATGGCGTGCCGTGGACGTGGGGCGCTGTGGGCATCTTCTACAACAAGGCGCTCTTTGCTCAGGCAGGCATCGAAAAGACACCTGAGACTTGGTCAGAATTCCTGGAAGTGGTGAAGCAACTGAAAGCCGCCGGCATCACCCCGATTGCGTTGGGCGAGCGCGACAAATGGCCTGGTCACTTTTGGTGGGTCTACCTGGCGATTCGCCTGGGCGGCGAAGAGGCCTTCCTGGCAGCTTACAACCGCACAGGTAGCTTCGAGGCAGAGCCTTTCGTGAGGGCAGGCGAGTATCTGAAAGAGCTGATTGACCTAGAGCCGTTCATTGATGGCTTCCTGGGCTTGGGCTATGGCGATCAAGCAGCCGCGATGGGCGATGGACGTGCCGCGATGGAGCTGATGGGGCAGTGGGCACCAAGTGTGCAAGCCAGCTCCAGCCAGAGCGGCGGCTTGGGCGAGGATTTGGGCTGGTTCCCATTCCCTGTGATCGAAGGTGGGGCAGGCAATCCGAACGATGTGCTGGGCGGCGGCGATGGTTTTGCCGTGGGCGCTAACGCTGAGCCTGAAGCTGTCGCGTTCTTGCGCTATATCACCAGCGCAGATGTGCAGCGGCGTGCTGCAGCGATCTGGGTCTTGCCGACGGTGGCTGAGGCTGAAGATGCGCTAGCCGACCCCATCCTACAGACCATCATCAAGGCGCGTAACGAGGCACCTTACTTCCAGCTCTACTACGATCAGTTCCTACCGCCAGCCGTTGGTCAGGTTGTGAACGATAGCGTGGAGATGCTCTTTGCAGGTGTTGCCACGCCCGCTGAGGTGGCTGCCATGATTGAAGCTGCCGCACGGCGTGAGCTAGAGAACTAAGTTTGAGGGCAGGTGTGTGGGGCGCTTTGGCTGCCAACCGATGAGCGCCCCTGCACACCCGCCGCCTACAACCAAATCGCCACAAATATAACAAGGTGAGCCTGCTATGTCTACTATTCGCTTTCGCGTTCTGCCGCGAACTGACCTTTCCCTTGCAGGGCAAGCCCTCAACCGCATCCAGAGCAAATGGCTGACTGTGGGGTTGCTGGTGGTGCCCGGTATGGCTGTCTTCCTGATTTTTTTGTTGATCCCGATCTGCCAATCGAGCTACTTCAGCCTGTTCCGATGGAATGGCTTCGGCCCGCCGACCGACTTTCGCGGGCTGAGCAATTACGTCGATCTAATCAGCGACGGTGTTTTTATCCGATCCATCGGTAATAGCCTGATCTTGATGACATCCTCGCTGCTGCTGCAATTGCCTTTGGCGTTAGGGTTGGCAATTTTGGTCGGGCGCGGGCAGCTGTTCGGGCGGCAAATCTTCCGGGCGATCTTGTTCATCCCCTATGTTTTCTCAGAGGTGATCACGGCGCTCATCTGGCTATATGTGCTACATCCCAACATGGGCTTGATGAACCGAGTCTTCGAGGCAATCATCCCAAACTTCAAGTACATCGCATGGCTAGCAGACCGAAATATTGCCCTGTATGCAATTTTCTTAGTGCTGACGTGGAAATACTTCGGCTTTTACATGATCTTGTACATGGCTGGGTTGCAGTCTATTCCCAAAGAGCTTGAGGAAGCTGGACGAATTGACGGCTGCAACGAGTTTCAGGTGCTGCGCTTTGTGACTATTCCGCTTTTGGGCAGAACCATCCGCCTGACGATTTTCCTGTCGGTCCTGGGGGCCTTTCAGCAGTTCGTGATCATCTGGATTCTGACGCAAGGAGGGCCTGTCAACGCTACCTCAACCATTGCAACGTACCTGTACAAGTACGGCATTCAGCGCTTTGCGTTAGGCTATGGCAGTGCAGTGGCTGTGGTGCTGTTCTGTATCACGTTGTTTTTCTCGCTCGGCTATCAGCGCTTGGTCATGCGCCAGGATTATGCGCTGAGAGACTAGGAGGTGCAAGCATGATCAACTACGCAACTGCAGTGCCAGCGCTGCCCAATCGATCGAGGCAACGGCGCTTGAACTACCGTCGGCTGTTTGTGAATGTCCTGAAGTACGTCCTGCTGATTTTCGTCACGCTGATCATCCTGATGCCCAGCCTGACAGCTGTTTTGGGCGGCATTCGCACAACGGGTGAGTTTCTTGCAGAGCCGTTTGGCTTGCCTAAGGAAGGCATCCAATGGCAGAATTTTGAGCGCATCCTGACTAATCCTGCTTTCTGGAACGCTTTCGGCAACAGCTTGCTGCTAACAGCTGGTGTGACGGTCATCGGCGTGACGCTTTCGGCCTGCCTCGCCTTCGTCTTCAGCCGGATGCAGTTTCTGGGCAAGCATTTTCTGTTCAACGTGCTTTCGCTGGGGCTGCTTTTCCCGCTGGTGGTGGCGATTCTGCCGATCTTCATTCAAATTCGGCAACTGGGGCTGATCAACAATCTCTGGGGCGTCATCTTGCCGATGGTTGCCTTCAGCTTGCCAGGCAGCGTAGTGATCCTGCGCGGTTTCTTCATGGCGGTTCCCACCGAACTAGAAGACGCTGCCTACATCGATGGCTGCTCTACGTTGGGCTTCTTCCGTTTCATCCTGATTCCAATGGCGCGCCCAGCCATTGCAGCCGTTGCTACCCTTCAGATCATCGGCGCTTGGAATGAGTACTTTTTGCCGCTCCTTGTGCTGAACGATCCCAAGTTGTGGCCGCTACCGCTTGGAATCATGCAGTTTCAGGGGCAGTATGGCTCAGAGTGGGCACTGATCATGGCGTATATCACCATTCTGATCATCCCTGTAGTTGTTTTTTACATCTTCACGCAGCGCTTCATCGTCACCGGGCTGACGGGCGGCGAGTTGAAGGGCTAAGGTTTAGGCTTATGGCACTCAGATATCAGGTTTATCTATGACTACCGTCCCACGCTACCTCGATCCGTATCTGACCGTGCAAGCACGGGTGGAAGCTCTGCTTGCCGAAATGACGTTGCCCGAGAAAGTCGCCCAGCTGCAGAGCGTCTGGGTGAATGCGCTGATCAATGCCGAGCGGCAGTTTACCCCAGAGCGCGCTGCAGCGCATTTGCAGCACGGCATCGGGCAGATCACTCGTGTTGGCGGCGCCTCGGTGCTGCCGCCTGTGCAAAGCGCTGAGCTGGCTAACACCATCCAAAGCTACCTGAAGCACCACACCCGTCTAGGCATCCCCGCCATTGTGCACGAGGAAAGCTGTGCCGGCTATCTGGCGCGTGAGGCTACCACTTTCCCGCAGGCGATTGGCTTAGCAGCCACTTGGCAGCCAGAGCTCATCGAGGCGATGACGTGCCTGATCCGCGCCCAGATGCGCTCGGTTGGCGCTCATCACGCCCTTGCACCCGTACTGGATGTGGCGCGTGATGCACGCTGGGGGCGCATTGAAGAGACCTTCGGCGAGGACCCCTACCTGATCAGCCAGATGGGCATCGCCTATGTGCGCGGCCTGCAGGGTGACAATTTGCGCGAAGGTGTAGCCGCAACGCTCAAGCACTTCTTGGGCTACGGTGCCTCGATGGGTGGCATGAATTGGGCGCCAGCCCATCTCGGCGAGCGCGAGCTGCGTGAAGTATACGCGACGCCTTTCAAAGCTGCTATTCACGAAGCAGGCGCTGCGACTGTCATGAACGCCTACAACGAGCTAGACGGTGTGCCACTTGGCAGCTCACGCCAATGGCTTTACGACTTTTTGCGCGGCGAGCTCGGCTTCAAGGGTGTGGTCGCTTCAGATTATTTCACGCTGAAGACGTTTGTAGAATATCACCGCATCGCTGCTGATAAAACTGAGGCGGCACGCTTAGGCTTATTCGCCGGGCTCGATCTTGAGCTGCCCGCCGCTGACTGCTACGGTGAGCCGCTCCTACACGGGATTGCAACAGGCAGAATCGAGCTGCAACTAGTTGAGGAAAGCGTCAAGCGCATCCTTGCGCTCAAGTTCCAGCTGGGCTTGTTCGAGAATCCGTTTGTAGAGACTGGACGCATCGCCGAACTGTACAGCAGCAAGCAGGGTGTCGCTCTGACCCGCCAGATTGCCGAGAAGACGCTGGTCTTGCTTAAAAATGAGGGCGATCTTTTGCCGCTCAATCCATCGCTCACATCGATTGCTGTGATCGGGCCACACGCGGATAGCATCCGCTTGCTGCAGGGCGATTATCACTTTCCATCGCATCACGAAGGCATCTTTGACCCAAACGTGAGCCTCGATGCACCTACACCAGGAGAGAACGCGCTACGTCAAGAATGGGAAGCGCTTTTGCCACCTTCAGTGAGCGTCTTAGCGGGCATTCGGGCTGTGGTTGCGCCAACCACCCAAGTGCTTTATGCCAAAGGCTGCGAGGTGACGGGCACGGATCGCTCGGGCTTTGCTATGGCTGTTAGCGCTGCCGAGCAAGCCCAAGTCGCGGTTGTGGCAGTGGGCGATAAATCAGGGCTCTCCATGCCGCTGGGAGCCACCTCAGGCGAGTCGATTGATAGCGCGACGCTAGAGCTGCCAGGCGTGCAGGGCGATCTGATCAAGGCAATTCATGCCACCGGCACGCCGACTGTAGTGATCTTGCTCACAGGCAGGCCGTACGCTATCTCATGGCTCGCAGAGCATATACCTGCTATCATGGTGGCGTGGTTCCCCGCCGAGCAAGGCGGCGCAGCCATCGCTGACGCGCTCTTCGGCAAAGTGAATCCTGGCGGCAGGCTGCCGATCACTTTCCCACGCCACGTCGGTCAGGTGCCAACTTTCTATGCGCACAAGCCCTCCGGCGGGCGCAGCAATTGGTGGGGAGATTACGTCGATCTGCCTGCTAAACCGCTCTATGCCTTTGGGCACGGGCTGAGCTACACGCGCTTCAAATACAGCGACTTAAGCATAGATCTAGCGCAGGTACGTCCCGATCAGTGCGTGAAAATCGCCTTCACGCTCACGAACATCGGCGAACGGGCGGGCGATGAGGTCGTTCAGCTGTATGTAGGCGATCCCGCTGCTAGCGTCACGCGTCCTATCAAGCTGCTCAAAGGCTTCAAGCGCGTTACGCTGCAGCCGAGCGAGAGTAAGCGCATCACTTTCACACTGGATGTACGCCATTTGGCGTTCTACGACCGCGCCATGCGCTACGTCGTGGAGCCAGGCGAGATTGTCGTCAGCATTGGTGCTTCCTCTGAGGATATCCGCTTGATAGGTCGCTTTGAGATCATCGGCGAGACCACAATGGTCGAGCAAGTGTACGTGACACCAGTTCAAGTTAGTTAGGAGATGAGCATGTCACTCAGTAAATTTCTGGTATTAGCGCTCTTGGGCGCAATGATCTACCCGCTCGGCCTGCCGGGCCGCGCAGAACCTGTCGATGGTCAAGATAGGTTGCAGCAGCAAGGTAAGGGCGCTTTCTTCACGGGCGAGTATCCGAATTTGCTAGCTGAGGCGGGCTACAGCGAGGCCGAGATTACCGCGCGCATCGAGCAAGTCTGGAACACACTGTTCTATGGGGACGATCAAACTGAACGTGTCTACTATCCCGTAGGCGACGATATGGCGTACATTTTTGACGTTGCGAACGACGACGTGCGCAGCGAGGGCATGTCTTACGGCATGATGATCGCTGTGCAGCTGGATAAGAAAGAAGAATTCGATCGGCTGTGGAAGTGGGCGCGTACCTACATGTACCACACCGATCCTGACTATCGCGGATTTTTCTCGTGGCAACACGCGCCCGACGGCACGCGCCTTGATAATAACTCAGCGCCCGATGGCGAGACGTGGTTTGTCACGGCGCTCTTTTTTGCGGCGGCGCGCTGGGGCGATGGCGAAGGCATCTTCAACTACACGGCAGAGGCGAACGCACTGCTTCAGGAGATGCTGCATAAAGGTGAGACTAGCAGCATTTTGACGGGCATGTTCGATCCACAAACAGCGCACGTCGTTTTTGTGCCACAGCGTGGCACTCTGAGCAGCTTCACCGATCCGTCTTATCATGCTCCGCATTACTATGAGCTGTGGGCGCGTTGGGCGGCAGCCGACCAAGACTTCTGGGCGCGCGCTGCACGCGAGAGTCGCGCCTTCTGGCAGCGCGCCGCGCATCCTGAGACTGGCCTGATGCCCAATTACGCCAACTTTGATGGCACTCCCAGACCTTGGGGCGATTATGGCGAGTTCTTCTACGCCGACGCATGGCGCTGCGCCATGATGGTGGCGATGGACTACACCTGGTTCGGCCTGGATGACTGGCAAGTGGAGCAGAGCAACCGCTTGCTGCGCTTTTTCTACAAGCAGGGCCTCGATCGCTACAACTCAAAGTTCCGCGTTGATGGCACGCCCGTTGAGCCGCAACACCGCGCGCTCGGCTTGATTGCTATGAATGCAGTCGCAGCCCTTGCCGCCGATGATCCCATCCGCTGGGACTTCGTGCGCGCTTTCTGGGAGGCGCCGCTGACCGTCGGGCGTTATCGCTACTATGACAATCTGCTGTACATGTTTGCCTTGCTGCAGCTGAGCGGCAACTTCAAAATCTACACGCCCGCCAGCTGAGTCTGAGTGAGTCTTCCCAGCGCCAGATCGCCGCGCACCCGTGCGGCGATCTGCTTTGTAGCACTTCGCAGTACGCCCAATCTGCGGTAAACTTATCGCCAACCTCCGATGAGCCGCATAAACGAGAGCCTTGCTATGAGCGCTGATGACCTGACGCCAATGCGCCAGCAGTATCTGGAGATCAAGGCGCGCTATCCCGATAAAATCGTGCTGTTCCGCCTGGGCGACTTCTTCGAGGCCTTCGATACAGATGCTGAGATCATCGCACGCGAGCTGGAGATCACGTTGACGGCTCGCCCGATGCCACGTGGCGGGCGCGTGCCGATGGCAGGTGTGCCACATCGTGCTGTAGATAACTATGTGGCGCGCCTGGTGGAAAAAGGCTATCATGTGGTCATCGCCGACCAAGTTGAGCCGGCGGGCAAAAAGCTGGTGCGCCGCGAAGTCACGCGAGTCTTGACGCCCGGCACTGTCATCGAGCCGACCATGCTCGATCAGCGCCAGAACAACTACCTGCTGGAGATC
>JBDNDQ010000110.1:0-2707 GCA_046719055.1 Aggregatilineales bacterium | reverse complement strand
CGACGCCGACGCTCGAGAGCATCACTCCGCCCACCGAGACGCCGACGCCTCAGGCCATCGTCATCCTGCCGACCGAAACCTTCACACCTGAGCCGACGCCGACGCCGACTGAGATTCCAACCAACACGCCTGAGCCGACGGCTACACCGACCGAGATTCCAACCAACACGCCCGAGCCAACGCCGACAGATACTCCGACGCCGGAGCCCACACCAACGGATATCCCAACACCGACGCCAGAGCCTTCTCCGACGCCTGTCCCGGTTGTTGACCTAGCCGCTGTGCCACTGCTGCCCAACTTCAACGATGGTGCACTCTTTAACACAGTCTCGCAGATCGCGCAGACGGGCAGAAATCTGGTGCCGAGCCGCAACACAAGCGATTTCGCCATCTACGGCGATAACAGCCTGCTGGCGGTCGGTGCGCTCAGCTCGTCCACGCTCAACCTAGCCGACTTCGCCGCTGAGTTGCAGCCTGCTGTCGATCGCTTCGGCGGTGCCTTCGCTGAGATCACGCCGCGCTTCGGTGAGTGCGGCATGCGCCCCGTCTGGGAGTGCGCTGAGGAGAAGAACGTCAGCCTCGTCTTCTACGGCACGGGTCAGATGGCGCTCACCTCCGGAATACCGTTCGATCAGTTTGCTCAGCAGCTCAACGAGGCGATCGATCAGCTCTCAGTGCGCGGTATCGTCCCCGTGCTAGTGACCATCCCGGCGCCAATCGGGGATCTGGCTGTGCTGCAGTACAATACGGTTATCTACACGGTGGCGCAGGCACGGAGTGTGCCACTTCTGAACTTGTATCGGCTTGGCGCGCTCAATCCGAGCTTAGTCAGCGGCAATGCGCTCTCCGCAGCGCCCGACTCAGCCGACTTCAGCGCGCCTAATCCTGATCAGTTCGGCACGGTCGCAGCGAACATCGCTGTCTTGCGGGTCTTGAATGGGCTGAGCGGCATCATCACGCCGTAAGCCCGTTCTGCTTCGCTTCGGGCGCGCCTCGCTCTGTTTAACGGAGTGAGGCGCGCCTGCTTGACGTTGGGCGCACCTTTGTGTTACACTCTGGATACCCTACCCGTATGGGGTAGGCAGGAGCGCGTATGCAGAACAAGACGGCGTTAATCAACCGCTTGAAGAGCGCAGTTGGGCACCTGAATGGCGTCATCGCCATGGTAGAAGATGATCGCTACTGCATGGATGTAATCAAACAGATTCAGGCAGTGCAGGCGGCGCTTGCCAAAGCCAGCCACCTGATTCTTGATGACCATCTACGCAGCTGTCTGACGACTGCTGTGCGCGGCGAAGATGCCGCCGAACGTGAGCGCGCTCTGAGCGAAATCAGCGAGCTATTCGCACAGCTGAACAAGTAGAAGAGGCCTTCATGCATAGCAAGACTGTGAGCGTACCAAACATCAGCTGCGGGCACTGCATCCGCACTATTCAGAACGAGGTGAGCGAGATCGAGGGCGTGCAACGCGTACAAGCCGACGAGCAGACGCGCCAAGTGACTGTCGAATGGGAAGCGCCTGCCACATGGGAACAGATCGAGGCCAAGTTGGTCGAGATCGACTATCCTCCAGCGCAGCCGAACGTCAGTCTCGCCTGAGGCAGAAGATGCCCGCTGTAACAACCCAGAGCGGTGAGCAGGTGCAGGCGTCACTGCCGATCGGCGGCATGACTTGCGCCAACTGCGCTCTGACCATCGAGCGCAACGTGCGCAAGCTAGAGGGTGTGCTGCAGGCGCAGGTTAACTTGCCGCGCGAGCGCCTCTTAGTTGTCTACGATCCGCACTTGGTCAGCCATGCAGCGATCGTAGAGCGAGTGCGCAAAGCCGGTTACGATGTGCCCATCTCTGCGGCCGGCGAGTCGCTTGAGGATGCCGAGGCAAAGGCGCGCCAAGCCGAGATTGCAATGCAGTGGCGGCGCTTCGCGATTGGCGCGCTGTTCACTGTCCCGCTTTTCGCCCTGAGCATGGGGCGCGACTTGGACCTGTTCGGGGCGTGGGCGCACCAAGACTGGATCAATTTCTTGTTGTGGGCGTTGGCGACGCCTGTGCAGTTTTACGTTGGGCGCCCCTATTACATCGGAGCTTATCGCGCCTTGCGCGGCGGCGTGCCCAATATGGACGTCTTGGTGGCGCTTGGCACTAGTGTGGCGTACCTCTACAGCGTGGCCGTGACCGTCCTGCTAGCCACGCCTGCCGCTGCCGATTTACACGCCCTGAATGCGCACCACGTCTACTTTGAGACGGCCGCCGTAATCATCACGCTTGTTGTGCTAGGCAAGCTGCTCGAGGTGCGGGCCAAAGGGCAGACTGGGCAGGCCATCCGTGCCCTGATCGGCTTGCGCGCCAAGACAGCCCGCGTAGAGCGGCATGGCGCGCAGGCGGATATCCCGATCGAAGAGGTGCGCGTCGGGGATGTGGTGATTGTGCGCGAGAGCGAGCGCATCCCGGTGGATGGCGTTGTGATCGAAGGTCTCACCAGCGTCGATCAGTCCATGTTGACGGGCGAGAGTCTGCCCGTGCTGCGGACGATTGGCGATGAGGTGATCGGGGGCACGCTGAACAAAGGCGGCTTGATCAAGCTGCGTGCCACCCGAGTCGGGCGCGAGACGGCGCTAGCGCAGATCATCAAGCTAGTTGAGATGGCGCAGGGCTCGCGGGCGCCGATTCAGCGCCTTGTCGATCAGGTCTCGGCTGTTTTCGAGATCGG
>JBDNDQ010000011.1:0-70688 GCA_046719055.1 Aggregatilineales bacterium | reverse complement strand
TGACCACAAGCACTGTCGGCAGCTCGGTCAACACGACGGGCAATGTCACCTCGACCAACGGCGGCACAGGCAACACTGCCACCGCCACACTGACGGTCAGTGCAGTGCTGCCGCCCAGCATCGCCAAGTCGTTCAGCCCGACGGCGATCGCCAGCGGCAGCACGACCACGCTCACGCTTGTCATCAGGAACCCGAACTTGCTCACCCTCCTGACAGGTGTGGCTGTGACGGATAACTTCCCAACAGGCATGAGCGTCGCCTCGCCGCTGACCTTCACCAACACCTGCGGCGGCACCTTTGCACCTAACGTTGGCGATACCAGCATCGCGCTGAGCGGCGGCAGCATTCCGCCCAACAGCACCTGCACCATCACCGTGCTGGTGACTGCCACACAGAGTGCCACAAATACAACAGAGAATGTCACCTCCAGCAATGGTGGCACGGGCAACACTGCCAGCGCGCCGATCTCGGTTGGCAGCCGCGTGGCAGACCTCCAGGTCATCAAGACAGCTGTGCCTGACACAGTCGCGCCAGGCAATCTGATCCGCTTCGAGGTCCTGCTGAGCAATAACGGTCCAGACTCGGCAGATGGCGCGACCTTCAGCGACAGCGTGCCAACTCAGGTGACCATCGTCAGCGCAGTCTGCGGCAGCGAGACAGGCGGCGCAGTCTGCGGCGGGAATCCGACGGTCAGTGGGCAGAACGTGACGCTGACGATCCCGACCTTCCCAAGCGGCAGCACGCTGACGATCACCATCAATGGCATCGTGAGCGGCAGCAGCGACTTCACCAACACAGCAAGCATCACCCCACCGACGGACACCGTCGATCCCAACCCGGCTAACAACGAGAGCAGTGCGCCCGTCACAGTCGGGACGGCTGGTTCAGCGGCCGACCTGGTGGTGACCAAGTCAGTCGATCCGGTGACCTACACGGCTGGCGGCGTCCTGACCTATACGATTGTTGTACGCAACGACGGCCCGAACGACGTCAATGGCGCAACAGTGACCGATATCTTCCCACCGCAGCTGGTCAACCCGCAGTGGTCGTGTGTCGCGACTGGCAGCGCAAGCTGCACCAGTGGGTTGCAAAATGGCAACATCGTGGATACGGTGAGCATCGCCGCTGGCAGCAGCAACTTCCTCACTTACACAGTCACAGCCGTTGTGGCGGCTAGCGCAAACACACCGATCAACAACACAGTCTATGTGTCGTTGCCGGCGGGCTTCGTCGACCCAACACCCACTAGTAACAGCGCGCCTGCCGTCAGCAACCCAGTTAGCATTAGCCCAACGGCTGTGCCGACACAGATCGGCGGCATCGTGGTTGTCGATCCGGTTATCGTCAAGCTGGTCGATCCTGCGCTGGCCCTACCTGGCGAGCTGGTCACTTACAGCCTGACCGTCACTAACCCCAGCAGCGCGCCTGCAACCGCTGTAGTCGTCTCAGATACGGTGCCGAGCGTCCTGCAGATCATCGGCGCCACCACAACGCAAGGTACCTTCACGATCAGCGGACAGGTTGTGATCTTCAACATCGGTGTTGTCAATCCGGGCCAGACGGTCTTTTTGACGGTCACGGCGCGCCTGCGCGATGATGCGCCTGCGCCCAGCGACGTGACCAACATAGGCGAGCTGCGCCACCAGACCGGCAGCCCGAAGGTCAGCTCGGCCACGCTGCGCATCACGCGTGGGCGCCTACCTGCCACCGGTCTGCCACCTGCCGAGCCAACCCATCTTGGCGAGGCGCTGGGCTTGCTGGTGGTGGGCATTCTCCTGATCTTCGCCGGCGCGCTGCTCTGGCTGCGCCTGAGCCGCCGCTAGTTTGTGACACTGGGCATCTGCTCTGCTTGCAGGCGGGGCAGATGCCCGTCTCATCTGTGCATCAAGCCAGACTTGCGTGCGAGGTCCCTGATGTATCGCTACCGTTCACGTCGAGGAAATTCACTCAATCCGCTGGCCGCCCTGCTGATCGTGATCGGGGTTGTGGCAATCTATCTCGCCTTCGAGCGCTTGAATCAGCGGCTCCCAGCCGCGCCCCCAACCCCGACCGTCATCCGGCCGACAGCGGCAGCCGCCTTACCAACAGCGCAACCCTCTCCCCTGCCGAGCCGCCAGCTGCCTTTCCGTGTGGCTGCTGCCAGCGTAAACCTGCTAGCAGAGATCGTGCCGCTCTACTTCGATATGAAGATCGACACGTGGAACCTGGACTACCTCTACAATCAGGCCGGTCATCTTGAGGGCACGGCCAATCTGGACGAGGGCGGCAACTTTGTGCTGGCGGGACATGTGGAGCTAGGCGACGGGCAGCCAGGCCCGTTCGCGCGCATCGGCGAGCTACGCAAAGGCGATCTAATCAGCATCTTCCGCGATAACTCGGCAACAACTGAGGTGATCCTCTACGCTGTGACCGATGTGCTGATCGTGGCACCTAACGACTTCAGCGTGATCCGCAATCGCGGCTACGAAGAGCTGACGCTGATCACTTGCACGGACTGGGATGCGCAAAAATATGACTACTTGAAGCGAGTTGTGGTGCGCGCACGGCGCCTGTAGCGCAGCCGTGCGCGAATTCTAGTGCAGCGAATGCTTCGAGCGCGGGTCGTCCAGCAGGGCGAGCTTGCTGGCAGGCACCGCGCAGATGGTTGGCTGTTGAGGCGCCTCGAAGGCAACCTCGAACAGATCGCCGCTCAAGATCTCGACGACTGTGCCTACCTGGCCGCGTCTCAGGTGATGCTCAGGCACATCTTCGGTCAGGGTTACGCGGTCATAGACGTTCACGAAAGCAGCGTGCGGGCGCTTACGGCGGCTTGGCACAATTCCCCCCTTCTACGCGAGCCTAGCACTCGCAATCAGCCACCCAACTTTACCCCTAAAGCCGTTTTCGCACAAATGCTCAAAAGTGGGGTGACTAACTTAGCAAAAGGGCTTGTACAATATAAGCTAAGCGTGCTTGAGAAAGTAGGTCTCGTATGCCAGCTGCCCACAAACTGCCGCCCGGCCCAGTCTTCCCGCTTTGGCTTGTCCGTTTGATGCAGTTAATGCCCTTCCGCACCCGCCCCGACACGCTCGAATTTGCCATCCAGACCGCTCAGCAATATGGCACATTCGCCTGTGCAAGGATCGGTAAGCGTTTGCTCTTCCAGATCAGCGATCCAGAGCTTGCGCACCAGATCTTGGTGACGCAGGCTGACAAGTTTCACAAGGACGACATCATCAATCGCGCCCTGCGCCCGATCACAGGCAACGGCCTGCTGCTAAGCGAAGGCGAATTCTGGCGTAAACAGCGCAGGTTAGCGCAGCCCGCCTTCCACCACAAACGCATCGAGTCCTACGCTGCGGCGATGGTCGAGGAGGCACAGCGCACCATAGCCACCTGGCAGACCGATCAGCCCTTTGACGTCCTTTTTGAGATGACGCAGCTGGCGCTCAAGATCGTCTCGCGCACGCTCTTCAGCGCTGATGTGGGCGACTCCGCAGCGCGCATCAGCCAGTTGGTGACTGTGCTGCTGGAGGCGGCTAACAACCGCATCAGCCTCTTCACAACGCTTCACGATCTGTTGCCCAGAGCCAGCAAGCGCCAAGAGCACATTGCATTGCATGACATCGACGCCTTGCTACAGCGGATCATCGCTGAGCGCCGCGCTGAGGCATCCGATCGCGGCGATTTGCTCTCGATGCTGCTCTCCGCCACCGATGAAGATGACAACGGCATGAGCGATCAACAGCTGCGCGATGAGGTCATTACTATTTTCCTCGCCGGACACGAGACAACTGCCGTGACTCTAGCTTGGTCGTGGGCGCTTCTGGCACAGCACCCAGAGGTGGAAGCGAAATTGTGGGCCGAGCTGGACAGCGTCTTAGGTGGCAGGCCGCCCACGCTGGAAGATTTGCCCCGACTGCTCTACACAGAGATGGTCATCAAAGAGGCTATGCGTCTGTATCCACCCGCTGGAGGCATCCCGCGCATGGCACAGACCGACGTCCAGTTAGGCGAGTATGTGTTGCCCAAAGGCAGCAACGTTTTCATCAGCACCTACGTCATGCACCGCGATCCGCGTTACTTTCCAGAGCCAGAGCGCTTTCTGCCAGAGCGGTTCAGCCCAGAGCGCGAGGCCAGCATCCCGCGTTACGCCTACCTGCCTTTTGGCGCTGGCCCGCGCATTTGCATCGGCAACAGCTTTGCCATGCTGGAAGCACGCTTGCTCCTGGCGACCATCGCGCAGCGCTTTAAACTCGCCCTGCTCAAGGATCACCCTATCGTGCCAGAGCAGCTGTTTACAATTCGTCCGAAGTACGGTGTGAAGGTTGTGGCAAGTATCCGAGAGCCGATCTTCGCCTAGAGCGGGTTGTGGGCAGTCTTCTGGTGAAGACCGCCCACAGCTTTCAGTTAGGCAGCGCGTTGTTGATGGTGCTGTAAAGGTTGCCCACTGTTGCGCCGAAGACAGTCAGGATGATGATGATGACAATTGCCACAAATACGAGGATCATTGCATACTCAACCAGTCCCTGACCGCCCTCTCTTGGTAGGTACAGCATGATGACTACCTCGCTCTAAGGCGGACCCACCCTTAAGCATACGCCACATTGCGCATCTGTGGCAAGTTTTTCTACAAATGCACAAGAATCCTGCACCTTGTGAAGTTTATTTAGGATGTGTGCAGGCTCATCAGGGCGTGCTCTAGCTCAGGCGGCAGCGGCGCCTGCACACGCACGACCTGGCCTGCCATATTCATGAAAGTCAGCGACTCGGCGTGCAGGAAGTGCCTGCCCAACTTGAGCGTCGGTTTGCGCCGCCCGTAGACCGTGTCGCCGACAATTGGACAGCCGATGAACGCTAAATGGACGCGGATCTGATGTGTGCGCCCAGTGCGCGGCAAAACCTCCAGCAGGGTGTGCGCTGCGAAGCGCTCCAGCACGCTAAAGTGAGAGATCGCCTCGCGTCCGCCCCGATTGGCAGATAGGATCGCCATTCTCTTACGCTGATCCGGATCGCGCCCGATGGGCGCATTGATCAAACCCTTGAGCGTGCTCGGCGCACCCTCAACGAGGGCGATGTAGCGCTTGCTGACCGTCCGCGCTGCGAATTGCCCCATCAGGTGCAGGCGTGCAGCCTCGCTCAGCGCCACCAAGATGACGCCCGATGTGTCTTTATCAAGGCGATGCACAATGCCCGCCCGATTCGCGCCGCCGACCGCCGCCACTTGTGGGAAGTGCGCCAAGAGCGCATTGACAAGCGTGCCCTGCCTGTTGCCCACTGCCGGATGCACCACCATGCCTGCAGGCTTATCCACAGCAATGATCTGACCGTCGTTGTAGAGTATCTGCAGGGGCAAGTGCTCTGGCTGGACGTTTGCGTTGACATCGGGCGGTGCCAGGAACTCAGGCGTGAGCGTCACCTCAAGCTGATCATCGGGCTCAAGGCGATAGGCGGGCTTTTGTGATAGACCGTTCACACGCACGCCGCCTTCCTTGATCAAGGCTTGCACGCGCACCCGCGATAGGATAACGCCCTGCGCTGCCAGCTGATCAGTCAGGAATTTGTCCAGGCGCTCGCCGTGCGCCTGAACGTCGGGCGTGAAGCGGAAAATGTGCCTCATGTGTGCGCCGTAACCATCATGCTAAAGTCCGCCAGAGGCCGCCCGCCTCAAAAGTGGCTTGCCCGCGCTCATATAAGTAGACGAGCGCCGCCTGCACAGCCGTGCGCGCCAAGCCGTAGCTGATAGCATTCGGCAGCGCATCGCCCAGCGCTGCACAAACCCTCTGCGTAAGCGCGCCATCGCTGGCGGGCTCGGCACGGACTTGCGCCAGTGTCGTCTCGATGACCCGCTCCAGCACGGCGATATTTGCAGCGATGACCGGGCGCGCATCGCTCAGCTGGGCGCCGTGACCAGGCGCAAATAAGACTCCGTCTAGCTCGTTCAACCGCCGGAGCGTCTCTAGGGCTTGCCCCATGTGGACGGTGAACGGCACAGGATACTTCTGCAGCGTAGCGACGGGCAAGAATGCATCGGCGCTGAAGAATACGCTGCCGCAGCGCACGCCGACTTGCGCGGGTGAGTGCCCTGCCAGCGGCACAATCTCCAAGTCGGCGCCCAGCAAGTTGAGCGGGCCGACCTCAAGCGGATAGTCCACAGAGCAGGGCTGCGCCAGCGTGAACTTGCCCTTGAGCTGATCGATCGGTGTAGCGCCGGCTGAGAGCATCATACCTTCCAGAGTTGGCTGGCTGATGAAGGCAGCCTCGAGCGCCGGCGCGTAAACGTTGAAAGGCGGCAGCGCACGACGCAAGTAGGCAGCGCCACCGAAGTGGTCGGCATGACCGTGCGTCAAGATCAGGGCAGCCAGCGAGAGTCCAAGCGACTCGAGTGTCCGCTTGATGCGCTTGCCCATATCATCATCCAAGCCCGCGTCGATGACGATGGCACGCCCGTCTACAGCGATCAGGCCTGCATTCGCGCCACTCTGCAGATGGTAGGTATTTTCCGCCAGCTTAACAACTTCAAAAGGCATAGATTTACTCTTCAGCCAGTTTTTCGAGCCCCTGGTGGTCGACGATCACGTATCGCCGGCCTTGTCGGCGCACCAGACCGAGATCGTAGAGCTGGCGTAAGGCGCGCCCAAGCACCTCGCGGCTGGTGCCCAGCACGGCCGCAATTTCATCTTGAGAGAGCGTATCGAGCGGCAGATTCGCCTCGCTCTCGAAGCCGCCCCGCCGCAGCAGCAAGCGCGCTAGGCGGCTTGGCACAGTGCGGAAGCCGATATCGTCTAGACGGGCCATCAGCTCGCGGTTGTGTAGTGTCAGCAGGCGGATGCAGCTCAACATCAGCTCAGGATCGTCAGCCATTAGCCCCAGAAGACGTTCACGCGCCAGCCAGCCGATGCGCGTCTCACCGACTGCCTCAGCGCTGACCGGATTCGGTCTGCCGTCTAGAGCTGGGATGAGATTAATCACTGCATAGGGGCGCACATAGTGATGCACATGCACGCGTCCATCCCGTAAGATGTGATATAGCCGCACCAAACCGCTCACCGCAATGCCCAGGCCTGTCGGGCGGTGCCCTTCCAAGAAGATCGCCTGCTTGTTGGCGTAGGTGCGCATGCCCAGCGCTGCGTCAATGGCGCGCTGAGTCTCGGCACGAGCGCGCAGAAAAAGCGGCACACGCACAACCCATGAGTGTATGAGAGGCTCTAGGCACGGCATACTATCTAGCCCTACGGACGGAACTGCACATCGCGCCACTGCGCAAACAGATCGCGCAGCTTCAGACGCTGATACTTACCAGTCGTCGTGACCGGGACTTCCTGCCCGAAGACCACGACCTTCGGCGCCTTCTCGAAAGTCATCTTGGCACGGCACGCCTCAAGAATCTGTGCTTCGGTCAACGAGGCGCCTTCCTCTGGCACCACATACGCGCCGACTTCCTCGCCATAGTAGACGTTCTCAAAAGCGATCGCCAAGCCGACCTTAACGCCAGGAATGCTCAGCAGCACCTCTTCGATATCAAAAGGCGAGAATTTAACGCCGCCGCGATTGATCAGTTCCTTAATGCGCCCAGTGATGAAGAAAAATAGCCTGCCGCGCCCATCCCGTAGGAAGAAGCCCTCATCGCCGCTGCGAAACCAGCCGAACTTGAAAGTCTCGGCGTTGGCTTCGGGGCGCTGGTAGTAATACTTCATCACGTTGTGGCCGCGAATGCAGATCTCACCCCGCTCGCCCTCGCCCAGCTGGATGCCCTCGCCGCTTGCATCAAAAATCGCCATCTCGTTCGGACTGATCGGGCAGCCAATCGAGGGATAGCCGTGCTTCTGCAGCCACATCTGATGTTCACGCCAGCTCAGGTCGATGGGCAAGAAGCAGGAATAGCAAGTCGTCTCGCTCAGCCCGTAGCCATGCAGGATCGGGAAGTCGAACTGGTCCTCGAAGCGCTTGGCGAGCGCCACCGAGAGGGTGCCTGCCCCGCAGATAAAGTGCCTGAAATGCATCAAGTCCGCGCGCTGCACGCCCTCGCCCCAGATGCTCTTGCCGCTTGCTCGCTGCGCGTCGGCGTACTCGCAGCAAAACTGCAGAAGCGTTGGCACCACGCTGACGATGTGCACTTTCTCGGCAGCGATGCGCTTCCAGAATGTCTGGGATTGGAATTGGCGGTTCAGCACCACGCTGCCGCCCACGTACAAGGGCGTAACCAGCGTGACAACAATGCCATTGACGTGATGAATGGGCAGGACGCACATCATGCGCTGATTGCCGGTGATGCCTTGCCAATCGCTGATGCCACGCGCATCCACCAGCAGGTTGTACTGAGTCAGCACCACACCCTTCGGCGCGCCCGTCGTGCCGCTGGTGTAGACCAAAAGCGCCTCTGACTCGAGCGAGAGCTGCTCAGGGACATCGAAATGGTCGTTTTGGCGCTCTAGTGCAGTGCTAAAGTGCACGATTTCGCCCTGCGGTGTGCCGCCCATCTGCACCACAGCGCGGATGTTCGGGGCGCCTGTGCCCTCGGCTGCGCCACTCAGGATGCGCGCCGCGCGCTCTAGGTATTCTTGACGGGCAAATAGCGCGATTGCCTCGCTGTTGCGCAGAATGTAGGCAATGCGGGCGTCATCTTCAGCAACATTTTGCGGCGCAACCATAGCGCCGAGCTTCCAACAGGCGAAGTATAGGATGACCGTCTCAGCGTGATTGTAGGCCAGCGTGGCGACGCGATCATTGGGGCGGATGCCCAGCTCCCACAGCAAGTTCGCCGCACGGTTGACCAACCCATCGAATTGGGCGTAGGTATACTCGGTGCGAGTGCCGTCGGCATCGTAGGCGATCAGGAAGGTCTTATCGGGCGACTCGCTCGCTCGGCATTCCAGCAGATGGGCTATATGGCGGTAGGGCACCAGATAGCTCTCAGGCGGGCGCTCATGGTAGGTGCGCGCCGCGCGAATGTTTGCTAGGGTTTGCGAATCGGGATGCATGGCGTGTGTTATCTCACAAAAAGTCTTTTTGGAAAGCGCCGTGCTTAGGATTTTACGACTCGCAGCACGGAAATGCAACGCGCGAGCGGCTGTCTAACGACAACCGCTGGCAGGCATCACGGTGTTTCTCGCGTTCGTTAGCAGCCTTGCGCGAGAGGATGCAGGGCCTGGTATATGCTTGGAACAGGCGGCAGCTGTACGCTGCCCTGCCCATGTCCAAAATTTCGCATCCGTTTAATATTCAACACTCCCTCGACGTAAGGGCTTGATAAAGTCTGCCAGGCCTGTTTTAGGCCGTTTTTCAGTGCGACGCTCTCTAAAAAGGGTGGAAGGCGCCCGAAAAATGCCTCTAGGTCATATAGCAGTAGGCGCAGGGCATTTTCGAAGGTCTCGGCTGCAGCCCTGTTTGGCTTGTTGAGGGTACTGAAACGTCCTAGAGCGTTGTGGGCAAGTTGCTTTGGCTGTATTTTAGCTTGCGCTCGGCGATGATGCGGTCGAGGGTGCGGCGCAGCTCAGGCATGGGCGGCAGCGGCTTGTACATTAGGGCATCAGCCTGTGCTTTGGCCTTCACGGCGGCTTCATCCTCTGGGCTGAGCCGATAGGCTGTGATCAGGACAACGGCAACCTTGCCCAAGCGCAGACTCTTGCGCAGACGTGCGCCAACCTCCGGGCCCGAGACCTCTGGCAGGCGGATATCGATGATAGCCAGTTCAGGCAGTTCGCCCGTCACAATGCCTTTATCTACATCCTCTATCCAAGCAACTGCTTCGCCACCGTCTACAAAAGCGATGCCCTCGATGCCCCAGATTTCGAACATGGCTAGCAGCACATCATAAATATCTGGCTCGTCTTCAACAACCATCCATGTGGACAATGTGTTTCCCTCACAGGCTTGGCGGTGTAGCGCACTTTGAATCATCACTCTATAGAGTTTAAGGCGAAATACGAAAATAGCAAGAGAGGCAGTGCAGGAAGGCGCCTTTGCAGCTACTCTTGGTGGCCTGCAAAGCTGCCGCTAGCCAGGCGACCCAGACTGGGCTACAATAAGCCGTATGAGTGAGGCACACACATCCAACAGCACCAGTGAAAGCTTACGCGGACTGCTCTTCGTCTTGGTTGGGCCTTCGGGCGTGGGCAAGAATGCCCTGATCGATCGCGTGTTGGCACGCTTGCCAGAGCTGCGCCGCTTACCCACAGCCACCACACGCCCGCCGCGCCCTAACGAGCAGGAAGGGCGCGATCATTTCTTTATCTCCCAAGAGCGTTTTCAGCAGCTGATCGCAGAAGGTGCCTTCATCGAATACCAAGAGGTGCACAGCGGCAAGCTGTACGGCATGTTGCGGCACATATTCTGCGAAGCGCTGCGCGAGGGCGCCTACCTGATTGCTGACATCGATATTCGCGGCGCAACGGCTATCCGCGCCGCTTTCCCAAACAATTTCATCTCTATTTTTGTGCTGCCGCCCAGCTTGCAAGCCCTGCGCGAGCGCCTGATGCAGCGCGGTAATATGGCCGCCGATGAACTAGAAGAACGCCTGAGGCGAGCTGAGGAAGAAGAGATGCCGCGCGCCGCCGAATGCGACTATCGCGTGATCAACGATCAGCTCGAGACCTGTGTCGATGAGATTGTGGGCATCATCGGGACGGAAATTGCTGCCCGCGCGCAAGTGCGCTCGTAGCTGCCTAAAAAGCACAGCAAGGGCGAAAAGTTCGCCCTTGCCACGTTGAGAGCAAACAGTCTTGGGTGCGCCTACCTAGGCAACGGGCACGGTGAAGCTGAATTTGGAGCCCTTATGCAGCTCGCTCTCCACCCAGATGCGCCCGCCGTGCATCTCTACAAGGCGCTTGGTGATGGTCAGGCCTAAGCCCGTGCCGCCCGCCCGCCGCGATGAAGAGCCATCCACTTGGCGGAACTGCTCGAAGATCACGCCGATGTGCTCTGGAGCAATACCAATGCCTGTATCTTCCACGCTGACCATCACAGCCTTGTCATCTGGCACATGTTGGGCTGTGATGCGCACATGACCTTGATTCGTGAACTTGACGGCGTTGCTGACCAGATTGTTCAGAATTTGGCGCAGGCGAACCCGATCGGCATAGACTGGCGGCAGCTCGGCGGGTACTTCTGCCAGGATTTGGACAGGGCGATCCTTGACGAGGATGGCGGTAGTGCGCTGAACTTCCTCAACTACCTCGCCCAGCGGCAGCGCCTCGCGATCCAGCTCCAGGCGCTGCGCTTCAATCTTGGCTAGGTCGAGGATGTCGTTGATCATGCTGAGCAGATGCTTGCCGCTCTCATAGATAGCTTGTACATCCTCGATCGCCTCATCGGGCAGTTCGCCGTCCACGCCGTCGAGCATGACTTCAGCGTAGCCGATGATCGAGTTGAGCGGCGTGCGCAGCTCGTGCGACATTGAGGCGAGGAACTCGTTCTTCAGGCGATCGAGCTTGCGCGCCTCTTCGGCAATCTGCACTTGCTGCTGGTAGAGCCGGGCGTTCTGGACTGCTACAGCGATCTGGTCGGCTAGCGCTGTTTTGATGCGCACATCTTCATCATCGAAGCGGTTCAAGATTTCGCTCTGCACGTCCAGCACGCCGATCAGCTGATCGCCCACGATCATCGGCACCGCCATCTCGGCGCGCGTATCGGGCAAGAGCGGATTGGGCAGGAAATTATCCTCAGCTGTCACATCGTTGACGATCACGCCGCGCCGCTCGCGCGCAGCGCGCGCCACCAACGAGCGCGGGCTGCTCAGGCGGATGCGCCGCCGCTCCTTGCGCATCAGCCGCCCAACTTCGCCAGCGCCTGCCGCCAAGACCAAGCTCTCGTGCTCAGGGTCGTAGAGGTAGATGTGCGCGTGGTAGAGCTTGAAACGCTCTTTGGTCAGGTCAGAAATGCTCTGAAGCAGTTGATCGACATCCAGCAAAGCAGCAGCTGCTGCGCTCAGCTCTGCCACCACCGCCAGCTCGTTAGCGCGGCGCTCCAGCGCGCGCTGCTGCTCAACGAAGTCAGTGATATCGCGCGCCACAAAGTAGATACGATCGTCGGCAGGGTTAGGCTGCGCATTCCAAGAGAGGATGCGGTAATCGCCTGCCTTCGTGCGGTAGCGGTTGACGAATGAGAGCGTTGGGGTGCCCTCGGCAACTTGGCGCTGCGCTTCTTGAGCGGTCACAACTACATCATCGGGATGCACAAACTCGATGTACGGGCGCGCCGTCAGCTCCTCAAACGACCAGCCCAACGTTCGCGTCCAAGCAGGATTCAGGCGCTTGAAGTAGCCATCAGTCAAGCCAGCGACGCCGATCAAGTCGGCTGAGTTTTCGTAGATACGCGCCGTCTCCTCGAAGGCTTGGCGGGAGGCTTGCTCTAGGTAGCGGTTCTCCAGACCGTACTTGATTTGATCGGCGATGATGTGGGCGAAATCCTGTTCGCGAGTGCCGAAGTAGTGCACGGCACCGGTGTAGTTGATGAAGATGGCGCCTTGCGACCGATCTGGCACGCTGATCGGCACCACCATCACTGAATAAACAGGACTTTCGCGCTGCAGGTCTTCGAGTGGGAAGTTGGGGTAAGCTTCAGTGCGCTCTACAGTCAGGATTTGTTGACTACTGAGTGCCTCTACGCCATGTGGGTAGCGCTCACGCGGCACGACTGTGCCTTCTACGCTCTCGGGCATGCCGATGCTCGCCACGCCATGCCAGACTTGCTGGGCGCCATCATACTCGAAGTAGGCCGCCTCTTGTGCATTGAAAAGCGGCAGCAAACTATCGAGGATGCCCACCATTGCGATAGGCAGCGGCGTATTGCTGTACAGCTGCGTGTTGATCTGCGAGGTGGCGTTCAGGACGAGCAAGTCTTCCTGGATTTGGGCGTACTGGCGCGCATTCTGGATGGCTACAGCCACTTGGTCGGCTAGCGTCCTCTGGATGCGGATGTCCTCTTCGGTGAAGTAACCCGCCTGGTCGCTCTGTACGTCCAACACGCCCAGCAGCTGGTCGCCCACCAGAAGCGGCACGGCTAGCTCGGCGCGCGTCTCGGGCAGCAGCGGGTTGGGCAGGAAGTTCGGGTCGAGCGTCACATCATTGACGGTTACGCCGCGTCTCTCACGCGCCGCCAGCGCCACAATCGAGCTGGGATGCTTGATAGAAATGCGCCGGCCCTGCGCCTTCATCAGCTCGCCTGGGCGCCCCGCACCCGCCCTCAGACGCAACGTCTCGCCATTTTCCTCGAGCAGATAGATGTGTGCGTGGTAGAGGCTGAAGCGCTCTTTGGTCAAGTCCACCACGCGCTGCAGCAGATCGTCCAAGTCGAGCAGCTGGGCAGAGGCAGCGCTCACTTCGGCTACGGTTGCCAGCTCACGGGCACGGCGCTCGATGATCTCTTGCTGAGCGATGTCATCCGTCACATCACGGACGACGAAATAGGCGTAATGCTTATCGGGGCTGGTTGAGGCGTTCCACGAGAAGGTGCGGTAGCTACCATCTTTGGCTCGATAGCGGTTGATGAACGAGGTGGTTGCCTTGCCGATCGCGCGCTCAGCTTCCCACTCGCGCAGGGTGGCCTCACGATCGTCAGGATGCACAAAGTTGAGGAAGGGCTGCGCCATCAGCTCAGCGCGGCTGTAGCCGAGCACACGCTCCCAGCTTGGGTTCAGCTGGATGAAGGTGCCCGTCTCCAGGTCGGCGATGCCGATCATATCGACTGAGTTCTCGTACAGCGTGCTGAGCTGAGACAGGGCCTGTTGTACCTCTTGTTGGGCTTGGCGGATGGCCGTCACATTTTGGGTCATGACCATGCCAGCGATGATCTGCCCTTCGCTGTCGCGTACAGGCAGCGTGAACTGCTGGTAGATCTTGTTATCGAAGGGCACCTCGGTCACGGTTGTCTCGCCGACAAGGGCGCTGATGTACTGCGGCTCGATCGCTTGGACGATCTCTGGCGGCCATGCCTCGTAGATCGTCTTGCCTTCCAGGTCTTCCTTGCTCAAGCCTGCCTCTGCTAGGCCCAAGCCGTCCACCAGCTTGTAGCGCAGGTCGTGGTCGTAGAGGATGATCGCGCCGTTAGGGAAGTTGCTGGCAAAGGCGCGGTAGATTTCCTCTCTTTCGCGCAGGGCGGCTTGTGCGCTCTGGAGCGCTTCAAAGGCGCGTGTGTTTTGGACAGCAACAGCGATCTGGACGGCTAGGGTGCTCTTGATGCGGACGTCCTCTTCGGTGAAGCGGTTGAATTGGTCGCTTTGCACGTCCAGCACGCCGATGAGCTGATCGCCCACCACCATCGGCAGCGCCATTTCGGAGCGCGTATCCGGGAGCAAGGGGTTGGGCAGGAAGTTTGGGTTTTGCGTCACGTCGTTCACGACCACGCTCCGCCGTTCGCGAGCAGCCATCGCCACCAGCGAGTGCGGATGGTTGAGCGAAATGGCATGACCTTGTTGGCGCATAACCCGCCCAGCTTGCCCGGCGCCAGCCACCAACACCAGCTTTTGGCTGCTCTGATCGAGCAGGTAAACGTGCACATGGTAGAGATGAAAGCGCGTCTTGGTCAGGTCGACAACAGTCTGCAGCAGCTTGTAGGTATCGCGGATGGTGGAAATGGCCGCGCTGACCTGTGCAACGGTTTCTAGCTCGGCAGCACGCCGATCGGCCTTGGCCTGCTCCTCTTTCAGCGCTGTGATGTCATAGCGAATCGAGACGTACTTACGCGGTTTGCCACGCTCATCCAGCAGCGGCACAATGGTGGTATCAACCCAGTAGATGCTGCCATCCTTAGCGCGGTTGCGGAACTCACCGTGCCACACCCTGCCGTTGGCGATCGTGACCCACAGCTCGCGGATATACTCTTTAGGATGGTAGCCGCTGTTGATAATACGATGATCCTGTCCAATCAGCTCCTCGCGGCTGTACTTCGAGATTTGGCAGAACTTATCATTAGCATACTCGATAATGCCGCGAACATCAGTGATGGCAACAATGGCGGCCTCATCCAGCGCTACACGGAATTGCTCGGCTATGCGCAAGGCATCACGCAGGTCGGCCTCAGCGCTGCTAGAGCCATTCGCAAAGCTCTGTACAGCGGCGAGCACAGCCTCTCGGCCGTGCGTTTCAGCCAGCTTTTCCAGCGCCTCTAAGATCGGTTGTGAGTCCACTTGTTGCAACATAAAACGCACCATTCTCTAGATGTTTGCTCTCTAGGCTTGTTATAGAATCGATTCAGCGGAGTGCATATCACAATGCTATTCCAATGCTTGTAGGCGCCGGTCGGAAGCTGGTTAGCTACACGCTAGAATCGCCCTTGAAGCGGACAATCACAGTGTGATAATCTCATAACACTGCAGGAGCGTGCTGTGTGATCATCTGTGAGAGCGTTCAAGCGCTGCGCGAGGCGCGGGGTCAATCTGCAGGGAGGCTCGGCTTTGTGCCGACGATGGGCTACTTGCATGAAGGGCATCTAGCGCTTGTGCAGCGCGCTCAAGCTGAGAACGATTACGTCGTCGTCTCAATTTTCGTCAATCCGACTCAGTTCGGGCAAGGCGAGGACTTCAGTACCTACCCACGCGACCTGGCCCGCGATCTAGCCCTCTTAAGCGCTTTCCCAAACTTGATCGTCTTCACGCCAAGCCTCGAGGAGATGTATCCGCAGGGCTTCCAGACCTACGTCAGCGTCGAGACGCTCTCGCAGGGTTTAGAGGGCGAGCGGCGACCTGGTCATTTCCGTGGCGTGGCGACGGTCGTCGCCAAGTTGTTCAATATTGTGCAGCCGCAGCGCGCCTACTTTGGGCAGAAGGACGCACAGCAGCTGGCCGTTATCCGCCAAATGGTGCGCGACCTGGCCTTCCCGATCGAGGTTATCGGCGTGCCAACTGTGCGTGCTGCCGATGGCTTGGCGCTCAGCTCGCGCAACAGCTACCTGACGCCACAGGAGCGCGCTGCAGCGCCCGTCTTATATCGCGCGTTGTGCGCAGCACGCGCCCGCTGGGAGGCAGGCGAACGAGACGCCGAGACCTTGCGCCAAACTATGCGCGCCGTACTGGCTGCGGAGCCGCTGGCGCATGTAGATTACATCAGCGTGGCCGATGCTGAGACGCTGCGCGAGTGTCAAGGCGTCATCAGCCGAGCAGCCCTGCTCTCAATGGCAGTGCGCATCGGGCGGGCACGCCTGATCGATAATCTCATCGTCGGTGAGTAAGTGCACGCCCGTCAGCCTTTGACGGCGCCACTCAAACCGCCCACAAACTGCTGCTGGAGCATCAAAGGTTGTGTTATGTTCGCTCCCTTCTAAGTGACGATGGGTATATGCGTGGTGACGCGGAAGAAATACCGGCAGCCACCACCGCGCACCAGCGCTTTGGAGAACTCAATGGGCGTGCGGTCAGCTGAGTAGGCCATCAGGCGGATGAGCATGGCAGGCATATTCGGCTGGACGTGTAGGTGCAGCGCCTCGTAGGGCGTGGTTGAGGTCGGCTCCAGTGTGTGCTCCAGCACTTGATCACGATCACCTAGTGATCGCCGTGCGATCCGAGCCGGTGCGCCACAGTAGGCTCGGGCGCTGCGACGCCTTGCTGCAAAAGGCGCGAGCTAGGCACCAAGCCTGTCTCGCGCATCCGCTGGCTGAAGCCGATCACAGTTGGCGTGAAGGATTGCACCACCTGCCGTGCCCTGACCGAGTTGCCCACACCTTGCCACCGCTGCAGAAAGCCCTTGCGCGCCAGACCGTCGATGGCTTGCCGCACCGTCATGCTGTTCACGCCGTAGTACTGGCTGAGCAAGCGCTCTGAGGGCAGCGTATCGCCCGGCGTCATCCTTGCACGTCCTGCCAACTTTTGCGGTGTAATTCAGCGCCCTAGAAGGCTTGAGATATCTGCGTGCGGCCGGCGCTCGGCACAGCTTTGTCTTGACCTGCGCGTGCCCATACGCTATACTTGCGCCTTGCGTAGAGCGTCTAGGACGCCCACTTAACGCTTGACTGAATGCCGCCTTGCGCGGTTTCTTAATACCTCTGGAGGGATGAAAAATGGTTAAGCGCACATGGCAACCACGCAAACGGCGCCGTCTGCGTGTGCATGGCTTCCGCCAACGGATGAAGACCAAAAACGGACGGCGCGTCCTCAAGGCGCGTCGCGCTAAGGGTCGGCATCGCCTGACCGTGCAAGTGCGGCACGTCAAAAAGGTCAATTGGAACAGCTAAGGCGTGCAGCGAGCATGGCGCTTACGCGGGCACAGCAGCTTTGAGCGGCTAAAAGCTCACGGCAAGCAGTGGCGCAGCCCACTCCTGACTCTCTCAGCCCTGCCGAACGGCTTACCGCACAATCGCTACGCCTTCATTATCAGCAAGCGCTTGGGCAAGGCTGTTTTGCGCAATCGAATGCGCCGCCGCCTGCGCGAGGCTGTCCGCCGCATGGCTTTGAAGCAAGGCTACGATGTTGTGGTGATTGGGCGCGCCAATTTGGCTGAACAGCCGTATAATATGATCGTTGAAGCATTACGAGAGCTGTTCTGCCGCGCCGATTTATGCCGCGAACAGCTGGAGAGTGACCCATGAAGCGCCTTGCCCTCGCGCTAATTCGGCTCTACAAAGCAACCCTTTCCAAGATTTTGCCGCCCGCCTGCCGCTTTGTGCCGTCTTGTTCGATGTACACGTACGAGGCAATTGAGAAATACGGCGTGCTAAAAGGCAGTTGGCTGGGGCTCCGGCGCATTTTGCGCTGCCACCCGTTCAATCCGGGCGGCTACGATCCCGTTCCCTGAACAGCTATGAGGCTACTCCCCTTGAACGCACCGACCCCAACTTCTTCTGCACCGCGCCGTATACCCCTCGGCGCGGCGTTGCTATTGATCGGGCTGCTGCTGCTGACGGGCTGCACGACGCTCGCCTTGCCCGAGAGCTGGGCCGGCCTGACGGTGGATGGCACCTTACAGGATGGGCGCTATGTCGATGCGCGCTACCTGTATGTTGCCTACCGCGATGTGGTCTTTCGCATCGACCTGACTCGTGATGCGGCCGGGCGCATCATTGAACCGAATCAGCGTGCTACCGACCGCTTTGTGGATTGGGCAGCCCGCTCGAATAACAATGGGCAGATGTTTGCAGCCCCTGCGCTGGAACAGCGTGAAGAGGGCGTGCGCGTCTACGTTGGCTCGTACAATCACGCGGTGTATGCCTTCGCGCCCGACTCTGGCGTGCGCAGCGCTCCGCTGCCCAACTGGGTGGCGCCCATCGGCACCGAAAAAGTGATCGGCGAGGCGCTGGTGCACGGTGATCGCGTCTACGTCGGGCAGGGCGATCGGGGCATCAAAGCTTTTAGCACGACTACGGGCGCTCTGGTCGCCAGTTTTGATGGCACAGACTTCGGTGTGTGGTCGGCGCCTGTGCTGGATGAACAGCGTAACGTGCTCTACTTCGGCTCGATGGATCGGCACATCTACGCCCTAGATGCCGATACGCTCGAGCTGTTGTGGCGCGTTGAGGTGGGCGGCGCTGTAGCAGCCTCACCGCTGCTGCATGAGGGCGTGCTCTACTTTGGCACGCTGACTAGCGAGCTGATCGCCCTAGATGCGCATATGGAATCGCGCATGGCGAGCAACAACCAGTCCGATCGCATCCTGCGGCGCTACAAGGCTGAAGGTTGGATTTGGTCTACGCCGGTACTGGCTGACGAGACGCTCTACTTCGGCGATCTGCGCGGTTACGTCCATGCGGTGGATGCAGCGACCTTCACGCCGCGCTGGAAGGCGACTGATCAAGAGCGGCGCGGCGGCATTCGCGGCCGTGTAGCAGTGGTGGATGGGCGCGTGATCGCAGGCTCAGAGAGCAAGCATCTGCGTGCCTACAACGCCGAGAGCGGCGCGCTGATCTGGACCTCCAGCCCAGCTGAGGCGGAGCGCATTCTGGGCGATGTGGTGGTGGTGGGCGAGATGGTCATCACCACCACCAAAAGCGAGGAGCGGCTGGTGGTGGCCTATGATTTGCTCAGTGGCGGGCGCTTATGGAGCGTCCGAAAGCCTTCTCAGGACGATGTCAACCGTTTGGCGCAAGCGCCGCGCTAATAGCTGCGAGAGGAAGATATGGACTTTCTGACCGATCCATTCATTGTTGTGATGCTCTGGCTCTACCGCCTGCTGGGCGAGAACTTAGTGCTGGCGATCATCATCTTCACCGTCCTCAGCCGCATCGTCACCTATCCGCTGATGCGCCAGCAGCTGAAGTCATCCAAGCGCATGCGCGAGATCGCGCCCAAGCTGCAGGCGCTGCGTGAGCAGTACAAGGGCCCGCAAAACCGCGAGGCGCTCGCCCGTGCCCAGATGGACTTGTATCGTGAAGAGGGCATTAATCCGATGGCCGGCTGCTTGCCGCTGCTCATCCAGATGCCGATCTTGTTCGGTCTGTATGGCGCGATCTATGCCACGCTGGCCACGACGCCGCTCCAATTCCTGGATATTCAGAATCGCCTGCTCGTGCCCGAGCTCTCAGCCATGCTGCCGCTCAAGAATCAGTTTCTGTGGCTGAATCTTGGGCAGCCCGACCCGTTCTTCGTGCTGCCTGTGCTGGTGGTCGTCAGCACATGGCTGCAGTCCAAGCTTATGATGCCGCCGGTCAGCGATCCGAAAGACCCTTCCGCCGCTGTGGCGCGCAACATGACCACGATCATGCCGCTGATGGTCGGCTTGTTCTCGCTCTCGTTCGCCTCAGGCCTGTCGATTTACTGGGTCGCTTCCAACATCGTGGGCATTGTGCAGTACGCCCTGATGGGCCAGATCGATTGGCGCAACGTCTTCAGGGCGCCCAAGCCTGCGCCTGCCCCTGCCTCCAAGAGCAGCCCTGCAACCATCCCAGCGCCGCGCCAGCAGGAGCGCGCAGCTGCCACGGCACCCGCCACCACCAGCAAGAAGCGCAAGCTCTCTGAGAGCATACAGCGCCCCGCCGCGCTGAGCGCTGGTAGCACAAGCAGCCCTTCGGCTAGTCCAAGCCGCAAACAGACGTCATCTAAATCCAGCAAGGGGCGCAAGAACAAAAAATAATCTGCGCGGCACCACTCACATAAGGTGTTGGAGTTCATGAGCCAGATGCTTTCCATCGAATCAGTTGGCGTAGATGTTGAGAGTGCCATCGCCAAAGGCGTCCAGGAGCTAGGCGTCAGCCGCGACCAGGTCATGGTCGAGGTGCTGGAAGAGCCCAGCCGCCGTCTGCTTGGGCTGGGCGCCAAGCCTGCCCGCGTGCGCCTGACCGTCATCCGCGCCCCAGAGACGCCCAACCGCGTTGCTGAGCAAGCCGATGCCCTTCCCTTTGAGGACGAGGACGAGCTGGATGCCGTACCGCCCGCCTCCGAGCAGGAGATGGCCGAAGCCGCACAAAAAGGCGAGGCCGTGCTGCACAAATTGCTGCGGGCTATGGGTATCCGCGCCACCATCACTGCTCAGCCTGCCCAGAAGCACAGCGGTGAGCCTCAGCATTGGACGTTGGACGTACGCGGCCCAGACCTGAGCGAGCTGATTGGGCGGCGCGGCGAGACGCTCGCCGCCTTACAGTACATCACCCGTCTGATCGTCAGCCGCCAGCTCGGGCGGCGCGCGCACTTGGTGGTGGATGTCGATGGCTACAAGGCACGCCGTGAGGAAATGCTGCGCCGCTTGGCCCTGCGTATGGCTGAGCAAGCCATCCAGCGCGGGCGCACCGTCTCGATGGAGCCGATGCCCCCTCACGAGCGCCGCATCGTCCACCTGACGCTCAAAAATAACCCTGACGTCTCCACCGAGAGCGTTGGCGAGGGCGATAATCGCAAAGTGACTATTGTGCCGCGCCGCCAGCAGCAGCCCTAGCCATTGTGGAGCCGTTCCTGCTGATCGGGCACGTCGCCCGCGATGAAGCACCCGAAGGCGCCCGGCTTGGCGGCACAGTTGCCTACGCGGGCAGCACAATGGCTGCGCTGGGCGCCACCTTGTATCTAGTCACCAGCGCCCGCCTCGACGAGCCTGTGCTGGCCGAGCTGCCAGACACCCTCAGCTTGCATTTGATCCCTGCTGAGCGCAGCACCACTTTCATCAACCGCTATGAAGGCAGCCTACGCCGCCAAAGGCTGCTCAGTCGCGCGGCGCCACTCAGCGATGCCCATATCCCAAGCGCATGGCGCGCACTGCCGGCTGTGTGCCTATGCCCTCTGGCCGATGAAGTCGATCCTAGCCTGCTGCACGCCTTCTCAAAGGCGCTGCGCGCCGCTACGTTGCAAGGATGGCTGCGCACATGGGACAGCGATGGAACAGTCAGCCGCAAGGCGTGGGCCCAGGCTGACCAGGTGCTGCCGCTGCTCGATTTTGCCGTGTTGAGCGAAGAAGATATCGCCTACGATGCCGCGCTCGAGGCCCATTACGCTGCGCTCACCTCTCTGCTGATCGTGACACGAGCTGAGCGCGGCTGCACCGTCTATCAGCGCAACTGCGCACCACTGCACATCCCTGCGCCTCAAGTCGAGGTTGTCGATGCGACTGGCGCAGGGGACGTCTTCTTCGGCGTCTTCAGCGTGCTATATCAGCGGACGCGCAATGTACCATACGCGGCTCGTTGTGCTGTGCGGCTGGCTAGCCAGTCGGTCACGCGGGTTGGGCTGGCTGGCAAGCCGACCCAAGCCGAGATTCGGATGGCGCTCAGCTCGGCCTAGCTCAGTTGCTACAAGCCGCTAGGCGCACGCTCTCGGCAGCTACCCAGCCACGCCGACCGTCCGCCAAGACCACTTCATACCAGCCACCTGCCACACTGATGATCTCCAGTTCATCGTTGGGCGTGGCAGGTGCTAACACAGCAAAAGCAGCGCCAGCGCCCGCCCGCACGTTGATGTTGCGCTGCGGCACAGCACACTCGCGCACCTCGCCGATGCTCCACACGCGCACAGTGCCATCCCAAGCCGCGCTGTACAGCGCACGCCCATCAACAGACCAGGCGGCGTAGGTCGTCCAGGCGGTATGCCCTCGCAGCGTATGCAGCAGCGCGCCGGTGGCGGCCTCCCAGAGCCGCAAAGTGCGATCAGTTGAGGCGCTGACCAGGCGCATGCCATCGGCGTTGAAAGCCGCGAACAGCACCTTGCCCTCGTGGCCCTGCAAAGTCTGCACCAACGCGCCTGTCTCGGTCTGCCACAGCAGGACCTTCCCCTGCGTATCGGTAGTGAGCAGGCGCCGGCCATCGGGGCTGTAGTGCACAGACGTGATCCAGGCTGAGTGCCCCTCTAGCGTGCGCAACAGCGCACCACTTTGAGCGTCCCACAGCTTGATGGTGCGATCGCCTGAGGCACTAGCCAATTGCCGCCCATCCGGGCTGAAGGCCACTGCTGTCGCCCAGTACTTGTGCTCGTCCAACGTCTGCACAAGGGCGCCCGTCTCAGCATCCCAGAGCCGCACGCTGTGATCGGCTGAGGCACTGGCGATCTGGCTGCCATCTGGCGACCAGGCTACTCCTAGCACCCATGAAGTATGTCCCAAGGTGCGCAGCAGTGTGCCATTCGCCAAGTCCCAGATCAGCACTTTGCGATCCATGCCCGCGCTGGCCAAGCGCCTCCCATCGGGGCTGAAAGCAACAGCGCGAATAGCCTCCTCATGCCCTTGCAGCGTCTGCAGCAGGGCACCCGTCTTGGCTTGCCACAGCCCGATGCTGTGGAAGCTCAGCACGCCCGCTATGCGCTCCGTGTTCGGATCGTAAGCAGCTGCCGTGATGGGCGGCGTGTGGACACGCCATGTGCGTAACGTGGCGCCCGTCTCGGTCTGCCAGATGGCGAGCGTGCCGTTCTCAAACACGCTGATGACCTTATCACCATCCGTACTATACTCAAGGGAAAGTATTGGCGATGCACGCACTTGCAAAGTGCGCAGGGTGGTGCCTTGTTCAGCGTCCCAAAGGATCAGCGTGCGGTCAGCGTCGGCGCTCAGGATTTGGCGCCCATCGGGGCTGTAGGTTGCCGAGAAGACCGAGTCCGTGTGGCCGTAGAGCGCCCGCAGCACGGTGCCCTGCTCTGCATCCCAGATCAGCACGGTGCGATCGCCCGAGGCGCTGACAATGTAGCGCCCTGTGGGATCATATGCCACATCGTAAACGCTGCTTTGATGTCCGCGCATGATGCGCAACGCCTCACCGCGCTCAGCATCCCAGAGAATCAGCAGCGTGTCGTCGGAGGCGCTGACAATGCGCTTGCCATCAGGGCTGTAGGCAACAGCTCTGATGCTGCTGGTGTGCCCGCGCAGCGTGCGCAGCGGCGCCCCGCTGGCGGCATCCCAGATGATCAGTGTGCGATCAGCCGAGCCGCTGACGAGTTGCTTGCCATTTGCGCTGAAGGCGACGATCTTGACGGGCTGTGTATGCCCAGTCAGCCTGTGGAGCACTCGGCCACTAGGCACATCCCAAAGCGTGAGTGTAGCATCTTGCGAGGCACTGACGAGCTGTTTGCCATCTGGCGACCATGCCACATGATTGATCGGCTGTCGATGAGCTTGCAGCAGGCGCGGCGCCTGATCGGACTGCTCGGCAGCGTAAAGCCATACACCCAGCGCGCCCGCCACTGCAATTGTCTTGCCGTCGGGGGCAAGCGCCGCGTGAGCGATGGCCCCACGCCCGGTATCGAAGCGGCGGGCTTCGGTCAGGCGGGTCAGGTTGTCGGCGGCGATCAGGGGCGGCGGCGTGGGCGTGAAAGCCGGCGTTGGGCTAAGGGTTGCTGTGGGCGTGGCTGCGATCGGCTCGGTGGGCGTCGCCTCTGAAGTGGCTTGGGCGGCCACTTGTGGCGCCTGAGAGGCATTGTTGTTAGCAAGGAGAAGACCAAGCAGCGCCAACAGCGCCGCGCCGATGACGGGGATCAGCGCTAAGCCTAGCTTGTTCGATTGGGCGAGTGGCGTCAGCTTGGTTGGACGTAAGGGCGATTGAACGCCAGGCTGCTTGACGAGCGGGCGCTGCGTCTTACTCAGGCGGACGCCGGGTGGTGTCTTGCCGCTGAGCGCTTCGCGGAAAGCCTCTGCGAAGGCGCCGCCACTTTGGAAGCGCTCTTCAGGATGCTTGGCAAGCGCCTTAGTGATGACCTGCTCAAGGCTGAGGGGCAGATCAGGGCGTTTTTCGCGCAGCGGCACGGGCGCCTCGTGTAGGTGCTGATACATCAGTGAGGGCGGTGTGTTGCCTGTGTAGGGCAGGGCGCCTGCCAGCAACTCGTAAGCCATCATGCCCAGCGCGTAGAGGTCAACCTGGTGGCTGATCTCAGCCCCCAACCATTGCTCAGGCGCCATGTAGGCGGGCGTGCCCATGCCCATACCTGTGCCCGTCAGGCGCGTTGCGTCGTCGGCGATGCGCGCGATGCCGAAGTCGGTCAGGATGGCGTTGCCCTCATCGTCCAGCAGGATATTCTGCGGCTTTAGGTCGCGGTGGATGATATTGCGCGCATGGGCATAATCGAGGGCCTTGCCGATCTGATCCACATAGCCCAACACCTCTTCAGGCGGCAGCGGGCCGCGCGCCCGCAACCGATCGGCGAGGCTGCCCCCTGTGTGCAGCTCCATCACCAGATAGAGTAAGTTCTCTTGGCTGCCAAAGTCGAATAATTTCAGGATAAAGGGATGATTGAGCGATGCGATAGTCTTTGCTTCGCGCTCGAAGCGGGCTACGAACTCAGGATTGACTGTCAGGCTGGTCTCGATAACCTTGATCGCCACGTCACGGTCAACCGTCACTTGCCGCGCGCGATAGACCGTTGCCATACCGCCCCTGCCGAGCAGCCCGGTGATTCGGTACTGCCCAATCTGCCGTCCGCTGAGGTCTGTCATGCTCTCTCACTTTTCCTCGCCTGCATGCACGTCTAGCTTAGCGCAAAGCTCCTCACAGGGCAACCAAAGCTTGACCAAAATTCTACAGCCGCTCTACAATCAGCCTGCACTTGGGAGCAGAAGCGTATGATTTTTGGGCAGCATCATCGCATCGTCTTCATGGGCGACTCAATCACCGACGCCGATCGGCGCAGGGCAGCGCCCTATGGCAATGGCTATGTCAACATCGTGCGCAACTTTATGATCGCACGCTACCCGCACTACAACTTGACTTTCATCAATAAAGGTGTGGGCGGCGATACGGTGCGCCAGCTGGCTATGCGCTGGGAAACAGACGTCATCCGTGAGCGCCCGCAGTGGGTCTCCATCATGATCGGGGCAAATGATGTATGGCGGCACTTCACCTACAACGCGCGCGAGGCAGTGCCAGTCCATGAGTATCAGAGTACCCTTCGGGCCTTGCTGAGGCGCGCGCGCGAGGCGATCAAGGCGAATTTCGTGCTGATGCAGCCCTACGCCGTGATCGCCGATCTGCAGCATCCGATCCGGCAGCTTATGGGGCTCTACGCAGGCGTGATCGAGGGCTTGGCTGTCGAGTTTGGTGCAGCGCTGGTACGCACGCAGGCTGCCTTCGATGAGGCACTCAAGCATCTGCCTGAGTCGTTCTGGTCGCCTGATCAGATTCACGTCGGCGCGCAAGGGCACACCCTGATCGCTCAGGCATGGCTGCGCGCCGTTGGCTACGAATTTTGAGAGCTAGACGTCGAAAGGCTGTGCTAGCAGCGCTACCAGTAGGTCGATGCTGGCTTGCACGTCGTTGATATCAACGGTCTCGCTGGTGGTGTGCACATAGCGGCACGGGATCGAGATCACGCCGCTGGGGATGCCGCTCAGCGCCGTTTGAATCGCCGCTGCATCAGTAGAGCCGCCGCTCAGCACTTCGAGCTGATAGCGGATACCTGCCGCCTCAGCGCGCCGCAGCATCAGCTCCTTGATGGCGGGCGGCACGATGTGCCCGCTATCCATGACCTTGATCGCCGTCCCGCCGCCCAGCCGCACTGCCATGCTGTTATTCTTGGGCGTATCGCCAGTGGCCGTTACATCAAGTGCGATGCCGTAGTCGGGCGCAATGCTGTTAGCAGCCACACGCGCTCCACGCAGACCAACTTCCTCTTGCGTCGTGAAGACGAAATAGATCTCGTTTGGCAGCGCCTTGCCCTTCAAGGCGCGCATCGCCTCGATAGCTACGGCGCAACCGATCCGATCGTCCATACTTTTGGCGATCAGGCGGTCGCCTCGCACAGCGAACTCACGGGTGAGCGCTGCAGGATCGCCGACACGCACATGGCCGCCACCGTCAGCACCCGTGCTGAAATCTATAAACAGCTGTTTGATGGTCGGCATCTCGGTTGGCAGCAGCGCGCTGCCTTCCACGCCAATCGTGCCGATGGTGCCATCGGCGAAGCGCACGCGGTTGCCAATCAGCGAGAGCAAGATCAAGCCGCCCGTCATGGTGAAGCGGGCGAAACCGGGCTTATCCAGGGCGCTGACCACTAGGCCGATCTCATCCATGTGTGCTGCGATGACGATCTTTTTGCCACCGCTCCCCATGCGGCAGATCAAGTTGCCGGCGTTATCCACGCGCAGCTCGTCCGCCAGGTCGCGCACATAGTGCTCGATCAGCGCCCGCACCATATGCTCGTGCCCAGAAGGGCCCCAGGCTTCCACTAAAGCCTGAATGAGTGCTTTGTCCGCCATATCTCAGTTCTCCAATACATCGGGCGTCAGCGCCGCCAGCGACTCGCGCAACAAGCGCTGTGTGTGTTCAAGGTCAGTTACGCAGAGAAGCCCATTAGGGCTGCTCATGTAGCGCACGGGGATGCTCAAGGAGAGCGTCGGCACGCCTGCTTGAGTCTGACTGATGTTAGTGTTCTGGGTGCCGAACGCCTCGCTGATATCCACTTGATAGGGCAGATTGTGCCGCTCGGCGATGCCACGCACGTAGGCGAGCAGGCGCTGATCAGGGATGCCCATCCCCTCCGAAGCGCGCAAGACCGTGCCGCCGCCCAAGCGCACCATCGGCGCTTGGGCATCGTCCTCGGCGCGGGGCAGATCGTCACACTCAGTGCCCTCCAGCAGGAAGGCAACTTGTGGCTTCAAGCGATTGGCAGCGACTGTCGCGCCGCGCCCGTAGATACGCGCCTGCGCGGTGAAGGCGATATAGATATCCAGCGGCAGCGGCGCCTCAGCCAGCGACTCGATCAAGGCCACCAGTACGGCGCAGGCTGCCCGCGATTGAAAGGCTTTCCCGCGCACCACATTGGTGCCCAGCTCGGCGTAACTGCCGACGAAAGCAATCCGCTCGCCAACCTTGGCGCTATTCTTACCGCCCGTATCCACCAGGATGGACTTTGGCTCAGGCAGCGTATTCTGACCGTAGGTCTTGTGGATGGGCGCGAACAGCACCACGCCGGGCGTCTTTTGGGCGCCGATCAGCACGCGTGCAGCCGCTACATAGCGCATATCCAGCCGCCCAACTGGCAGGATGCTCAGGAAAGTCTCGCTCTCGCTGACCATCAAGCCAACTTCATCCATCGGCGCCGTCAGCATCACGCGCAGCGCGCCCGCCTGACTGCTCTTCAAGCGTGCCGTCAGGTTGCCCATCACATCAACAACGATGTTCTCCAGATGATCTTTGGTCAGCTCGAGCAACAACTGGCGTACCTCGCGCTCCTCACCCGAGACGCCGACCGCCTCTGAGAGGCGCTTCAAGTTCTCGCGAAGGCTGGGCATTTATGCTCCCTCTTCCTTAGGCTTGCTCAGGCTTGTCCCAAACGATCTCGGCCAGGAACTGCTCATCCAGCGTGGCGATGAATTCAGCTAGCAGGCGCCCGCAGCGCTCGATATCGCGCAGGTCGACCGTCTCAACGGTGGTGTGCATGTTGCGAGTCGGGATGCCCAGCAGAGCAGTTGGGATACCCTCGCGGCTGATCTGAATCGCCCAAGCATCGGTGCCGCTCGCCATCGGCGTCGGCTCGATGGGCAGAGACATTTCAAGGCGCTCGGCCGTCTTCTTGAGTGCCTCGAACAGGGCGGGATGGAAATTCGCACCCAGCGCTAGGGGCGGGCCGCCGCCCAGCTCGAAGGTTGGGCTAGGGACGTTGGGCTGCGGCGCAAAGGTGACGTCTAGCGCGATGGCAATATCCGGATTCAAGCGGTACGCCTCTGCGCGGGCGCCGTGCAGCCCGACCTCTTCCTGCACACTGGCAACCGCCAACACATCCCAGGTATGTTTCAAACGCTGCAGGGCATCCAGGCAGGCCGTCACGGCGGCGACGCAAGCGCGATCGTCCATCGCCTTGCCAGCCACGCGCCGATCCTGTAAGTCGAGCAGCGGCAAGTCCATTGTGATGATATCGCCAACGCGGACTTTGTGCGCCACTTCCTCGGCGCTCAAGCCCAGATCGATGTAAATTTCATCCAAAGCCGGGTAACGGCCTTGCTCAGCCGGGCTCAGCATGCTCAGCGGGCGCGCCCCAACCACGCCTGGCAGGGCGCCCTCGCGCGCGTGCACCAAGACCGGCTTGCCGAGAATGGCACGGCTATCGATGCCGCCTAGCTCGCTGACGCGCAAGAAGGCGCCCTCAAAATGGCTGACCATCATGCCGATCTCATCCATGTGCGCGCACAGCATGATTTTGCGCCGCGGCTCGGCGCCGCTGCCGTGCTTATAAGCGACCAAGCTGCCCATAGGGCTGGTCTTTTGGGCATCGGTCAGGGGCTGCCAGGCGGCCAGGATGGCGTCACGGACGGCCATCTCGTAGCCGGAAGGAGCGTGTACCTCACTGAGTAGCTTCAAATGTGCTTTGATGTCCACCAGTCTTTTCTCACAATCTAGCCTAGAGGGAATCAGGCGTTGGTGTCTCGAAAGACAGCGTCGGGAATGGGATGGGTGTTTCGGTCGGCGTCTCGGCTGTTGGGAATGGGATGGGCGTCTCTGTCGGCGGCACAGGCGTCGAGGTGGGCGGCTGCGGCGTGGAGGTAGGCAAGACCGGCGTTGCCGTTGGCGGCACGATGATGATGGGTGTCGGCGTTGGGAAGACGAAGGGCGTTGCCGTTGGAAAGACGAACGGCGTTGCTGTTGGGAAGAGCGGCGTGGGCGAGAAGAAGAAGAACTGCGTTGGCGTGGGCTGGATGAAAATTGGGCTAGTGGGCGAGAGCAACGGGCTGATCGGCGTGATGCTGGGCGTCGCAAACGGGTCAGGCGTCTGGGTGGCGAGCACGAAGGGCGTTGGCGTCTGGGTGGGGGCGGCACTGCGAGAGGGCGTCGGGCGGACTGCTAGAAGCAAGAAGCCAACGCAGTAGCAGGGGATAGTCGCCAAGATGATGCCGAGCAAGGTCAGCTGAATTGTGCCCTGACGGCTAGTCGCTGAATTTGCGATAGCTTCCACGGCGCAGTCCTTTAGGTTCCCAAGATGCAACTGATATAAGCGACAGTATAGCACCTAAGGTTTGTTTGTGTCAACTTTCCAGCCCGTCTGCTGGGTTTGGGCGCCACTTGCCAACCAGAGCCTACCCTAGCATGGCGCTGTGCGCTAAAATCCGTAACGTCAATCCAACATATAGGGTGCTATGACTGAAAAAGAGTCAATCTTGGTCATCGGGCATCGCAATCCCGACATGGACGCTGTTGCCTCGGCGATGGGCTATGCATGGCTGCTCAGCGCACTGCATCAGGCGCCTTACCTAGCGGCGCGCACCGGCGAGATCAACGCACAGACCGCCTTCGCCCTAGCGCGCTTCGGCGCCGAACCGCCCTTTCTAGTGCCGGACGTCTACGGGCGTGTGGGCGACCTGATCGAGCCGCTTGAGGCGCTGCGGCGCGGCGAGACTCTGCTTGCGGCAGTGCAGCGCATCGCCACCACGCGCCATCCCGTACCGATCGTGGACGCTGACTCAAAGCCGCTCGGCTTGCTCTCTGGCGAGGCGCTCTTCGCCAGCCTGGCGGCCGCGCTCAGCTCAACTTCTGTGCTCGAGCTAGCCCGCAGCCTCGATCAGCGGGTCGAGAGCGTGCTGGATGGCACGGGCCTCACTTTGCGGGCTAATGAGCGCATCCGTGATGTGCTGGGCCAAGTCTTGCGCGCCACGCAAGACGAGTTCATGGTGGTGGATGAGCACAACACCTACATCGGCTTGGTGCGCAAGTCGGCGTTGTTAGCGCCGCCGCGCCGCAAGGTGGTGATCGTCGATCACAACGAGCCGCAGCAGGCTGTGGCCGGCTTGGAAGATGCCGAGCTGCTTGAAGTGCTGGATCACCACCGGCTGGGCAACATGCCGACGGCTATGCCAATCCGTTTCCGCGTCGAGCCGGTCGGCAGCTGCTCTACGTTAGTGGCCGAGAGCGCCTTCGAACACGAACTGACCCCACCAGCGCCGCTTGCGGGCTTGCTGCTGTGCGGAATCCTCTCTGACACACTCGTTCTGCGCTCGCCGACTACGACCACCCGCGATGAGCGCGCTGCCTTACGTCTGACTGAGATGGCGAAAATAGCTGAGGGCACTGATCGGCGTGAGGCACTCGAGATGCTGGGCCGCGATCTGCTGGCAGCGGGCGCCGGCTTGGGCGAGCGCCGCGCTGAAGACGTGGTCAAAGCCGACCTCAAGTTCTACGAGACCAACGGCCTATCGGCAGGCATTGCGCAGGTGGAAGTGACCTCATTCAGCGAGCTGACGCCGCGCCTCACCGACCTCACCAGTGCGCTGCAGGCGCTCTTGGAAGCCAACAAGCTGGCGATCGCTATGCTGCTAGTCACTGATGTGGTGCGCGGCAACAGCCGATTGGTCGTCGTCGGGCAGGCGCGCCTGATCGCTGCGCTGCCCTATCCGCGCCTAGATGATGGCACGCTCGATGCGCGCGGCGTGGTCTCGCGCAAGAAGCAGCTCTTGCCCACCGTGCTGGCGGCGCTCTCGCAGGCGCTGTGATGCCACAAGGCCTGACCTTCCGCACCTGCCTGCCGACGGATGCCGAATCGGTGTGGCGCGCTTGCTTTCCAGGATTAGCCTTGTCGCAAGTCTGCGAGATGGTAGAGCGCGTCGTCTCTATCCAGCGCAGCGGGCGCGGTGTAGGCGTTGTAGCATGCCTGGATGGGCTGATCGTCGGCTTTGGGCAGCTGACGCTATGGGCGCGCACAGCTGAGATCAGCGATCTGAGCGTGACAGAAGCGCAGCGCGGGCGCGGCATTGGCACGGCACTGCTCAAGCACTTAATTGCGCTGGGCGCGGCGCAGCGCACAATCATCGAGATTGGTGTGGCGCAGAGCAACACACGCGCGCTAGCGCTCTATCAGCGGCTCGGCTTTCGCCATCAGCGCACACTCCTGCTAGATTTAGGGCAGGGCATCGAGCCCGTCCATTATTTGACTTTATCCGTGAGCGCACCATGAAAGTTCACCTGAAAACGCTCGGCTGCCGCCTGAATCAGAGCGAGATGGATAGCCTAGCCCGCCAGTTCATAGCCGGCGGCAAGGCGCTGACCGATTCGCCTGCCCAAGCAGACCTGATAGTCGTCAACACGTGCGCCGTAACGCAAGAGGCGGTCCGCAGCAGCCGCCAGAGCATCCATCGGCTGCATCGCGCCAATCCAACGGCAAAAATCGCGGTGACGGGCTGCTACGCGCACCTCGCGCCTGAGGCAGTCCGCCGAATGGCAGGCGTGGCGTATGTGGTGGATAATCACGCCAAAGAGTCGCTCGTCTCGATTGTGACGGGCGCCCCACTAGCTGATCTCCAGCCCTTCGACCTCGAGCCAACAGCCCGCCAGGCCCTGATCGGCGCCGGCGGCAGGACGCGCGCCTTCCTCAAGGTGCAGGATGGCTGCGATCGGCACTGCACTTTCTGCGTCACGCGCTTGGCGCGCGGCAAGGGCAGGAGTCGCCCGATCGCAGAGGTCGTGGCAGAGGCACAGATGCTCACAGCACACGGCTACCGCGAGCTAGTGCTGACGGGCGTGCACTTAGGCAGCTACGGGCACGATCGCGGGCAGCCTGACGGACTCTCGCACTTGCTGCGCGCCCTGCTCAGCCACACCGATGCGCCGCGCATCCGCCTGTCTTCGCTGGAGCCATGGGACTTACCGCCCGATCTCTTCGCACTGTGGGAAGATAGGCGCCTATGCCGTCACCTGCATCTGCCACTGCAAAGCGGCTGCGATGCCACGCTCAAGCGTATGGTCCGCCGCACGACTCAAACGTCGTTTCGTGCGCTGGTCGCCCAAGTGCGCGCCATCATGCCTGATGCCGCCCTCACAACAGATGTGATCGTCGGCTTCCCTGGCGAGACGGATGCAGAGTTCGCCATCAGCCGTGCCTTTATCGAGGAGATGGACTTTGCAGCGCTGCACGTCTTCCGCTACAGCATGCGGGAAGGCACAGCAGCCGCCCGCATGCCCAATCAGGTGCCAGAAGCCACCAAGCGGGCGCGCGCTGAGGCGCTCATTGCGCTTGGCCAACAGAGCACGCGCCGCTTCGCTGAGCGCTTCGTCGGTCAGCGCCGCCCTGTCCTGTGGGAAGCGATCAGCGGCGCGACCGAGCACGGCTTCATCAACAACGGCTACACGGATAACTTCTTGCGCGTGCGCTGCATCGTGCCGCGCGTCCTGAGCAACGCCCTGACAGAGACACATCTGATCGGCTTAGCCGAAGATGGTGCGCTCATCGGCGGACTAGAAACCGCTCAGCTGGCTCAGATCGGCGCGCCCACGTGCCAGATCGGTGATGTACTGTAACAGCGCCAGCCGATTCTCACGCACAGCCGCATCTTCATCCATCACCAGCACCTTATCGAAGAAGGTGGTGATGTGCGGCACTAGCGGCGCAAAGGCGCTTAAAAAGGCATCCACATTCGAGGCGCCATCCAGCGCAGCGTGAGCCCGCTGCGCTTCGGCGTAGAGGGCTTGCGCCTCAGCCGGCGTCAGCAACTCGGCATGCAGCGTGTAGCGCGGCTTATCGCGCGTGATGCGCGCACAGCGTGCGAACGAGTCGAGGAACATGCCCCACTCGGGCTTGGCCACCCAAGCTGCCAGCTCGCGCCCGCCCTGCAGAGCGCGATAGGGCCGATCGCCTTGCTCGCGCAGCACCGCCGCCACCACATCATGAGGCAGACCGCACTCATCCCGCATTAGACTCTCTAGCCGCCCTGTGATGAACTGCATGACTTGCTCCAGCACCTCTGGTGAGACGGGCACAGGTTGCTCAGCTGCTAAGATCGGCAACAGGTCGGCCAGGCTAACGTTCCACTGATGGGCGATCACGATCTGCACGGCGCCCAGCGCAGCGCGCCGCAGGGCGAACGGATCAGCGCTGGCAGTCGGCGCTAAGCCGACAGCGAATAACCCAACCAGGCTGTCGAGGCGGTCGGCCAGCGCCAGGAGCGCGCCCGCCCTATGCTGAGGCAGCTGATCGCCGGCGCCGCGCGGCAAGTAGCTCTCGAAGATCGCCTGTGCCACAGCAGGCGGCTTGCCCTCGCGCAGGGCGTATTCACGCCCCATCACGCCTTCTAGGGCCGTCATCTCGACCACCATCTGCGTGCCCTGATCGGCTCTAGCCAGTGCCGCCGCCTGCGCTGCAATGGCCAGCTCGTCGGCCGAGAGCCCAAGCAGCTGGCCTAGCGGCTGCACGTAGCGCGTCAGGCGCATGTTTTTATCGTAAAGTGAGCCGAGCCGCTCTTGAAAGGTCATCGTCTTCAGACGATCGGCACGCTCTGCCAGCGGACGCTTCAAGTCTTCTCTAAAGAAGAAGTCAGCATCGGCGAAGCGCGCGTTTAAGACGTGCTCATTGCCTTGAATCACCTCTTCAAGGAATTGCGCATCGCCATTGCGCACTGCGATGAAATAGGGCATCAAGTTGCCGTTAGAATCCTCGATGGCGAAGTAGCGCTGCTTGTGGCGCATCACCGTGATCAGCACTTCGCGCGGCAGAGCCAAGAAGCGCTCTGGAAAACTGCCGCGCAGCGCCGTCGGCTGCTCCACCAAGTTGACCACCTCATCGAGCAGGCTTTCATCCTGCAGCAGCCTGCCACCGACCTGCGCTGCAAGCTGCTCCGCCTGCGCTCGGATGGCCGCACGGCGCTCGGATGGGTCTATCAGGATGCCCTCGCGGCGCATGACGGCGAAATACTCAGCTGGCGCGCCAATCGCCAGCTTGGGCGATCCCTTCGGACGCGTCCCGCGTGTGAAAGGTGTGCTCCAGGTCTCGGCGTAGGCGAAGGAGAGCGGCAGCTCGCCGAACAGCGCCAAAAACCAGCGAATCGGGCGCGAGAAGGCCACCCCGCTGCTGTTCCAGCGCATAGACTCCGCGAACTTGATGCTGCTGATCAGGCTGGGCAGATGTTCGCTCAGCACCTCCAGCGCCGATTGGCCCTTGACTGTAATGTAGGCTGCAGCGTAGGTGCCGCCCTCGATGTGCATCGGCTGCAAGCGTGTCGGATCGATACCCTGCTTGCGCGCAAAGCCAAGTGCGGCTTGCGTAGGCTTGCCTTCAGCATCAAAGGCGATGTTGGCAGCTGGCCCGCGCACGAGGCGCTCTTCATCAGGCTGCTTGGGGGCCAGGTTGCGCACAAAGATCACTAAGCGGCGCGGCGTGCCGTAGATCTCGATGCCGTCGTGCGCAAGGCGTAACTGGGCTAGCCAGCTTGGCGCGGCTGTACGTAGATGCGCTAGCGCGTGATCGAGATCGGCAGCGGGCAGCTCTTCTGTGCCGATCTCCAACAAGAAGTCGGCGGGCGCCTCAGGCACTTTGAGGGTGGCCATGCCGATGGCGGTCTCTTTTTCGGCGTAGGGCCAATTCTTGCCGATATTTTGCAGTGGACAGCCGAGCTGTTCGCGCTGAGCCAGGTAGGCCTTTGCCACATTGCGGCTCATGGCGGCCATGCGGCGGAAATAGGCGGCGCGCTCTGTGACGCCGATGGCGCCGCGCGTATCCAGCACGTTGAAGAGGTGGCTGCACTTCAGCACGTAGTCGTAGGCAGGCGCCACCAAGCCGTGCTCTAGCGCACGGATATGCTCACGCTCGTACGCATCGTAGACGGCCTTGAGCGCCTCAACATCTGCCACATCGAAGTAGTAGCGGCAGTGCTCGATCTCGCTCTGCAGGAAGATATCGCGGTAAGTGATGTCATCCGTCCATTGGATGTTCCAGACGGCATCGCGCCCTTGCAGGGCCAAGACGATCCGTTCGATGCCATAGGTGATCTCAACGCTGATCGGATCGAGACGCAGCCCGCCGCTCTGCTGGAAGTAGGTGAACTGCGTGATCTCTTGCCCATCTAGCCAGACTTCCCAGCCTAAGCCCCAAGCGCCCAGCGCTGGCGATTTCCAGTTATCTTCGACGAAGCGCACGTCGTGCCGGCGCAAGTCGATGCCGAGCGCCTCTAGGCTGTGCAGGTAGAGCTCCTGCGGGTTGCCCGGATCGGGCTTAAGGATGACCTGATACTGGTAGTAGCTCTGCATGCGGTTTGGATTTTCGCCGTAGCGTCCGTCGTCGGGGCGCACACTTGGCTCCACATAGGCGACGCGCCACGGCTCACTGCCGAGCACGCGCAGAAAGGTGGCAGGGTTGCCCGTACCTGCGCCAACTTGCACGTTGTGCGGCTGCCAAAGCAGGCAGCCCTGCTCTGCCCAGAACTGGTGCAGAGCCATGATCACATGCTGAAAGTATTGCTTGGGGTTGGTCATTCTTCCTTAATGTCCTAGCGTGTGTGCCTTGTGCGAGTTGCTCTGGATAGCAGCTCACCAGCTGCTGGGGTCGCCCATCACTTCGCTGCGGCTAGCCGTTGTCTCAGTATCAGTCACCCAGAAAGTGGCGAGCCACTGCGTCAGTTGGCGGAAGGGCTCTGGGGGCAGGCGGCAAGCAGCACTCAGGTGATGCGTGCCGAAGGCATAAATGCGCGCAAAACCTTCATGAGCAGTCACGATCAGGTAGTCGCGCTCCCAGCGTTTCGCCGTCCAGAGGATACTGGTGCCAGCGCGGCGCCGAATCAGGTCGAGGAAGCGCTTACGCTGGGCATCGGCGATGGCGCCGAAGGTGAAGTGGGCTGCAATCATGCCGCCGTAGACGTAATCTGCCTCAAAAGTGCCATCAATGCCGTGCAGATCGATGTTCAGGCACGCTGATTCATCCTGAGCCTTGAGTTGGGCAAAGCCACGCCGCGCCCGCCGACCGGGCAACGGATCGAAAGTGGCCGAGGAGAGCAAGGGCGGGTTGGGAAAGCGGCGGCTGAGTTCTTCATCCAGGTCGAGCTTGCCAATGAAAAATTGCTGAAGTAAGTGTGGCACGCCGCTCTGAATGCTCTGGCGGCTCTCCGAAGCTTCTGTCTGCAGGCGCTTGCGATCCTCGTTGCGGATGCGTGCGGTAGTTTCCCGAGCAATGCGGATGAGTTCCTCGACGGGCATTCCGCCAACGGAGTCCGGCTCTTCCATTGTCTGGCGCGAGGTCGCAGCGGTGTGCGTATCCGTTCGGTTAGACATACAACGCATCCCATTGGTTACGAATCTATACCTCAATTATAGCGCGCTTTGCCTGAGTCGGGCGCAATGCCGAGTGCTTGAACTCGAACAAGTTCATAAAATCTGGCTTGGCGGGCAGCTGTATGCCTGTGAGGCTCACCCTGTGCCGATGCTGACAGCCCTAGAAGGCTTGCGCCCACCATATGTTTGTTTTTCTTAACAAATTTCCGTTGACGAATTTTGCAACGCCTTGATACCATTATGAACGCAGCTCGCAAGCCACTCCACCGCGCTCACACCTGCTTCAAATTCATGTTCTGATCATCCTTCAGATGGAGAGCGTTTCTATGGCAGGCAATATCATTCAGTGTAATTATGACGACATGCGCGAAGTGAGCAATAACTTTGCGCGCCAAAGCGATGCCGCACGCCAACTGCTGCAGACCGTTCAAAATTGTGTTTCAGCCCTGCAGGGCGGCGGTTGGCTGGGTAAGGGCGCTGAGAGCTTCTACCGCGAGATGAGCGATCTCGTCCAGCCGGCCATGCAACGGTTAGGCGCAGCGCTGGCGGATGCTTCCAGCGCTACACAGCGTATCGCCACAGCCCTCGAGCAGGCTGAGCGCGAGGCAGGTTCGCTTTTTACAGGCGCCGATGGCGGCGACAGCGGCGCAGGCGGCAACAGCGGCACCACAGGTGGTGATGCGGGTGGCGGCAACCCCGATCCGCGCTACCAACCCATCGGGAATACGGCTAACAATACGGTGCCTGCCTACATGATCAACTTCCGCGACCCGAACTTCAACGTGGGCGAGTTCATGCAGAATCTGCAGACTGACGGGCGCCCGGTGCTTTTCATGGTGCACGGCTTCACGGAGCAGAATGAGGCTATTGTCAACCGCCTGCAGCAAGCCTCACAAGATTACTCTCAGATGTACAATCAAGGGAATGGCAGCGGCAAGCCGCCGATCATCATCGGCATTCAGTGGGATGCTGGCATTGACTCGACCACGCCGTCAAACTACTGGCAGGCGAATGCCAACGCCGTTGAATACGCGCCGCGCTTTGCCGATGCGCTGGTGCAGTTCCGCCAGTTCCATCCAGAAAGTCAAGTCATGGTCAATGCGCACAGTCTGGGCAACCGCCTGACGATGGAAGCGCTGGCGAGCAATCCAAACGCACGCATCGACCGCTACCTAGCCGTTCAGCCTGCCGTGAATGCCAGCGAGTTCAGACCGGGAGGGCGCTTCCACGATATTGTCAACAGTCCGCAGGTCGGCAACATGGCTGCAACCTTCAATACTCAAGATAAAGCACTTTGGGCGCACTGGGCTACAGGTACATACCGTGATGAAGGCTCTTGGGGGCCTCTCGTCGGCCAGTTCGTTGGCAGCGGGCGTGACGTAGCGCTGGGCGCCTCAACAGATCAGTATCCGGGTATCATGCGCATTAGCATGCAAACAGGTCTGAATGGGAAAGAGCTTAATCATCATTCGTGGCATGATCCGCGAGTTATGGATGTTGCCGCAAACTACTTTGGATTGGGCAATCCGAATAGGAGATAAGCCATGCTGCATGGCAAGCTTGCTTACACTACTAGCTCTGTGCTGCACATCCTCGACCTTGCTGATGGTAATGTCACCGTCTATGCAGAGGGCGGGCGCACAGCCTTTCCGTCGTGGCACCCGAGCGGGCAGCAGATTGCCTCTGGCGTCTCTCAAGTGACCATCTTCGACTTGCAGACGCATCAACTGACGCTCGCCAGCCGCGAGGAGATCGTGGCCAACTATCCAGCCTGGCACCCCTCAGGCGGGATGCTCGCCTTTGACGTGAAAATGCCCAACGACGATGGTTTCTACTTTCAGGCGTTTGAGGAGCGTGTCGAGTTCAGTCTGCCGCTGCCTTTCCCGGCCTTCCAGCTCGATTGGCACCCGAACGGGCGTGAGATCGCCTTCGTGGGCATCGTTAACAACAACAAGCACATCTTCAAGCTAGATATGGGCTGCCTGCAAACGCAGGACTGTCCGCAGCGTGTCCAGCAGCTGACGACCATCGGCCGCTTCAATCATGCGCCCGCATGGAGCCCCGATGGCACCACGATTGCCTTTGAGCACTACCTGGCCGCTGAAAATCGCTGGGTGATCATGCTGATGGATGCCGATGGAGGCAACCTGCGCCGCCTGAGCGACGCCGAAGGCAACGATCATCACCCGACGTGGGGCCCAGACAACTGGATCGCCTTTGAGCGCCACACCCCACAGGGCTGCTTCCTGTTTGCTGTGCGCGCCGATGGCTCCGGGCTGCAGAAACTGACCGATACTCCCGCCTTCGAGCCCGCTTGGTGGTATCCACGCTGAGTTTGTTGAGGGCGAGTCGGTGACTCGCCCTCACATCTCGCCCTGCCGCAGATTCGCCACGTCGATGATCAACACATAGCCCGGCGAAAGCGAGATGTTAACGGCGATCTCTTGCTGCACATCCATGCCTTCGGCGTATGTGCCCCAGTAGCCTGCTACGCGTACCTGCTTGGAGCGGATGATGGCCCGCCCGCGTTGCTCATGAGCCATATCCATGTTGGCGATGAAACACAGCCACTGGTCGTCGCGCCGCCGCGAGAAGACCAAGATATGCGGATTATCCGAGCTGCCGATCAGGAAGGTGTTGGGCGCCGAGTCGCTCAGCAGGCTCTCGAACTTGTGGCGGATGCCCAGCGCATGGCGCACCGAGCGTATCCAGTTCTCAGCGCGGCACCAGTCGTAAGCGCCAACGCCGAACAGCGGCAGATCGTCGGCAGTGTAGCGGCGAATCTCCTCGCCGCTGAAGCCCAGCCCTGTGTTCAGCGGCTGAGTCTCACCTAGCTCGAAGCCGCTCTGAATGAAAGGGATGGCAGGGATGCCAATCGAGAGCGCCAGCGCATAGTGGGCGTAGGCAACGCCGCCAAAGCGGGCGAAGGCGCGCGGCGTGTTGTGATTCTCCATTGCGCTGAAGAAAGCGATTGGGAAGGCGTGCTGCGCCATCTGATTGATCATGCTGCGCACGCTGTGCGGTTCGTGAAGGCTCAGCAGCCAATAGCCCACCACCGCATTGTAGCCCTGTTCACGGGTGTGCCAGTCGATTGAGAAATTCTCGTCCCAGAAGGCGAAGTCAGGATCGATGGCGCGAGCAGTGGCGATGATGCGCTGCTTGAGCGGCATGGGCAGGGCGTGCCCCATATCGATCAGGACGCCATCTATGCTGAAGGTCTGCTGGTAATGCGGGATCACGCCGATCAGGCGTTCCCACAGCGGCGCATTGCGATGCTCAGGCTGTGCCAGGAATGAGTCATACATGCGCAGCGTGTTGTAAGCCATGTAGTTAAAGTCTGGATGATCATACAGGCGTAGGTAGGTCACATCCGACCAGGGCGGCTGCACATCGTTGGGCGGCCAATCGGCGAAGGCGCCCGGTATGCGTACGCGCGTACCATCATCCAGCGTGCCGATGTAGCGCCCCCCTTCGAGGCGCACTTGATCAGGGCGGGGCGGTGGCGTGAACATCGCCCGATATTGATGCGGCGGCGGCGGCAAGTCGTGGAAGTCGCCGGCGTTGATCTTGGCAAAGATTAGGTTGAGTGTATCGGGCGAGAAAAGCGGTTGCCCATAGCTGTTCAGCGCGCCCGTCCGCCCAATGTTTGCCGCTCGATCTGGCACGTCGGCCCGAATCCAGTAGAACCATTCGGGATGCTCAGGGATCCAATCGGAGTCCTTTGCGGCGGTGCGCAGCACGAACTCGACCACCACACGCATCCCCAGCCGATGTGCTGCCTCGACAAAGCCCTTGAAGAGCTGCTCAGCCGTCAAGCCGAGCGCTGGCTCGGCTAAGTTCTCATCGAGGACGTACGGATTGCGAATGGCATAGGGCGAGCCGAGCGCCCCCTTGCGCCCGTCGCGCCCGATCGCCGTCACGGGCAGGAGATGGACAGTGTTAAAGCCCATCTCGCGGATGTATGGCAGCAGCGCCATACTTTTCAGGAGCGTGCCAGTCTCGCGCCAGCCATCGCTGTTAGGCTGGCTGCTGATCTCGCCATCGCCGTTGTGATCGAAGGCGGTAGTCAGGCGCGGAAACAGGCTGTAGACCATCGCATGGCGCGACCACTCCCCGCCGACGCCCTGCACCAGCGGCTGCGCTGCACGGATCGCAATCTTCGCCAGAATTTGGTAGTAAAAATCGTACGGATTGACCTGAACAGCGGCAGTATGGTCGGGCTGTGTGCCGCTATTTGCCCACAGGCTCGGCACAAAGTACGGCTCATGCACGGCGCGACGGCGCACTTCTAGCGCCTGAAGGATGCTTGGCAACGACACGGCGGTTCCTTAGTCAGTTTGACGCGCCAATAACCATACCCGATTCGCTAGAATGCGCAAGCTCGCCTACCACTCGGCGATGCTGCCATCAGCACGCCGCCAGACTGGGTTGCGCCAGGCGTGTCCGCGCTGAGCAGCCGCGCGCACAGCCTCTTCGTTGATTTGAATGCCTAAACCCGCCCCGCTTGGAATCTTGAGCGTGCCATCGGCGTACTCAAAGATCGACGGATCAGTCAGATAGTCGAGCAGATCGTTGCCTTGATTGTAGTGAATGCCCAGGCTCTGCTCTTGGATGAAAGCGTTGGGGCAGACGGCGTCTATTTGCAGGCAGGCGGCCAGGGCGATTGGGCCAAGCGGGCAATGCGGCGCCAGCGCTACGTCATATGCCTCGGCCATCGCCGCAATTTTGCGCACCTCGCTGATGCCGCCAGCGTGCGAGAGGTCGGGCTGGATGATGTCCACGCCACCGCGCGCTAAAAGCCCCTTGAAATCCCAGCGCGAGTACATACGCTCTCCTGTGGCGATCGGCACGGCAGCGTGCGCCGCGATCTCAGGCAAGGCCTCGTTATGTTCAGGTAGGACGGGCTCCTCGATGAAGAGCGGATGATAGGGCTCCAGCGCCTTAGCCAGGACCTTCGCCATCGGCTTGTGCAGCCTACCGTGAAAGTCCACAGCGATGCCAAAAGCGCTGCCGAGCGCCTCGCGCAGGGCTGCCACGCGCGCCACACATGCCTCAATTGCCGCGTAAGACTCGACGAAGTGCATCTCCTCTGAGGCGTTCATCTTAACAGCTGTGAAGCCCTGCGCCGCCTTCTCTTTAGCGGCTGCTACCACATCGGATGGGCGGTCGCCGCCGATCCACGTGTAGACGCGCACATGATCGCGCACAGCGCCGCCCAACAGCTGATAGATCGGGACGCCGTAGCGCTTGCCTTTGATATCCCACAGCGCCTGATCGATGCCCGCCATCGCACTGAGCAGGATCGCGCCGCCGCGATAGAAGCGCGCTCGGTAGAGCGTCTGCCAGAGATCCTCGATGCGCTCTGGATCGCGCCCGATCAGGTACTCAGCAGCTTCGCGCACAGCTGCCTCGACTGTATCAGCGTGCCCTTCGACGATCGGCTCGCCCCAGCCGGCTATGCCCTCGTCGGTCGAGATTTTCACGAACAGCCAGCGCGGCGGCACCTTGAAGAGCTCAAGACCGGTGATTTTCATAACGGATGTCCTATGGCATGATGAAAACTTCTACAAAGGTGACTTGCCCCGCCCAAACGTAGATCAGCTGGCGATGCGCCAAGCCACCATCGGCGCTCTTGACGATTAAGTAGTAGTAGCCTGCGTCGACGTCGGCGAAGACGAAATTCTCGCCCAGCCGATCATCGCCCTTGACGCGCATCCCGCTGTAGCTGAAGGTCAGATGGTTATTGCCCGGCGCTTGCAGCTCCAGCTGAACGCCCTCGAGCTTGTTGCCGTAGCTATCGCGCAGAATGCCTGCCACCACGCCTGAGCCCTCATAAGGCTTCAGCCACAGGGCGGGATTGCGCGTAGCGTCGTAGCTCTCAGGATTGCCCACGCGCACCTCGAAGTGCAGGTGCGGGCCGAGCGCCACGCCTGTGGCGCCCACGTAGCCAATCACCTGACCCGCTTTCACTGCCTGCCCTGTGTAGACTGCCTCTTGGCGCATGTGCCCGTAGAGCGTGTAGATTTTTTCGCCGCTGCTGTACATGTACGGATGCTCGATCACCACAAGGATGCCGTAAAAATCGGGGCGCGGGCCGAAAATGCGCGTTGTATCGGGCCCAGCGTAGTAGACGGTCCCCTCAGCAACGGCCAGGATAGCCACACCGCTCGGATTCGAGAAATCCAGCCCGTGATGAATCTGCAGCTGACCGCGTCTGGTCGATCCGTAGCCGTACTCGCGCGACCAGTACGTATTATGTTGGAAGCTGAAGGGGCGCCCGAACAGGAAGTTGCCTTCAGTGCGATTAGTGGGCGCCGGCGGCGTCCACAGCGCGGATTCGGCAGTGATGAAGTTCGGCACCGCCGTGGCAATGAAAGTCGGGGCGGGCGTGGGCGTCGTCATGTTAGAAAACTGCGCGATGCCGATTGGGGAGGGCACGGAGCGGGCTGCGTCAGGCGCTAAAGTTGGCCACAGGGCGAGCATTAGACAGGCGAGCAGGGCGAGTATAAGCGTCTTCATCAGAAAACCTATCTCATTCAACGGAGTTTGGCGCGCGTCTCAGCAAGCACAATCACATCGGCGCACAGCGCGCGCGCCTCGCCCACAGCCGAGAGCGCCTGTTGGGCTAAGGCATGCGCCAGCACGCTATCGCTGAGCAGAGCGGCGTTGAGACGCGCATTCAAAGCGGAGCTCTCTACAGCGGCTTGCGCCATATAGGCGGCAGTGGCGGCATCAGCAGCGGCGCGATCAACGCCACGATCGGCAGCCGTGCGCGCCAGCTTGAGCACTTCTAGGCAGTGCGCGATCACATCTAGTGGCACCTGTGTGGCATCCCGCAGCGCTGCCTGAATAACTTGCTCACGGTTTGGGTGAGTTGGCGGTAGTTGGTAGGCGCCCATCACGGTGTTGAAGGTGCGGCTATCACGGCTGACAGCCTCGATCAAGGCGTGGCGCAGGGCAGCAGCGCGATTAGCCAGCGCGCCCATCTCGGCCTTGAGGGGCGCATAGCGTTCACGGCTGCTGGCGAGGGTTAAGCGCGCTACCATCTCGCTGAGCGCCGCTGCCAGCGCGCCCACTAGGGCTGTCACAGCGCCACCGCCAGGCGTTGGAGCTGCTTGTGCCACTGCCTCAGCGAAAGCGGCCAGGTCAGATGGAGCGGCATGTGAGGTAGCCTGTTTGGATGGGGCAAGCGGCAAGGGCGGCTCAGAGGGCTCGGCAGGTGCCAGGTGTGGCGGCAAATTTTGCAGGCGGCGCTCTAGGATGTGCCGATTCGGATCGAAATCGCTCAGCTGCAAATACCAGATCGCCGCTTCGGTCAGCGCGTCTTCGGGGATCAGTCCAATCAGCTCGGTGCGAATCGGGCGCACGCCGTACCGATCGGCCTCGCGCCGAATCAGCTCAAGGGCGCGCTGAACGGGCGTCTGTGTGTAGTTAGTCAGGTTCAAACTGACCTGCGCTTTGCCATCCACCAGCAGACCGAGTGCTTTCACGTAGCGCAGGCCGCCACTGGAATGGCGCACAGCTTTGGCGATCTGCTTGGCGATCTGGACTTCATCAGTGTTCAAGTAGACGTTGAAAGCGATCAGGGGCGGGCGGGCACCGATCGCTACCGCGCCCGCCTTGCCCAACTGCGATGGGCCGAAGTCAGGCGCACGATCGGGGTCATTTTGAATGGCAATCTTCAAGCCCTCGTATTCGCCTCGCCGCACATCCTCTAAATGCTGCCGATCGGGGCGCGTTGCAGCCGCCTCGTACAAATAGACGGGGATGCCCAGCTCGCTGCCGACACGTTCGCCCAGCCGACGTGCCAATTCGGCGCATTGTTCGAGTGTTGCGCCGCGTAACGGCACAAAAGGCACCACATCGGCTGCGCCAATGCGCGGATGCTGCCCGCGATGGACTTCCATATCGATCAACTGCGCTGCTGTCTTGATGGCAGCGAAGGCAGCCTCTAGGACGTCTTCGGGCGCCCCGACGAAAGTGACCACGCTGCGATTATGGTCGTGGTCGCTGCTGTGATCCAGCAGGCTGACCGGGGCAGCCCGCTGAATGGCGTTGAGGATCGCCTCTAGCACGTGCGGACGGCGTCCATCGCTGAAATTCGGCACACACTCGATTAAAGGCGCGTTCATAGATACATCTCGCCGATGGCGGTCACAAGAGAGAGAGCTGCTTTGGCAATGCGGGTGGCTCCGGTTCGGATGGCGGGTGCGCCTCGGGTGGCGGCTCTGGCTCGGGCGCAGGTGGCAAGGTTAGCTCTGGCTCGGGTGAGCCAGGCTGAAGTTCAGCGATGCGCGCCTCAGGCACGCCGACGCTCAGCAAGATGTGGCGCACCGTCGGCTCAACCTTATCTTCTTTCCGCGCAACAATCCAGCGGTAGTGCGCCAATAGACACTCGCGCCAGTCCTCTAAAAACGGATTTTGCAGCCTCTCGCTCATGCTCGTTACACACTGAAAACTTGATGCAGATCGGGAATGTCTACACGCTCAAGCTCGAGCTTAGTTTTGAGTGCCTCGGCCAGGCTGCTGAGGGCAGGCTCTTCGCCGTGGACAAGGAAGGTGCGCAGCGGCTTCTTCTTGAAGGCGCCTGCCCAGGCCAGCAACGCCGCGCGGTCGGCATGCGCCGAGAAGCCCGTCAGGCGCTCGACTTGGGCGCGCAGCTGATATTCCTCGCCGAAGATGCGAACTTTGGGCTGACGTTCCTCAATGCGGCGCCCGAGTGTGTGCTCCGCCTGAAAGCCGACGAGCAAGATGGTATTGCGCGGATCTTCGACGTTGTTCGCCAGATGATGGAGGATCCGGCCTGATTCAGCCATGCCGCTGGCGCTGATGATGATGGCGGGCTCGTTCAGGAAGTTGAGCGCCTTGCTCTCTTCGACAGAACGCGTGTAGATCAGCCCTTGAAAGCCAAACGGATCGAGATGGGCTTTGTCGCCGCTGATGAAGGCGCGCGTCTCCTCATCGTAAGCCTCTGGATGACTAGCGAAGATGGCTGTCACGTTGACAGCGAGTGGGCTATCGACAAAAATCTTGAGCGGCGGCAGATCGCCCTTGCGCCGCAGCTGATGCAGGGCGTAGACCAGCTCTTGTGTGCGCCCGACGGCAAAGGCAGGCACGATCACCTTGCCGCCGCGCTTGTAGGTCTGGACGACGATCTGCTCAAGCCGGCGCGCGCTATCCTCAAACGGCTCGTGCAGACGGTCGCCGTAGGTGCTCTCCATGATCAGCACATCGGCCTCGTCGATCGGCGTTGGATCGCGCAGAATCGGCAAGCCGGGCTGGCCGAGATCGCCGCTGAAGACGAGGCGGATATCGCGCCCGCGCTCCCGCTCAGTGATGTTCAGCACGACGATGGCGCTGCCGAGCATATGACCGGCATCGTAGAAGGTGAGCGTGACGCGGCTCGCCTTTGCGGGCGCGCTTTTTGTTCACGTATTGCACGTCGCGCTCTTGGATGTGGGCGCTATCTAGCAGCATGGCGCCGCACAGGTCTCGAGTGGCGAAGGTGGCGAAGATATCGCCGCGAAAGCCGTACTTAACAAGGTTGGGCAGGTTGCCGCTGTGGTCAATATGGGCATGCGAGAGGACGACGACATCAATCCGCGAGGCATCGTAGGGCAGCTTGCGATTGCGGTCATAAGCCTCGCTGCGCTTGCCCTGGAACAGCCCACAATCCAGCAAGATGCGTCGCTCGTTCACCTCGATCAAATGTTGAGAGCCCGTGACGCCACGCGCTGCGCCGTGAAAGGTGATCTTCATGCTCACTTCGCCATTCGGAGTGCATTCTCAGCCCGCTGAATGTAGCACTAATCGGCGCGCTGTGCAAGGCTTGCAGGCCCTGACAAATCGCGATAGACTGTGCCACATAGCATCAGGAGCAGCTTGGCGTCGGCTAAGCTCGGCAACCTGGGTCGGACAGCCTAAGGTGCCTGCCTGCAAAGGGATGTGGCTCGCAAGAGCAATCATCTGTCCCGCGCGTGACCGCGTCTTCTGGTGCAAGAAGAGGCGGTTTTTCGTTCCCAGCAGGTGCCCGTGCCAAGCCCTGTGCTGCCGCTGAAAAAGCCGGTCTGGAGGCAGAAACTTATGGAGTGGCAAGTCAAATTGTTCAGTGGGCACGCTTTTGAGCCGGTTCGGGCAAGGCATGGTAGTGCTGCGCTGCTGGCGCCCAGCAATCGGCACGATATCTACCGGCAGGGCGAGGCGTGGCATTTCGTTGGTGCTTACACCACATGGCGACATAACACAGCGGTCCAGGCGATCTGCCTATATCAATGCGTCTACTACGCAACTGACGATCTGATCGCGCTGGATCCGCACGCCGAAGCTGCTGCGATCGATCGAGTCGCCTGCCTCGCTGTCAAACACATCCGCATGATACAGACGCAGTACCTTTCGCAGGCGCAGTGGTCGGCTTTGTGTGCGGTGCGCCACATTCCGCCGACCTTTTATCGGCGTGATAACGCTGAGTGGCTGCTGGAAGGGCAGATCGTGCATCTGGAGCGCGCAGATGTGCATTTCATGCGCCCTGAGACGGCGCAACGCTTCTGGGTGCAGCATCGAGCGGGCAGCGGCGAGTACTGCGGCTGGCAGAGCGCCTAACCGCAGCGCGTCCAGGCGTGCAGCAGCCCAACTGTGATGGCTTGGAAGTCATAGTGCAGCTTGCCCTCCTGATCCAGCACGCGCAAGCGCTGTCGCCCTTTAGCGGGCGCACTGCTCAGCGAGGACGTCACAATGGCGACGCGCTCACCCTCAGGCGCCCACAGCACCGTCGTCGAGTGGCGCTCCTCATCAACCAAGATGGCGCGCTCGCCATCGCTGAGGGCAATTTGCAGGTAGGCTGACCCAGTGCCCTCGCCTGCCATGATGACAGCTGCCCGCCCATCAGCTGTGCTGAACAGGATCGGCGGGCGGCTGCCGCGCGCGCCCAGCAGCCGATAACGGTAGACGCGCTCGCCTTCAGGCGTGTAAGCATCTAGGTAGGTTTGTCCATCTTCAGCCTGCCACCAGAGCATCAGAAAGTTGGTGGCCAGCTCTTGCTGCATCCCTTCGTAGAGCTTCTGGGCGCGCAGCAGCGTCCGCACGGCGTTACGGCTGAGATCGGCGTGCTCAAGCTGGATTGCACCATCTCGCTCTGTGGTGAAGCTCAAGGCATCGGCGCCGCGCAGCCACAGCACGTCGCGTATGTGCGGACGTCTGGCAATCGGCTGCGAGAGACCGCTCTGCACATCCAGCACCTCAAGCGCCATGTGGTTCTCTTCGCGCTGGACTAGCGCAAGGCGCCCTTGCCTGGCGGATGCATGAGCGCTCAGCACGGCGGGGCGCAGCGGCAGCGTTTGGCGGTCAGCCAGGCGATAGCGCACCAATGTGCTTGTATCATCTCGATTGGGCAGCAGAAACGCACCCGTCTGCCCGTCGGCCGCCCAGTAGAACTCGCGCAAGCCATCGCGTCTGGCTAGGCTGGCCCCGGTCGTCACGCCGCCAACGGTGCGGTGCGTCGCCCCAGCAATCTCGTAGATGCTGAAGTGCCAATAAGGCGGATCGAAGTGATGTAGGCCGAGCGCCTCGCCTGTAGGTGACCAGTTGGCCCGCCAATCGATGTGCGGCGGCAAGACCTCTTGCCGCTCAATGCCGCCCTGAGCCGAGATGATGAGCAGGATCGGCATGTTATCGCGCCGCGCCGCTACGATGGCGATGCGCTGCCCTTGCGGGGCGATAGCGGCAAGCATGTACCACGCTCTGTTGTGTACGTCGTCCAAGCTGTAGCTGTAGAGCCTGTTACCCTCCGGCGCCCAGAAGTGGAGCGTTGCTCGGTCCTCTGAGCGGGGCTGTGTGCTGAAGAGCAGGTAGCTTCCATCTGCCGACCAGCCGTGCAAGATGAAGCGATCGCCAACCAGAAGGTGCTCAGCGATCAGCCGTCCCTCTGGCGTGCTGGCTGCCACCTTCAGCGCATTAAACCCTGCGCTCCACAGATAGCCCAGCATCGCACCATTCGGCGACCAGCTCATGCCAGCTACAGGTGTATTCAACTGCAGCTGTCGTGCGGCGGGGCTGGGCGTCTGGGAGCGCCAACAGGTCATGATATCCGTGCAGGCGGATGGCAGGTTCAGAATCGGCACTTCGTTGGGCTCTACGTACAGATTCAGCAGTCCTGAGCGCGTCTGTGTGACGTAGGCCACATACGCGCCATCAGGCGAGACAGCCCCGCGCCGAATGTCCAGCGGAGAGCCAGTCAGCCGTCTATCGTGCAAGTAGGTGCCGCTCTGCAGGTCTAGCACCCAGTTTTGGCGCGTGTTGTAGTAAAACTGAAGGCAAGCGTACTCGTTCTGTGTGGCACGCACAACACCTTTCAAGACGCCCAACAGCCCTGCCAGCACCCCACTCAGGATGATCACGCTCACTAGAAGACGTCTCGGCATAAAGCCTCTTGTCTAGCACTAATCGCCTGCCGTTTGAATGCGCCGACGCGCCAGAATCAAGCGCGGCAGCTGCAGCACTTCCTCTGTGCGCAACAGCACCATCACACCAATATACACGGCGCCGCCCACCCCCAACTGAACCCCCGCCTGAACCAAGAGCAGCAAGCGCCGATCGAGCGATAAAGCTAGATTTTCTACGAGAGGCGCCACACTCAGCATTGCCACCACCATCACTGCCGCCCCAATGCACGCCTTGACGACACTCTTCAGCAGCGCGCCCTCATCGATGCCCTGCCAGCGCCGCCGCAAAATGACCGCCAAAAAGAGCACTTGCGCACCCACTGCGATGCTGTTCGCCAGCGCTAAGCCAGCCGTCTGCAATGCCTGAGTTAGCAGCAGCGCCAGGCCGACGAAGATCAGCGTCTCCAGCACGGCTGAGATCAGCGGCGTGATCATATCCTTATCGGCATAGAAGCTGCGCGCCACAATTTCCAGCAAATTCCACGTCAGGATGCCCAGCGCGAACATCTGCAAGACGGCAAAAACGCGATCCGCGCTGGCAGGATCAAAAGCGCCGCCTTCTAGAATTGCCACTAGTGGGCGTCCAGCCACCACCATCATCAGCGCCGCCGGGATCGAGGCGATCAGCACGAAGCGCAAAGCGCCCGACAGCGCCGATCGCTTGCCGCTCAGATCGCCGTTGGCACTCAGTATAGCTAGCGTTGGGAAGATCACGATGCCCATCGCCGTGCCGATCAAAGTCTGCGGCAGCTGCATCAGCGTCCAGCCGCGATTGAAGGCCGCCACCGAGCCGCTGCCAAGCGTCGAGGCGATGTTATAGGCGATCAGCAGGTCTAAGTTGGCCAAACCCAGGCTGATCGCGCGCGGAATCATCAAACGGATGACTTGGCGCAGCTCGGCGTTGCGCCAGTTCAAGTGAGGCAGCCAACGGGCGCGCACGCGCATCAGCGCAATGACTTGGATGCTCAAGTGCAGCCCTGCGCCGATCACAGCTCCGATGGCTGCCCCGTATATGCCGAAGAAGCGTGCCAAGAATGCAACGCCCACTAAGTTGCCAACGTCATACATGATCGGCGCCAGCGCCGGTGCCACGAAATGCTGATGTGTATGCAAAATGCCGCTGCACAAGCCGCTGACCGAGAAGATCATCAAGCTGAGCAGCAGGATGCGCATCAAATGTGCCGTCTGCATCACCAGGTCGGGGCGCGCCAGGTAGATGAACAGGTCGCCGTTGAGGGGCTGCTGCAGCATACGCACAGGCAGGAACGGCTTGGCGAAGCCGGGTGCGATCAGTGTGCTGATGATCTGCGGCGCAAACAAAAAAACGACCGTGCTGAGCATAAGCGCTGCTAGGAAGATTGTGTTCAGCACGTTGGAAGCTAACTTCCAGGCCTGGTCGCGATCGCCACGCGCCAGGATGCCGCTGAAGATCGGGATGAACGCAAAGGCGAGCGCACCGCCGCCAATCAGGTTGTAGAGCTGCTCGGGCAGCTGATTAGCCGCAGCGAAGGTATCCCAGTCCACACCGACGCCGAAGCGATCCAAGCCAATCCACTTCTCAGCTAGGCTGAAGAGCTTGCCAAAGCCTAAAATGCCGATCACCACAACCGCAGAGCGCGCAATCTTGCCCGCCGACGGCGCACGGACGCTCTCCGTACTCATCTACGCCTCTCCACATACACTTTCAGGCGCCTACCATACCCTAAAAATGCCAGCTAGCCTAGCAGCGCCCCTAGATCGCCCCCAACGGCAGCCAGGCGCGCCCGCGCCACTTCAGGCGGCACGCCCAGCTGCGCCGCTGCGATTGCCGTCTTCATCTCGCCCTCACAGGCCTCTAGGATGTCACGCGCCTGCGGCAGGTCTAGCTGAGCCGCCTCAGCCACGATCAGGGCGGCACGCTCGCGCAGCTTGAGGTTGGCCGCGCGCATATCTGTCATCAAGTTCTCATAAATGCGCCCAGCGCGCAGCATCACACCGGTCGAGAGCATGTTCAAAGCAAGTTTTTGCGCCGTGCCCGCTTTCAGCCGCGTTGAGCCCGTCAGAGTCTCGGCGCCGGTGGCGATGCAGATCGGATGTGCCACAAGCGCCGCAATGGGCGACTCGACGACGTTGACAATGCAAGCTGTCAGCGCGCCGAGCGCATTCGCCGCCTCTAGCGCGCCAATCACAAAGGGCGTACTCCCACTTGCCGCGATCCCGATCACATTATCTAGCGCCCCCACGTCCAGCCCTATGATCGCCGCCCCGCCTGCCGAGCGATCGTCTTCCGCGCCCTCAACTGCCAAAGTCAGCGCGGGCATGCCGCCCGCCAGCACAGCTACGACTTGCTCGGGTGAGGTGCCAAAGGTCGGGACGCACTCTGCTGCATCCAGCACAGCAAGCCGCCCCGACGTGCCAGCGCCGACGTAGATCAGACGTCCGCCCTGGCGGAAGCGCGCTGCGATTGCATCAATCAGGGCGGCGAGGGTGGGCAATACAGGCCGCATCAGGTGTGGCACGCGCGCATCTTCGATGTTCATCGCTGTCAATAGGTCTAGGGTGGGGCGGCGGTGGGCGCCATACGTCAGCGGATGGCGGCGCTCGGTGGCGCGGCGGGCGGATGCCCGCGTTTGCGTTGGCATCGACGGCTCTGAGGGCGGCAGTACTGCGCCTTGCGCCGCCATAGCCATCATCGCCGCACCGACCTCAGGGCTGTGCACGGCTTGAATCAGCTGCGCGCGCGGATATCGGCTCTGCAGGGCGTGTGCGAAGAACTCGCGCAGCACCTTTGCATGGGTGAATAAGCTCCCGCTTAAGACGACTGGGAAAGTCTGTTCGCCCAGCGCCAGACGCGCCGCCACAGTCGCCGTCGCATCGGCGAGGGCTTGCGCTGCATCGCACAGGAGGCGCACTGCGCTCAGGTCGCCTGCCTCAGCCAGGCGCACCACCTGTGCAGCTAGCGCCGCTACATCGTTGACGCGCCGCTCAGGCGCGTAGAGCCACTCGACCAGCTCCGGGACGGCTGTCAAGCCCAGGCTGGCCAGGATGGCCGCGCCAAGCCCTGACTCCTCGCCCCGATCGTAGGCGCTGAACAGCTGATAGAGTGCCTCGCGCGCTACGGCATAACCGCTACCTCGATCGGCGTAGTGTCCCCAGCCGCCGCTGCGCGCCCGTTCGCCCTTTCCGTTCACGCCTAGCGCAATCATGCCCGTGCCACTGATGGTCACCACGCCAAAGGCGCGTCCGTTTGCTGCGTATAATACCGGCACTGCGTCGTTATCGAGGACAGCCGGCACACCCGGGAACAGCTCTGTAAAAAGGGCTTGGAAGCGCGCATGGTCGGCCGGACGATCCAAGCCCGCTAAGCCCGCGCCAATGCCGCGCACAGCGCTCAGCTCAAGACCAGCCGTCTCCAGCAGGGCGCGCACGCCCTCTGCCAGCGTGGCGCGCGCCGCCGCCAAGCCGACCACGTTCGGGTTCGCACCGCCGCGTTCAACGTGCCCGATCAGGCTCAAATCGGCGCTCACAAGCGCGAATTTGGTGCTCGTGCCGCCGCCATCAATCCCGATGAAATAGCTCATGCCCCCTACCTGCTGTAAAGGCTATCTTAGCGGACTGATTGTACGGCAGGCCGCCCGAGCGCGCAACGCGCCCTCCCTTTGATAACCTTGCCCCAACTGAGTAAAATTAAACCGACGTTGAATTAGATTTCCGCACTGGAGATTTTTTGATGAGCTATACGATTCGTAAAGTCGGCGTAATCGGCTCTGGCACGATGGGTGGCGGCATCGCGACGCTGCTGGCGGGCGTTGGGCTACCCGTTGTGCTGCTGGATATCGCCGCCAAAGACACGCAGCCCGGCGATTCGCCCGCCAAGCGCAATGCTATCGCCCTCGAGAACCTCGAGAAGCTGAAGAAAAGCCGCATTCCCGCCATTTTTAGCGCCGCCGATCTCGATCAAATTAGCATCGGCAACCTTGAAGACGATCTGGCACGCCTTGCCGATTGCGACTGGGTGATCGAGGTGGTGATCGAGAAGCTGCCCGTCAAGCAGGCGCTGATGGAAAAGCTCGAGGCAGCCTGCAAGCCCACTGCCATCATCTCAACGAACACTTCAGGGCTTTCCATCAACGCAATCGTCGAAGCGCGCAGCGAGGCCTTCAAGCGCCGTTTTCTGGGCACGCACTTCTTCAATCCGCCGCGCCACCTCAAGCTGCTAGAGATCATCCCCGGCGCTCACACCGACCCCGCCCTAGTGCAGTTCATGGCGCGCTTCGCCACAGATATCTTAGGTAAGGGCGTGGTCATCTGCAAGGATACGCCGAACTTCATCGCCAATCGCTTCATCAGCATTGCGGGCGGCTTCGGCATGAACTACGCCTACGATCACGGCTACACAATCGAGGAAATCGACCTGCTGACCGGCCCGCTGATCGGGCGTCCCAAGTCAGGCACCTTCCGCCTCGCCGATGTCGTCGGCGTGGATGTGCTGGCCTATGTGGCGCAGAATCTCTATCCAGCCATCCCTAACGATCCGCAGCGCGAGGTGCTGCGCCATCAAGGCATCACCCGGGTGACCGAGTTCCTGATGCGCAACAACTTCTTGGGCGATAAGACCGGACAGGGCTTCTATAAGAAGGTGGAGCAGGGCGCTCAGCGCGAGTTCTGGGCGCTGAACTTGCGCACGCTGGAGTACGAACCGCCGCAGAAAGTCCGCTTTGAGAGCGTCGACAAGCACCGCAAGAATCCCGATGTAGGGGCGCGCATCAAGGCGCTCATCGCCGAGACAGATCGCGCAGGCGTCTATTTGTGGCATCTGCACGCCTTCTATCTCAGCTATGCTGCCGCTATGCTTGGCGAGATCGCCGACGATATCCTCAGCATCGATAACGCTAATAAGTGGGGCTTCAATCATGAGCTGGGCGCCTTCGAGATCTGGGATGCCATCGGCGTGCGCGAGAGCGTGGCGCGCATGAAGGCAGATGGCTACAGCGTGCCGGCTTGGGTTGATGAGATGCTTGCCGCCGGCTGTGAGACCTTCTACCAGCGCGATGCAAGCGGGGCAGTCACAGGCGTCTACAATCCGCAGCGCAAGGCGTACGCTCCCATCCTACCCGATAAGAACATTGTGATGCTGCATCAGCTGCGCTCGGCGGGCAAGGTGGTTGAGGAGAACAGCAGCGCCACGCTCTACGATATAGGCGATGGCATCTGCCTGGTCGAGTTCCATACGAAGGCGAACGCGCTGGATAACGATATCTTCGCGCTGATTCAGCGTGCGCTAGAGCGCATGGATCGCGGTGAATTCGATGGCATGGTTATCGGCAATCAGGGCGAGTACTTCTCGGCTGGCGCTAATCTGTTCATCATGGCGATGGCAGCGCAGAACAAACAGTTCGCCGAGATTGAGCAGATGATCACAAGCGGTCAGCAGCTGATGCAGACCATGCGCTACTTCCACAAGCCGATCGTGACGGCGCCCTTTGGTGTCACGGTGGGCGGCGGCGCCGAGATGACCATGACAGGCGCGCGCGTGGTAGCCCATGCCGAGCTGTACATCGGCTTGGTCGAGGTGGGCGTTGGCTTGATACCGGCTTGGTGCGGCACCAAAGAGATGGTCAAGCGTATCATCACGCCCGCCATGCAGATTCAAAACGCCGACCCGCTGCCGCCGCTGCAGAAGGCTTTCGAGCAGCTCGCCCTGGCCAAGACCAGCACCAGCGCAATGGAAGCGCGTGAGATGGGCTTCCTGCGCAGCGTGGATCGCATCGTGATGGATCGCTCGCGCCTGCTGGCAGAGGCAAAGCGAACCGTCCTCGAGCTGTTAGCGCACGGCTACGTGCCGACTCCGCCGCACAAGCTCTACGCAGCCGGGCGGGATGCCAAAGCTGCGCTGCATATGGCGGTCTACCAGCTCCACCAAGGCAAGTATGCCAGCGATCATGACGCCAAGCTAGCACGGCACTTGGCGCACATCCTGTGTGGCGGCGATTTGAGCGCGCCAACGTGGGTCGACGAGCAGCTCTTCCTCGACCTGGAGCGTGAGGCGATTTTGAGCCTGCTGGGCGAACAAAAGACGTTGGAGCGCATCCAGCACATGCTGACGACCGGCAAGCCGCTGCGCAACTGAGCGCTTGTGGGCCGCCGTCGGCAGGCCGATGGCGGCCTTGCCTGTGTGCAAGGGCGGGAAGCGTGGTAAACTTAGCGCAACCCGTCCTACATTCCGCAAGGAGAGCGCTCATGGCAAAGAGAGGCGGTTTCAATCCCTTAGGCTGTGTATTCGCGCCGTTCAGCTGGCTGTGGCGGCAGTTCCGCCTCCTGCTGATCATACTTGTGCTGCTCTTGGGCTTGTGCGGCGGGATGGCAGTCTTTGTACCCACCTTGTTTCAGCAGCTAGTCAAGACCGCCCAGAGCGCCGGCTTGAGCGCCTATACCCTAGTTTTGGTCGTCACGGGCAACCCAGCGCTTAAGCTGGTCGTCTACGAGACGACAGTTGGCGCAACGGTGCGCGTAGAGCGCGACATAGGCATTTTGAGCCTGCTCTACGGCGAGAGCGCTACAGCTGCAGGGCAAGTTCGAGTGGCACTGGGTGCCGATCTGCAGACTAACCAGGTGGGCGTGCTGAGCTGTGAGATCGATGTGAATACGTTGCGCACAGCTGCAGGCAGGGCGCTCTTCGCTGGCGCCGCCTTCGATTCCGAGCAGATCAAGCAGGCTGCGCTGCGCTTCTTCAAGGAAGCAGCGGCACAACGCGCCATCGAGCAGCACTGGGCACTAGCGCGCGATCGGCTGAGACAACAGTTCATCAGCCAGTTCTTGGGCTTTGAGGTGCCCGATCGCCCAACCCTCACAGCCTGCCCAACTGACTTCGGCTTGAGCCCGACGCCAGCAGCGCGCCCGTAAGCGATGCGTCATGTCTAAGCCGCCTGTTGAGTATCGCTGGGCGCTGAACGCTGAAGATCGCCCTGTGCCAATCACGCTAGCGCAGCGCGGCGAACGCTATACTTGTCCGCTCTGCCGCAGCGCCATGATCGCACGGCTCGGGCTGCAAGTGCAGCATCACTTCAGCCATCTCGAGGCGAACGTATGCGATTCGGAGTCGGTCAGCATTGCGGCCTTGCGGCGCTGGCTGGCCTTGCACCTCGATCAGGCGCTCAACGAGGGGCAGGCCCTGCCGTTTACATGGCAGTGCCGCCTGTGCAGCCAGACTCACTCACAGGACTTACTGGCGGGCGTCTCGCACATCCTAGAAGACCTCCTCAACGCGCCTGAGAGCCCCGACGTACAGCTGACTGACGCGCAAGGCAATCAGCGCGCTGCTTTTTACGTCTTAGGCGAAGGTGTGCCGATCCCGCAAGGCTTGGAAGAGGCGGTTGGGCAGGGGCGCTTTGCGTTCGCGCTCTCGGCTGCGCTGCTGCCACAGTCAGACGATCTGGCAGCCTTTTTGGCGGCGCTAGAGCTGTTCGCGGCGCCATGCCCGCTCTGGGATCAGGCCGATGTGGTGCGCCAGCCTGAGCGCTTGCGCCGTCTGCTGATCAACCTGGCCAATCGCCCGCCACACTACTTCTTCAGCGCCGTCGAGACAGTGGACGGCTTGGCTGATGTTGTGCGGATTGGGCGCTACAAGGTCTGGGCGGCTTTGCCGTTTTGGGAGCGCGTCGTTGGTGGATCGCTCAATCGTCTAGCCCCCGACGTCGAAGTATTCATACAAAACTGGGATCAGCCTGACGGTGGGACAATCTACCTATATTATGTTAGAATTAGAGAGACGCGAGCCATTGCGCTGCGGCGCTACCCGCCGCATGGCGCACCGAGCCTCCGAATCGATGATCGGTATCGTCTGCTGCGCTTCACTGCCCTGGATATGGCGCGCGAGCTCGTTTCGAATTAGCCGTTGGGCTGTCTTCCTGTGAGTTATCATGCCTAAATCGTCCACTGCTTTGCGCACGCTAAATGCCCGCGCCCTGATCGCCCTGCTCCAAGCCTCGCCCGAAGGATTTTTTCACATTGCTCATCTGAACGATGAGCGCTTAGGCCAGGGCGACCGAGCCCTCGCCATCCAAGAGGCTCTGCGCTTGGGCGAGGCTGCCCGCGAGGGCGATTACCTCTACGATCCTGAGCGCCTGAGCGCCCAGCAAATTCGCCAATGCGCACAATTTTACGATGGCGCTCTGCCGACGCTCAGGACGGATGGGGCGCCGGCCGTCCGACCCGTGCAAGAGCGCTTGGCACAGCGCCAGGCGCGCGTGAATGGGCTAGGCATGCCTGAGTGCCACCAGCTTCTGGAGCGCTTTCAAGGTACGCTGGGCTACATGCCGCTGCGCGAGCTGTGCCGTACGCCGAGCGAGGAAATGGCGCTGAGCCTGTTGCTCTCTGCCAACCTGCTCAAGCAAATGGATGAGCACATCTTCGATCCGCTGCGCCTAACTCGCCCAAGCCTGACAGCGATCTTCGACCACCACTTTTGGCAGGCTATCCGCCAAGAACTTCTGGCCCGCGTAGCTGCCCAAGCAGGGCAGACCATCCTGCGCCCTGATTTGGTCGAGCACTACGGCATCAAAGCCGTGCAGCGCGCCGTTGATAGCGGTGATCTCGTGCCGTTCACGGTCAAGGCGCCGTTCGGCGAGACGACCTGGCTGCGCCTGGCTGAAGCTGATCCCGAGATAGCCCTGGCCACGGCGCAAGCGGCCGTCTTGCCGAAGGACGAAGATTGGCAGGCGGCGCTCGACCTGTGTGGCGAGGTGCTGCGCCACCCCGATCGCGATGGCGAGACGCGCCGTGAGAAGGTCTTAGCGCGCTCCTACTCGCTCTCAAGCGCCTCGAAGAAGCTCGGCATTCGGGTAGACACGCTGCAGAATGCCATCGGCGCGCACCTGATCGAGGCGTTCGTCGATCCTGAAGGGCAGACTCGCCTGAGCGCCGCTGAGGTCAACGCCATTCAGAGCGATCCGTGGCGCTTTCAGGCGGTTGAGGATCAAGAAATCGTTGCCGTGAGCGACCTGCTGTTCTTGTTCAAAGGGCATCCGCAAGAGCAGCCCCTGAGCGAGGCATTACGCAAATGGCGCAAGCATCCCACCGGGCGAGTGCGTTGGGGGCAGGTGCGCCAGCTGCTCTGGGATGAGCCGATCAGCCTGCAAACTTTCCGTGCGCAGCTGCGCGCCGCGCGCAGCGCTCAGCAAGCACGCCAAGCGCAAGAGCGTCAGGCTGAGCAGGCGCACCGTGCCGAAGTGCGTCGTTTGCTGCGTCAGCGCCAAGAGGCGGAGCGCCGCCAGCAAGAGGAATTGCGCGCGCGTCTGTTAGCTGCCTTTCCCACTTGGCAGCACGCCGGGCGCGCTGATCAGCTGGTTCAGCTGCACATCGGCCCGACCAACAGCGGCAAGACGCATCAAGCGCTGCAGGCGCTCAGCACAGCCGGTCGCGGTTGGTACTTAGCGCCGTTGCGCCTGCTCGCCTTCGAGGTCTTCGATCGGCTGAATCGAGACGGCGTGCGCTGCAATCTGCTGACCGGCGAAGAGCACATTGCGGTGGAAGGCGCAGCCATCACAGCTGCCACCATCGAGATGTTCAATCCGCAGTGCAGCGGTGCGTGCGTAGTGATCGATGAGGCGCATATGCTCGCCGATCCTGATCGAGGCTGGGCCTGGACGCGCGCCCTGATGGAGTGCCGCGCGCCTGAGATCCGCGTGATCGCCCCGCCCTTCGCCCAGGCGCTCATCGAGCGTCTGACGGCTGCCGCGCTGATCCCGACTCAGATCATCCATCACGAGCGCCTGGCGCCTCTCAAAGTTGCCGATCGGGTCTGGGCGCTGGAAGACCTGCCGCCACGCACCATCCTGGTGGCGTTCTCCCGGCGGATGGTGCTGCGCTTGAAGACCGAGCTGGAGCGCTACCAGCGGCGCGTCTCGGTCATTTACGGCAATTTGCCGCCAGAGGTGCGCCGCAAGCAGGCTGATCGCTTCGCTGAGGGCGTGACCGAAATTTGCATCGCCACTGATGCCGTCGGGATGGGCTTGAATCTCCCGGCCGATTACGTCTGCTTCTTCGAGCTGGAAAAGTTTGACGGGCAGACCATACGCCCGCTCAATGCGCAGGAAGTTCATCAAATTGCCGGGCGCGCCGGGCGCTACGGCCTGTCGCAGGCGGGTGTGGTCGGCGCGACGACGCACCTGAACCTGAAGGCGCTGCGCCGTCTGATGGAAACGACGCCGTGCGAGCTGGAACGGGCGCGCGTGGCGCCTGCCCTCGAAGACCTCGAAATCATCCCTGGCAACTTGGCGCGCCGCCTGGCACGCTGGCGTGAACTTCAATCTATCCCAGAGACGCTGCGCGATGTGATCGAGCCCGCCGATATAGACGAGCGCATTGCGCTGGCTGCCATGCTCAGTGATCACGAGGTTGAGCAGCTGGGCTTAGCCGCTGCCGTTCAGCTGGTTAACGCGCCAACGCGCGAGAGCAGCCGCGAGTACTGGTACGCCTGCACGCGTGCCATCTTGCGCGAGCAACCGATGCCCCTACCGACTGAGCCACCCCTTCTCATCGAGAACGATCGCGACCTAGAGGCAACGGAGCACGCCATCGGCTGCGCAGATATCTACCTGTGGCTGGCCTGCCGCCCAGAATTCACTCGCTTCGCGCCCGACGAGCCCTGGCTGCGCGCCCTGCGCGCTGAATGGTCTATGAACATCGACGCAGCGCTGCTCCGCCGCATCGATACTGTCAGCCGCTGCGTCAACTGCCGTCGCAAACTACCGCTCGACCATCGCTACGCCCTTTGCGATGCCTGTTACGCCAGCAACCGTACGCGATGGCGTTCTGAAAGAGTTTTCCGATGAGAGTCATGTCACTTGTCTTGCTGCTTGCTGTGCTGCTGAGCGCGTGCACACAAGAACAGGCTGCACCAACTCTGACGCCCTTGCCTGAAGGCATTCGCCCACTTGATCCGCCCCTCAACCTGCCCGACTTTAGGCTGACTGACCAGCGCAACCAGCCCTTCACCCGCCAGAACTTCGTCGACCGCTGGACGCTGACGAGCTTCGGCTACACCCACTGCCCAGACTTCTGCCCAATTACTCTCGCCAACTTCACACTGATCAGGCGCGCGCTGGGCGAGCAAATGAATAAGGTCGACTTTGTGTTCGTCAGTGTGGATGGCGCTCGCGATACGCCTGAGGTGCTGGGGCGCTACCTTGCCAACTTTGATCCAACCTTCATCGGCTTGAGCGGCGATGAGATGAGCATCCGCCCCGTGACGCAAGCCTTCGGCGTGCGCTACGAGATCGTCAAACCTGAGGGCACACAGGCGGACTACCTGATCAATCACACCGCCTCAGCTTTCCTGGTCAATCCAAAGGGTGAGTTGGCACGTATCTACAGCTTCGGCACTGATCCTGAAGTGATCGCCGCCGATATCAGGTCGCTGATTGAGAACTAGACAGCTTCGGCAGCAGCTTGAGCGGCATCAGACGGAAGTAGTACCGAAAGGCTTCCATCTCTTCATAAGCAGCTTGCAGCTGTGCTAGCGCCTCGCTCGATTCGGCACAGCTGGCGTTCCTGTGTGCCGCCAGCATTGCCACATGCACAGTCTGCGTCGCATCCTCCTGGTAGCTGATCTGCCCTTCAGCCGCAAGGAAAGCCAGCGCGCGGCGCACAAAATTCGGGCTGGCTGCTGTTGCGCCACATAGCACCTCAAGGCTGACTGCCCCATCGAGATGCGTCAGGGCATTCTTCAGGGCGAGAGTCAGCTGGCGCAGGAGATCTTCAAAGCGGCTGATAGGCGGCGGCACACCGATGACATGTAGGCTCTGCGGGGCGGCAGCATTCAGCGCCTTGCGCAGCGTCTCGAGGTCAGGCGGCGCGCTGAGGATGATCAACGTTGAGCAGGCGCTCAGCTCGGCGCGGCGGCGGAAGTGCGGGAAGTCGCGACGGCTGTAGCCCTCCGCCCAGATTTGCGCCTCTGGCGCTTCAGCGAGGAGTGCCTTAAGGCGCGCCATTGGCTCTGGATCGCGCCGCCAGTCGTGCAGGGCCAGCCCGCTCTCGCCCTCAGCGCTCTCAAGCACAATCGGCGCGTGCAGCCGCAGGCCAACCAAGACTGCCTCTATATCGCCGCGCCGATCGGTGCTGAGCGTGTAGGCGGCATCGAAGCGCGAATCGGGCACAGGCAGGTCGGCGCCGCGCCAGACGACCAGCGTCAGCGCCGTACCGTCTTCATCTTGAGCAACTATGCGCAAGTGACTGTTCTCCCGCCCGAAGTAACCGGCGTGGCTGACAGCTAAGTTGGGCGTTGCCAGTACGACTGGCGGATTGCCTTCGCCGAAGGGCGCCAGCCGATTCAGGCGCCTCACGAGGTCTAGGTCGAGATCGGAGAGGCTGCACAGTGCGTCGATCGGCAGCGGCATCGGCCCAATCGCCTCTGGGCGCTGATCGAGCAAGGCACGCGTCAGCCGCTTGCGCAAAGCAGGGATGTTCTGGACATCTAGTGAGAGCCCAGCGGCGCGGGGATGCCCACCGAACGATCGCAGCAGATCAGCGGCTTGGGCGAGCGCGGCGTAGATATCCAGCTCATCAAAGGCGCGCGCTGAGCCGCTCGCGACTGTCCCCGTGCCGCCCAACAACACGACCGGGCGCGCATAGCGCTCTGCCAGGCTGTTCGCTGCAGCGCCTAAGACGCCAATGTGCCACTCGGGGTGATAGAGGACAATCGCAGCCTCGTTGAGCAGGCTCCGATCAGCCTCGAGCATGGCGTTGGCTGCAGCCTCAATCTGGCGCGAGAGCAGGCGGCGCTCTGCGTTCAGTCTCTCCAGCGTCTGGGCGATCTGCATGGCGCGCGAGCGGTCTCGGGTGAGCAGCAGTTCAACGGCGAGCATAGCATCACCCATACGCCCGACAGCGTTCAGGCGCGGCCCGAGCGTGAAACCGATCTGCTCGGCTGTCAGCAGCTCTGGCGGCAGCCCTGCCGTCTGTAAAAGCGCCTCTACGCCGGCGCGCTCTGCCAGGCGCAGACGCTCTATGCCCAACTGCAGCAAGTAACGCGTATCGCCGATCTGTTCGGCAACATCGCAGACGATGCCCAGTGCCACAAGGTCGAGCAGGCTGCCCAGATGACGTGTCTGCTCGAATGTGGCGAACAAGTGCTGCATCAACTTGAAGACGACGCCAACGCCCGGCAGCGTTCGCAAGGGATGCTCAGGCGGCAGGCGCTTGGGATTGACGATCGCCTCTGCTCGTGGCAAGCGCTCTGGCAGCTCATGATGATCAGTGATGATCGTCGGCACGCCCAGCTGTCGAGCCACCTCGATGGCGTGGCTTTCACTGACTCCAGTATCGCAAGTGAGCAGCACATCGGGCTGATGTTGAGCGATCAGCGCCTGCAAGCGCTCTGCCCTGATGCCGTGCGACTCAGCTCGCTGCGGCACGTAGTAAGCGACCCGTGCCCCGAGTCGCTGCAAGGCATCCACCAGGAGCGCTGTCGCCGTCTGGCCGTCTACGTCGAAGTCGCCCCAGATCAGCACCTTACCCTCGCGCTGCACAACCTGCGCCAGCCGCTCAGAGGCGATCGGTAGATCGGGCAGCGCCTCAGGCAGCGCAGGCGTGTAAAACTCAGGCTTCAGGAAGGCACGGATTGCCTTTGGCTGGCGCCAGCCGCGCCTGAGCAGAATCGCGGCGATCAGCGCATCTGCATCGCACGCCTCTAGCACGTCCGACGGGATGAGCGGCTCAGACTCGGGCAGCTGCCAGGCGCGCGCCGCCAGCGGATGCGTCACTCGACGTTCCTCACCTCGACTTGCAGGTTATTCTCGCGCAGCGCCTTGATCAGCGCCTCGCGCTGGTCGGCCCGCACTGCGACGGCTTGCGGGCCTAGCCGCGCGCCCAAGAAGCGGCGCACTTTAGGCAGCTCAAAGAGCTTATCTAGCAGCGCTTCGCTGGGCAGGCGCAAGACCCATAACTGATCTAGCGAAGCGCTCTGAGCCTGCGCAGCTGCCCACGTCTGCAGCTTGTGAAGGATATCCGCTGGCACTCTATCGCCCGTGACGCGCCGCAAAAACGTGATGATCTGATCGGCGCGCACGCCCTGTGCTTGTGCGCGCGCCACGCTCTCAGGCGTAATGAGGTACTGATAGCCTTCCGTTGAAGAAACGCCGCCCACCCAGTTAGTGAAGCGCGCTAACTGGAAGCGCTCGTAGCGGTTGGTGGCGCGCAAGGCGCGGCAGGTGCCGTCCGCCTCAACAACGATCGGCCTGCCCTCGTTAGGCGCATTAGGCGGCGGATTGGGCGGCCAGTCGGTCATGCCCACAAGCGCACGCCCGTAAGCCGTCAGGCGGCAGACCGCCCCACCCTCAGCCAGGTCTATCAGGCCGAGCCAGTGCATCGGCCCGGTCAAAATGAAGCGCAGCAGCGCCCCCTCGACGGCGTGCCAATGCTCAAAGCCGCGCAGATACTTGTTGGTCTTGGCGTCGCGGATATACCAGCTCTCATAGTCGCCATCTGGGCGCATGAAGTCCGGCTCACCCGCGTAGGTGCCCTCGATCAGCTCCTCGACCGCCCACCAGCTGTTCGGTGGCAGCATCTCTAGGTAGCCGCAAACAGCTTGTCGCGCCAAAAGCGGATCGTTGTGTGCCCGCTCAACCTTGAGTGTGGGCACGTGGAGCAGTTCGTTGAAGCGACGGCTCCGCTGCCAGCCTTCAGCAAGGGCGCGCACTTGGGCAGGGCGCGGCGCATCGAGCCATTGACGCGCCTTGGACGGCACGGGCTTAATGCTCTCGCCCTCAAGCGCCGCCAGGCCCGCATCCAGCGCCAAGCTAACGATCAGCGCCACGCGCGCCGTCTCAATCTTGCCAATGAAGAACGGTTCCAGCATCATGCGCATCTCATCGGCGATCGACTCGTTGACCAGCGGCACCTCTTCCATGTAGCAAGCGACCAAGAACGTCGTCAGATCGTCCACTAGCGAGGTATCAGCTGGGCGAATGCCTTGTGGCTCTGGCAGGCTGGGCGCAGGCTCACCCCGCTGTGGCAGCCTGCTCAGATCGTAGCCGGTCTTCTCAGTCGGCAAGAGGGGCGCCAGATCGCTGGGCACGTAGACAAACGCCTGTCCGCCGCCATAGGCGATCAGCCCAGCATAATAAAGCGCCTCAGCGTGGCTGGCAGGCGCCAAATGCGGCTTCTCGCGCGCCAGACGGTCAGTGCCCATCGGACGCACCTCGCCAGCAATGCGCTTGAACATCGCGGCGGGCATCTTGCGGTCGGGCGCGCCTAGCAGCGTCTGTAGGGCGCCGCGCTGCTCATCGCTCAACCGTCCCCAGATCGCTGCCGCCCTCTCGCGATCGAGCATTGCCTTGCTCAACGCCGATACGGCGCCTTTTGCGCTGCGCGGCAGCTCCACATCCCAGCGGTTAGCGATGATCCGCAAGAGTTCTAAATCATAATCAGCGAGTATCTGCGCTAATGTCTGCATAGCACAAGTGTACCACAAGGCGCCTTGCTAGAGCAAGTAGCCGCTGAATCCTTGACCGAAAGTGCATCTGTGCACATACTTTAGAGAGAATCCACACGAGGCAGATAGGATGCGCCATGACCTTCGAACAAATCTTTGCCCGCTTGGACGTTGAAGGGCAAAAAATCGTCCAGACGCTGGCCGTTTTCGCGCGCCCCGTGACGGCGCGCGCCATCAGCCAAGTCTTGCGCCCGTTTCTGCCAAACTTGGACTCCATCCGAGCTGAAGGGCGGCTTGAACAGCTGATGACCGACTATCCCGGCCTTGTGCAGCGCGAACACGGGCAGTACTTCTTGACGGATGTGGATTGCCGCGCTGCGCTTGCCACCCTTGAGCTGGGCGAGCCCTCAGATCGCCACGAGCACGGCGAACCGCTCTACACGCGCTATACGTTGCTCGATCGCGCTGCCGACTACTTCAAATCCCGCCGCAAGCCGCGTATGGCGTGGCGCAGCCTTGAAGACCTTGCCCCGCAGCTGGCAGAATTCCACCTGCGCGTGCAGGGCGAGGACTACCAGACAGCCGCTGCGCTGCTCAACGAGATTTCGTTCAACTATCTGCTGCGCTGGGGGCATCACCGCTTGGTGGTGGAGCTGCGCGAGCACCTGGTAGATAAGCTGGATAATCCCAAGCTGGCGCAGAGTAACTTAGGCGAACTGGGCAGCGCTTACGCCTACTTGGGCGAGATGGAGAAGGCGATCGAGTGCCAAGAGCGCGCCTTGTTGATCGCGCGCCGCAACCGCGATCGCGTCAATGAGGGCGTCTGGCTGACCAACTTAGGCAATCGTTACGTCAACCTAGGGCAGACTTCGCGGGCAGTGCCCTACTACGAGCAGGCGCTCGTCATTGCGCGCGATCAGCGCGATAGGCGCGCTGAAGCGCTTAATATCGCCTCGCTGGGCACCTGCTACGCCTATCTCGGGCAGATGGACAAGGCACTGGAGTGCTACGACCAAGGGCATCGCATCGCCCGTGAGCTGAACGACCTGAGCATGGAGGGCTTCTGCCTGAGCAACTTGGGCAATGTGTACGCCTCGCTTGGGCAGGCAACCCGTGCCATCGCCGCGCACGATCAAGCCATCGAGATTGCGCGCCAGATGGGCAGCCGCGTTGAGGAGGCGCGGCGGCTAGGCAGCCTTGCCGATGCGCTGATCATCGGCGAGCACTACAGCGAGGCGATCGAGAATCTGAAGCGCGGCTTGCAGCTCGATGAGGAAACAGGTTCGGCGCGCGGCAAGAACTATAAGGGCGTTTCTCTTGCGCGCGCCTACCTTTTCACGGGCGATCTGGAGCAGGCCCGCGCCGCCGCCGAGATGGCCCGGCTCTACGATACACCGCAGAACAATCACAACGCGCTGGTGACGCTCGGCGTGATCGCAGCGCGGCAAGGCGACGATACAGCTGCGCAGGAAGCCTTCACAGAGGCCATTGCGCAGGCGCGCCAAGCTCTTGAACACAATCAGTACAATCAGGATGCGCTAGCGGCGCAAGGTTTGGCGTTCAGCGGTCTAGCAGTGTTAGGCATCGGGCCGCGCACGACAAATATCGAGGCAGCTGTGACTGCCTACCGCCTCGCCTACCAGGCCAACAGCAGCGCCGGCTTGGTGGCACTGGCGCTGCGCTTGTTCGATGCCCTTGCCCTTGCCGACCCCGACGGTCGGTTGAGCGCCATTCGTCCCGCCATCACGGGCGGCTAGGCGGGCGGCAGGCCTCATCGCAGACGGGACGCCCAAACAAACGGTTGATCGCGTAGCGGCGGCGCGCAATCCAGCCGTAGAGGCGCCTGCCCAGCCATGCGATCGGTGCCAGACCTAGCAAGGGCGTGCTCCATGCCAAAAGCGGGACGCAGCGCGCCATATGGCGCACGCCGTCGTAGCCAGTGTAGAGCCGCCCGTCAGGCGCGATCACGTGGATAGCCCCGAGTGCTGCGTCTTGCTCCAGCTGCGGAAAGCGCTCTTGCACGCAGCTCCAATCTTGCACGTCTATGAACTCCAGACGCTTGTGCCAATCCAGGCGCCGCCACAGGCGGACTGAGTTCACACAAAGCAGGCACAGGCCATCGTAGAGCACAGCCAAGCGCTCTAGTTTGTCTGCTGCAGCCATTTTTATTGCTCCTAACTTAGAGGATCGCACAAATGCCCTGTTTTGCCCACTAGAGCGCAACTTGACGTGCTGCGTTATAATCAGGGCATGTACAATCGCCTCTAAAGAGTTTAAGGACGTTGCTCGTGACAGCACCTACCGTCTTGATTGCCGACTTGCATCGCTACGAGGGGCAGAGCGTGACCGTGCGCGGCTGGCTCTACGATCGCACAGACAAAGGCAAGCTGCAGTTTTTGAAGGTGCGCGATGGCTCGGGCATTGCACAGGCCGTCGCTTTTCAGAAAGAGCTGCCAGAGCAGACCTTCAACGCGCTGCGCAGCCTCCCACAGGAATCCTCGCTGATCGTGACTGGAACAGTGCGCGCCGATAGCCGTGCGCCAGGCTTTCCGGGCGGCTACGAGATCGGGATCACCGATGCACACATCCTCCAAGCTGCCGACGAGTACCCTATCTCGCCCAAAGAGCACGGTGTGGAATTCTTGATGGATCATCGCCATTTGTGGGTACGCTCCTCGCGCCAGTGGGCGATTTTACGCATCCGTGCCACCATCATCGGCGCCATCCGCAGCTGGCTGGATGAGCACGGCTACCTGCTGGTCGATACGCCGATCATCACGCCAACGGCGGGCGAATCCACCACCGAGCTGTTCGAAGTCAAGTACTTTGACGATGTCGCCTACCTCGCCCAAACCGGTCAGCTCTACAACGAAGCCAACATGATGAGCTTCGGCAAGGTCTACTGCTTCGGGCCCACCTTCCGCTCAGAAAAGTCTAAGACGCGCCGCCACTTGACTGAATTCTGGATGGTTGAGCCGGAGATGGCCTTCTTCTCGCTGGAAGACCTGATGGACATGGAGGAGCAGTTCATCAGCGCGATTGTGCAGCGTGTGCTGGAGCAGCGCCGCATGGAGCTGAACATCCTGGAGCGCGATACGGCGCCGCTTGAGCGCGTGGTTGCACCCTTCCCGCGCATCAGCTATGATGAGGCGGTGGAGCGCCTGAATGCGCTAGCCGCTCAAGCGCCTGATCCTGAGCAGCAGGCAGCTTTGCGCATCGAGTGGGGCAGCGACTTCGGCGCACCGCATGAGACGGCCTTAGCACAACAGTTCGACCGCCCTGTTTTCGTCTATCACTATCCCACGGCGGTTAAGGCGTTTTACATGCAGCCCGTCGCGGGGCGCCCTGAGATCTGCCGCAGCGTAGACCTGCTGGCGCCAGAAGGCTACGGCGAGATCACAGGCGGCAGCGAGCGCATCCACGATCGTGACTTGATCGAACAGCGCATCGCCCAGATCGGCATCAATCGCGAGAACTACGCCTGGTATCTCGACTTGCGGCGCTTCGGCAGCGTGCCACATGCAGGCTTCGGCTTGGGCGTGGAACGCACAGTGGCGTGGATTTGTGGCTTACCGCACATCCGCGAGACAATTCCTTATCCGCGTATGCTCAAACGCACATATCCCTAACCTGAAAGGATGGCAGAGAATGGGCGGTCAGATCAACGTCCCAAGTTTTACGATCGACATTAACGCGCTGATCACTTGGGTCATCATCGGCTTGATTGCCGGCGTCATGGCAACAGTCTTAGTGCGTGGCCGGCGCTATGGGATGCTCGTCAGCCTGATCATCGGCCTGCTGGGCGCCTTTGTAGGCGGCTTCTTGTTCAGTCTGCTGAACCTGAGTGTGCCAGAGGGCTTAGCAGGCGGCATCACCATTCGTTGGATCGATATCGTTGTAGCGTTCGTCGGCTCAGTCATCGTCCTGATCGTCTACGGTGTGCTCTACGGCTTTCGGCGGCGCTAGTCACTCTGAGGCACTATGGCGGCACTCTCTCTGCGTGAGCAGCGCGCCCGGCTGAGCGGCCTGCTCGACGTAACTAGTCCAGTCGATGCACCAACAGCTTACTATGCGCTCGATCACGACCCCAAGCGTTCTACGCTAGCCCTGCGCATCGATGCAGACGGCAGCCCAATCGGCTTCGTTGGGCGCTTCCAGACCGGTATCGACCTATTCCGCCCGCTGGTTGTGATGCAGTGCCGCCACCTCGAGATCGCTGCCGACCTGCTCGCCGAAGTGCTGACGAGTGGGCGGCAGTACTTGTTCTTCAGCAACTTGAATCAGTTAGCGCTAGTTGGCGGCAGCATGCAGCTGAGTCATGAGCGTATCCTCTCGATTTACGCCCTCGATCTGACGCGCTTCAAGCCCGAGATCAATGTGCTGGTACGTCTGAAGACTGCGCCGAACGGCACGCCCATCGCCGAGATCAGCAGCGGCGGCTACCGGGCGGTGGCAGGCGTGAATTGGCAGTCTTCGGGCTTTGCCGAGATTTACGTCCACGTCGATCCTGAGGTGCGCGGGCGCGGCTGGGGCCGCAGCGTGGTCATGGCCTGCACCGAGCGCGTGCGCGCCAGTGGGCGCATACCGTTGTACCTGGTTGAGCCGAGCAATGCCGAGTCGGTCAAGTTGGCGGAGAGCATTGGCTACCGTGATACTGGCGCGCGCCAAATCTTTGCTGAGGCGCTTTACCTTGGGCATCCGGGGCGAAAGGCAGCGCAATTATGAATGTCAAGGCCACTTTTCTCATGACTGACGGCTTCCTATGGGGCTGTGCTACAGCAGCCCATCAAGTTGAGGGCGATTCGGTGGATGATTGGTCGCAGTGGGAGGAGGGCGAGGGCCGCATCTACCAAAATCAGCGCAGCGGCGCTGCCTGCGAGTGGTGGCGTGGGCGCTTCCTCGAGGATTTCGATCGCGCTGCAACCATGCGCAACAATGCCCAGCGCATCTCTATCGCCTGGAGCCGCATCGAGCCGCGGGAGGGGCAGTTCGACGACGCTGCCATCGGGCGCTACCGCGAGATGCTGGTTGCGCTGCACGATCGCGGCATGAAGCCGATGGTTACCCTGCATCACTTCACCAACCCGATCTGGTTTGCCGAGCAGGGTGGCTGGCTGCGAGAGGACGCGCCTGCGCTGTTTGTGCGCTTTGTGCGTCGTGCTGTTGAGGGCTTGGGTGATCTATGTCAGCTGTGGTGCACCATCAACGAGCCAATGGTGCTCGCCACGCAGGGCTATTTGTTCGGCTACTGGCCGCCCGGCTTGAAGAGCATGAGGGCAACGATACAGGCTGCAGCGAATTTGCTGCGTGCGCACGCCGCCGCCTATCACGCCATCAAGTCCATACAGCCGCACAGCCAGGTCGGCTATGCGCACCATCACATCGGCATACAGCCAAAGGCGCCCGCCTTTTGGCATTGGCCTGCCGCCCAAGCCGCCGATCGGCTGATGAACCTTGCCTTTAACGATGCGCTGCTGACAGGCATCTTCAGAGCGCCCTTTGCCCGCCCGATCCCAGTTGCCAGCGCCAAGGGTGCGCTGGATTGGCTGGGCATACAGTACTACCAAGAGCGCCTGGCAACCTTCAATCCGCTCAAGCTGGGCAACGCCATCGGCACGGAGAAACCACACGGTGTGCCGGTTGGGCCGAAGGATTGGGGCGGCATCGCCCCGCAGAACCTGTTCGGTGTGATCGAGCGGCTCTACAAGCGCTACGGCAAGCCGATGTACATCACCGAGAGCGGCGTGCCCGACCCCGAAGATACCTTACGGCGCCAGTGGATCGTCGAGAGTGTGCGCGCCATTTGGAAGGCGCTCGGCTTCAACTACCCTGTGCGGGGCTATTTCTTCTGGTCGCTTTTGGATAACTTTGAGTGGGCTGAGGGCTACGATCCGCGCTACAGCTTCGGTTTGTACCAGACCAACTTCGAGACTCAGCAGCGCACACAGCGCTCAAGCGCAGTACTCTACCGTGAGATCTGTGCGCAGAACGGTATTTCACTACCCTCACAGTGGCTCTCTGAGTACCCTCAACGGGTCGAATAGGGTTGCAACACGCCCCGGAGGGGGTTAGCACAGAGCAGCTGAAAAAGTTTCAGTACCCTCAACGGGTCGAATAGGGTTGCAACGTAGAGCAGGCCGTTGGCGCTGACGCGTTCGAGTTGTTTCAGTACCCTCAACGGGTCGAATAGGGTTGCAACTCTGGCCAGCGCGCTGGCTGCACCGCCGGCCATTGGCGTTTCAGTACCCTCAACGGGTCGAATAGGGTTGCAACTTGTGTAGCACAATCTGTGCTACGTTCTTCATAACGTTTCAGTACCCTCAACGGGTCGAATAGGGTTGCAACGTCTACTTGAGCGTCTTCGAAGACGCCATTGAATCAGGTTTCAGTACCCTCAACGGGTCGAATAGGGTTGCAACTCAGCGCGAATTGGACACTCAAGACAAAGAAATTCAAGTTTCAGTACCCTCAACGGGTCGAATAGGGTTGCAACAGGCTGGGATTCTTGAGGCCGTTAAAACAATTCAACAGTTTCAGTACCCTCAACGGGTCGAATAGGGTTGCAACCTTCTCCCAAAGCGCGC
>JBDNDQ010000109.1:0-3529 GCA_046719055.1 Aggregatilineales bacterium | reverse complement strand
TCGCTTGTGGCAAGTCCATGAAGCGCGTCGGAATGCCGTGCTGCAAGCCATAGCGCAGGGCCTGCCATTCGGGTGAGAACTCGGCAAAGGGGTAGAAGACGGCGCGCTTGGGCTGCTCAGGGGCATAGATCAGGATAGCCACAGGCGGCTGCATGGCGGGCGAGAGCACATAGTGCAGGAGCGAGTCGCCCTCAGGCGGGCCTTCGATCAGCAGTGCATCGGGCTGCAGCGCCTCAAGCGCCGCCACTAGGCTGCGCGCCGAGCCAACGCCGTGATGCCGTATGCCAAACAGATGAACGCGCTTATCGCCCATATTCTCCCGCACTACCCCTTGTATTTAGATGCTGCAGCATGCAGCCGGCTCAGCGGGCCCCCATCACGCGCCCGAGCGTCTCGCAGGCGGGGCAAGAGCCATCCGGGCGGATCATAGCATAGCCAGCTTGCGGATCGTCGGCGCCATAGTAGGTGAAGTCTACATTGAAGACGATCATCAGGCGGATGCGCCCCGACTGCGCAGCGCGCAAGGCTGCCTCTGCCAGCCATTGTGCCTGCTGCTGCACTGTGACGTTCCCTGCCCACGCAAAGTTGCCCGGCAGCGGGCCGTAGCCCTGCGGCGAGAGGTAGCCCAGCTCGGTGAAGCAGCCGCGCTTGCCGCCGAACGGATTTAAACCGCGCGCCACTTGTCCATCGTAGTAGCGCGTTGGATAGTTATCGCCGCGCGGATCGCCGCTGCGCTGATTCGGGCTGATGATGCCCTCGTTGTAGTGCAGACCGATACAATCGGCGTAGCGGCCGGCGCCAGCTGCCGCCATACCCTGCACGTAGCGATCGTCATTCCAGACGCGATCCGAGCCGAAGGCCGCCTCAGCCCCAGTGGGCGCTGGCGCACCGCTGATCACCAACGTATTCGGGTTGTTCGCCTTGATCGCATTGTACGCCTTCGCCAAGAGCTGCGTATACGTCACCGGGCTGATCGCGCCACGCTTCCACTCACGGTCGATGTTCTGTTCATTCCAGACTTCAATCGCATCCGCGCCTGCCGCCGCCAGCTGACCGACAAAATTGGCGTAGACGTCTTGATAGCCCGGCTCCACCACCAGGTCAATGTTGCCGATAACCGAGAGCAGAATCTTGAAGCCATTGGCTTTTGCCTCGCTGATATAGCCGAAAGCAGCCCCATCGCCCTCTTTGGCTTGGCGCTTCACCCAAGTCATGCCGGCGCGGCGCATCGCGTTGACTGTAGCGGGGCTGAGGCTCTGTACCTGACCGCCTAGCTCAAAGCCGCGCAGATTAGCGCCACTGGCAGCTGGTGGCGGCGGAGCAGCTGGCGGCGGCGTAGGCGCCCCCTCTGAGCTGCTGGCTTGAGCTGGCGCGGATGGCGCTGCTGCACCGCCTGGCGGATTGGTCGGCGCATCAGGCGGCACGATGGGCAGATCGCTCAAGTTAGCGCTGGCAGGAAATTCCAGATACTGCAGCACCACCCAACCGACCGCGCCCGCCTCGCTGCGTCCGTAGCCCCACCCACGCACCGTTGAGCGGCCGCTGATCTCCACGCGCTGACCAAAGCGCAACGTATCCAGGATTGCGCTGCTGCGCGAAGCCGCCGAGCGCATGTACAGCTCATCAACAATGACCGTGCCCGTAATGGTGGCCTGTGCCTGCGCCGCGCCGCCAAAATTCGCCCCAAAGAAGGCGAGTACAAGCCAGAGCGCGCTCAGGACGCGCAGCCGTTTCGTCAAAGCCATAGACAAGAACTCCTCATCGCTCAATCAAAACGTGCCGCATTATACCGGTACCGAGCCGGCCCTGCCAGCCACCCTTGCCGAATACCTCCTTTCCTTTATAATGCGGGCACAGTCAGTCGTTTAACCTTAGGAGCCTCTCAGTGAGTGAATCACGCCCAGTGCGCGTCCGTTTTGCGCCCAGCCCCACCGGCGATCTGCACATCGGCGGCGTACGGACAGCACAATTCAACTGGATGTTCGCCCGTCGGCATGGTGGCAAGTTCATCCTGCGCATCGAGGATACCGATCAGAAGCGCACTCAGGAACACTCCCTTAGCGGCATCATGGATGGCTTGCGCTGGGCCGGCCTAGAGTGGGATGAAGGGCCAGATATCGGCGGGCCCTACGGCCCATACATCCAGAGCCAGCGCCTGGAGCACTATCAATACTGGGCGAACTGGCTTGTCGAGCACGGCAAGGCCTACCGCGCCTACGAGACGCCTGAAGAGCTCGAACTGATCAGCGCCGCGCGCAAAGCCAACGGCCTGCCGCCCGGCTACGACCGGCGCGCCCGCAACCTGACTCCCGACGACTGGGCCCGCCTTGATGCGCAAGGCAAGCCCTATGTCATCCGCTTGAAGGTGCCGCTCACAGGCGAAACCGTCTTCGAGGATATGGTGCGCGGGGCGATCCGCGTGCGTAACGACACACTCCAGGATGCCGTCCTGCTTAAGGCCGATGGCTTCCCCACCTATCACCTGGCCCACCTGGTGGATGACCACTTGATGGAGATTTCGCACGTCATCCGCGCTGAGGAATGGATTCCCAGCACGCCTTTGCACGTCATCCTGTATCAGGCCTTCGGCTGGGTGATGCCCAAGTTCTGCCACGTGCCAGTCATCTTGCACCCCAGCGGCGGCAAGATCAGCAAGCGCAAGCATCCTGAGGCGTCTATCTCGTATTTCATCAAGGGTGGCTACTTGCCAGAGGCAGTCACCAATTTCCTGTGCAATGTCGGCTGGAACTACGGCAAAACCGACGAGCACGGCCAGGAAATTCAAATCTTCACCAAAGAAGAGGCCGCTCAAGTCTTCGATATCACACAGGTAACCCAGACCGGCACCAAGTTCGACGTCGTCAAGCTCAAGTGGCTGAACGGCGAGTGGATCCGCCGCCTCTCCGATGAGGAGCTGGCCCATCGTATGGCGCCTTTCTTCCAGGCGGCCGGTCTGGATGCACCCTACCAAACTCTCCTCAAGGTCGCCCCGCTTGTCAAAGAGCGCATCAAGGTGCTGACTGAAGCCGTCGACATGGCAGGCTTCCTCTTCCGCCCCGACGTGCCCACCCCTGAGCCAAGCGCGCTGATCCCCAAAGGCCTAACGGCAGAACAGACGCGCGCCGCGCTGCAGCTGGCCTATACTGCGCTCGCTGCCCTGCCCGACTTCACCATCGCTGCCCAAGAGGCCGCCTTGCGCAGCGGCGCTGAGCAGCTCGGCATCAAGACTGGGCAATTCTTCAGCCCGATTCGAGTCGCTGTGACGGGGCAGAGCGTCTCGCCGCCGCTCTTTGAGATCATGGCGCTGATCGGGCGCGAGGCAGTGCTCGCACGTCTGGCACGCGCCATTGCCGCCCTACAGCCTGAGCCATGACGTTCAGCGCACAACGCTGGCCCAGATTTTCGGTCAGAAAGGCGCCCCAAAACTTCGCCAAATTTTCTCGGACGCCCAAAATTTTGCCGTTTTTGAGGGGTGTTTCGCAACTCGGTTGGCGGCACTTAGATACTAAGCGCCTTGCCATCTGTCCCA
>JBDNDQ010000108.1:0-3626 GCA_046719055.1 Aggregatilineales bacterium | reverse complement strand
GCGTATATCTTCCATCTTGCTCTGGACGTAATCCGCGCGCTGCAAGGCGGCACCTAAACGCCACCACAGCAACGCGCACAAGCCTAAGATAGCGATCAGGGCGATCAGCAGCAGAGCATTCAATGCTGTATCACCCTTCAAAGCGGTAGCCAACGCCGCGCACCGTCACGATGCGCTGCGGCTTGCTGGCATCATCCTCAATTTTTTCGCGCAACCAGCGCACGTGTACATCCACAGTGCGCTTATCGCCAAAGTACTCATAGCCCCAAACTTTGGTGAGGATCAGATCGCGGGAGAGCACAGCGCCCTGATTGCGCATCAGCTCGGAGAGCAAGTCGAATTCCTTGTGGCTCAGACGCAGCTCCTGATTACCACGAAAGACGCGCCGTCCTGCTAAGTCTACCCGCAGGTCGCCGGAGAGCAGCTCATCTTGCAAGGCGGGGCGTCCGGGCATGCGGCGCATGACAGCGCGCACCCGTGCTAAGAACTCGCCCAAGCCGAACGGCTTCACGATATAATCGTCGGCGCCGCTCTCTAGCCCGACGATTTTATCGACCTCTGTGCCGCGTGCCGTCAACATGATGATTGGGATGTGCAGCATGGCTGGGTCTTTGCGGATGATGCGACAGACGCTCAGCCCGTCGAGGGTTGGCAGCATGATATCGAGGACGATCAGATCGGGCAGTTTGCTGCGGATGAGCGCCAGGGCGTTTTCGCCATCGCGCGTGCTGAAGACTTCATAACCTTCCTCTTGTAGATTATCGACCAGAGTGTCCGCGAGTGTGACGTCGTCTTCAACGATCAGAATCTTTGCCATAAACCAACCTCATGCATAGTCAACAAGACAAAAGTGCGCCTTGCCTTTCATGCAAAAGTATAGCCCAAAGGGGTGAAAATGTTAAACGGCATATGAGAGGAGGCAGCGCGCCATATGGCAAGCTGGGTGCCCAATCAGCTGTTGCTACAGCCTGTGAATCCTGTTATAATGCGCAATGATAAATCCTCTTGACCGGTAAGCCCTGCGTTCGGCTTGCTCTGGTGGCAGAAAGGCAGATGGGAACGCTATGAGCTTAGCAAAACAAGAAAAAGCAGAGATTCTCAAGTCGTTCGCGCGCCACGAGACAGATACTGGCTCGCCTGAAGTGCAGATCGCAATTCTCACCACACGCATCAGCCAACTGACTGAGCACCTGAAAATCCACAAGCACGATGAGCACTCACGGCGCGGCTTGCTGAAGCTAGTGGGGCAGCGCCTGCGGCATCTGAAGTATCTATATCGGCGCAATCCAGAGGCATACAAGGTGTTGATTGAGCGGCTGGGCTTGCGCGATTACGTGCGGCGTTGACGATACAGTCCAACGGCTGAGGTCGCCAGTGAGCGTGTGACCTCAGCTTCTCTCCCGAAAGCGCAGCCGACTGCGCTAATTTGTGTTGGTATACTCTAGAGAGGTCCTCAAGGAGTTATTTCTAACCTATGAGCAACGGCGAATCGCTAGCGAGTCATCGCTTTACAGCCACGCTCGGCAAGGAAGAGGTCGTGATCGAGGCAGGCAAGCTCGCTATGCAGGCAGGCGGCGCCGTCACGGTGCAGCTTGGCGAGACAGTCATCCTTGCCACTGCGACTATGAGCAAAAATGTGCGTGAAGGCGTTGATTTCTTCCCGCTGACAGTTGAGTATGAAGAGCGTCTGTATGCAGCCGGGCGCATTCCTGGCTCATTTTTCCGCCGTGAGGGGCGCCCAGCTGAGCAAGCTATCCTGACCAGCCGCGTGACTGACCGTCCACTGCGCCCCTTGTTCCCCAAAGACCTGCGCAATGAAGTTCAGATCATCATCACGGCGCTCAGCCATGACCAAGAGCACATGACCGATATGCTGTGCATCATCGGCGCTAGCGCCGCCCTGATGATCTCAAACATCCCTTGGGACGGCCCTGTTGGTGCTGTGCGCATCGGCTTGATCAATGGTGAGCTGGTCGTCAATCCTACCTTCTCGCAGATGGTAAACAGTGATCTTGACCTGCGCGTGGCGGGCACCAAAGACGCTATCATTATGGTTGAGTGCGGCGCTAACGAGGTGGACGAGGCAACGATGGTGCGGGCGCTCTCGCTAGCCCACCAGGCCATGCAACCCGTCATTGCCTTGCAAGAAGAGATGCGCGCAAAGATCGGCAAGCCGAAGTCGGAGTACGAGCCTGCCAGGCCCAACACCGAGCTGATGGAGCGCGTCCGTACACGTGCAGCCAGCCAGATCGCCAACATCATCGCCCAATACACTGACCGCGACTCACGCGCTGCAGAGCTGAGCGACCTGCGCGATGAGCTGGTTGCTGAATACAGCTCATCACTAGAAGCAGCTGCTGAAGCGGCTGCCTATAGCCCACAGGCGATCATGGCAAGCTATGAGGATGTCGTCGCTGAAGAGGTACGCCGCCGCATCCTCGAAGAGGGCGTGCGCCCAGATGGACGTACGCTCACAGAGATTCGGCCGCTCTATGCAGAAGTTGGGCTGCTGCCGCGCGTGCATGGTTCGGGGCTGTTCCAGCGCGGCTTGACCCAAGTCTTGAGTGTAGCAACGCTCGGGACGCCCGGCGATGTGCAGCAGCTAGACGGGCTCGATCCTGAAGATGAGAAGCGCTACATGCATCACTACAACATGCCGCCCTTCGCCAGCGGCGAAACTACGGCGCTGCGCGGGCCGAAACGCCGTGAGATTGGGCACGGTGCGCTGGCAGAGACCGCCCTGCGCTATGTGATCCCCGATGAGGACGTCTTCCCCTACACAGTGCGCGTGGTCAGCGAAGTGCTCTCCAGCAATGGCAGCACCTCCATGGCTTCGGTCTGTGCCAGCACGTTGGCGCTGATGGATGCCGGCGTGCCAATCAGGGCGCCAGTGGCAGGCATCGCCATGGGCTTGATCACCGATGGCAACCGCTATGCCATCCTGACTGATATTCAAGGACTCGAAGATCATATCGGCGATATGGACTTCAAGGTCGCTGGCACGGCCAAGGGCATCACCGCCCTGCAAATGGACTTGAAGATCAAGGGTGTCTCCGATGTAATGATGGGTGAGGCTCTCGAGCAGGCGCGGCAGGCACGGCTCAAAATCCTAGAGGTGATGACGGCTGTCATCAGCGAGCCACGCAAGCAGCTGAGTCGCTACGCACCGCGCATGCTGGTCACGAAGATTGACGTGGATAAGATCGGTGCACTGATCGGCCCAGGCGGTAAGAACGTGCGCGGCCTACAGGATAAGTACGGGGTCAAAATTGACATCCAAGAGGACGGCACGGTCTACATCTCCTCTGAGGTCGGCGCGAACGCCGAGAAAGTGCTGGAGATCGTCCAGAGCATGACCGAAGATGCCGTGCCGGGCAGCATCTACACAGGGCGTGTTACGCGCATCGAGCCGTACGGCGCTTTCGTCGAGTTCTTGCCGAATAAGGAAGGGCTGGTTCACATCAGCCAGCTCTCGGATCGGCGCATCGAGAACATCGAAGATGAAATTTCCGTCGGCGATGAGCTGATGGTGATGGTGACCTCAATTGATCCGACGGGGAAGGTGCGTCTGAGCCGCCAAGCCGTGCTGGAAGGCTGGACGCTTGAAGAGGCGTTCTACCTGCACT
>JBDNDQ010000107.1:0-4145 GCA_046719055.1 Aggregatilineales bacterium | reverse complement strand
GTCGGCACAGAGCGACGGGTCAGCCTGATCAAGGCTTTGCCAAGCTGGTGCACTGTCCTTTGCCCAGCTCAGTCGTCGAGCTGCTCAAGCAGCGGGCTGACTGAGCGCTGAGCGCACGTGCCACTGTCGAGAAAGGGGCGGGCAGTGGCACGTGCTGTCAAGCGATTGTGATGCCAACCCCCCTCAGCTGATATCGCACTGCTGTGAAATAGCCTGGAGACGTGGTTGCCAGTAACTTGTAAAAAACTGATGAACTCAACCCATCAAACGTAGAGAGGAGCTTAGTGCAATGTCGAAGTACATCCGTTTTTTACTTGCTGCGATGCTCGTCCTTGTTTCCCTGAGCGTTGTTCCTACAGCGTATGCTGATACGATTGTCGTCTCTCCTGGCAATCTGCAGGGTTGGCTGATTGGAACTCCCGCCAACTCTACTCCGCCTGAATTTGCTGAATTTGTGGAAGGGCCTGGGGCGCCGCCGCTTGGTGCAGGCAGCTATCGTGTCAAAGTTAAGACTGGCCAAAAGATCACGCTGGGACGCACGGACTATAACGGCGTGTCGCTCAGCAGCCTGAGAATCAGCTACAGCACATATCCTCCCGATGCTGTTGGGAACGATTGGTATGTGAACATTTACATCGACGTAACAGGTGATGAGGTAGCTGATTGTCGCCTCGACTATGCGCCATATGTTTCCACGCCTCCCTCCTCATGGATCAAGTACAACCCCACGCGGGCTTCGGCGAGCTGGTTTAGCTATAATGCTGGTGGTGGGACGTGCCCTACGACTTTCAGTTATCCTGCTTATTCGTCGGGCGTCTCTTTCAAAGATATTTTAGCTGCATATCCTTCAGCAGTGCTCAAGCCAGACTACCCAAGCAATCCCGTCATTGTTTTCAACATGGGCGATTTTCTTAACTACGACGGTGCCATCGATGCAATTACGATCAACGACACAAGCTGGGACTTTGAGCCTGCAGCAGATGTCTCCAATGCACGCCCGATTGTCGTCCATCCTGGCAATCTGCAGAATTGGCTAATCGAAGCCCCCACAGCACTTCCGCCTGCCTTTGCCGAATTTGTAGACGGGCCTAGCACACCGCTGCTCGGGACAGGTAGTTATCGCGTCACGCTTGCTGAGCCTGATACCAAGCTCATAATGGGGCGCAAAGACTACAATGATACGCCGCTCAACAAACTAGAAATCAGCTATAGCACGTACCGCTTGGGCAGTGTCACGAACGACTGGTACGTGAATGTCTACATCAACACGACAGGCAAGCCTGACCTACCTGATTGCCGCCTTGACTTTGCGCCATCTGCTGGCTCAGTTGGCTCGTGGATCACACACAACGCCATGAGCGCTTCAGACGGTTGGTACAGCTATGATGGGCCTGGTGGGCGGTGTCCTGCCTATTTGATGAACGTCCCTTTTGCTACCGTCATAGCTAAGTTCCCTTCAGCAGTGCTCAGAGCACCTTCTGACCAAGACTCGCCTGCCATTGTTTTCAACATAGGTAGCTTTGCTGGCTATGATGGCGCTATCGATGCGATTACAATCAACGGCACAACGTGGGACTTTGAGCTGACTGCGCCAGACCCCTCCAATCTTGGCAACTGACGGGTTGATCCGCCATCAGTAGGAAACAAGGCGTGCCACTGCCCAGTTTTTTGGCAGTGGCACGTTCTTAGCTGCTGAATAAGTTGATGATCAGCACAATGGCCGCCACTGCATTTAAGCCGGCCAGCGCAATCACCCCGATTGGCAAGCTAGAGAGGACTGAGCCCGCTTCGATCTCAGCTGGAATGCGGGAGAAGGGATCAGAGGGGTCGTGATGGCCAGCGCTACTCCCCAGCTTGCTGCGTCCCCTGCCTGTGACCAAGCTCGGCGGCACGTTGCGAAGGCGCGGCGGGATGACTGGCACGGGCTCAGCCACTGAGCCCATCACATCCTCTGAGGTCAGCGGCACATCATCACCCTCCTCAAAGGGTCGGCTCTCAAGGCTTTCAGGCGGTTCGTAGAGCGATAAGTCTGGCTGTGGCTCTTCGAAGAGCACTTCATCGAAGGCGCTGAAAGGCGCCGAGCTATCCTCATACGTGCTTGACACAAAAGGCGACACATCTGCCTCGCCAAACGGACTAACTGCCGGAGCGCTGGGCAGCTCGGTCGGCTCGCTTGGGCTAGGAGCGGGCGTGTAGACGCTGCTGAAGTCAAAGTTGTCTAAATCGTCGGCGAACTGATCGGCGGGCAGTGGGAAGGGCGCTGCCTCAGTAGGCGATGTGCTAGTAAAGACGCTGTTAGAAGTGCCAAGCGGCAAGTTTGCCAGCCACGCATCGTAGTCTTCATCCGAAAATGCAGGCACGCTGCTGCCACGCGCAGGCGCACTCCCGGAGCTTTTGCCCCACTCAACGCTAGTGGGCGTAGCAGGCAGCTGAGGCGATGTACTGCTGAAGGGCGAGTCCGCAAAAGGATCGGCGGCAGGCGCGCTGCTAAAGGGTGAACTCGCAAACGGATCGGCAGCTGGCGGGGCATGGCGTGCTTGCAGGGCCTGCAGCCCTTTGATGGCCTTCTGGTTGTTAGGATTGATATCTAAAACGTTCTCAAGACAGATTGCCTGCTCTTCAGCAGTATCCACGCATGCGCTCAGCCACAGCCACGCCTGTTCGTTCATCTGGTCAACACTCACAATCTGCTCAAGCAGGCGGCGCGCCTCTGCTTTGCGATTTGCCTTGACGTGCTCGATAGCGCTGCGCAACATGGCATCCAGATTAGGTGACATGGCAGATTCTCCTCGAAAAGTTAGGGCATGCTCACAATCTCACAGGTGTTCAAGCGCGTCGAGCAGATGGCGAGCGTTTGATCGCCGCGCAGCACACGGAAAGCATCCAAAGCGGCACTGGCTTCCCAGAACGGCGCCTCGTTGCGGGCAAGGGTGAGCGGGCGCTCAGGGTTAGGGCAGGTGCTAGGTAACGGCACATTTGGGGTGGTGCGAATGACTGTGCATTGTTCGGGCTGTAGGATCAGGCTGCGCGGAAAAGCAGCCGCTCGGTTACCTTGTTCAAAGCGCAGCTCGCCCAACGGTAGGGCCTGAGCGCTGGCGTTGTAGATGACGAACAGGTCTTTTGCATAGACAAAACGCACAGCAGGCAGTGCGAAATAGCCGCTCTCGGCTGACAGGAAAGGCGGGCTCGCCTGCGGTGTGAGCAGATAAGCGAGCAGAGCGCTGATGCCCGCGATCATGCCTGCCAAGAGCGTGAACGCCCACAATGGTGTCTGAGTGGTACGTTTTTGCTTCTGGCGCTGCAGGATAGAAGCTCGTGAAGGGTTGGTATCTCGCAGCGTGGACTCATCGGGCACGGTGGGGGCGCTCGGTGCAGGCTTCGAAATAGCCACCTGGCCAGCGGGCAGGATGGACGTTGGAGCAGGGTCAGCTGGCAGCGCAGGACTGATCACCTCATCGCTGAGCTTGATGTGCATCGTCTTGCCGCTGAACGCCTCGCGCAGCGCCTTAGCGAATTGCGTAGCAGTCTGCCAGCGCGCCTCAGGGCGCTTCTCTAGCGCTTTCAGGATGACTCGTTCAACCGCCTCTGAGAGTTCAGGGCGCACAGAGCGCGGTGGAGGCGGCGGAGTCGAGATATGCAACAGAGCGAGGCTCATGGCTGAGTCTGCATCGAACGGCGTCTGCCCGGTCACCATCTCGTAAACAATGACGCCGAGCGAGTAGATATCGCTCTGCGGCACAGCTCGATCTGAGGCAACAGCCTGCTCAGGCGCGATATAGCGCGGCGTGCCAAAGGCAGTGCCAAGCGTATTATCGCCGCCTTTTTCCATCAGCAAGCCGAAATCCATCAGAATAGCGCGCCTATCGTCGTTCAGCATCACATTGGAAGGCTTCACATCGCGGTGAATGACGCCTTTGCTGTGCGCGTAGTCTAGCGCGGCGCTCACGTCATCCACGATGCTAAGGAGCAGGTCATTCTCAATAAATTTCTTCTGTGTGCGCAGGCGCTTCAGCTTTTGCAGCAGCGTCTGCCCTTCCAACAGACGCATAGCGAGGTAGTAGAGGTTCTCGCCCTGCCCAAACTGATAGACTGTGACAATGTTCGGATGATGTAGGTTTGCCACAGCACGCGCTTCTTCCGTGAGG
>JBDNDQ010000106.1:0-4495 GCA_046719055.1 Aggregatilineales bacterium | reverse complement strand
ATCTAGCGCTGCCCCTCTGGGCTTTGAATCCAGGCGAAGAAGGCTCGGTACAGGTCGTTAGCGGGCTCGGCGCTGCCCACCACTAAAATCGGCGCCCGCAGCGCATACGTACCTACCGTGAGCGCCTCAGGCGTCGGCAAGACGCCATCAAAAGCTACGACGCGTACGCCCTCGCCCACGTAGCCCGTTGCCACATATCCAATGCTGTTGGGATCGGCGCGCACAAGGTCGAGCACACTTTGGCTGGTGGGCGCCAGGCGCGCTGTGCGCGTGATCGGCTGATTGCCCAGAAGGATCGCCTGCACAATAGCTGCCTCACTGCTCTCAGCCGGGCGCGTCACCACCTGCACAGGCCGATCTGCGCCGCCTAACTCTGCCCAGCTGCGCACCTGCCCGCGCAGCAGCGCGCGCGCCTGAGCGGGCGTCAGGTTGCTGATCAGGTTGCTGGGATGCACCACCAACGCAATCCCGACCTGCCCAAGCGGCGTTGCCCATAAGCTTCCGCCCTCTGCCACAAGGCGCGAATCGGGCAGGTAACTCAGGACAGCAAACGGGACTTCGCCACGTCCCAGCTCGGCCAGGGCGCGGCGCGGCTCCAGTGGCAGGATATCCCACACGATGGCTGCGTTGCTTGCGGGGAAGCTCTCGGCCAGATCGCGTAACAAAGGTGCGCTAGCGCTATCTACCAGCAGTCTTAGCGAGACGATCTCAGGGGTTGGGCTGGCTACGGGCAGCGCGGCACGGCAGCCTGCCAGCGCCAGCGAGAGTGCAACGAAGGTACGCCGTGCTGATCGCCAAGAGGTTGTGAAGAACACGCTTATGCCCCTTGTGTGGCTGTGCTGCAGACCGGTTGTCAACTCAAGCCGCTCAACTTCTTCCAAGTAGGCGTAACAAAACCTGACGTGCCCCAAGCTAAATGCCTGAAGCAGCCTCAGCACACAGCCGACTTGCCGTCTAGGCGGCTGCCAGCCCCCAGAGATGCGTGCGCCGTCACAGGCTCGATGGCGCGGGAGCCTCCTTGTTGGTTGGGCGATACGCCGCTAAGAAGTTCGCCGCGTAGGCATCAAACGTGCCCGCCAAGATAGCGGCACGCATCTCTCGCATCAGAGTTAGGAGTAAGTGAAGGTTGTGTAGGGTCAGCAATTGGTGGCCGAGCAGTTCGTCACTCTTAACCAAGTGCCGCAGATAGGCGCGTGAGAAGTGTGCGCAGGTGTAGCAGGTGCAGCTTGCTTCCAGCGGCGCATCATCCTCAGCATAGTTGAGGTTACGCATGTTCAGACGCCCACGCCGTGTCAGCGCGGCGCCGTGCCGTGCCATACGTGTGGGCAACACACAATCGAAGATATCCACGCCGCGCGCTACCCCGTTGACCAAGTCTTCAGGGCTGCCCACGCCCATCAAGTAGCGCGGACGATCAGCCGGCAGGAGCGGCAGAGTGTGTTCAAGCGTAGCCAGCATCTCAGCCTTACTCTCACCGACGGCCAAGCCGCCAATCGCGTAGCCGACAAAGCCGAGCTGAGTTAGGAAGCGGGCAGACTCGGCGCGCAGATCGGGGAAAATCCCGCCCTGCACGATGCCAAAGAGCGCCTGCCGCTCTGGATCGCCGCTGCGGGCATGTTCTTCGAGGCAGCGCAGCGCCCAAGCGTGTGTACGGTCGCAGGCGGCGCGCACATCATCCCGATTATGCGGCTTCGGGCATTCGTCGAAGCACATGATCACATCGGCGCCGAGATTGTGCTGTATCTGAATTGACTTTTCAGGTGTGAAGCGATGGATCGAGCCATCCAGATGGCTGCGGAATGTGACACCGTCAGCATCGATGCGCCGCAGCGCATCCAGACTGAAGACTTGAAAGCCGCCCGAATCGGTCAAGATCGGGCGCTCCCATGCCATGAAGCGATGTAAGCCGCCCCTACGGGCGATCAGCGCATCGCCAGGGCGCAGATATAGGTGATAGGTGTTGGCCAGGATCAAGGTTGCGCCTAGCTCGTCGAGCTCGCGTGGCTGCATCGCCTTAACGGTTGCCTGCGTGCCAACGGGCGCAAATACAGGCGTCGGTATCGCGCCGTGAGGCGTGTGGAAGACGCCTGCACGCGCCCCACCGCTCTGTGCTTGCAGCTCGAATCTAAACATGCGCTTCCTTGAATTCCCTATGCACAAGCTCAGATTATAGCAAGGGCGTTCTGTAAGGCGAATCAAACTTTTCTGCCCTAAAAGTCAAGTCGACAGCTTACCGCTCTATGAGAGTCAGTTGAACAGCGTAGGCACCTTGCGTTGTGCCCTGTGCAGCGTCGTAGCGCGTCACCACGAGCAGATACGTTGCCGTCTCAGGTAAAACGGTCTGAATTTCCACATTACGCGTCTGTGCAGCGTCGGCTGCGGCGCTCTCGATCAGACGTGCCTGCTCAGCCTGGTAGACGTACAGATAAAGCGTCGGTCGTAGGGAGCCGCTCTCGGCGATCAGCGCGATTTGAGCGATTTCGCCGCGTTTGCCGCTGAAAGCGTAGTAAGCGATGTAGCGCTGATCGTCCAGGATGCCGCGCAGCACCTGGCCAGAGCGGATGGGCAGGATAGGCGGCGGTGGCACAGGAGTCGGCGTGGCAGGCGGCGTCAGGGCGCCGCTGAGCGTGAGGGTGTAGTCCCCGCTGGTAGTATCGTTCACGCCGCCGCTGCGCGCTACAATGACGTAGTGTCTGCCGCTGCGCCCTAGCTCGACAGAGCGCAGCGCCCCCTCGCCGACTGCCACTTGCTCAAAGCGCTCATCGCCCAGCAGAATCAGGGCGGGCAGCGCGCCTTGAGATTGCAAGAGCAGGTCGGCGCGGCTGCCGCCTTGCGCCTCGAAGTGGTAGAGCGTGGCGAAACGCGGGCTGAGCGCACCGCTGTGGGCCGTGCCCGCCACCAGGCGGATGCCCTCTGCCAACGCCGAGCGCTTGGGCGGCTCTGCGCTGCGGCTGAGCGTGTAAACGCTCCCACCTGCCGCGCCGAGGCGCGAGACCACCAACCAGTACCAGCCATCGGCGCTTGGCGTGAAGGTGAGCTGATCGGTCAGCTCCGCCGTGACGTAGCGCCGCTCGAAGTCGTGGCTGTAGAGGTACATCCCGACAGGCAGGGCGCTCTCAAGGCGCAAGGCGATGCTCAAGGGCTGCTCGGCAGCAGCATACACAGCGTACAGGCGAAACGGCGCTTGATCGCTCAGCTCGGCGCGCAGCGTCTCGCCCGCTGGGAGCTGGGCAAGGCGCGGCGCATCACTGAGCCCTGAGGGCGTCGGCGTTGGATTGAGCAGGCTTAGGCTCAGGCGGAAGACGCCGCTGCTGCGCTGACTGTTCGGCGCCCCGATTACCTTGATCAGATAGTCACCGTTGCGCGGCAAAATGTGGCGCAGACGCGCGTTGACACCGCCGCCGCTGTTATCGTCCAGCGCAAAAACTTGGCGCTGATCGGCGTCGAGCAGCATGATAAGCGGATCAAGGGCATCGGGATCGGCCGCCTCAGCTGTGATCAGCACAGCGTCGCCCTCGCGCCCGCTGAAGCGGTAGCGCGCCTCGGGTTGGGCAGCGCTGAGCGTGCCTTGCACGGCATCGCCGTAGCGCAAGAGCATCTGCCCCTGCAGCGCCGCACCTGGCAAGAGCAGAGAGCCGCTGATCAGCAATCCAATTAGCCAGTGCCGCATCCACATGCCTCTCTCGGACTTTTAGCCGAAAAATCTACTCAATTCTACCGATGTGTGCCACAATACAGCTGTGACTTTTCGCTGAGGAGCCAAAAATGTTTGAGAACCTACCTAAGAATGCGCTAGAGGCGATCGACTGGCGCATGGAGCACTATCAACCGTACTTTCAGGCGCTCCACGAGACCGAGCTGACGGCAGAGAACATCGGGACGTGGCTGAAGGGCTGGACTCAGCTGGGCGATCTGATTATGGAAGTCCTTTCGCGACTGGCTGTCGCCAACTCGCAGAATACCGCCGACGCTGAAGCAGAGCGGCGCTACCTGAGTTACGTGGAGAGCATGTTGCCGCCCTTGCAAATGGCGAATAACCTCTTGCAGCGCAAGCTGGTGGCCAGCGGCTTGCAGCCTGAGGGATTCGAGGTGCCGCTGCGCAACATGCGCGTGGAGCTAGAGATTTTCCGCGAGGCGAACCTGCCGCTCTTCGTGGAGGAGCAGAAGCTGGGCACTGAGTACGACAAGATCGTCGGCGCACAGACTGTGACGTGGGAAGGCGAAGAGGTGCCGCTGCCACGCTTGCAAGTCGTGGCGCATAATCCCGACCGGGCTGTGCGTGAGGGAGCTTGGCGGCTTGCTCACCAGCGCTACCTAGCCGATCGCGAGGTCCTCAACACGCTGTGGATCAAGTTTTTGAACGTGCGGCAGCAGATCGCCGCCAATGCCGGCTTCAGCACCTACCTTGAGTACCGCTGGAAGGCCGCCGGGCGCTTCGATTACACGCCGCAGGATTGCCTGAGTTTCCACGCTGCCATTGGCGGCAAGGAAGTAG
>JBDNDQ010000105.1:0-4759 GCA_046719055.1 Aggregatilineales bacterium | reverse complement strand
GATGATCGCTGCCGAAGTGCAGCACCAGGTTATTCTCGTAGCTCAGGCAAGGGATGGCTAGTGCGCGGGCGCTGCCGACGGTTAAGTCCTGCGCATTGCCGCTTAAATCGTAGAAGACCAGGCGGCTGCGATTGGGATTATAGGCAAAAATACGCGGCTCGCCCTCGCGCAACACGATAGGTGTCGGACGTTCTGTTGGTGGGGGCTGCGTAGGTGGCTCGGCTTGAGTGGGCGGCTCAGCCTGCGTTGGGATGGCGGTTGGTGTGGGTGGCTGAGCCAATGCAGTTGCAGTGGGCGGCACAGGCGAGGCCTGTAGGGCGTGCGTGGGTGGCTCGGCAGGCGCCGTGACTGGCGGGACAGTCGGTGGTAGAGTTGGTGCAACTAGGGTAGGTGCATTTTGCGCTGGCGTGGGGCTGGCAGGCGCGCCGCAGGCTACAAGGGCCAGCATGATCAGGCACAGAAGCCAACGAAGGGTCACTTTCAAGGTCATTTCTCCATAAGCTGTGACTTAGGTGCGCTTGCGCGTGTCATCCTCACTTGGGTCGTGTGGCAGAGAGCGCGCCGTATACATAAAGCGCACGCGCATCACCATCTGCCCAAGACGAATCTCATCACCGTCGTTCAGGCGATTAGGGCGATGAGCGGCCAGCCGCACGCCGTTTAGGTAGGTACCGTTGCTGCTGCCTAAATCCCACAGCTCAAGTTGGTTGTTCTCAGTGCGGCGGATGGCAGCGTGGCGGCGGCTGACGCCCATACGATAGCCCGCAAAAGGGGTCATATCCACATCGGGCATGGCGCCAGTAGCAGGATCGCGCCGCCCAAAGATCGTCTCACGTTTCTGCTTGAGCAAAATCGGCTCTGCATCGGGAATCTCAATGCGCAACATGACATCTGCCGGGAATGGCTCTGCGCTTTTGATGACGGCAACAGCCTCACGCGTTTCGGCAGGCTGCGGCGCGCTGCTAATGGCGCGTGTGCCAAGTGGCACATCACCCAGCAAGCTAGCGCCGCAGTTCTCGCAAAAAACAACCCCAGTCCGATTCAGGTGCTTGCAGTTTGGACACACCTGCATAGTGCCCTCTCCCGATTGCCTACTCAACCATAACGCTTATTATACGCACGCTCCGCCTCAACAACACGGTCAGTTTGGCGGCGTGCACTGTGTGCAGCCTAGTTTACCACACCTCGCCCACCGATTCCTACCCAAATTGACGGGCGCGCGCCATGCAAAGGTAGGATACATGCCTGAGCTGTTAGGCTGTATCCTTCAGACGATTGGCAGATAGCCCAAAGGAGCACAGCGATGTCTGACGTTTTGCAGAACCTTTCCGATGAGATGGCGGCGCTGACCGAGCAAATCGGGGCGAGCGTGCTGCGCATAGAGGCGCGCCGACGCCTGCCTGCTAGCGGGATAATGTGGGAGCACGGCCTGATCGTGACGGCTAGCCATGTCGTCGAGCGCGATGAGGACATACACATCGGCCTGCCAGATGGCAAACGCATTTCGGCGACGCTCGTCGGGCGCGACCCATCCAGCGATCTAGCCCTTTTGCGCGCCGAGTGCGACCTACCGATACCGCATTGGGCCTCGCCCGAGACAATCCGAGTCGGTCAGCTAGTCTTAGCGCTCGGGCGCCCCGGCGAACGGATCATGGCGACGCTCGGCGTGGTCTCGGCGCTAGAGTCGGGCGATAAGCTGCCCGCCGGGATGCAGATCGATCCGTTCGTGCAGACGGATGTGGTGATGTATCCTGGCTTTTCGGGCGGCCCGCTGGTGAGTGCGGGCGGGCGTGTACTGGGCTTGAATACGAGCGCTATGCGCGGCATCAGCCTGACCATCCCCACAAGCACTATCCGCCGCGTGGTGGAAACGCTGCTCAAGCACGGCAAAATGCAGCGCGGCTATTTGGGGGTCGGCACGCAGGCAGTCAAGCTCTCGCCCGCACTGGCCGAAGTGGCAGAGCAGCGCTATGGCTTGTTGGTCGCCTCAGTTGAGCCTGACAGCCCCGCTGAAGCAGCTGGCGTCCTGATTGGCGATATCCTGGTGCGCTTCGATCAGGCGCGCCTGAACGGCCCCGAAGACCTGATCCGCGCCTTGCAAGGCGATTGCATCGGCAAAGCTATCCCGCTGGTGCTCGTGCGCGGCGGCGCGCTGCAGAGCTTATCCGTCACGGTTGGTGAGCGCCCAGAGCGCTAGGAGGGCGGCATGAGCATCCTTGAAGCGCTCAGCGAGCGTCTGAGCAGCCTGGCCGAGAGCGCGCGGCGCAGCCTGGTGCGCATCAGGAGTGGACGCGGCTGGGGCGAAGGCAACGGCTCTGGGTCGATCTGGCACAGCGATGGGCTGATCGTCACCAACGCACACGTGATCGGGAGTGGTTCGCTGCGTGTTGCCCTCTTCGATGGGCGCGAGGTGGCGGCGCGCGTGATCGCGACTGATAAGCAACACGACTTGGCAGCGCTGCGCATCGAGCTCAGCAACCTGCCGACGGTTGCGCTGGGCGACTCAAAGCGACTGCGGCCTGGCGAGTGGGTCTTTGCGCTGGGCTTCCCCTATGGCGTGGAGAGCGGCTTGACAGGCGGCGTAGTCATCGGGAGCGGCGCCGAGCTGCCTGAGATGCCCGCCGATGGACGCGAGTGGCTTGCCCTCAGCCTGCGGTTACGGCCTGGTCACTCGGGCGGGCTGCTGCTGGATGCGGCAGGCAAACTGGTCGGCCTCAATACGCTGATCACGGGCCCGGAAGTCGGCTTTGCGATCCCTGTCCACGTGGTGAAGCGCTTCCTGAAGGCGGAGCTAGGCCTGACTGAGGCGCCAAGCGCGCCTGCGCGCTCAGAGTCCGTTGTGATCTTGTAGATGGGCATTTTGTGGCGCTGAGGCAAAAGTGGTGCCGACGGATTCGCCTTGCACAGCGCGCACAATCACGTCGGGCAAGCGCCCATCAGCGATCACGGTCGGCGTGCCGCGCTGTGTGGCAAACTGCGCTGCTTGCAGCTTAGTCACCATGCCGCCCGTGCCCAGACCGCTAGAGGCTCCGCCTGCCCGCGCCCAGACCGACTCATCAATATGCGTCACGTAGGGGATCAGCGCCGCCTCAGGGTGCGTGCGCGGGTCAGCCTCGAACAAGCCGCGCTGATCAGTCAGCAGGATGAGCAGCGCGGCATCGACCAAGTCTGCCACCAGCGCCGAGAGGTTGTCGTTATCGCCGACCTGAATCTCTTCAGTGGCAACTGTGTCGTTCTCGTTGATGATCGGCACGACGCGATAGGCAAAGAGCGTGTGAAGCGTGTTGCGCGCGTTCAGGCGCCCAACAGGATTGTTCAGGTCGCTGCGGGTGAGCAGCACCTGCCCCACCGTGATGCCGAAGATGCCGAACAGTTCGCTGTAAATTTGGATCAGCCGGCCTTGCCCAACGGCTGCCAGCATCTGCTTGCGCGGCAGCGAGGGATCGAGATCAGGATAGGCAAGCGCCTCGCGCCCAGCGGCGATCGCGCCTGAGGAGACAAGCGCAATCGCGTGCCCCTGATCGTGCAAATACGCCACCTGCCGCACGATCTCTAGCATGCGGCGGCGCGCGATATGGCGCGTGCCGTCGGTCAGTACGCTGGTACCCAGCTTGACAATGATCGGCGCGTGAGAGTCAGCCATAGTGTCTCCGTATAACCATAGAAGCGGCGCTATTTTAGCACAAAGTCTGCCGCTTGGCGCTAGAGACGCTCTCCGCGCAGGCGCAAGCTATTCGTCACCACGCTGACGCTGCTGAATGCCATCGCGAGGGCAGCTAGCATCGGATTCAACTGCGCAAGCGCCTCTGGCACATTCGGCAGGATGGCTAGAGCGCCTGCGGCCACTGGAATGAGCGCCACATTGTACCCAAACGCCCACAGCAGGTTCTGACGGATGGTACGTATGGTCAGCTGGGAGAGCTTGAGCGCTTGTGGCAAGACTCGCAGATCGCCGCGCATCAACGTCACATCCGCCGACTCAATCGCCACATCGGTCCCTGTGCCGATCGCAATGCCCACGTCGGCTTGCGCCAGAGCTGGTGCATCGTTCACCCCATCGCCGACCATCGCCACGCGCAGCCCTTCCGCCTGCAGCGCCGCGATCGCCGCCGCCTTCTCAGCTGGCAACACATCCGCTACGACGCGCTCAATGCCTGCGGCTGCCGCAACGGCCTGCGCAGTCATCGCGTTATCGCCCGTCAGCATGATTACACGCTTACCGAGCGCGCGTAGGGCTCCAACTGCCTCGGCTGCGCCCGGCTTGAGCGTATCTGCCGCCCCGATCAGCGCGATGGCTTGCCCATCCGCCGCCACCCAGAGCACCGTCTTCGCCTCCGCACGCAGACGGGCCGCCTCGTCTTCCAAGCCGTTCAAGGCGATGCCCTCGCCCCGCATGAAGGCTTCACTGCCCACCCAAACGCGGTGACCATCGACTTGGGCGCGCACGCCCTGCCCAGCCAACGCCTCAAAGGCGCTCGGCTCGTGCAGGGCCAGACCTTCGGACTCGGCAGCGTGTACTAGCGCCTCGCCCAGTGGATGCTGACTGCCGCGCTCGGCCGATGCTGCAAGTAGTAAAACCGTCTGGCGCGTCCCAGACCAGGTCGAGCTCAGCACTACATCGGTCAGGCTGGGCGTTCCGCGCGTCAGCGTGCCCGTCTTATCCAGGACAATGGCATCCACCCTGCGCAATTGCTCCAGCGCGGTGCTATTTTTGAACAAGATGCCCAGCGCCGCGCCCTTGCCGATGCCAACTGTGACT
>JBDNDQ010000104.1:0-5043 GCA_046719055.1 Aggregatilineales bacterium | reverse complement strand
CCATCATGCTGCCACAAGTGATTGCCAATGGCATGCCCTTCGTTGATCATGCGCGCTAAGGTGCTGCTTTCCCAAGCGTTGACGGCAATTCCATGCAGAAAGAAGGTGGCAGGCACATTCTCGCCCTTCAGGATATCGAGGACGTCCGTTGTAGCACCGCTCCCATCGAGACTAGTGGTCGGCCCGTCGTCAAAAGTTAGGTAGATGCGGAAAGGCGCGGCATTGGCACGAGCGAGGCGAAGTAGGCTCAGCCAGATAACGCTCAAGCCGAGCAAGTTCAAGAAAGCGCGGCGGCTGTAGCAGGACATGCTCAGCTGCGCTGCACAATCAGGGCGACGCTCAAGCCGCTGATCAACGTCAGGGCAGCAAGCAGCGCAACGACGAGGCCAAAGTTATCCAGCACGAAGGTGAGCAGCGGCCCACGTTGTGCATCAGGCCGAGCAGCACTCGACGGTGGCGGCAGCTCCAGGACGGCGGACACGGCTGTAGATTGATAGCTGCCAGCAGCGCCAAAACTCACCAGTAGGGTGACGCCGCGCTGCGCTTGCGCTTGGACTTGCTGAGGTGTCGTCATGCCATAGGTCTCAGGCGGGACGGCGATCAGCGTGTAAGTGCCTTCGGCGAGCTCCGTGAAGCAGGCGGGCGCAACTGCTGCTGTGCTGAGCGCCTGTACTTCGACCCCATCTTGCAGCAGGCTGATTTGCATACCAACCAGCAGCGGCTCGCCTTGATCGCGCAGGCGGTTCGTGTTGGCATCATCGAAGGCGATGATGCACAGCTGTGCCTGATCAGGCACAGCCAGGTCTTGAGCGATCGTCGGGATGGCAGCGACTTGAGTTGACAGCACAGCGGTCGATGAGGCAGCGGTTGGCAATCCTGTTGGCGAGGCGGCGACGGCTATGGCTTCGGGGCTGGGCACAACGGTGGGTGCTGTGGTTGGGGGCAGGGTAGGCGGCAGCTCTGTAGGTAGGGCAGTCGGGGTGGTGATGATCAAGACTGTCATGCCTGCAGGCGTGGTAGAGGGCAAATCAACGCCTTGCAAAGGCATAGCGCTCGGCAGCGACGAAGTAGATGGTGAGTTGGTCGGTGTTGCGCTTACGCTGAGCGCGACACTCTCAACAGTTGGTAGCCTGCCAGAGTCGGAGGGCGGCGGGAAAGTGCTGCGCGGACGGATCGGCACAGTCAGGATGCGGCGTGGGTCTTGTGGCGGGATGCGCAGGCGCGGGACGCTGGTCGGCATCAAACTCTGGCCAGTTGGGATGGGCGTGGCAGGCACAATGGTGATCGGGATGATGCGGATGGGTGTGTTGGTCGGCAGCACGATGAACGGTGTGAAGCTAGGCGTTGGCGAGGCATTCGGGTCAGGTGTTGGGGTTGCCGTTACCACGATGTAGGTGACGTTGGGTGCGGGCGTCTTGACGAGTAGGCGCTGTCCAGGTCGGATTACGAACTCTTCGGGCGGGATGTTGTTCAGACGGCGCAGCTCCGAGACAGTGATGCCGTAGGCAACAGCGATAGAGGCGAGTGTATCGCCCTCTTGCACCACGTGAATGATGCTGCCATCGGGCTGCATGCCCTGCGGCGTGACGAAAGGCACATCGCGGCGCACAGTTGGCACCGGTACGCCCGCCCCACCGCTGCCGACGCCGGCGCGCAAGCTCACATTATCCCAGTAGACGTGATTGAGCAGCATGCCGACATCCTGCGTGGCGTTGAGAAAAACCGTGACGCCGTTATCGTTCTCAGAGCGTGCTTCAATCGTCATAGGCAGGAATTGGTCGAAGGGCTGGATGTAAGGCGACCAACGGACTGTTGGCGCGTTCGGGTTAGTGCCGCCTGTCGGATCGATACCGATGCGCGTTCGCGCGTTCGACTCACGCTGGGAGGTACGAGGCGTATCAGCGCCGATGCACGAATCTTGCCGATTGCAGGTGAAGACGTTCGCATAGGCTGTGAAAACAAGCGGCGTGCCAGCGCGGACGCCCGCCACGAACTGGTAGGCGTTCATAGTGAAGGTATAGTTGGATGTATCCACCTTCCATGATGAGCCGAAGCCAGGGAATTCGTTGAAAACCCAGTCTTGCTTGGATGAATTGACTGGCACGTTTGCCGTCAGCGTCCAGCCTGTTGGTACCACGCCGCCGGGCCCACCGACATATGAGTCCATACCGTTATTGGTGAGCAGCTCAGTGCCTTGTGCGCGCACGGCGATCAAGCCGCGCACTGAGAGAATCAGCGCCACAAAGCCGATGCAGCCGAGCAAAATGCCTGCGTTGATCTTACGAAACACTGCCTCCGTACCTCCTGATAGCTCAAAGTTAGGGCTGCATTATAGCATAGCAAGCGGCTAGTTTTCAGCTCAGCGTTGCTGAAGCGTATAGTAGACAATCGTGCGTGGCGGTAAGGTCTCGGCGTAGCGGATTTGGCGCTCAGGCGCGAGCTGAACGGGCTGCCAACGGTAAACATCCGTGATGAGCGGTTGGGCGAAGGGCGCGCCGTACAGACCATCGCCGCCCGCTTGCATAGTGCGTTTGCTGATCAGAACTGCTCTACCGAAGTCCGCTGGCGCGTCGAAGGCGAAGTCGATGGCGCGGGGCGAGTCGCTCTTGTTCACGGCGATTAGGCGCACAACTCGCCCTTCAGGATCGGTCGTCACGATAGCGTCTAACCAGCGATCCTGCAAACCTGTGTAGGCGGCTAGGACTTTCTGCTCGGTATGGGCGATGTACTCGCGGTAGGCCCACCAAACGGGATTACGCACCAGCGCATTGTTCGAGTCGACATCCTGATAGACGAGCCCTTTCGGCCAGAAGTCGCTGCCCTTCCAGAAGAAGTGCGAAAGCATGCGCACTTTGCCTGTGGCAAGGTAGGTGTTCAGCGCGCTAGTGTGCCAGAGCGCCGCATAGAAGTTCTTGTAGTACTCCTTTGATTGCGGCAGCGTCCGCCCGGCTGCTAGGTTCATCTCGGAGACGACTAGCGGCAATGGCACGCCGTAAGCCTCGCTGTAGGCGTACAGCGCATTAACCCGATTGTAAAGCGCGTAGATGTTCTCTAGACGGTAGATATTGTTCGGTACATCCCAAGTATCGCTGCCGTAATCGTGCCAACTGAGGAACCCGACATCACGGGCGCCCTGGCGCGAGCCTTCTGCCAATAAAGTCGGGATGTAGGCGCGCCAGGCGCGGTCGCCATTGCTGGTGCGGTTGGCGAAGCCTGTAGGATAGTCGCCATCGATCGGATCGCCACTGCCGAGCACAGGCCCGCCCAGCCGAATACTGTTGACGCGCGGATCGGGATGCGCACGCACGCGCTCTGCCACGCGGCGGAAGATTGCAGCGTAGGTCTGAGGCGGGACTGGCACATCGTAGCCCCAGTCAGGCTCGTTCAGCACTTCCCAGTACTTGATCCCGCGCTCTAGCACCACATTGTAGTAGTAGACGAGGGCGAGGAAGTAGTCAGCATAGGCAGCGCTATCAGGCGGATTGCCGATGTAAGTTTCGCCGCCGTAGTGCATCACCATCATAAGTGGGAAACGCACCACGCCCTCTGCACCGCCGATATTGGGCAGGATGTTGGTGAGCGAAAGTTCAGGATCGTTGAAGCGCCAGCCGCGCCCGCTCTGATAATCGAAGTCGGTCGGGCTGAACGACGGATCGAAGGGATCGGCTGCCTGAGCAGTGCGCACCTCTTCTGCGGTTACCTCAACGCGTAAAAAGTCCAGCTGCAGCTCTCGTAGCCAAGCGCGCTCCTGTGCGCCTCTCTCATCTTCGGGCAGCCAGTAGAGCTCAGTGCCCAGAAACGGGCGATTAGGCAGGCAAGCCAGATCAACGGCACTGCGGCGCGCGCGCCCGCTGCTGATCTCACCTGTGTAGCTGCCTTGCGGCTCGCCGGGCAGCTCTAGCGTGCTGGTGCGCGTGTAGACGGTTGGCTCAGGCAATTCATCGGCAGCCCAAGCGGTGAACCATACGCCCGGGCACAGCTCTGCTCCCGCCTGAGATGCCCGCATCAGCAGTACACAGGCAATCGCGAGGCACAACCCGCCTACGTGCCTGAAAGATGCACGAAAGATTGATACGCTCATAGCCGCCTCATTACCTTCAATCGATAGACCTTTGAGAGAGATGGGGCTCGCAATTACCACTATGATGAAAAAAAGCGTAGAGCATGAGTCTACCGCAATTCTCTGATCAACAGCCGAAAGATGCACTTGCCGTGACTGAGAGACGGACGATCCTATATATCGAAGATGACGCCCATGCCCGCAACCTCGTGCGCAAAATCTTACAGCGCGACTTCGAAGTGTTAACGGCACAAAATGGTCTAGAGGGCTTGGATATCCTTCAGCAGCAGACGCCCGACCTGGTGCTGACCGACTTGAATCTGCCCGATCTTTCAGGTGAGATCATCGCCGTGCGCATCCGCGCTATCGCCGGCGAGAACCTACCCATCGTAGCAGTGACAGCCCATAACGATAAACAGATGCGCCAGCGCGCCCTGGCAGCGGGCTGCATCGGCTATATCACTAAGCCAATTGACTCGCGCACGCTCGCAGCCACCATCCGCGACTTTCTAGAGGGGCGCACTGAGCAGCTGGATGACGCTGATCATCGGCGCGCTACCAAAGAGATGCAAGCCGACCTAACTAGCCAGCTGGAGCGCACTGTGCGCAAGCTGCAAGAGGATAACGCCGAGCTGCGCAACCTGGAGCGCGCCAAAACCGCTTTTCTTACACAGGTCTCGCATGAGCTGCGCACGCCGCTGACTGTACTCTCAGGTTATGTGCAGATGTTACATCAGCAGCTGCAAGCCGATCCCACTGTCAATCCATACTATGCACAGCTTGCCAATCTCGCCGTGTCAGGTGTGCAGCGTCTGCAGACGGTGATGAACGAGGTTGTGGTCATGGCGCGTCTGGCTGCTAATCAAGTCGATGCCTTCATGGCGCCTGTGATCATCGGGGAGCTAGCCCAACAAGCCATCGAGGAGTATAGCCCCGCCCTCGAGCGACGCCATCTGCAGCTTGAGATGAGCGAAACGCAGATC
>JBDNDQ010000103.1:0-5766 GCA_046719055.1 Aggregatilineales bacterium | reverse complement strand
GAGCAGGACAAAGTGGCGCGTCGGCGCTAGGGCGCGCGGCGCGAGGCGGCGGTAGTAGGCGATCAGTTCGATGGCGGTCAGGAACTCGGTCAGCGCCTCGAAAGGCGGCCTGCCTTGCTCAGCCACTACCATCCCCACCAACCAATCGAAATTGCGGCGCAGCCTCTCTTGCCAGGCGCGCATCACTTCAAGGCGGAAGGGCAAGCCCGCCTCGAACCAGCGCATTTGCGCTGCGCGCGCTTGCTGCATGATGGCAGGCGCCTGGCTCGGCGGCGTGATGGGCACCTCACCTAGCTTGCGCCCCGTCGCAGGGCTCCTCGAGACGATCACCTGATTCGCCCCCCCCATCTAAGTGGACGGGCGCTTGTGAAGCCAATGTCATAGGGCGTTACCTACTATCAAACGTATATGCTAAGCGTAGCGTGCCCTGCGCAGATCGGCAACTCAGCTCAGGCGCACGCCGAACAATGCTAGCGTCTCCGCTCGCCACAGGAGCATGATCAAGGTGCCGAAGACGATGTACTGTCCGTATGGCAGCGCCGTGAACCACTCATAGCGCCCACGCAACAACAGACGTCCGCCCAAATAGATGAAGGCTCCCAATCCGCCCAGAAAAACTGCAATCAGCGCTGCGTAGATGAGCGCTTGCCAGCCCAGCATGAAGCCTGCCAGCGCTGCCAGCAGCACATCGCCATCGCCAAAGGCAGATTCTGTGATCGGCGCGCCACGCGCATTCGAGGCGATGTAATTGAACAGCATGCCGCCCAAGTACATCATGAAAAATAGCCCAAAGCCCACCGCCCCGCCGATCAGGTAGTCTGTGAAGCGCAGGTGGGGCACCAGCCGCTCACCAAGCAGCGCTGCGCCCAACAGGGCATACAGGCACGATGGCACGATCACAAGATACAGGATCATCCGATGCTCTAGGTCGATGATCGTAATCAGTGCTAGGATGGCTACGCTGCCCATCAAAAAGAGCCCACGCGGCACATCCTGCGCCGACTGCGAGGCGATATAAGCGAACAGCGCTGCCACAGCGATCTCGGTCAGTGGGTGGCGCAGCGAGAGCGCAGCGCCGCTGCGCGCACTGTGCCTGCCGAGCAGAAATGCACTCACGCCTAGCCACGCTGTGAGCGGACGCGCTGAGTCATCTGGGTAGCGCGGTGGGCCCAGTCGAACAGTGTAGGGCAGGTAATCTGCCAGCCAGTTCACTATCCCGCCAACCAGCATGCCCAGCAGCGCGGCAAGTGGCACAAACCAATTCACCATAACTGCTCTCCCTAGCGCGGGATGCGCGGCAGCTTCTCGGGCAGATCAAGGCCGAGTGGGAAGGTCGGCGTGGGCGGGAGCGGCGGTGGTGGCAGCAAGCTGAGCGCCGTCCACAGCGCGAGCAACGCAACGATCGCCAGGGCGATGATCAGAACAGCGCTATTCTTCATAGACATCGGCGAAGATGATCTCAAGGCTGTGCCCGAAGGCGCGCATCATGAAGGTGCCGGCTGCTGTGCCCTCTGCAGAGCGCAGGGCAGCATCCATCTGATCGCTGTCTTCAAAGTATAGCTCTAGGATACGGCGGTAGGGCGAGCCGCCGGCAGGGCTACCCAGCACTAAGCAAGCCTGCCGCCGCTGAATGCTGGGCAGCTTCTCAAGCAGCCCCAGCGCCTCGATGTAGTGCTGCTCAAAGTTTGCCTCGTTCGGCGGCTGCCGGAACAGGATTGTCATCTTGACCATAGTGCTTCTCCGTAGATGCCTTCAACGCGCCATTATAGCCCATCCGCGAGGTGGGAGCCCACCTCAGCTTAGCGTTAGAAGAGAATCCGCCTGCTGCGGGCCGCCCAGCCCAGCAGCAAGGTTGACAACAGCTGAGGGATAGTGTCCAATAAAGTCTACAGGCTCGCCATCCTGTGTTTTAAGGAGCAGATGGATGTTCACTGCCAAACCTACCACGCCTATCCCCCTGACCATCCTCTCAGGCTTCCTTGGTGCAGGCAAGACAACGCTGCTCAACCACTTGCTCAAAAGCGATCACGGCTTGCGCATCGCCGTGCTGGTGAATGACTTCGGGGCGATCAACATCGATGCTCAGCTGATCGTCGGTGTGCAAGAGGCCGATCAGATCAACCTAGCTAACGGCTGTATCTGCTGCACCATTCGTGGCGACTTGCTGCGCGCTGCCCTGCAGCTGCTCGAGCGGCCAGATCCGCCCGACTACATCGTGATCGAGCCGAGCGGCGTCTCCGACCCGGTCTCTGTCGCGCAGACTTTCCAGCTGCCCGAGCTGCGCGATCGTATCCGCCTAGATGCCATCGTCGCCGTTGTGGATGCTGAACAATTTGAGCACCTAGACGGCCCTAACGCCTACATGGCCTACGAGCAGCTGACTGTTGCCGATTTGGTCGTCATCAACAAGATCGACCTAGTCACGCCTGAGCGTGTTGCTGCCCTAAGACGCAAGTGGCTCTACCCGACAGCCCGCGTCATCGAGACCAGCTTTGGGCGCGTCCCGATCGACCTGCTGCTGGACACAGGCCGCTTCGACCCAGCGCAGCTGACGGCGCGGCCCGCCTACGAGGCACATGTGCATTCCAGCGGCGCAAGTATCCACGACCACGATCATCACGACCACAGCCTGGTGTTCAGCACCTACAGCTGGCAGAGCGAGGCTCCGCTCTCGCTCAAGGCGCTCAAGAAGGCGCTCAGGCAGCTGCCAACGACGCTCTACCGCGCTAAAGGGCTGCTCTACCTGGCCGACGATCCGACGCGGCGCTGGATGCTGCAAGTCGCTGGCACGCGCCTCTCGCTGAGCTTGGACACTCCTTGGGGCGATGCCGTGCCGCGCACACAGATCGTCGGCATTGGGGCGCACAACTCATTCGATGCAGCTGGGCTCGATGCCCTGTGGGAGAGCTGCTGCGCCGATAGACAGCCCGTCTCGCTTGCCGAACAGATCGTGAGCGGCGCGCTGACTTGGCTGCGCAGCAAGCGCCAATAGCACAGCCGACGGCGGCGCCGGAATGCCATCGCCTGTGCAGACGTTGAGGCATGAGGCGCCTGAAACTAGTGTCAAACACTTTTCATGCTTTTCTCTTCCTTGTTAGAACAAAAGTTCTAGTGTAGCATATGGCAGCACATTGACGTGAGCAAAAGGAGCTGCCTGAATGGTTACTCGCAACTGGCGGCACGGCTGCTACAGCCGCGCAGTGCCCGTCACCATTATGCTGCCGGAGCCGCTCTTGCCCCTGCACCTCGCCGATCACTTCCAGCGCATGGCAGAAGCCTGTTTGATCCTTGCAGAGCGCCTTGCCGCTCACGCTGGCGAGCGCAACGGCCAGATGGGGCGCGCCCTGAGCAGCTTGACGCGCCTAGTCGCCGACCTTGAGCAATTTAGCGCCGTCTTGCGCGCCGATGGCCTGCGCCCTTCAGCGTTGCGCAATTTGCCCAGTGAAGATGCCGTGCATTTGGTCGGTCAGCAACGCCGCGCCCTTGAGCTGACGCTCAGCCGGATCGACGTGGTGACCAGCTCTCTGATGGCGAGCGAGCCGCTGCGCCCCGACGGCACCGGGGTGGACGTATATCTGCGCCTAGCGGCGCTGATGCGCCAGAGCAAAAACATCGCTAAAGCGCTCGCCAGCAACCTATACTGGCTGCAGCAGCGCCAAGATCGCTATCAGGAAGACCTGGCAGCACGGCTGCACGCCGCTCTGGAGGAAAGTGAGGAGCTGAAATCGCCATGAGCCGCCCTCGCCCCTCATTCTTGCGCTGGGCAGAGTCGCGAGGCGGCATGTACTTGCCCGATCAGACTCCGCCGCGCTTGGCCACCTGGTCAGAGTATCACCGCCCGATCCTCGATCACCTCTTCCCCGCAGGCGATGCACCACTACCCTACAGCCGCGTGATCTGGAGCTGCCCAAAGAAGAGCGCCAAGAGCACACTGGCGGCAGCGCTGCACGTGTGGTTCGCCCTATTTGTGGCACCCGGCGGCGAGCAGTATGTGCTGGCCAACGACTTGGAGGGCAGCCGCAGCCGCGTTTTTCACTACATTCGGCGCGCCCTAGAGCAGAACCCGATCTTGCGGCAAGGGACGGACTGGCACGCTGCTCAGGGGAACATCCGCTTTCGCAATGGGACGCTCATCCGCGCTGTGGCGAACGACGTGCGCGGCGAGGCGGGCGGCAACCAGACCTTCGCCAGCTTTGATGAGGCGTGGGGCGTGATTTATGAGCGCGGCGTGCGCTTTGCCACCGAGTTTAGCCCGGTGCCCACCCGCCGTCACAGCCTGATCTTCTACACCGGCTATCAAGGCTGGGCGAATGCTACCTGGTGGCACGGCTTGATCGATGAAGGGTTGCGTGGGGAGCCCGTCCCTGCGCTGCGCCACCTAGAAAACGGTGATGGCGCCCCCGCTTGCTGGCACAATGGCGGCCTATTCGTGTACTACGATCACACACCGCGCATGCCCTGGCACACGCCCCAGTACCTGGCCGAGCAGCGGCGCATTCTGCCCGAAGCAGAGTATCTGCGTGTGTGGGAGAATCGGCGCGTGAGCAGCGATGCCGCGCTGTGTACGGCAGCACAATGGGATGCACTGCACGACGCAGCCCTGAATCCGCTCCAACCGAACGACCCACGCCCGATCGTGTTTGGCGTCGATGCTGCGACGCAGCACGACTCAAGCGCGCTGGTCGGCTGCACATGGCACGCTGCCACCCAGAGCGTTCAGGTGGTCTACTGCCGCGTCTGGACGCCTGAGGCAGGGCATCCGCTGAGCTTGAACAAGACCATCGCAATGACGCTGGCGCAGCTGGCCTCGCACTGCCACATCGCCGCAGTGTACTACGACCCCTATCAGATGGTCGCACTGGCAGAGCAGCTTCAGGTGCAGGCCAATCTGCCAATGATCGCCTTTGGGCAGGGCTCACAGCGCCTACAAAGCGATGAACATCTGCGGCAGCTGCTGAATGAAGGGCGTCTACGGCACATCGGTGATTCAGCGCTGCGCCGCCACGTCTTAGATGCTGCGCTGCAGCTGAGCGAGCGGGGCTATCGCTTGGTCAAGCGCAGCGGTCAGATTGACGCAGCAGTGGCGTTAAGCATGGCGGCCTTCGGTGCAGCACGGCTGCTGCACAGGCAGTCAACCCTGCAAACTCTGAAAAATCCATTCTACGGTGGTGCGTGAGGGCTGAGATGGGTGACTATAAGACATGGCAACGCGCTTACTGGCAGGCGCTGGGCATCTTAGAGGGCATGGTGGCCCAAAGTGAGCGGCTCTACGATCACTTGCCGGATGCAGATCGGCGCCTGGTGGAATGCTACGATGCGCTGATCGAGGCGCTGGAGGCTTTAGAACGCCAGATGCGGCGCCGCCTCCGCGATGATGAGCGCGAGGCACACGATGCATAGAGGTGCGATCATGCTGAAGCAGCTGAGCTGAGAGCGATGGCTTGCGGGGCTGATTAGATACAATCCTACGCGCTGGGGCGGCGTCGATGTACGATGCCCCAAGCTCTGGAGTTGGCTCAGGTGGAGAAAGGGTGAGCGGCATGCCCGCCGGAACAGCCTGAGCCATGACGTTCAGCGCACAACGCTGGCCCAGATTTTCGGTCAGAAAGGCGCCCCAAAACTTCGCCAAATTTTCTCGGACGCCCAAAATTTTGCCGTTTTTGAGGGGTGTTTCGCAACTCGGTTGGCGGCACTTAGATACTAAGCGCCTTGCCATCTGTCCTACACACATTCCCATCTACTCTCCGCCTATTACACCTAGTCCTG
>JBDNDQ010000102.1:0-5871 GCA_046719055.1 Aggregatilineales bacterium | reverse complement strand
TATCTAAGTGCCGCCAACCGAGTTGCGAAACACCCCTCAAAAACGGCAAAATTTTGGGCGTCCGAGAAAATTTGGCGAAGTTTTGCATCGCTCTTCCGGCTGCCCGGCTGAGCTCCCCCGTGCCGTAAGGCAAGGACCAAGCCTGGCCGCCTTGCATAATCCTGGCAACTACCTGCACAAGGCTTTGACCGGAGATGGCGCAGCCAGCCGCCACTTGCCCGAGCAGGCTCTGAAAGGCGGCGCGATCAGGCCCTGATGCGCAGGCTCAGCTATTCGCCCTTTGGCTCAGGGTTCGTTGAGTTTGGCGTCGCGTTGGCATTGCGGGCTGCCTCTTCCGCCGTGCCGTTGTAGCGTGCCATCGCCGTCTCCAGGCCGAATTGCAGCCATGTCTCCACAGCGCGCACTGCTCGATCTAGCGTCTCTGCCACCAGCAGCTGCTCCTGAGCCGCGAAAGGCTGCAAGACATAGGCGGCCGCATCCATGTGACCGGGCGGGCGCCCAATGCCGAAGCGCAGACGGGCTATGTTTTGTGTCCCCAGCGCCTCTAGGATGCTCTTCAAACCTCGCTGCCCGCCGTGACTGCCAGTCGGGCGCAGCCGTAACGTCCCCAGCGGCAGGTCGAGATCATCGAGGATGATCAGGACGTTTGTCAGGGGCATGTTGTAGAAAGCAATCAAGGGGCGCACTGCCTGGCCACTCAAGTTCATGTAGGTCTGCGGCTTAGCAAGCAAGACGCGCCGCTCAGCGACCGTGCCTTCCGCCAGGAGCGCTTTGGCCTGCTTTTTGCTGAAATTGAGCGCATGCTTGGCGGCGAGGCTCTCTACAATGCGGAAGCCGATGTTGTGGCGCGTGTGTTCGTACTCCCTGCCCGGATTGCCTAGCCCAACGATCAAGAAACGCTCTTTCGTTTCAGCACTCTGTTTCAGCGCCTTCGACGGATCGAATAGAGCCGCAGCCGAGACTTTCGAAAGTGCCTCGCGCCTACCATGATGACTTGGGGGCATCTTTAGGTGCCTTCTACTCTCTCTTGTGCATTTTCCAAAGAGCGCCGTATTTGCAAGCAGCCTAACACACCTTGGAGGCTCCGTCGAGCTCTTGCAAGCCGATCTGCATCTAAAAAAGGTGGGGGAGTTGAGAAAAGTGGTGTCATTGTTCGGTGCGCCCAGGCAGCGAGAAAGCGCAGCGTCCAGCGGCGATCTGGCAGACGGCAATCTCCTGATTGCCCAGCCGCACGCTGAAGGTGGTGACCTCTGCAGTGTGAAAGCGCCAGAACTGCTTAGTTGGCGCCGTGTAACGGAAAGAGGCGAGCGCGCGGCACTCGGCAAGGCGCGACTCGATCTGGCGCTCGATTCGCCCGACCTTCAGACACCAATCGGGCGGAAAATTGCTGGGCTGGCGCACGGCGCCGCTCAAGGCCCACTCAGAGGCTCTGAAAATGTACGGCTCACTGCCATCCTGGATGAAGTTCAAGTTGAGCAGGTCTAGGGTGCGACGGCTCAGGTTGATCAGATTGAGCTGATCATCATTGTAGACGAGCAAGATATCGGCGACGGGCGACGTAGGCGTAGCTGTGGCCGTCGGGGTGGGCGTGGGGGTGCGCGTAGGCGTGGGGGTGCGCACGACTGTCCGCAGTGGGGGCGAGCTCGGCGTACGCGTGCGCGAAGGTGTGCGCGTAGGGCTAGGTGTGGGCGTGGCAGTCGGCTGCACGGCGGTGACGGTGGGAGTTGGGGTGAGCGTGGGCGTCTCGGGCACTGGCGAGGGCGTAGGCGAGGCGGAAGGTGTGACAGTCAGTGTGGCGGTAGCTTGCTGCAGCAGGGGCGGCGGGCTAGTGGCTGGCTCGGGCGCGGTCTGGGTTGGCGTGAGGCTGGGCAGAGCGGCTAGGGCAGTTTCCGTGAGGGCAGCGGCGGGCAGCTCAGCAGGGCGACGATCTAGGGCAAAGAGCGCAAACGCGGCTAAGAGTAGCGTGAGGCCGACAATCATGAGCAGTGAAGGGCGCTTGGGCGGGGCTGCAGGCGCCAGCTTGGCAGGCTGCGAAGGGTTCAAATCGAGCGTATCACGTTCATCATCTACAGCGACCCAGTCGTCAGCAGGCAGGACGGGCTTGCCAGAAGAGGCGTCACTAGGAAGTCTAGGTGCGCTGAGCGATGTGCCGCGTAGGATGGGCAAGTGCTCGGTATCGCCGCCGAAGAGCGCTAGACTCAGGGCACGGGCGAACTCAGCGCCGCTGGCATAGCGCCGCTCTGGGTCTTTATCCAGCACTTTGAAGAGGACAGCCTCAACGCCCTGTGGCAGGTTGGGGGCGAGGCTGAGCGGTGAGGGAGGCATGTCGTGCAGGTGCTTGAGCGCCACGCTCATCGCTGAGGGATCGTCAAAAGGCACACGACCGGTCAGCATCTCGTAGGCGCAGATGCCCAGGGCGTAAATATCGCTCTGCGGCACAGCATTTTTAGAGGAGACGGCCTGCTCGGGCGCGATGTAATGCGCACTGCCGAAAGTATCGCCGAGCGTGCCATCCGAAGCGCTCAGCACCAGACCGAAATCGGTCAGGACGGCTTGCTTTTGCGACGTGATCATAATGTTAGAGGGCTTGACATCGCGGTGGATGACGCCGAGCTTATGCGCGTAGTCCAGCGCATCGCCGATGCCTTGCACCACGCTCACTACCTCGGCGTGAGGCATGCGCATGCCGCGCTCGTTGTACTCGCGCAGCACTTGGCGCAAATCTTTGCCCTCGATGAAGGCCATAGCCATAAAATAGACGGTCTCGTACTCGCCGAATTGGTAGACCTTCACAATGTTAGGATGCTGATCTAGTTTGGCGATGGCGCGCGCCTCGCGTTCGAAGCGCATGCGGTACTCGAGCTGATTAGCGGTCGCCAGCTCGGAGTCGATCACCTTAACAGCAGCGTAGCGCTGCAGGCGCTCGTCGTAACCTTTGTAGACGCGCGCCATGCCGCCTTTGCCCAGAAGCTCTTGGATGATGTAATCGCCTAACTTTTTTCCGATGAGTGGATCGGCCATTGTGCCTTACCTGTGAGCGCTGCAGTCGTGTTTGGCCGCTGAACGACCTTGTGCTTAATTGTAGCGCACCGATGCGCGTTTGGCGTGAACCACATCCAACGCTTGCTTGGCTCTTTTGGCTCAAGCGGATGTGTTTGGCTTGGGCGCTGCCGGCTCAGCGGGCGGCAGCATGGGCAGGGTGAAGTAGAAAGTTGTGCCGACGCCTAAGGCGCTCTGAAAGCCGATCTCGCCGCCGTGTGCCTCGATGATGCGCTTGGCAATTACCAAGCCCAAGCCCGTACCTTGTGTGCTGTTGATCACGTCAGAGGCGCGGTAGAACTTCTGGAACATGTGTTGTTGGCTCTCCTCGCTCATGCCGCGGCCAGTATCTTGCACTTCGAGGCGTGCCATGCGCGGCGGCTGATCAGCCTGCACCAATGCCCTAGCCCGCACGAAAATCTCGCCATGATCACGGTTGTACTTGATGGCGTTGGTCAGCAAGTTCAAAATAACCCGCTTGATCTTGCCGCGATCAGCTTGGAGCGTGATCGGCTCTGTCTGAATGTGAATGTCGATGAAACGCTCAGCCGCCTGCTGGCGCACGATTTCGACGGTCTCTTCGATCAGCTGGGTGCAGTCGAATTGGTTAGTCTCCAGGCGGGCGCGCCCCGATTCGAGCTGCGCCAGGTCGAGGAACTCTGTGGTCATGCGCGTCAGGCGATCGGCCTCGCTCTGGATGGTCTGGATGATGTCGCGGCGGCGGTTTTCAGGCAGGTCGGGGCGTCCCAGCAGGCTTGCGCTGGCGCGCAGGCCCATCAGCGGGGCGCGCAGCTCGTGCACCATCTCTTCGATCAGGTCGCTTTGCTGGAACAAGCGGGCATTTTCAATGGCGACAGCAGCTTGGGCTGCCAGGGTGGTCAATGTATTGATGTCGTCCTCTGTCCACTGGGCGCCGGGCCGTTTGTTCACCGCCTGCACGACGCCGATCACGCGGTTGTGGGCGATCATCGGCACGCCCAGCAGGTTGCGCGTCTCAAAATCGATGGTCTCGTCTACGCCGCGGAAGAAACGCGGATCGCTGCGGGCATCCTCGACTAGACTTGGCTCGCCGTGCCGCACCACCCAGCCGGCCAGACTGCCGTCAATTGGCACCACAATAGCTTCCATTGCGCCGGCGGTCATGCTCGCCTGCGAGGAGGCCTCGAAGCGCAGTTCGCCCGTCTTGGGATCGATCAGCATGATCGAGGCAGTCTCAGTATCGGTCAGCTCGGTGGCGGCCTGAATGATGCGATTGAGCAAGGTGCTGAGATCGAGCGTGGAGTTCAGCTGGCGGCTGATCTCCATCAGCCGCTCGTAGCGCGCCATCAGCTGCAAATATTTTTTGATGGCAATATCGTTACCTAGCGTAGGGTTGCCCAAGTAAGACGACGGTTGATTGGACATAAAGTCTATCCCGCGCTGCACCTCCAGCGCTTTTCCGAAAGTTTGGCTCATGCGCTATTATGGCTTGCCGCAGGGCTGTATTGCAAATCTTAATGAGAAGTTGTTTGACGGCGGTACCCCCATTCGGTAGAGTTGCCGCTACAGTGAGGAGCTGGGCGACGTATGGATACACCTGACCTTGTGATCACCAAACGAATGCTAGGCGCGCTGCTGATTGGGTTGGGCGCGCTTGTCTTAGTCGGTCTTGTGCTCCTGGATGTGCTGCGCGGCACTTTCGGCGCCTTCGGCCCAGCGCAGCTGCTGGCACTAGGCGGCAGTTTGGGCATTTGCCTAATTGGGTTGAGCCTCTTGCCGCTAGGAGACCGCCCAGCATGATCGGGAGCTTGGAACGCACTCACAGCGCGGCGCGCCTGCTCAGCCTGGCGCAGCAGGGGCTGCTCAGCCTTGCCTGGCTGCTGATGGCGCTGCACGTCGTCGTCTATTTCGTCTACGCCGCCAACCTGATCGCCTTTCCCTTTGATTACGATCAAGGTGAGGGCTTTGAGCTGAACGATACCATCCTGCTCAGCCAGTTTCAGTCGCCCTACCGCGATAACGAGGTCTTCCCGTTTTACGCCAGCAACTATCCACCGCTCTACCACCTGATTCTAGTGCCTTTTGCGTGGCTGTTCGGGGCAGAGTACTGGTACGGACGTTTGGTGGGCTTTCTCGCCACGTTGATCACGGCGGCGGCAATCGGCTATGCGGTATGGCGCGCCACTGGGCAGCGCACAATGGCACTTTTGAGTGGCTGCGCCTATCTGGCTTCGAACTACATCTATCACATTGGGCCGCTCTTCCGCCAGCACATCAGCATGGTGATGTTTGAGACGCTTGCCGTCGTGGTCGTTGCGACCTTGAGCGAGAGCAAGCGCCCGCGCCGCCTCATCGCCCTGAGCCTGGCTTTGCTGCTGGCAGCTGGCTACACCAAGCAGCTTGCCATCGCGACTGTTGCGGCGGTCTTCATGTGGCTGTTTTTGCGCGGTGTGCGGCGCGCCATAGCATGGGCACTTCCCTTTGCAGCGATCGCCGGCGGTCTCTTCCTGGTAATCGACTGGAGCACGGACGGTCAGTGGTGGCTGAATATCATCACAGCGAATGTGAATGAGTACATTTTGGGGCAGTACATGGGCTTGCTGGCCCAATTCATCGGTTTGCACGGCGCGCTGCTGCTCCTAGCGGGGCTGCTGGTTGCCTACGAGCTCTATTTCGATCGGCTGTCAGCCTACAGCGTGTGGTTTGTGGTGGCGATGCTGAGCAGCGTCTTGGCGGGCAAGTGGGGCGCCGGCGATAGCTACTTCGCTACGGCCATCGCTGGGATGTGCATCCTGGCGGGCATTTTCGGCGGGCGTACGCTTAGCAACGCCTGGCAGCCCTTGTCGCTCTGGC
>JBDNDQ010000101.1:0-6237 GCA_046719055.1 Aggregatilineales bacterium | reverse complement strand
ACGCAGATTGAACAGATAACGGCGCTTGCCTTTGGCTGTGTAGCGCTTCGGCGTACGCAGATACATGGTTAGTTCCCCATGCGTTGGTTGCAAATGGTCACGCCTTTGTTAGTCAGCTCGATAGCACGCTGGCTGGTTGTCCAGGCTAGCACGTCGTTGAAGATCGGCATGGCCCGGCTGCAATCGCCCAGTGAGAGATAAGCTAAGCCACCATAAGACCAGCACTCGGCCTGGCGAGCGGGGGCGGGCACTTGGGCATCCAGGGCGCGGCAGGTATTGAAGGCGTCCACAGCTTGCTCGTACTCCATCAGGCGGTAGTGTATCTCGCCCAGCCAGCGCCAGGCTAGGGTGTAGCTCGGATCGATATCGACGGCTGTGCGACAGTTATCGCGAGCAAGGTTGCGCTCGCCGATGGCAAAATAGGCCCGGCACAAGCTGGTATATGCCTTCACGCTGCGCCGATTCATGCCCAGCACCGTATCGTAGGCATTGATAGCTAACAAATTCAAGGCCTGATCGCCGCGCTGCAGACCTGTGGCAAGCGCCTGAGCTGCCAAATTGAAATAGGGGAACTCCAGGCGTGTGTTGTAGGCGGCGGCGCGTTTGAAATGATCGAGCGCCTGATCGGCGCGGCGCGCAGCAGCCAATAGGAAGGCGTAAGCGGTATTGCCCTCCAGATGGTTTGGATCAAGCTGCAAAGCGCGTTGAGCAGCCTCGAATGCTACATCGTAGCGCGCCAGGTCGTAGTAGGCGAGGGCGAGGTAAGCGTGCGGATTAGGGTCTTCGGGGATCAGGGCGATGGCGCGGTTACAGGTTTGGGCGGCTTCCTCGCTGCGCGCAAGGCGCACCAGCGCGTAGCACTGAATAGCGAAGGCGCGTCCGTTGCGCGGGTTGGCCTCGACCAGCTGATTGGCATAGGCAAGGGCCGCCTCGCGATCAGATAGATTACGCTCATCGTCGAAGCTGCGGTAGAGATGCATGCGCGCCAGCTCATACACAATGTCAACGTTGGTTGGAGCTAGGCGTGCGGCGTGGCTGTAATGCTCGATGGCAGCATTCAGGTTGCCGCGCCAGAAAGCGAGATCGCCTTGCCGTGCCGCCTGAAGGGCAGTGAGGGTGGGCGTCTGCACGATACCGAAAACAGCCAATACAATAGGTTGAATGGCGCTCAGCTGCCAGGATACGATGCCCAAGCCCAGCAGCGCCAACACTAAAAGCGCCAGCAGCGCAGAGGTGCCATGCCGCCGCCGTTCGCGAAAGACTAGCCCTCTGCCCAGCGCCGATCGATCGCGGCGGATGTAGTAATCACGCGACATCCCTCAGGCACTCTCTCACAGAATCGGCGTTGGGCGCGGTGTAGGCGTCGGGATAGGGGTGGGCGTGCGGTATAAGCCCTGATAGGCGGTGGCGCACTTCTCGATGGTGCGGCGCGTCTCGCGGATGGCGATCTCGTCGGTCGTCCAGGTCAGCACATCGTCAAGGATCGGGATAGCGGTATTGCAATCGCCCAAGATGAAGTAGCCGACGCCGCGCAGCCACCAGCACGTTGGATCGCGCAGGGATTTCGGGATGCCTTGCCGTTCCTCGAGCTGGGCGCAGGTACGCAGCGCCTCGACAGCATCCTCATAATTGCGGCTCTTGTGGTAGACCTCGCCTAGCCAGCGCCAAGCTTGGCTGGAGTCAGGATCGATGGCGGTCGCCTCTTGGCAGTATTCGCGTGCCAGCTTCGGCTCACCTTTGGCGAGGTAGGTCTGGCAGATGCGGGTGTAAGCCTTCACGCTGCGCGGATTGTGCTGCAAAATCGTGTTGTAGGCGCTCAGGGCGATGCGGTAGAGCGTCTCGGCGCGGTCGGCGTTGCGCTCCACATTGGCAAGCGAGTAGGCGTAGAAAGCCATCTGGAAGTAGGGGAACTCTAACTTCGGATTGATTGAAGCAGCTAGCTTGTAGTGTTCGAGGGCGCGCTCAACCCGCCCCTGAAAGGCGAGTGCTAGCGCATAGGCCATGTTGCCATCGATGCTCTTTGGGTTCAGGCGGACGGCTGTTGCACCTTCATCCAGCGCGGCCGCTGTGCGCCCAAGATCGTACTGAGCAAGGGCGAGATAGGCATGCGCTTCGGAGTCGTTTGGGCTCAGATCTATGGCGCGGATACAAGATTGCACGGCAGAGCCGCTCTGGCGCCCGCGCACCAGGGCGAAGCAATGGATGACGTGGGCGCGTGGATTGTTCGGCGCCGTCTCCACCAATCGACTCGTCCAACGCAGCGCCTCATCGATATCGCTGATGAAGCGCGCATCGTTGTAGCTGCGGTAGAGAAGCACTCTGGCCAGCTCGTAGACGATGTCGACACTGTTTGGGGCGAGTCGCGCAGCGTTCCGATAAGCCTCAATAGCCTCGTCGAGGTCGCCCCGCCAGAAGGCAGCATCGCCCTGCTGCGCCCACGCACCAGCACTGATCGTGGGCGTGGGCTGGGCGCCTACCAGCGCCATCACACGCGGCTGGAGCGCATCAGCCTGCCAGATGGCGAACAGACCCAGCAGCACCGTCGGCAGCCAGAGAGTGTAGACCCAAAGCGGCAAGATAGTACGCCGTTGTGGACGGAAAGACAGACCGCCTTGCCTGCCGCTGCGATTGCGTTGAATGCGTGGGTAATGGCTCATGCGCTGGCGATACATCCTCATTCACACAGTTGCGGGCGATTTGCCCAAGCGCTAAGCATACAAGGGCGCTGACGGCTTGTCAATCAGCGTTGGATAAGAAAACGGCGCAGGCAGCGCTTGGTTGTAGCGGATACAAGAGAGTGCTATACTGGCAGGGCATGGAACACGAACTTTCGCCTGAACAGTTGGAGCGTGTGCGCGGGTGGTTACGCCAGTGGCAGCCCCATTTGCGCGAGCTGGGCCTGCACAACTTGCTTGAGATGATGCTAGACACGCCACTTGGCCTCATCGGCTCGCATGCGCTCCTGATTCTAGAGCCGGTGCTGAACAGGACCTCGGATGGCGAGCTCTATCGCAGCCTAGCGCAGTTGCTCAGCACAGCTGAGGGCACCGCATGGTTGCGCCAGCAGTTGGCTGACTTGAATGAAAAGGGTATCCAGCGATGATCTACGCGATCCTTTTGATCGCTTTACTCCTGACCGTTGTCTCGGCTGTGCGCGCACGGACGATCGCCTTGCGCGCTGTACCTGCTTACCGCACCTTGCAAGAGCGGCTCAGCGCGGCTGTGGAGAGCGGACGCGGCATGCACGTCTCGCTGGGCAGCAGCGCGCTACTAGATGAGAGCGCCCTGACGGCGATGGCGGGCGCCGAGCTGCTCTACCAGTCGGCGGTGCGCGCTTCTGGCGGCGATCTGCCGGTCACCGCTAGCCTGACCGATCCGGTCACGCTGGGCATCGCCCAAGATCGGCTGCGGCGCGCGTATGCTCTGCGCAATCGCCTGGAGACCTTCCAACCCACCCTTGCCCGCTGGTACCCGAGCGGCAGCGCAGCGCTAGCGCTGGCTGCGGGCGTTGGCGCTGCCCTGCTGGATGAGGAAGGCGGTTTGGCGGTGTTGTGCGGGCGATTCGGCGCTGAACTCGCCCTGATCGCCGAGACAACCATCCGCTATGAGCGCGATCTGGTGCCGCACAGCACCCAAGTCGAGGGACAAGCCATCGCTTACGCCACTAGCCCAGCGCCTCTGCTGGCTGAGGAGTTGTTCGTGGGCGCAGCCTACCTAGAGCCAACGGCGCTGCACATCGGTGGCGCTGCTGCGCAGGATGCGTTGCGCTACCTGGTGGTGATTTTTGTGATTGCGTTCGCCCTGCTCATCTTTTTAGGAGTCAACCTGTGACTGCTTCCGAAAGGCCGCGCCGACGCTTGCGTTTAGGCGCCGCTCTGCTGGCTGCGCTGACGATTGCCATCGCCCTGATCACACTGCTCGGTCTGGAGCCGGTGGCAAGCCTGCCGCCGACTTTTAACGAGCCGATCGGCGCTTTCAGTCAGCTGCTTGTGCAGTTGGTAGCTGTTATCGGGGCGGTCGCCCTGCTGATTGGCGTGCTGAATCTGATGCGCTTCCACACGGCGCAGCTGCGCAAGTTCCCGCGCGGCTTGTACAGCTTGGTCCTGTTGATAACGCTAATGGGCGTGCTGGTGGTGCGCGTGTTGGAGCGCGGCGGCCTCTTGCGCGTTGGCACACAGGAAGCGCCCGCACTCTCGCTGGTGCTCCTGGATGTGGCGCAAGTGGCGGTTGAGTCGGCGCTAGCGGGGCTGCTCTTCTTCGCACTGGTCTATGCAGCAGTGCGGCTGATGCGCCAGCGCGTCACGCTTTGGAACGCCTTATTCTTGGCTGCGCTGGTGATTGTGCTGCTGGGCTTTAGTCCACTGGGCGGTGGTACCTTGCTGCCTAGCCTGCGCGAGTGGCTGCTAAGTGTGCCCGTCAGTGCTGGGGCGCGCGGCCTGCTGATCGGCGCCGCGCTGGGGATTGTGGTGGTAGGCGTGCGCGTCCTGATCGGGCGCGATCGCACGTTTCGGGAGTGAGGTCGAGGGGCATGCCTGAGCGTCCGATGTTTGATGATGAGTCCTTACCTGAGTGGTTAGTGGCGGGCGGTATCACCTTTGCCGGGCAGCGCGGTGAGGCCACGCGCTCAATAGGTGCCGACTTACCCCCTTGGGAGCAGCCGCTGGCAAGGTCGGCTGCGGCACTACCCAATTTCAGCCCGCCAATAGAGGATGTTCCGCCGCCCTGGACAGGCGCGGCGCCGCTCGCCCAGCTGCCCTCTTTCGAAGCGGTTGACGATAGCGTGCCGCCGGGCTTCCACACCGAGCGGCCTGAGCAGTCAGCAGCGGCTGTTGAGGCTGTGGCAGCGCTCACTGAGGCGCCCATGCCCTGGCACGCCGACGCACCCAGCAACACGGGCGAACTGGCGGATGATCCCTTCCGCGACCTCGATTGGATGCAGAATGCGCCCGACGAGCAGCCTGCACAGCCGTCTCCTACTTTCCAAACTAGTTGGCTGAGTGAGGCGATGCTGCCTGATGTGCAAGAGGCTCAGCTCCCTACTTCGACCTTTCAGACGGATTGGCTGAGTGAGAGCAGCACGGCTGCTGCGCCGTCTGAGACTGAGCTGGGCGGTCTGTTCGCAGTAGAGCCATCCGCCACCCCAGATGACTGGCTGCCCGATCTCGATGCCGCTGGCGATCAGCTTGAATCGGGGCCTGTGCCTGATTGGATAGCAGATTTGGAGCTGTCGGCGGCGCCTGCTGCCCCTGCTGAGTCCGATCTGCCCGATTGGCTCTCTGAGGCGCCGACTCTTGAGGGCGAAGCGCCGCTTCAGGCATCGGAGGCTGTGCCGGACTGGCTGCAGGAAGCTTCGAGCGAGTCAGCAGCCGCTGAGCTCGACGTGCCGGAGTGGCTGCGCATGGATGTGCCTGAGCCAACTGGCCAGGCGTCCTCAGCGCCGCCCGCCCAGCCAGCGCCCACCGACCTGCCCGCCTGGATGCTCGAGCTAGCCCCTGAGCCCACAACGCCACCCGGCGGCTTGATGGCCAAGGGAGCCGTCTCAGACGATATGGCATGGCTCGATCAGTTTGACTTCGAGGCGCCAACTGGCCCCAAGCCGGCTGAAATTCCCAAGCCAGGCCCCAACATGCCGCGCAGCGCTGCTCCAGACGAAGGGCTGGGCGATCTGGACATTGACGCCATACTGGGGGCAACGCCCGACTTCGACGTGCCAGAGCCAAGCCTGCCGCCCATCAACCTGGATGAGGAATTCGACTTCGATGCACTGCCCGAGCTGCCGTCCGCCCCTTCAGCACAGCCTGAGCCGCCGGCAGCGCCCGTCGTGCCGCAGACGCCCAGTAAGGCGACTAGTGAAGCCCCTGCAGTGGCCGAGCTGCCCGAGTGGGTTGCCGAGATGCGCCCTGATAGTACCCCGACCTTGCGCATCGGCGATCAGGAAATCACACTGGAAGAACGCCCGCTCTCCGCTTTGCCAGAGGCGATGCTAGCTCTGCGCGAGCGCCTGAAGAGTCTGCCTAGCGCGCCGCCAGCCGCTCCAAACCAGGATAGTCCGCTGAGCGGCATTCCAGAAGTCTTGCAACCGCTCCCCCTCGCAGCGGAGCCCCTACCGCTGGCGCCCAGCAGTGCCCTAGCAACGGCTGCTCAGCTAGCTGGCGTGCAGACGCTGCGCAAGATCGTTGCGGCACAAGAGGCGATCCTCAAACAGCGCGAGACAGCCGACATTAGTGCACCTGCCCA
>JBDNDQ010000100.1:0-6589 GCA_046719055.1 Aggregatilineales bacterium | reverse complement strand
GCTGAGGCCAGCATTACAGAACTTCACAAAGCCCTAGCTGAGCGCCAAGAGGTGATCGAGGCGCTTCAGAACGAAATTGCGACGCTTAAACAGCATCTGGGACAAGCACAAAACGAGCTAGTGACACTTGAGGGGCGTCTCGCCGAGTCGGAGGCGGCGCGGGCAGCGCTGGAAGCTCAGCTGGCCAGAGATAGAGCCGATCTGGAGCGCCTGCAGCGCAAGCTAGAGTGCTATCGCAGCCTGGCTTAGCGCGCTAGCTTTCGAAGAGCGCGCGGTGCGGAAAAACGTAATGCTCAGGAGCACGCACACCACGCGCTAACAGGGTACGGTTGGCGCGCTCGAAGTCGCGGTGTAAATCCTGCACCAAGAGCACCTGCCGCCCTGAGGGCTCTAGCAAGAACATGGCAATTGCAGTCGTGAACTCGGCCGGAATGAAAACTGCCCAGCGGTTGTCGTCTACCTGTTTACGCTGTGCACTGAGCGCGCGCTGGCTGCGGCGCACCATGCGGATAGCCGTCAAAATTTTGAAAGTCATCTCTTCAGAGAGGAACGACTCACCCTGGGCCACGAGCGGCTGCATCACATCGTGGAAGTAGATAGCGTAAGAGAGGACGCGCGAGGCGTAATGTTCGCGCAAGAAAGACGTCTGCCCATCGCTGGCTACGTTCTGCCACGCCTGCGTATCGGGATTCCGTTCGAGCAGACGCTCGATGATGATGCGCTTCTCGTTGTAGTGCGCGTATATCGCTACAAACTGGGCACGGTTGATCTTCCCGCTAGCGAACTCAGCAGCAACGTGTGCTGTTTTCTGGCGCAACTTTTCAAGGGCAAGCTCGGCGCGTAGACGTTCCTCAAGTGTGCTAGCGCTCGGTGTGGCCGGCGCCGCTTGCGTGCTGCGCACATTCGGCAAGATTGGCTCTGGCGGCGTTGTCGCCTCAGGCGGTTTCGGACGAATGGGCGATGTGCCAGCTGAAGATGTTTGCGTTGGTGTAGGCTCTGGTAGGCCCGCCGATTCGGAAGACTGTGACGGGTCTTCTGGGCGGCGCAGCAAACGGCGCAACAGCGATTTCGGTCCCTCAGCAGACTGGCTCATGCGCCTCTCACTCAGCTTAAAGAATTATGATAACTATAACATGGTATGGCAAGGCCGAGCAAGCCTGCTCTTCGCCGTGCTACAATCAGGACCAATCGACGAGTGAGCGAGGTTTGCTATGACACAACGTCATAATCGGCGCGTCTTACAGCGCGCTGCCTGCCTGACTGGCACCGTCGGACTCCTCATCGCCCTCATGTTCTTCTTGAAGCCGTTTGATTCGCACCACACAGGTGCCCTGTTCCACGTCCGCGCTGATGGCACGCCAACGCCCGCGCCGATCATCACTGCAGAGACGTTGGATCGTGTCGTGGAGCTGCGCAGATGCGGGCGCGGCCCGATTGATGTGCTGCTCTACTCGCCGGATGGCAGCATGCTGGCTGCTATGACACCACTGGGCATCTGGCTTTACAGAGCAGAGCCATCAGGGCAGCTGCTGCGCCTGATCCCCTCAACTGGGGGGCCCAGCAGATTAATGGCGTGGTCGCCGGATGGGCGCTTCATCCTCACGGGTGAGCTGAACAACACACTGCAGCTCTGGTCAGTCGAGACAGGTGTATCCATTCGGACGTTTGAGGGGCACACAGCCTACATTTTAGCAGCGGCGTGGTCGCCGGATGGGCGTTACATCGCAGCGAGCGCTGAGGATGGCGCACTGCGCTTTTGGGAAGCCGAGACGGGCAGGCGTATACGCACGACGGTCGATCGCGAGGCAGCACGCGGGCTTGCGTGGTCGCCAGATAGCCGCTACGTAGCAGCTGCGGCAGAGCGGGTACGCATCTGGGAAGCCGAGACGGGTGTCTCGATGCGCTTGCTGGGGGACAGCTATCGCTTTTCGCTGAGCGTTGCCTGGTCGCCAGATGGACGTTACATCGCTGCAGGCGGAGTAGAACTCGCGGTGTGGGATGCACAGACAGGCGAACTCCTCTGGGAGGTCAGGCGTCAGGCGCGGAGACTGGCTTGGACGCCTGACAGTCTACGTTTGCTGTTTGCTAGCGACGGTGTGGCCTACCAGCTGGAGCTGACCACAAGTCGACAAGTGCGCGCGCTACGCGTGTCTGACCAAGCTGTGTGGACGCCAGATGGTGAGCGCATAGCCGTGTGGCAAGACGATGAGCTGGTCGTTCGAGATGCTGAAAGCGGTGAAACGCTCTATAAGATTGCTGATGGGTACCTGGAGATACATGCACTAGCGTGGGCGCTGGATGGCGAGACCGTCCTGATTGGCACACGGAACGCGCTCTACACATGTGATACGCAGGCAGAGCTGCGCCGCCAATCTGAATTGGCAGGCGATTTTGCGGTGGAGGAGATGGCGTGGTCGTCGGATGGGCGGTTTATACTGGTAAATGGACCGTCAGGAGAGTTGCGTGTCTGGGATTCGAGCGGGGCATTGGTGTGGGAATGGGTGTCAGACAGGAGAAGTGTGGGGACGGTAGCATGGTCGCCAGATGGACGGCTCATCGCAGCCGGCGGCTGGCTGGAGGACTGGGATGTGAGCCTGCTCGATGCACAGACAGGCGAAGTAGTACGCCAGTTGGGCAAGGATGGGCGTGTGAATGCTCTGGCGTGGTCACCTGACGGGCGCTACATCCTAGTTGGGGGACGGACTCAACTGAGTATTTGGGATATTAAGGCAGGCGAACAGTCTAAAAGGCTGAGCGACACACGTGTCATGTCTGTGGTGTGGTCGCCGAATGGGAGGCGTTTCGCCTCATTCCACGACGATGGGAATTTACAAGTTTGGGATGCGCAATCTTATACTTCGCTGTACAGCTTCCCAATGCAGACCGGGCTTGCATCTTTGGCATGGTCGCCGGATGGGCGCTACTTATTGGTGCGCGGGTCCGCTGGCTGGCTGCGCATCTATGACGGCGAGACGGGCGCGCTTCTGCGCGAGTGGCAAGTCCAGGTATCCCTCAGGCCCATCGTGGCATGGTCGTCGGATGGGCGCTACCTCCTGAGTGGGGGAGAGGGTGTCGTGCAGGTGTGGGGTATCCGTTAGGTAAACTGTACAAGAGCTGCACGCCTTTTTTAGGCATTTTGTGCGGCGCGGCCTTGGGCAGCTGACCAAAGTCGGCAAAAGTGCCGAGAAAGACCGCCTCAAAATTCTGTGAAGGCGCACGTTTCGCAGGGCACAGCGGTTTTCTATCCTGTCCGGTGTCTTGTTGCTAACGATATTGAGCATAGGACACGGGGGAAAATCAAATGCTCAAGAAACGTCGTATCACTACGCAGACAGTGCTAATGGCGCTTGTCCTATTTGCGCTCGCCTTCACTTTGAGCAGGGCAGTTGTCTCGCCGGCTAGCGCAGACCAGCGCACGGCAGAACCAGTCCTCGCAGTGCCTGCAGCGCAGCTCGACGCGCCCGAGACCGGCAAGATCAGCGCCCAAGAGGACGATCTAGCTGCGCGGCTGGCCCGCTTTGAGGCGAATTTGGATACAGTCTGGCTGCTGATTGCCGCTTTCCTGGTCTTCTTCATGCAGGCGGGCTTCGCCCTGCTGGAGGCAGGTTTCGTCAGCGTGAAGCACGTCGTCAACATCATGATGAAGAACCTGTTCGACTTCGCCGCCGCTTCGATTATGTTCGGCGCAGTGGGCTTCGGCATCATGTTCGGCGCTGGCAACGCTTTCTTCGGCACGGAGTGGTTCTTCCTGAGCGGCATCCCGGAGACTTATCCCGGCTTGACGGTGCCAACCTATGCCTTCTTCTTCTTCCAGCTGGTCTTTGCTGGCACAGCGGCGACGATCGCCTCTGGTGCGATGGGCGGCCGCACTGAGTTTCGCGGCTACCTGCTCTACAGCTTGATCGTCAGCGCGATCATCTACCCGGTCGTCGGGCGGTGGGTTTGGGGCGGCGGCTGGCTCTCCGGCTTGGAAACACCCTTTACAGACTTTGCCGGCTCGACGGTTGTGCACTCCACTGGCGCATGGATCGGCTTGATGGGCGCGATCTTTCTTGGGCCGCGCCTTGGGCGCTTTGGCAAGGATGCTAAGCCGATGGTCGGGCACAACATGACGGCTGCGACGCTGGGCGTGTTCATCCTGTGGTTCGGCTGGTTCGGCTTCAATCCTGGCTCGCAGCTGAACGCTGATGGCGCTGCAATCGGCTTGATCACGGTCACCACGAACCTGGCAGCAGCAGCGGGCGCCGCAATGGGCTTATTCATCAACTGGATTGTTGTGGGCAAGCCGCAGCTGCCGCCGATGCTGAACGGCGCGCTGGCCGGCTTGGTGGCGATCACGGCGCCGTGCGCTTTTGTCACACCCAGCGAGGCAGTCATCATTGGCGCGATCGGCGGCTTGATCATGTTCTTCGGTACGCAGCTCCTGGAGCGCCTGAAGATCGACGATGCTGTTGGCGCAGTGCCTGTACATGGCTTTGCCGGCGTCTGGGGGACTTTGGCGGTAGGGCTGTTTCACGGCCAGACGGGTCTGCTGCATGGCGGCGGTGTAGCGCAGCTGATCTCGCAGGTGATTGGGATCGTCGCTGTTGGTGCTTTTGTGCTGATCTCTAGCGGGATCATGTTCGCCATCATCAAGGCGACGGTCGGCTTGCGCGTGCCAGAGGAAGGCGAGAAGATGGGCTTGGATGCCTACGAGCATGGCATGGTGAGCTACCCAGAGTACGTGCTGGGCGACCCGACCGTGATCGCGCCGACCAACGGCAAAGCCGCTGCGGCAACGCCCGCACGCGCCGCCGGCGACTGAGCTTCATACCTTAACCTTATCTCCTGAGGCAACAGGCGCTCGGCCGAGCGCCTGTTGTCTTGTCGGGCGTATATCAAGCGTAGGGCGGCAATATTTGACGCTCTGCCTGGCTTGGTCTAGACTGTTCGAGCAAGGAAGATCGATCTTTTGCAAAAGGATGTTCTAGGACATGCCACATCGCAAGCGTATTTTTTCTGTGCGCGTTGTCCTCGTACCGCTTATGCTGGCGTTAGCGGCGCTGGCGTGCAACCTCACGCCCTCTGAGCCGCAAGTGACTGCCACACCGCCTGCTACCACGCCCACGACCATCGCCCTGAGTGACGTGCCGGAGGTAGAAATCCTGGCGCCTGCTGATAACAGCGAAGTGGTCGTGCAGACGGCCGTCCAAGTTGCCGTGCGCGCTGTCGATCGCATTGGCGTCACGCGCATCGAAATGCGCGCCAATGGCTTGATCGTAGACGCCATCGCTGCGCCCGATCCCGCTGGAATCTCCCCATTGGAGAGCCTGCTCTCCTGGACGCCCGTCACGCTTGGGCAGAACATCATCGAAGTGACCGCCTTTCGCGGCAACACACGCGGCAATCCTAAGCGCATCACGCTGATTGTCCGTCAGACTCAGCAACAAGTGACGCGCCCTGCCTTCACCGCGCCGCCACCGGGTCGCACGCCCACTGTCGACCTGACCTGCCGCGCCCGTGTTAACGTGAATGGGCTGAATTTGCGCACCGGACCCGGCACCAACTATCCCAGCATCGGTAACCTGGCGCTAGGCGCTGAGCTGCCTGTCGTCGGCACCAATTTTGAGCGCTCGTGGTTCCAAGTGGTTGCGGCTGGGCAGGTTGGCTGGGTTAGCGCCAGCTTTGTGACACAGTTGGGCGTGTGCAATACCGTCGGGATTGTGCTGCCGCCGCCCTCGCCGACCGTGCTAGCTGGCACACAAATTGTCATTCAGCCCACCTTCACGCCCTTGCCGACACTCTTCTTCCCGACGCCCACAACCACCATTCCCGTAATTGTGCTGCCCACTCTGACGCCCTCGCCTTTTGTGCCGCCCACCGAGGGCCCGATCACCATCGGTCTGCTCACCTCAACTGCCATTTTCGCCACCCAGACTGCCCTGGCCTTCTCGCCCACGCCCCCACCCAGCCCGACGCCTTCGTTCACGCCGCCGCCAGGCGTCACCTTGCCCACCGAGACGCCTTCCGCCACCCCGACCGTCACTCCAACCCCGCTCCTGCCCGATCTGATCATCAGTCGCGTTGAGGCTGATCGCACCACCGTCGTGCTAGACCCAATCACAGGCAGCGGGCAGCTTATGGTGATGGTCACAGTGCGCAACCAAGGCGCGGCGGCGGCGCCTATTTTCCAGGTCTCTGTGCGGCAGCCGAACGGCGTCACCGTCACACAGCCGACGATCAATGTCCTCGAGCCAGGCCAAGAGGAAATGCTGCGCTTTGATATCCTCTTTGGGCTAGAGGGCTCACAACAGCTGACCATCATCGCTGACAGCAGCAACGTGGTCGCTGAGCTGGATGAGACCAATAACGTCGCCTTCCTCGAGATCATCGGCGTGGTAGCGACCGTGCCTGGCGCCACTCCGACGCCCTCACCGACCATCACAGCCACGCCAACCGAGACCCCAACGCCAATTCCGACGGCTACCTTCACGCCTGAGCCGCCGCTTCCCACTGAGACGCCGACGCCTCAGGCCATCCTCATCCTGCCGACTGAAACCTTCACACCCGAGCCAACGCCAACGCTCGAGAGCATCACTCCGCCCACCGA
>JBDNDQ010000010.1:0-73310 GCA_046719055.1 Aggregatilineales bacterium | reverse complement strand
AGAGAGCGCTTTGACCGAGCAAGGCACGGAAAAGATCGAGCAGCGCTTGCGTCGTGCGGGCTTGTTGCAAGGCAACGAGCTGTATGCACCTGAAAACTCTGAGATGATCCCCTACCTCGATAACAGCTTGCGCGCTCTGGTCATTTACGAGCGCGATAAGGACTACATGGTCGAGAATGGGCAAGTCATCATCGTGGATGAGTTCACCGGGCGCCCGATGTACGGGCGGCGCTTCGCTGAAGGCTTGCATCAGGCGATTGAGGCGAAGGAAGGCGTCACAGTCCAGCGCGAGAACATGACCCTCGCCACCATCACTTTCCAGAACTACTTCCGCCTGTACGAGAAGCTGAGCGGCATGACCGGCACTGCGCTCACCGAGGCGGATGAGTTCTGGCAGATTTACAAGCTGGAAGTTGTCGCTATTCCGACTCACTTGCCGAATATCCGCGTCGATCGCGAAGACCTGGTCTTTATGAATGAGCGCGCCAAGTGGGAAGCCATCCTGCGCGATATCAAAGAGCGGCACGCGCGCAAACAACCAATTCTGATCGGTACGGTCGCCATCGAGACGAGCGAACGGCTGAGCAAGCTGTTGGAGCGGGAACGCATTCCGCACAATGTGCTGAACGCCAAACAGCACGAGCGTGAGGCGATCATTATTGCGCAGGCAGGGCGCCCAGGCGCAGTCACCATTGCCACGAACATGGCTGGGCGCGGTGTGGATATCTTGCTGGGCGGCAACCCTGAAGGCATTGCTCGCGAAAAGCTGCGCAAGCAAGGCATTGACATCACTGAGGCGACGCCCGAACAGTGGCAAGCTGCCCTTGAGGAAGCCAAAGCTGAATGCGCCCGCGATCGTGAGATTGTGGTGGCGGCGGGTGGCTTATACGTGATCGGCACTGAACGCCACGAGGCGCGCCGCATTGATAATCAGCTGCGCGGTCGTTCAGGGCGGCAGGGCGATCCAGGTGAGTCGCAGTTCTACCTCTCGCTGGAAGATGAGCTGATGCGGCGTTTTGGCGGCGAGCGCGTCAGAAATTTGATGAAAACGCTGCGCATGCCCGAAGATGAGCCGATCAAGAACCGCCTGATCTCATCCACGATTCAGCAAGCGCAGATTCGCATCGAGGGTTACAACTTCGACTTGCGCAAGCGTGTGCTGGAATACGATGATGTGGTCAACAAGCAGCGCGAGGTGATCTACCAGCAGCGCCGTCAGGTGCTGGAGACGCCTAACCTGCGTGAGCAGATCGAGAAGTGGATCGCTGAGGAAATCACGGCGCTGGTGGCTGAATATCACACCGAAGTGCAAGCCGATAGCGATGATGACGAGGCTCGCAAGCTGGACGATCTGTATCGCGCAGCGCTTGCGCTCTATCCGGTGCCGGCTTGGATCAAGCCTGAGAACTGGCTGCAAATGGATGAAGAAGAGATCGCCTTCGAGCTGACCAAAGGGGCGCTGGAAGTCTACGATGGGATTGAAGCAGCCGTCACAGCGGCGCGTGATACTGGGGCAATGCGCCAGCTGGAGCGCGATGTGATCCTCTTCACCATAGATCAGCTCTGGGTGCGCCACCTAACCGACCTCGACATGCTGCGCGAAGGCATTTGGTCGGTGGCGATCGGCAACCGTGATCCGCTTGTCGAATACAAGCGCGAGGCGTATCAAATGTGGACGGCCCTGCAAGCTGAGATACGGCGTGGCATTGTGCGGACGGTCTTGCGCATCGAAGTTGAGCCCAAAAAGCCTGAAGCCGCCAGCGCCGTCAGGACAAACGGCACATCCAACACGATAGGCGCCAAGAATGTGCGCGCCGTACATACCTCGATCAGCGCCTACGATGCGCCTAAGCCCACAGCGCGCGCGCAGCCTGTGCGCGAGAGCGCGCCTGAGCCCGATCGCGCCGACATCTGGAGCAAGACAGGGCGCAACGACCCGTGCCCGTGCGGCAGCGGCAAGAAATACAAGAACTGCCATTACCCGATCATCCAGCAGCAGCGCGCCGTCGTCGATCAAAATGAGGTCAAGCGCACAGTCAAGCGGCGGCGCTAATCAGGAGAGCGCGGCATCAGCAGTGGATAGTCTCACACTCCATCAAGTCTTCATCGCACTAACATGGCTGTTGCTGACACTGCTGCTGATCATCTTGTGGCTGCTGGCACGCTTTTTCCAGCGCCTCTCTGCTAAGCAGACACACTATCGCTGGCTGTTGGTGCCGCTAGTCCTGTTCACAGCCGCCGCTATCCAAGCTATCGCGGCACCTGAAGGGACGCCAGCTGCCTACGCTACGGCACTCATAGGCTCCCTGTGGCTGAGCGCGTTTTGCCTCCACCTTTATCGCAAGATGACCCTGCGCTAGCGCATCGAGGGGAGTTGAGAGATGACTAAGCTGTTTTATCCGCTACTATTTGAGCCTTCGCTGCATGTAAAGGTCTGGGGTGGCAGGCAGTTAGCAAGGCGGTTGGGCAAGCGACTGCCAACAGATGAACCATACGGTGAGTCATGGGAGATTTTTTGGCGCAATCGCATTGCTAACGGCTTGCAACGTGGCAAGTTGCTAGGTCAGCTGATTCAGGAACAGTCGGTCGCCCTGACCGGGCGAGCCAATGCCGATGCCGAATTCCCCCTGCTGATCAAGTTCATCGATGCGCAAGACTGGCTCTCAGTGCAAGTGCATCCCGACAATGAGCTAGCTCTGGCGCTGGAAGGTGAGCCACGCGGCAAGACCGAGTGTTGGTACATCGTAGCTGCAGCGCCAGACGCACAGATTATCTACGGCTTCTCCCAGCCGACTGACGCCGAGAGCTTTCGCCGCGCTATCGCTGAAGGGCGTGCCCGCGAGTACCTTCAATTTGTGCCGGTGCAAGCAGGGGATTTTATTTTCGTGCCGGCTGGTACCATGCATGCAATTGGCGCAGGTGTCCTGCTCTACGAGCTGCAGCAGACCAGCGATACTACCTATCGCGTCTACGACTGGGATCGGCTGGGCTTGGATGGCAAGCCGCGCCCGTTGCACCTAGAGAAAGCACTGCGTTGTACGCACTTCGATGTGGCGCCACCCGCCAAAGTGCCCTACACAGAGCGCGAGATTGTGACGGGCGTGCATCACACAGCACTGATCAAAGGGCAGTACTTCTGTCTTGAGCGCCTCAGGCTGAGTTCAGGGGCGCAGTGGCAGGTCGAGCAGACTGGGCGCGCCCATTTGCTCACAGTGACTCAGGGCAATCTCGTGCTGCAGGCGGATAGCGACACCGATCGGCTCGATGTGGGGCACGGCACCTCGATCTTTGTGCCAGCCTGTTTTAGCTTCAGGTTGTGGGCATTCGGCGAGCAGCCGACGGAAGTCTTGATCGCAACTGAGCCGCGCTAGGATCGGCAAGGCGCATCCGAACAAGCTATACTCTTAAGCGGGTATCAGTGAGCAAGAGCGAGGACGCCTGTGTTTGATCTGATCGGCACAACGCTAGGCAGTTACACACTCGATGCGCTGATCGGGCGCGGTGGCATGGCGACGGTCTACAAGGCGCGCCAACAAACCGTCAACCGCGAGGTGGCGGTCAAAGTGATGAATCAACGCGCTGAGCCAAACTCACCTGAATACCAGCGTTTTGTGCGCGAGGTGCAGATCATCGCCAATCTAGAGCATTTGCACATCTTGCCCATCTACGATTATGGGCAAGTGGATGGCTTCCCATACATCGTCATGCGCTACCTTGATGGTGGCAGCCTGAGCAGTCGCGTGCGCGCTAAAACACTGACTCTAGCAGATGTTGAACGCTTGATCAGCCAAATCGCCGCCGCGCTTGACTACTCGCACAGCAAAGGCATAATCCACCGAGACATGAAGCCGCACAACATCTTGCTGGATGGGCAGGCTAATGCCTATCTGTGCGACTTCGGCATCGCTAAGTTAGCGGGCTCGCACGGCCTGACGCGCACTGGCGAAGCGGTTGGCACGCCTTCCTACATGGCGCCAGAGCAGTGGCAAGGGCTCGCTGTGACGCCTCAAACAGACGTTTATGCGCTCGGCGCAATTCTATTTGAAATGCTGACAGGCGAGCCGCCTTTCCAAGCGGAGAATATCTTCTCGCTAATGTATAAGCATCTGAACGACCTGCCGCCCTTGCTAGGCGCTTACCGCACCAATCTACCGACCGCTGTTGATAATGTCATCCAGCGGGCGCTTGCTAAGCTGCCCGCCGATCGGTATAGCACTGCTAGCCAGCTGGCAGAGGCCTTCAGCCGTGCCTTGCGCAGCACACAGGAGCGCAGTGCAATCCTATTCCGCACTGGCACAAGCGATCAGTCCTCCCCAAAGCGGCAGAGTAAGCCGCAGACCGTGGTATTTCAGTTGCCCCAGCTCTTCGTTGAGCATGGGTGGGCGCTGGAAGCCTTTCAGCGTTGGCGCAGCGATCGCGCCGCCATCCCTGTGTTGTACATTGTCGGCGCGCACGGCATCGGGAAGAGCACCCTGATGCGCCGTTTGGCTGAACTGGTCGGTGAGCGTGCCATACGTTATGAGCTAATCAGCGGGCAGGCGCGCAGCCTCGACCCACGCACATTTATAGATAGCGTAGCCTGGCAGCTGAGCCAGTTCTTACCGAGCGAGTCTGAGGCGCCAACGGGCGACGCACTGCGCGAGGTGCTGATCGAGCCGCACGAGGCTTTCGAGAGCCGTGTTCTAGCGCCGCTCAGCCAGCTGCCGCCCAATCCGCCGATCTTCTTGTTCATAGATGCGCTTGAGGCTGCTTACGAGCACGTCGGCCACACCATCGCCGACTTAGTGCGACTCACCCTTCAAATTTTCCCCGACTCGCTGCGCCTAGTGGTTGCTTCGGCGCCCCACCCAGCGCTAGAGCGCATCTTTCGCAATGCGCAGCGCCTCGCCCTGCATGCGAACAACGACGAGCATCGCAATGCGCTCTACGCCACGCTCAGCACCCACTTTGCTGCGCTGATGCCGAACTTGAGCGCCGGCGAGGTCGACCTTGCCGCCCTGATCGACAAAGCGCAAGGCAATCCGCTCTACTTAAACGTGGTGACTGCCTGCCTCGCCCATCAGCTGCTCAGCTTGGAAGACCTCAACACCTTGCCCAGCGGCCTAGATGGCTTGTGGCAGGCTCTCTTGGCGCGCTTCAGCCCAGAAGCCTGTACGCCGCTCTATCTGCTGGCGGCTGCCCGCGCCTCGCTGCCTAACCGCCTGTTAGCGAACCTGCTCGATCTTCAGGTGAACGAGCTGCCCGATCGGCTTGCCAAACTGCGCCCTCTGCTGCAAGAGGCAGCTGATCAGGGTGGCTGGCAGCTAACGCACAGCGCTTTGCGCTACTGGCTGCTGGAAAATGCAGCAGGGCACATGCGCGCTGCACACAAGCAGCTTTCGCAGGCGCTCCATCGCGCTGACCCCGAAGCAATGGAGCTCTATGCCTTGCAACATCTGCCGGCACATCGGTTGCGCGCTGAGGGCGCCCTAGCTGTTTTCAATCTGCTCACGGATGTAGCCTTTCTGGCTGCGCGCTTGAAGCGCGTCTCTGTGGTAGACGTCCTGGACGATCTGATCGAGGCACGCCTTGCCTTGCGCGATGAAGGCTATCTGGTACAAGCTGCCGCCCTAGAGAGCGTCGCGCAGGCAATACAGAGCGCTATTCCCAACATCGGTGGCGATGTCAATGCGCTGTTCGGGCAGCTCTACAACCGCCTGCAGAGCGTCCCTGTCCTCGCTGAGAGCCTACGCCAGGCTGCCGCCCGCTGGAATGGCGTCTGGTTACGCACAGTGTGGTCGCCTTATAGCGCGCCGCCACAGGAGTCGCTGGTGGTTTGGCAAGGTACACCCCTCACAGCGCTGGGAGCCAGCCGCGCTCCGCGTAGTGCTATCAGCCGCCTAGCCCTTGAGGCGGAAGCAGCCGTCGGCACGGCTTGGCTAGCCGCCTGCGCCGATGGCTGCCTGCGCTTATGGTTGGATGGTGTGCTGCGCCACGAGTGGCTTGCCGCTGCTCAAAATGCCACGCTGACCGCTTGTGCCCTCAGTCCCGACGGGAGCTATGCCCTGAGCGCTGATGATAGCGGCCAGGTGCAGCTGTGGGATTTGGCTAGACACACGCGGCTGCAGGTGTGGGCGCATAAACGGGCTGTCTATGGTTGCGCCCTGAGCGCCGATGCATCGCAAGTCCTGACTGCCAGCCAAGATCGGCTGTTGCGACTGTGGGAGGTCTCGAGCGGGCGGTTGTGCGCAGAGTTTTACGAGCATCCTGCCGTAGTGACATGCTGTGCTTTTGCGCTGGGCCCCAACGGACTGCGCCTGGCGGTCTCGGGTGATGCTGAAGGTACGTTACGGCTGTGGGATGCAGCCGGCAATGTGCTGCTGCACACCTTGCAAGCGCATCGCGGCGCGGTTACAGCTTGTGCAGGCTTAGAGGATCAACATCCATTGGCAGTCAGTGGCGGGGCGGATGGGCAGATATGCATCTGGGATGGGCGTAACGGCAAGTTGTTGCGGGCTCTGGCGGGTGGGGCAGGTGCTGTTACGGGTGTGACGCTCACGTTTCTCGGCGAGCGCCTGCTGCTTACCGCTGCCAATGAAGATAAGGTACTGCGGCTGTGGGACGTGCAAAAGGGTGAGCTGCTGGCGCGCTACACAGGGCATCGGGCTGCGCTGACCGCCTGCGCCATCGATCCGCATGGGCGCTTGCTCTCAAGCGGGCGCGAGGGCACGCTGCGGGTGTGGTCTGTGCCGGATGAGACGCGCACGCCGATCGAGCCGCATGGGGCAGCCGTACAAAGCATTGCCTTCACGCCGGACTCGCGGCGGTTAGTCAGCGCTGGATTGGATCGGGAAGTCCGCTTGTGGCATGCTGAGACAGGGAAGCACATCCAGACCCTTCGCGGGCACATTGGTGGCGTTTACGGGCTTGCCTTGCGCAGCGATGGGCGAGTTGCCTTGACAGCGGGCAGCGATCGCACTGTGCGCGCCTGGGATATCGATCGTGGCGCACAGTTACGGCAGTACGGCGTACACAACGATACAATGCTGGCAGTCGGCTTCAGCCCAAAGCCTCTCAAAATTGGGGCTATGACGCGTCCAAGCTGGCTGATTGCTGCCGGCGGCGCCGATCGTGCCATTCGGCTCTACGAAGCCGAAAGCGGTCAGCTGCTGCTGACTTTGAAAGGGCATCGCGATGCCGTTACGGCGTGTTTGTTCAGCCCAAACGATGAGCTGTTGCTCTCGCTTGGCAAGGAGCGTGGCGCTTGCTTGTGGTCGTTGGCGAAAGGCGAGTTAGTGAGGGCTTTTGCCCCGCCTGAGCTCAACTGCACTGCTATCGCTTTTCATCCCGAGGGCAGGCTGCTCATGCTCGGCACGGCTGAGGGCGAGCTGAAAGTCTTCGATCGGCGCAGCGGTGCTGTAGCAACCTTCGCGCGTGGCACTAGCGCGCCGATCGTGGCGTGCAGCTACACACCGAACGGCGAATGGCTCTTCAGCGCCGATGCCGAGCGTTGGTTGCGCGTGTACGATGTGTCTACGCAACAGCCTATCGCCACTTTCCGCGCGCAACACGCCATCACTTGCGCTGCAGCAGCGCCAAGCGGCGCTCTGTTCGCCATTGGGGATGTGCAAGGCGGTCTGACGGTGGTGCAGCTAGAAGGTCAGCCGACTTCAGGCGGCGGACGCAAACGCAACCTGCTCTAAGCGCGCCTGAAGTTACGGGCCGCCCACTCCCACGCAGGGTTGCCCGACTGGGATAGGGCACTCATAGCAGCCTCGATGTCATAGGCGACGCGCCGAATTTCAACCTGCACTGCGCCATTTTCAAAGGTGGCGATGGCGTAAGCTGCACGCGGATCGTCTTTAGGCATCCCGACGCTGCCCACATTCACCACGCGCCAAGTCCCCAAATCTCGATCCATCGGGATATGTGTGTGTCCGCCGACGCCAAAGCGCCCCTCGCGGTCTAGGAAGTGATCAAGGATTTCATCGGCGGGCGTGTCGGGCAGCAGATTAGCTTCGTCGTTGCCGGGCGCGCCATGATAGCCGATCAGCCAGCCGTAGTGTGGCACGTACAGCTCAAGCTCGGGCGGCAAGTTGGCAAGGTACTCAAAATCAGCGTAGCTCAGGCAGCTGATCGTCCAGTTATGGCATTGATCGCGCTGTGTTAGCCACTCAGGGAAACTTGCCCACTCCTCAGCCGACTGCGGCCGTGCCGCGCCGCGCTCACCCGTCACCAAGCGCCGATCAGTATTACCGCTGATGACTTTGACGTTCGGCAGGGCGCGCACGCGCCCCAAGCATTCGGCAGGCTGAGCGCCCATCAAGCACAGATCGCCGAGCACCCAGATTTCATCGGGCGCAGCGTAGATATTTAGGTCGGCAAGGACAGCCTCGAGGGCGTGCAGGTTGCCGTGAATATCCGAGAGCATAGCGAGCCGCATGATTACTCTTCCTTCGGTAAAAGTGCCTCAACGATGGCTGCGAACAGCTGTGCATCCAGCTGATCGGGGTAGTTCTGTCCCTGATAGTGCTGCTGATTGGTGCCGACGTAGATGCGCCAGTAGCGTTCGTTGTACTGAACGGATTGAATATCGCTCAGTTTGTGCGACCAATCGCGGCGATGACCGAGCAGGTGCACCTTTTGGTCGGTTAGGTAGAAGGTTCCAGCATCGAGGATTGTCTCATCGCCCGCTGAGAGCGATCCGGTGCTGTTTTGCTTGAGGGTGACCCCGTTCAGGGTCAAGTAGACTGCTTCATCGTAGCTCATCAGCGGCGGCGGCGGTGAGAGTCGCGTCGGCTGCAGGAAGCTGAGATCGCCGCTGTGTGCCTGGCGGACGCGCCAACGCTGGGCGTAGCCGCGCCTGCTGATCTCCATCGCCTCTTCGGCAGTGTGCCAGCGCGTGCCAAACTGGACGGTCATGTAGAAGTAACGCGGCGCCCGGCTGAGCTTTTTGTAGCGAATGCGCCAGGCACTTGGATTTTCAGGCGGGCCCGGCTCGAAGAGCGCCACCGTGTGGCAATGGCTGCACATGAGCGTTGGCAGATCGCCGCCAAGCCCCAAGAACTTACGCGGCGGCTGCAGGTATGTGCTGCCTTCAGTGTGACAGTAGAGGCAGCCCAGCAGCGGCGGCGGCTTATACGGCTCGCTCTGAGCAATCTCCGACGGGCGCTCAGTGTCAGACATACTGTTACGAGCAATTAATCGCCGGGAGGAAGCCAACACGATCGCGCACAGCGTTCAACGTGGCGTTTGCCACGCTGCGCGCCTTCGCCGCGCCCTGTGCCAGCACTTGGTCGATCAAGCTGCCATCTGCCGTCAGTTCGCGGTAGCGCGCTTGAATTGGGCGCAATCCTTCCACAGTTGCCTCCACAACTGCTTTCTTCAGATCGCCATAGCCCTTACCGGCGAAGCGCGCTTCAATCGCCTCAGTCGTCTCGTCAGTGAAGGCTTGGTAGATGGTCAGCAGGTTGTTCACGCCCGCCTTGGCAGGATCGTCTGTAAAGTAGATGCCGCTGCCGGAGTCTGTCACGGCCCGCATGATCTTCTTCTTGATGCGATCGGGCTCATCTAGGATGTAGACGGCGTGATACTCGCTCGGCTCGCTCTTACTCATCTTCATCAACGGATTATCCAAGCCCATGATGCGCGCTCCTGCTTTCGGGAAGAACCCCTCTGGCACGGTGAAAGTCTCGCCGTATTGACTGTTAAAGCGCTGCGCCAAGTCGCGGGTCAGTTCAAGGTGCTGGCGCTGATCATCGCCCACTGGCACCAGATCGGCTTGGTAGAGCAGGATATCAGCCGCCATCAAAGTCGGGTAGGTGAACAAGCCTGCGCTAACCGCCTCAGCTTGTTGCTTGGCTGCCTTATCTTTGAACTGCGTCATGCGATTGAGCCAGCCCATCGGCGTGAAACAGCCTAGGATCCAGCCTAGCTCAGCATGCGCGCTCACATGCGACTGCACAAAGACCGTGGCGTGTTCCAGCTGAATGCCACAAGCCAGGTAGAGAGCAGCGTTGCGGCGCGTGCCTTCACGCAGCTCGACGGGATCTTGCGGCACAGTGATGGCATGCATATCCACAATGCAGTAGTAACAGTCATAATCGTTTTGCAGCTGGACCCACTGTTTCAGCGCACCCAGATAGTTACCGATGGTCAGCTGACCAGACGGCTGAATGCCAGACAAGATGCGCGGCGGGCGCGTTGGCGTTCTTTCGGACATGGCGTTTCCTGGACAATTAGGCGCGTGATTCGAGACTATCGGCGCGAATTGTAGCATTGGGCGGCCTCACAGGCAAGGATGGCGCTCCTATTGTCTGAATCGAGCAAACGCGTTATGCTGTAGCCACGTTCAGATTGGGAGAGCAGGCTATGTTCGCCAAGCTGTTGCATCATAAGCGATGGATAGCATTCGGACTGCTGCTGTTTGCAGCGGGCTGTTTTCAGCCTGCTGGGCGTGAGATAGAGCCAACCAGTGTGGATATTGCCGTCCTGACGCCTGAGCCAACCGCTACCCCGACGCTCACGCCAACGGCAACTGCCTTCATCACGCCGCTGCCGCCTGAAGGCTTCATCCCGCCGACCGAGACGCCCATGCTGCCGCCTGCTCAAACGCCTGAGCCGACCGCCACTGCTTTCCAGATGTTCCCAGAGGCAGCCCCGACCGAACTACCTGTTGAATTGCCCGCTGAGCTGCCAAGCGAGACGCCAACTGAAACGCCACTGCTTTTGCCGCCCACGCCAACTGCACTACCCGCCGATAATCCGTGCCAGCACACTGTGCAGCCTGGCGAGTGGCTCAGCAAGATCGCACGCATGTACAACCTGACCAACGAAGACTTTCTGCGCGCTAACCCGCGCCTGCGCGCCAACCCGAATAGCCTGCAACCTGGCGATGTTTTGGTTGTGCCTGGCTGTGCGCCCCGCGTCAGCGGCGGAGCACAGCCGCCCGCTGCCCCAGCGGCGCAGCCGACGACGCCTATCGATCCAGCAGCACTGCCCACGCCCATTCAGCTGACCGAGCGCATCTATACAGTTGTGCCAGGCGATACACTGGGCGCCATTGCGCGTAAGTTCGGCATCACGGTGCAGCAGCTGCGGCAGGCTAATGGGCTGCTGGAAGGCGACTTTATCCGTGTTGGGCAACAGCTGAAAATTCCCGCACCGCAATAAGGGGACGCCTGATCAGCCGTGTGCCTTCTGTAAATTGAAGTCTAAGGGAATACTCATGCGCCTGACAACCGACGAAGAAATCCGCCAGCTGTTGCAAGAGACACAGCATGTGGCTGTGGTGGGCTGGTCGCCCAAGCCTGATCGCCCGTCTCACGAGGTAGCTGCTCACCTAAAAGCACACGGCTATACTATCTACCCCGTCAATCCGACGGCGCAGAGCACACCTGAGCAACCCGTCTTCGCCAATCTAGCTGATATCAGCGTGCCAATCGATGTGGTAGATGTTTTCCGCCGCGCCGAAGACGTGCCAGAGGTAGTCGAGGCGGCTATCGCTGTTGGCGCAAAGGCGATCTGGATTCAGCTGGGCATCGTGAACGAGGAAGCAGCACAGCGCGCCAGCCAGGCAGGCTTAAAGGTTGTGATGGATCGCTGTATGAAGGTCGAGCTGGAGCGCCTATTGCCTGAGGGCAAAGTGTGAGCCTTTGTGCAATCGCATACCTAGCCTTGTGGAGCGCACCACGACTCGTCTATAATTTTGAGCAGATGTAGAGCAAAACAGGACATTCATAATGGCGACAGATTGGCTGGCGCTCGCACAAGCGCTCCGCCCTGAATTAGTAGCGCGCCGCCGCGATTTTCATCAACATCCAGAGCTTGCCTTCGAAGAAGTGCGGACGGCCGCTCTTGTAGCAGCTGAGCTGAGTGCGCTCGGCTTGGAAGTGCAGACCGGCGTTGGCAAGACGGGCGTGATCGGCGTGCTAGAGGGCGCTCAAGATGGGGTGACTGTGCTGGTGCGCTGCGATATGGATGCTCTGCCGATCCACGAGGCGAACACAACCGAGTATATCTCCCAGGCGCCTAACAAAATGCATGCCTGCGGCCACGATGGTCACGTTGCCATTGGCTTGGGCGCAGCCAAGCTACTAGCAGCACGCCGCAATGACATGGTAGGGCGCGTCAAGTTCGTCTTTCAGCCAGCTGAGGAGATCGCAGCCGGCGCTAACGCTATGATCGCTGATGGGGTGCTTGAGGCACCTGCGCCGCAAGTGGCGCTTGGCTTGCACCTGTGGAACAACATGCCGCTTGGCACTGTCAGCGTGACGGAAGGCGCCGCGATGGCTAGCGCCAATGACTTCACAGTGACTGTGCGGGGCGTCGGTGGGCACGGGGCGCTGCCCGATGAGACGCGGGATCCGATCTTTGCCGCTGCCCAGATCATCAGCGCACTGCAGAGCATCGTCAGCCGTAACGTTAGCGGCTTGGATACAGCCGTCCTCTCGGTCTGCAATATTCACGGCGGCAACGCTATGAACGTGATCCCCTCTGAAGTGACTTTCGGTGGCACATTCCGCACCTACAAGCCAGCTACTAACGAGCTTGTGACGCGCCGTCTGCACGAAATTGCCGAAGGCACAGCCGCCTCGCTCGGCTGCACAGCTGAGGTGCACGCTCAGCTGCTGGCGCCCGCCCTGATTAACGCCTCTGAGGTTAATGCGCGTGTGCGCGAGGCATTCAGACGTGCTGCCCCACACCTGACTTTGATCGACAACGCGCGCACAATGGCCTCTGAGGACATGGCATGCTTCCTAGAGCGCGTGCCGGGCACCTATTTCTTTGTCGGCTCTGCCAACCCTGAGCGCGGGCTAGACTTTCCGCACCATCATCCTCGTTTCGACTTCGACGAGGATGCCCTGCCACTTAGCGTCGGTCTGTTGGTGGCGGCTGTAGCCGAATACGTGCTGCCCAGTGCGTAGGGAGTGATCGCGATGAAAAAACGCCTCGTACCCTCAACGCGCGACTGGATTCAAACGCCAATCTTTGCCTATGGCACACTGCGGCCCGGCGAACGCAATTACATGCGCTTGCTGTGCGGCTATACAGTTAGCGAGTTCCCTGCTGAGGTCGATCACATGCGGCTCTACTCGCTGGGCGCCTTCCCCGTCATGCTAGATGCCGAGCCAGACGGCGGCGTCACCGTCAAAGGTGAGGTGATGGTGCTACATCCGGCTCACTATCCGCGCCTGCTGGCTGAGCTCGATCGCCTAGAGGGCTACAATCCGAATGTCTCACAGAGCGAAAGCGAGCTCGGTCTGTATCGGCGTGTGCGGCGGCGTGTGCGGCTCGGTGGCGGCGCAGAGGCGTGGGCGTGGCTCTACATTGGCAATCCTGAGGTCTTGGCTTCACACCCGCACACTGAGATTCCGCACGGCGATTGGCTGCGCCATCAGCGTGAGCTCGGCAAAGTAGGGCGGGTGCTGCGCACTGCTAAAATCGGTCAGAATTGAGCAGCGATGCCACAAGTGAATGTTTTGCGCTGGCGCGACGGGCGCGGCTGGATAGTTTTGGCGGGCAGCGGCACGCCACTGGGCGATCAAGACGGCGTAGACTTGGATATTGAAGCGCAAGCGCTAACCCGCATCACCTATGGCGAGCCGATCGCCTATATTTGGGCGGCAGGCGATCCTGATGCAGCCGACCGCCACTTGGCGCTGCTTGATGAGATGGGCGCACCAACTGGCTACCTTGTAGACATACTCACAGAAGATGATGCGAATATCCGTGCGCAACTAGACGAGGCAGGTATGATCATCCTAGGCGACGGTCAGGCCCCAGAGACGCTGCGCGCAGCCCTGCCGGGTGCCGCGTTGGAAGGCATGAGCGCCGCCTACGGGCGCGGCGCCGTCATCTTGGGCATTGGCGCGGGTGCAGCGGCGCTAGGCAGCTTTCTAGAGGGCGCGAATGGCTTGGGCTGGATCGAGAATGCAATCGTGGTGCCCGATTACGATCTAGATGGGCGCCCTACAGCCATGCGCACGCTGCTAGAGGCACATCCAAGCGCTTATGGGGTCGGCATTGGCAGCCGATCGGCGTTGGCGCTGAGCGGCAGCGGGCAGATCGAGGTTTGGGGCGAGCGTCAGGTCACTATCTTGCTCGGCAGTGCGCTGAACATTCCCGATCGAGGCTGACAGACATCATGACAGATAGCCCGCCTAACGAGCCGATCTCCCAGACGCCCGACAACCCCGACCTGGTGGCGCGCCACACACACGCTTACGATTACTCGCTGCCAATTGACTTCGTGCCTTATCGCGTAGTCTCACTGGTGCCCAGCCTGACTGAGTCGCTCTTCGAGCTGAATCTGGGCCCACGCGTCGTTGGTGTCACGGACTACTGCATTTATCCTGAGGCCGCTAGGGCATTGCCCAAAGTCGGCGGCACCAAAAATCCTGACCTCGAGAAGATCAAAGCGCTTGAGCCCGATCTAGTCATGCTCAACAGCGAAGAGAACCGGCGCGAGGACGCCGAAGCGCTGCAAGCGGCGGGCATCCCTATTTGGGTGACGCAGCCGAATACTGTGCGCGATGCCATCGAGCTGCTCTGGCAGATCATGGAAGCTTTTGAGGAAGCCTCGATGGTACATCGCGTGCGCTTAATTGAGATCACTTATGAGATGCTGCGCCGCTACGCTGAGCAGAACTCGCCAGTGCGCGCTTTCGTGCCCATCTGGCGCGATCCCTGGATGACCTTCAACGCACAGACCTTCGCGCATGATTTGCTCTTCACCTGCGGCGCGCTGAACGTCTTTGCAGAGCGTGAACGCCAGTTTCCCCTAGCTGCTGATCTCGGTCAGGCCGCGCCACTACCGCCTGACGATCGACGCCGCATCGAGCGGGATACGCGCTACCCGCGCATCACTCTAGCCGAAGTCGAGGCGCTGCAGCCTGAGATCATCCTCTTGCCGACCGAGCCGTACACTTTCAGCGAGGCAGACGCACTCGCCCTTGATGGCCTGGATGTGCCAGCTGTACGTAACGGCCACGTCTACATCGTCGAGGGCAGCTGGATAACTTGGCACGGCACGCGGATTGCGCGCGCCTTCCGCAATTTGCCGCCTGTAATTGCTGCTGCCCGCCACAACGCTGAAATGCCGCCGCTATCCTTGCCGCAAAGCTAGCCGTTCGGCAATCAGCGCCTGCAGACCGGCTTCATCCAGCACCGGAATGCCCAGCGCTTGCGCCTTCTCCAGCTTGCCGCCAGCAGCCTCGCCAGCCACAACGTAACTGGTCTTTTTGCTGACGCTGCTGGCTACCTTACCGCCATGCGCCTCGATCAGCGCTGCGGCCTGGTCACGCGTGAGCGTCGGCAGGGTGCCGGTCAGCACAAAGGTCAAGCCACTCAGCGCATCCGAGCGCGGCGCCATGCTCTCTAGCGGTGCCATCTGCACGCCTCGCGCACGCAGTTTTTCCAGCACGGCGCGGTTACGCGGCTCAGCGAACCACGTCACTACACTGCGTGCTAGCGCCTCGCCGACCCCGTGAACAGCATCTAACTGCTCTACGGTTGCATTTTGTAGGGCTTCCAAGCTCGGGAAGTGCTTCAAAAGAAGGCGCGCGACGGTCAAGCCAACGCCAGGGATGCCCAGTGCTGCGATTACACGATCCAAAGGGCGGTGCTTTGCCGCCTCAAGGCTAGCCAATAGATTCTTAACTTTCTGTGCGCCGTAGCCCTCCAACGGCTCGAGTTGCTCTGCCTTTAGCGTAAACAGATCAGCCTCATCGTAGACTAAGCCCGCCTCGATCAGCTGGCGCACGCCGCGCTCTGCCAAGCCTTCGATGTCCATCTGCCCGCGCCCGACAAAATACTCCAACTGGCGGGCGCGGCGCTCAGGGCAATCGAGGTTGCTGCAATAGTAGGCGATCTCCCCTTCAGCGCGCACTACAGACGCCTGGCAGAATGGACAGCGCTCAGGTGGTGTGATGATCTGCTCAGTGCCATCCCGCCGATCGGGCAGGGGGCCGATCACGAATGGGATCACCTCGCCGGCGCGCTTGATGCGTACATAATCGCCTATGCGCACATCCTTGCGCGCGATGTCGTCGAAATTGTTCAGCGTGGCTTGGCGGATGGTGGCGCCACTGACAAAGACGGGCGCGAGTTCAGCGCTTGGTACAATCATCCCTGTCCGCCCGACGTTGAAGGTGACTTTGAGCAGGCGCGTGATGACCTCTTCGGGCGGGAATTTGTAGGCGATGGCGCCACGTGGATTTTTGCCGACAATTCCGAGCGCGTTGTAGAGCGCCCCATCATCGACTTTGATGACCATGCCGTCGATCTCGAAGGGCAGGTCATGGCGGCGCGCCTCGAAGTCCTGCACGTAGGCAATGACTTCGTCAAGGCTCTCGAAGCGGCGTACCACATCGCTCGTCGGGAAGCCGAGCGCGCGCAGATACTCCAAAGTGGCATACTGATTGCGCGGCAAGCGCTCGCCTAGCTCGTCAGAGGCGTCTAGGATGCCGAAAGCGTAGAAAGTTAGTGGGCGCGAGGCTGCAATTTTAGGATCGAGTTGTTTGAGGGCGCCTGAGGCAGTGTTGCGTGCGTTGACAAACCTAGCGGCGTTATCGGGCTGCTCAGCCTGCATTCGTGCCTGAAACGCCTTAAAATCGTCTTTGTGAAGGATCACCTCGCCACGCACAACCAGACGACGCGGCGCTGGCGGCGCCTCAGAGCTCACAGGGATGCGTTGCGGCAAGTTGCGGACAGTGCGCACGGTCGGCGTTACATCGTCGCCGATGTAGCCATCGCCGCGTGTGGCGCCAAGCGCCAAGACTCCGTCAACGTAGGTCAGGGCGATCGAGACACCATCGAACTTGGGCTCAACAGTGTAGGCGAAGGTAGCGCGCGTATCGAGGAGCTTCTCGAGGCGCGCCTGCCATGCTCGTAGCTCATCAGCCGTATATGCCTTGGCTAAGCTGAGCATCGGCGCAGGATGCATGACCTTAGGCAGGCGCTCGTCAAGGTCGCTGCCGACGCGCTGCGTGGGCGAATCGGGCGTGATCAGCTCAGGGTAGCGCTTCTCAATGGCGTCGAGCTCGTCGAAGAGCTGATCGTATTCGGCATCGCTGATGGTGGGCGCGCCGAGCACGAAATAGCGATGGTTATGCTCATGGATCAGGCGGCGCAGCTCAGCGGCGCGCTCTGCAGCGGCTTCGCGCTCAGCTGAGTCAGGTTGATCGCTCATAGCATCCTCTCAGGGCGCACAAATGTACCTCTGCTGGGAGTATAGCACAGATTTTCTAAGGGATAGCATACGTCTTGCGGCAACTCTACCTTGACAGGCCGCCGCACCTGCATAGAATTAAGTGTGCTAGGCGACGTAGCTCAGCGGTAGAGCAGGGGACTCATAAGCCCTTGGTCGCAGGTTCGAATCCCGCCGTCGCCACAGGTGTCTTTGCCCGCACAGGTTTCGGAGTGCGGGTTTTGTGTTTCTACAGCAGGTAATCCGTCTCCATTAACGCAACAAACCAGTGAAGAGTGTGGGGATACGTGTTGGGTGGCGCGCCGCGCGGCTACCTATCTCGTTTTAGCACGCCCCCTTTTGGAAGGCTTGTCTGCGCGCTTGAATTGAGCTACGATCAGCGCCAAAAGCTGGGTCACCCGTCCCTTTCAAGTGCAGATGGAACTTCTGACGCCGCAATTCTTCGATATGCTGGTGATCGCTACGCTCCTCAGTGGGTTGTTGCTGGCAGCAGCTCGCCTGCGCCACGACTTTCGCCAGCCGCCGCGCTTCCCTGAGGATGAATCAGAGGAGTAAGATGCATGTTAGAGCACTTATGCGGAGCTTGGAGAAGTTCTCGGCGCTTGCGAGCACCAAAACCGATAGCAGACTCCGCTACAGACTAGCGGGAGGAGAAGCGTATGCGCAGTCTATACCGCCTGTGTTTGATTGTGTTCGTGCTCAGCCTGCTGAGCCTCTCTGTGTCCCCAGCTGCTGCACAAGGCAATCGGCGCCTGCTGTTTGAGGAAACTTTCGGCGGCAACTACAGCGGCTGGGAAAAAGCTGGTACAGCCGGCACCTCGAGCGTTACAGGAAATGCTATCAAACTTGAGGTGGCTGGAGAAGGGTTGGCGGCTTGGATCACGCCAGCCCTGACCGTGCCGCAGGACATCGAGGTTGAGGTCGAGGCGCGCGTAATTAACCCGGATAGGAGCGGCAACTGGAACCTAGCCGTACTGCTGCGCGCTAGCAGCCGCGATCTGAAAGGGACGTTCTATCATTTTGGCGTGGCAGGCGACGGCTCGTGGGAATTTTCGGTGCGCCCGCCCAATCCAACCCAGTACGCTGACAACATCGCGCGCGGGCGGCTAACAGATTTCAACCCAAATCGGGCGATCCAGCTGCTCGTTCTGGCAAACAGCAATACATTCACTTTCTACGTGAATAACCGCCTGATTCAGCAATTCACCGATACTACCCTGCCCAACACGCCCGAGCGCGAGACCTACTTCGGCTTGATGGCTGGCACTTATGAAGGCGTCAGCCAACACACGGTCGAATTTCGCAAGATTGCCATCTACGAGATAGTACGCCAGCGCGCCTCGTTGCGCGACACCTTCCCCGATGGCAATCCGAACGGCTGGGGAGTGGGTCGGAGCAGTAACAGCGACGTGCGCATCGAAAATAACTCGCTCGTCTTTGATGTGCTGAAAGACAACGTCTTGAGTTGGAGTCAGTCCGATCGACGCTTCCCGCAGGATATCGACGTAAGCGTTGAGGCGATCAACGACGTGCCGAACCCGAGCAACGAATGGAGCTACGGACTCGGCCTGCGCGCTTACAAGGAGGGTGAGGATACTTTCTTCTACTTGTTTGAAGTGCGCGGCACGGGCGAGTTCACTTTTACAGCCCAGCGCGGCGGAACTGTCATCAAAACCTTGATCGACAGGACGCAAATTGCCAACTTTGATCCTCTCGCAAAGCACACGCTGCGTGTCCGAAGCGTCGGTCAAGTCTTCACCCTGTTTGTGGATGGCAGGCAGGTGGGCAGCATCCGCAGCACTGAGCTCAAGGCACAACCCGACTATGGCGTCCTGCTGACGGCAGGGACATTCGCTGCTCAAACTTCGCGGGCGCGCTTCACCAACTTCCGGGTTGAAGTGCCGCGCTAGACGTTGTACGAGTGTACTTTTTGTTGGTATCTTTATTGAAGTAAGCTGCTAACAAGCGCAGGAGGCATCTCTTGAACACAGAAGACTATGTCCGCCGTCGTCCTGTCTACTTGCTGTTGGATACGTCCGGCTCAATGCGCGGTGCGCCGATTCAGGCTGTGCAGCAGGGCGTGGCGATGATCCATCAGGAGCTGCTGAACAATCCGCATGCTATCGAGACGGTCTACCTCAGCGTGATCACTTTCGCTGATGGCGCACAGCAAGTAGCTCGGCTCGCCTCAGTCGAGGATTTCAAGCCACCCACGCTGCGCGCTGAGGGCCAGACTGCGCTCGGCGCTGCTATCACTCTGCTCGAGCAAGCCCTCGATCGCGAGCTAGTCCCCAACAGGGAAGGGCGTAAAGGCGATTACCGCCCCTTGATCTTCCTGCTGACCGATGGCGCTCCAACCGACGACTGGCGCCCAGCTGTGGCGCGCTTCAAGGCGCAACGCGGGAGCAAAATCGGCGCTTTTGTGGCGCTCGGCTGTGGCACTAACGTCAATACTGAGACGCTCCGCGAGATCACTAACGATGTGCTGTATATGAAGGACACCAGCCCGGATGCACTCAAGCAATTTTTCCGTTGGGTCTCTTCTAGCATTCAGAAGACCAGCCAGCGCATCGATGCCCGACCTGAGGCAGGCGGTCTGGATGCGCCGCCCTTGCCACCCGTGATGAAGTGGGATCGCAACACTTGATGTTGGCTTGCTATGCCGCCGACTCTCTGCCTGATTGTAGACCCGCGAGGCTGGGAAACGCCGCCCGATACCGAGATGTTGACCGCTTTGATGCAGGCGCGTCTGCGTGAGGTGGCCCCGCTGGATGTGCAGACTCAGCTGCTAAGCGAAAAGTGGGTCACTCAGCTGCCCCATGTAGAGAGCGTCGCGCTGCTCATCCTGACGCGCCCTCTAGCAGATGGCTGGCAAGCGCCGCTGCAGGCATGGCTTGATGATCGCCATCTGCTTTACGTCGCGTTCTTCGATGGTGCGGCCCTAGGCGATCTGCGCCTACTTGCCACACTGACAGCCGAGCAGCCTATTGCGCGGGCGCCCTATCGCCTCACCAATCAGAGCATGCTGCAGCTCAGTGCTGCGCTAGCGTGGTTCGAGAGTTTGCTGAAGAAGATGCAGCTCATCCACTTGCCAGAGGCGCCCCCCCCACCCGTACGCCTACCCCCCGCGCGCTGGCGCAACTTACCCAGCAACAGCCAAGATGCCTACGCTTGCCCTGATCAGCTGACGCTCTCGGTCGCTGGTGCGCAGGGCTACAGCCTAGTCGGCGCCAGCCAGCGCGGGCGCACGCACGCCCATCAGGGTGCCTTCCGGGCTGATGCTGTTGCGCTCAGCGCCACAGCGCATTGGAATATCCTCGCCGTTGCCGATGGCGCCGGGACAGCGCCTCTAGCTCATGTTGGCGCCACTCTAGCCGTCAAGAGCGCTGTGGAGGCCATCCATGAAAGTGCTCCTATCGCTCCAACGCCCGAAGACTTAGGGCGATCCGTCTGGATTGGCTTGGAAGCCGCCTATCACGCCCTGTTCACCTTCGCTAACAGGGAACACATCTCCGTCAGCGACCTCAATACAACGCTACAGCTCCTGATTCACTTCCCGCTAGATACGAGTTGCTATGTTGGCGTGGTACACATCGGCGATGGGCTAGTGGTGGCCGAGGCGGTTGATGGGCAGATCTACCCGCTGACCGAGCCAGATACCGATCCCGACGACAACGGGCGCACTTTCTTCCTGACGAGCGCACCGCTCAACCAATGGAAGCGCCGCACAAAGGTCTATCAGTTTGATGAACGCTTGAATATTGTTGCGCTGATGACCGACGGTCTTTCCAGCGATCTAGAGCCGTATGACGAGCTGTTGCAACCTAATTTGTTCGGCGCGCTGCGGCAACGCGTCTTGTGTTATCCTCTGCATCTGCGTGAGGGCGCCCTGCTCAGCCTGATTAGCTACGAGCGGCGCGGCTCGTTTGATGATCGCACGCTAGCTATCCTAACGCGCGGCTAATTCGGCAAGTCGTCGGCGATCGCAGCCAAGCTATGCGGCTTGAGCAGCGTGATCTGCTCACGACCTGCCTCCAACAAGCCTTCGCGCTGCCACGCCGTCAAGGTACGGCTGACCGTCTCGAGCGTGGTACCGTTCATCTGCGCCAAATCTTGACGGCTCAGCCGAATATTCAGATAGATGCTGCCATCTGCCTGCTGAACACCCACTTTATGCGCTAGGCGCACCAGCGAACGCGCTAGGCGCTGCTGCACACGCTCAGTGCTCAGCTCGCGGATGCGCTCGTGCGCTTCGTGCAGCCGCGCAGCGAGCATCCGCACAACACGCACAGCCAGCGGCGCGTGCTGCAGCATGATCTCCCACATTGCGGCGCCGTGCAGCGCCAACACCTCAGAGCGCTCCAGCGCTTCAGCAGTGGCCGGATATGGATCGCTGCTGAGCGCCACGATCAAGCCGATTAGATCGCCCTCACTGAAAATTGCCAGCGTCACATCTCTGCCCTCAGGCGTGTGCTGCACAAGGCGCACTCGGCCGTGCTGGAGTAGGTAGAAAAAGCTTGCCGCTTCGCCCTGACGAAACAGCAGCGCGCCGCTCTCAAGCGTTTGTGGGCGCGCTGAAGCTATCAGGCGCTCATAGAGCAGCGCAGGTAGACCGGCAAAAAACTCAGTATGCTTAATGTTATTCGTTCTCACAGTATACTGATCAGCTTGTAAAATAGCTTATAATAACAGACATATCTTGCAGGTGATCTGAGACGTTGAAGTGTGCTGTGACTGACTCCAGACTAAGTTCATCCATGTTGGTTGAAGAAGTGCTCTCACGTTATCCGCATGTGGCAGAAGTCTTTGACAAACTGAACTTGCCGTGCGTAGGTTGCTGGCTGACGGATACACACACTATTGCTGACGTCGCCAACATCTTCGATCTTGACTTGGAAATGCTCATGCGCCAGCTGCGCGAGGCAATTGGTGAGCGCGCTCAAGGCCATGCGCGCTCCTGAGCGACTGCCTGGCGGCAGCCCGCCGGGGCATTCCGCTCAACCAACGGCGGGCTGCGGCTGCGAGCTGCTCAGCTGGGCGCGCGCTAGACGTACGCCAGGCACTGCGCGTACCTGCTCGAGCAGCGACTCGACGCTGATCTCTTCAGGCAATTTGCCTGTCAAGGCTACTGCGCCGTAGTGCACGGTGGCGTACACACCGTAGGGCAACACCTTGCCAACGGCAAAGCGCACTTGTTCATCATCGTAGAGTTCACTCACATCCACGCCTTTTACGCCAGCGATGTGTGGCACACGCTCAGCCAGCAGATGGCGCTCTTGTGGAGTGCGCACATTGCCCATGAACTTGACCTGCCCCTGCAGCGAGGCAAACGTGAAAAAGGGGCGAGAGGTGCGCAACGGCGAATAGCTGCGGATCAGGTCTGCGACGGACTCTTCAATGTCTTCATCGGGGCGCAGTGGAACGATCGATTGGTTAGCCATGCTCCTATCCCTTTCGCGTGGAAAGCTCTGCAATGTCTATCCACCCACTTTGTACGCTGGAGGCACAAAATAGGCTATGCTTATTGTACACCTGATTGAAAAGGGTTGCAGATTCTTATCGTTGGATAGATATCCTGAGGAGTTAGCATGTCCCGGCCGCCTGAGCGCCTGTCGCGGCGCGCGTTCCTGATTGCCATCACCGGCTCGGCTTTAGCAGCTGCCTGCCGCCCCACCGACCGCCTAGTACCGACCGTTTACGCGCCTGAGAGCGGAGTCAATCCGCCCGTGCACACGCCGCCTGCTCAGACGTTGCCGCCTAACTCGCGTGACTTAGCTTTCGGGACGCTCACTTATGATCGGCCAATCCTGACCGATGTGGCTGATCTCTACATCACGCAGTATGACTACAACAATACGCCCAAATTAAATGCGCAGAGCTGGTCGTTGCTGGTAGACGGCCTGGTTGAGTCGCCCCTGACCTTCACGCTCGATGAGCTGCGCACCATGCCTGCTGTGAGCGATACGCGGGTGCTGGAGTGCATCTCTAACCCGACAGGCGGCAGTTTGATCGGTAACTTGGAGTGGCGCGGTGTTTTGTTCAGCGAGATTGTGGCGCGCGTGCGGCCGAAAACGGAAGCCACTCACGTCAAATTCGAGGCAGCCGATGGCTACACAACGTCGGTCACAACGGAATGGATGCTACAGCCGCAGACGATGCTCGCCTACGAGATGAACGGCGCCCCACTAACTGTGCCGCACGGCTTCCCGCTGCGCGTGCACATTCCCGGCCTTTATGGGCAGAAAATGCCGCGCTGGCTGACGCGCATCGAGTTCATCGACTACGACTTCAGGGGCTACTGGGAATCGCGAGGCTGGTCGAACGTGGCAGCAATGCGTACTAAGTCCATCATCCACATGCCGAGCGATAACGCAGAACTGGGCGCTGGCGCGCAGGTTGTCTTGCAGGGCGTAGCGGTAGCAGGGACGCGCCGCATCCTCAACGTAGAGGTGCAGATTGACGATGGCGACTGGATGCCCGCGACTGTGGTGCCCAGTGGCGCCACGCCGCTAGCCTGGACGCAGTGGCACCTAACTTGGACGTTCCCTGCGCCTGGCGTCTATCGGATCGGCGTGCGCGCTACCGACGAGACCGGCTTCGTGCAGCACGCAGAAGTGCGCGGATTATTCGGCGGTGTCTTCCCGAACGGCACGGATGCCATCCATCGCCGCGCTGTGCGCGCTACCTAGGGTTGCTTCACATGCCTGAGTCGCGCACACCTCAGCCGCACCGCGTACGTTGGCCCATCTACTTGCTGGCGAGTTGTTTCGCCCTGTTAGCGCTGGGCAGCCTCAGTTTTGCCGTCGCCACTGCCCTCGAGGAGCACGATCCCTTCTGCATCAGCTGCCACACAGCGCCTGAGATCACCTACTACAATCGCGCCTACTATGCGCTCGACCATCCCGACGAGCCAATCCCTGATCTCGCAACACTGCATTACCACGCCGCGCAAGCCGCTGATGGCACACCTTTTAAATGCATCGACTGCCATCGCGGCGACGCTAGCTTGCCACATCGCCTCACGACGGTAGCGCTGGGCGCCTACGACGCGATCATCTACCTTCTGGGACAGGACGATCCGACCATTGAGAAGCAGGGCACCAAAACAGGCTGGCTAGCCAATGCCTCATGCGCAACCTGCCACAGCGAGACGCTTCTCAAGCTAGATGGCATCAACAATCACTTCCACACCTATCTGCCGCAAGCGAGAGAGGCATTTTCGGGTGGCCGTAGTCTCACCATTGGTGCAGGGCTGCAGCAGGCGCTGAGCGAGAGCAGCGATCAGCCGCCAACCGGCTTAGAGACTATCAACGTGCAGTTACTCTGCTCGGATTGCCATCAAGCGCACAAGGCGCAGCCACTCGCGGCTGATCTATTCTTCATGGATACGCTGTTGCGCAACACAGCTTGTGTGGCGTGTCACTTGGTGGCGAAAGCCGGCCCACAAGACGTTCACGAGCTGAGATAAGGTGCACAGGGCGGCGGGGCTGTTGCCCTGCTGCCAGCTCTGCTACAATTGGGGGCGATCTCAAAAGCTGACATCTCAGAAAGGGCTTGCCATGCCTGCATTTACGGTCTGTGTGGCACAGATGCACGTCAAAGATGGCGATCCGCGCAAGAACTGGGCCACCATGCAAGCGCTGACAGAAGAGTCGGCGCGGCGCGGCGCCGAGCTAGTCGTCTTCCCAGAGCTGTGGGATAACGGCTACATGCTTGAGAGGGCAAAAGAGGTAGCCAGTCCGTTGGCGGGCGGCTTGTTCGCGCAAGTGGCAGCGCTGGCGCGCGCCCAGAAGCTGTTCATTCTCGGCTCGATGCTGGAGAAGCGTGGGGTGGGCGTCTACAACAGCATGGCGGTATTCTCGCCACAGGCGGGCGTGCTGGGCGTCTACCGCAAGGTGCATCTGTTCGAGCCGATGGGCGAGGCGCAGTATCTGGTGGCGGGGGAGGCGCCCCTGAGCGTAGACCTACCATGGGGGACGCTCGGCTGCGCCATCTGTTACGACCTGCGCTTCCCGGAGCTGTTTCGGCGCTACTTCATTGACGGGGCTAAGCTGATTGTGGTGCCCGCTGAGTGGCCTGAAGCGCGGATCGAGCATTGGCGGGCACTACTACGCGCGCGCGCCATAGAGAATCAGGCCTTTGTGATCGGCTGCAATCGCGTTGGCGAGTATAACGGCACGCGCTTTGGCGGGCACTCGCTGATCATCGATCCGTGGGGCGATCTGGTGGCAGAGGCGGGCAGCGAAGAAATGCTGCTGACCGTGCGCATCAACACGGACTTGGTCGGCGAAGTCCAGAGTCGGTTGCCTGTGTTAAACGACCGCCGCCCGAATATCTATGGCATTTAGACGTGCCGTCGGCTCGGCTGATTTGGGCGCGGCGCTGATCATCGCCTGGTTCTGTCTGTTGGCGCTGAGCTACGCGCGGGCTGTGCCGCTCGGTGAGGCGCCAGACGAGGTGCCGCACTTCCTGTATGTGCATTATTTGCTGAAAGAGGGGCTGCCCGTCATTGAGGATCGGGCGACAGTCTTTGCGCGCGGCGATACACAGCGATCGCATCCACCGCTGTACTACTTGATCGGCGCGCTCCTTGTCGCCGATACCCAACGCACTGATTTTGCTGAGTACATCGTGCGCAACCCGTTCGCGTTTGTAGGCGAGGTCAGCCACACCAATCAGAATGTCCACTTGCATCGGCCCAGCTACAGCGGCGACTCGGCAATCGCTTTTTGGCGCTTACGCATCTACAGCATTGTCTTGGCGTGTGGCACACTCTGGCTAACCTACTTGACGGGCAAGCGGCTATTCAACGCATCAATAGGCCTGGCAGCGATCTTCCTTTTAGCCAGCATCCCGACTTTCATCCACATCAGCAGCAGTATCAACGATGATAACTTGGTCACATTAATGAGCGCCTTGTGCGTTTACTTGTGCGCGCGTGCACTGACGGGCGATCTCAGCCTGCGCAACACACTGCTGATCGGCTTGAGCGCGGGCGCGGGCTGGCTCAGCAAGCAGCACGGCGTGGCGCTGCTGGGCTATGTGACCCTGACGGCGTTGCTCGGCATGCTCTGGCGCGCCTGGCCGTTCCGTTTTGCGCTGCGCTTCACGCTGATCGCATTCGGCGGGGCGGCGTTGGTCGTCGGCTGGTGGCTGGTGCGCAACGGCATCCTGTATGGCGATCTGATCGCGGCAGAGGCGACGCTTGGGCTCTGGGGACGGGGCAGCCGTCCGCTGCTGTTGGCAGAGTTCGAGGGCATCTGGTTCTCGTTCTGGATGGTGCTGGGTTACCTGAACATCCGGGGCCCCGAGTGGCTGTACTTGTATGCGGCGCTCCTGACCTTTGTCGGCAGTCTGGCGCTTGTGTGGCAGGCGCTGCGCCATCGTGTAGATGGGTTGAAGGTAGCCTTCTTGGCCAGCTGCTTCTTCAGCCTGAGCATAGTCATGCTTGCGATGATGCTGCGCGTAGCAGCTGGGCAAGGGCGCATGTACTTCCCGGTAGCCGGCGTTTTTGCGCTATTGCTGATGATCGGGTGGCGCGCGCTGATCGGCAGATTGGCGCCGTTAGTGGCGGTGCCTTTGGCAGTTGCGGCGGTGATCGCACCGTTCATCTACCTGCCGCGTGCTTATCCAGGGCTTGAGATAGTGGAGTCCGTGCCTGAGGGTGCGACTCGACTTGATGTGCGCGCCGAGACGCTCACCCTGTACGCCTATGCGCTAGAGCAGCCCTTTATCGAGCATGATGAGCCGATACGCTTAGTGTTGTACTTCTCTGGCACGCATGCTGAGAACGCTCATTTCTATGCCGTTGCAGTTGATCCGCGCACAGGCGAGGGCATTGGTGGCGTCGATACATACCTGGGCATGGCGCCAACTGACTCGCTCGATCCTGCTTTGCTCTACCGCGCAAGGCTGACCATCCCCACGCGCGCTGGTTCGCCGCCTCAGCCGCCGGTGCAAGTGAAAGTGCAATTCGGATGGCGCGTGCCGCACACAGAGCGCGACCTACCTTTGATGACGGCTGATGGTAGGCTGATCAAGAGCCTTGTGGTCGACGGGCCAGTCTTGCAGGATGACCGCTGGCAGCCGCCTGTTGTGGAACAAACAGCCGAGGCCCGCTTCGGCGATAGCTTGCGCCTGATCGGCTACACATTGAGCCAACAGACGTTGTGGGCGGGCGCTGAGCTCGCCGTGACGCTCAGCTGGGAGGCGCTTGCGCCCCCTCTGGCAGACTACCGGCTCGCCTTCGGCGTGTTGGATGAGCGCGATCAGATTGTGGCGCAGGCTGACGGCCCGCCCAACGGGCTACCGACTTCGGTCTGGCGGCGTTGGCTGCGCTTCGCTGAAACGCGCCGGTTGCGCTTGCCCTTCGATCTGCCGAGCGGCAATTATCGACTGTATCTCGGCTGGTACGCCGAAGACAGCCGCCGCCTGCCGCTGCCGAACGGCGAAACGCTCTTTTTTGTGCCCTTGCGCGCCGAGTAGCGCTATAATTTGCGCAAGATCAGGTTGAATGAGCGGGTTGCTATGTCTGAGTGGACTTTGACGCCTGAGGTTGCCAATTTTGTGGATAACGCGCGTCGTTTCTGCGAGTTCTGTGAGGAGTCGCACACGTTCGAGCTAGGCGAGCGCCTACTGCGTGGCGCGATCCTGGTGGCGAACCTGTATAGCGCCGGTTTGTTCCTGCCCGAGCAAGCGCCGCCTGAAAATCCTATTCAGCCGCAGATCGAAGAGCTAACTGACTTTCCAGGTTTCAGCGAGTTGACACTGTTCTGGCAGGTAAAGGATGCGCATGAGTGGAGTGCACCCGTAGTCGGTTCACTCTCAGAGGCGATTGTGAGCATGTATCGCGATGTGAAGCGCGCTTTAGTGGTCTTCGATGAAGGCTACGCCACAGGCGATGCCCTTCTGATGCATCAGGCGGCGTGGGATTGGCAACATCACATGGAACGCACGTGGGGCAATCACGCTGTGGACGCCCTGCGCGGCCTGCATAGCGCCATGAATAAGCTGCACAGCGGACAAATTTAGCCCTCAGCCGAAAGCGAGTAAGATCTAATGCCGCCTTTTGAGTTAGTTTCGCCCTACCAACCGACTGGCGATCAGCCGCAAGCTATTCAGAAGCTAACCGAAGGCATCCGGCGCGGTCTGCGCCATCAGACCTTGCTCGGAGCTACCGGCACCGGCAAGACCTACACCATTGCCCAAGTCGTGCAGCACGTGCAACGCCCAACGCTTGTGCTGGCCCACAACAAAACGCTTGCTGCCCAGCTCTACGCTGAGTTCAAGGAATTTTTCCCGCGCAATGCTGTTGAGTACTTCGTCAGCTACTACGACTACTACCAGCCTGAGGCGTACGTGCCGCGTCTTGACTTGTACATCGAAAAAGAGGCAGATATCAACGACGAAATCGAGCGCCTGCGCCTCGCTGCCACAGCCGCCCTGCTCACACGGCAAGATGTGCTGATTGTGGCTTCAGTCTCCTGCATTTACGGCTTAGTCAGCCCACAGACGTGGGCAAAAGTGCTGCTCAGCCTGCAAGTGGGGCAGGTCATCCGCCGCAACGATGCCCTGCGCCACTTAGTCACCATCCTCTACACACGCAACGACCTGGAGCTCAAGCGTGGCAGCTTCCGCGTGCGCGGTGATACGCTCGAGATTATGCCCTCTTATACCGAGACTGCCTATCGCATCACCTTCTTTGGGGATGAAATTGAGCGGATCGTCCACTTCGATCCGATGACGGGCGAGCTACTTGAAGAGCTGACACGCCTCGATATCTTCCCAGCCAAGCACTACGTGGCCGAGAGCGACACCCTCAAGGCGGCGCTCCGCGACATTGAAGCTGAGCTGAATGAGCGCCTTGCAGAGCTTGAGCGTGAGGGCAAGCTCCTCGAGGCGCAGCGCCTCAAGCAGCGCACACTCTTCGATCTTGAGATGATTCGCGAGGTTGGGACTTGCAGCGGCATCGAGAATTACTCGCGCCATTTCGATCAGCGCCCGCCCGGCACGCCGCCTTATACTTTACTCGATTACTTCCCTGAGGATTACTTGCTGGTCATTGATGAGAGCCACATGACCGTGCCACAGCTGCGCGGCATGTACAACGGCGATCGCGCCCGCAAAATGACGCTGGTCGAATACGGCTTCCGCCTGCCCTGCGCTGTGGATAACCGTCCGCTCAGTTTCGAGGAGTTCGAGGCACGCATGGGTCAGACCATCTACACAAGTGCCACGCCCGGCCCCTACGAGCTTGAGCGCTCTGAGCAGGTCGTGCAGCAGATCATCCGCCCAACAGGCATCCTCGATCCTGAGATCAGCGTCCGCCCGATCGAAGGACAGGTCGACGACTTGCTCAAGGAGATTGCTGTTCGTGTCAGGCGCGGAGAACGTACGCTGGTCACCACGCTGACCAAACGCATGGCTGAAGACTTGGCGCAGTATCTGACTGAGATGGGCATCCGCGTGCATTACTTGCACAGCGAGATCGATACATTGCAGCGCGTCGAAATTCTGCGCGATCTGCGGTTAGGCGTTTACGATGTGGTCGTCGGCATCAACTTGCTACGCGAGGGCCTGGACTTGCCTGAAGTCTCGCTGGTTGCCATCCTGGATGCGGACAAAGAGGGCTTTTTGCGCTCTGAGCAGGCGCTGATTCAGACGATCGGGCGTGCAGCAAGGCACGTTAATGGGCAGGTGATCATGTACGCCGATCGCGTCACAGACTCGATGGCGCGCGCCATTGCCGAGACCGAGCGCCGCCGCGCCATTCAAATCGCCTACAACGCACAGCACGGCATTGTGCCTGCCAGCATCGTCAAACAGGTGCGCGATCTGACCGATCGGGTCAGGGCGCAGCAGGCGCTGGATGCTCAGGAGAGCGCTGCAGCAGCCCTCCCCGCGCGTGCGCCGCACGCGTTGAGCCGCGCTGAGCTGGATAAGCTAATTCGTGAGCTGGAGCGCGAGATGAAGCAAGCTGCCAAAGACCTGGCCTTTGAGAAGGCGGCAGCCCTGCGCGATCAGATCATCGAGCTGCGCAAGGTACTAGTCCTGAAGGACGATCCGAAAGACCCAATCGCGCTGGCAGCTGCCGATATCTTCGACGAATGAGTGTGCGCTAGGGCATCCGCACCGTGTAGGTCTTGAAATCGGCAGCGGCTTGGACTGCCTGCCAAATTGCCTCGCGGTGCGGCGAGCCGTTGTATACATACCACTGCACGTGCACATCGCCAGCGTCGAAGCCACCCGCATACGTATAGTTGTTCAGGAAGTCTTCTGCGCTCGCCAGCACGCTGTAGTAGCCGCCCATCAGGCCGTGCCCAAAGTTGAAGACGACGCCATCGGGGAAAGTGTAAAAGCCGATGACATCAGGGCGGCTGCCCAGCACGTAGCCAACGATCCACAGCCAGCCGCGTTCCTTGCCTTCGCGCGCAATACGGTTCTCATTCAAGCCGACCATATCCATGTGCCGCACACCGCTGATGAACGGCACGATCCCTGCATCGCCATAGGCAACAGTGATCTGCGAGACGTCGGGCAGCTGTGCCAGCGCTAACCCCATGCGCTGATTCGCATAGAAGAGCGCACCTGCTGATTTCGGCTCTGCCACGCCTGCCGAGACAACCAGCCCCGTCGAGAAGCATAGAGCGAGGCTCAGGGCGCCGAAAACTGCGTAGCGAAGGGCGAGACGCGTCTGACAAATGCGCTCGGCAATTGCCACCAAGCCCGTACCTGCCCACAGGATAAAGACGATCAGTGCTGGATACACAAAGCGATGGTAAAGGCCCATCAAGGGATAGGTCAGCATGTAGAAGCTGAGCAAGCTGAGCAGCGCTGCATTCAATGCGAGAAAGGCGAGGCTCAGGCGCGGAGCGCGCCTTAGAAGTAAGACTGTGCCCAGCGCGAAGAATAGCCAGCCCGATATGGGCGCGACGGCTTCCTGAAAGAACTGATCGATGTAGAATAGTCCAGGCAGGATGCCAGGATCGGTCACCTTGACGTAGAACGAGTTGGGCAAGATCGCGCTGAAGTAGCTTTGCAGCCACAGCAGATAGATCGCACCCGCTGCGCCAAAGACGAGCGCCGCCACGACTACAACGCGCCGCCTTTGGCTGATCAGGAACAGCGCTACAAACCACAGCATCGCAAACAGGGCGGCCTCAGGGCGTGCCAGGCAGGCGAGGAAGGCGATCACACTGTGCCCGACCAGCCATCCTGTCCGCCCCGTCACCGCAAAATACAGCCCCAGCGCGATGGCGGCGAAGAGCAAGCCCGTCCAGAACATTGTTTCCATACCCGTCAGCGCATTGATCAAGCTGAGCGGCAGCAAACTTGCCGCCAAACTTGGCAGGATGCGTAAGAACGGCCGCTCGAAGAATAGCCGCGCCATCCCGTAGAGCGCCAAGCTCATCAGCGCCAAGCCGAGTGCGTTGAGCAAGTGCGCCATGTGAACTGCCTCAACGCCGAAGCGGAGCCCGAGCGCGATCAAGACGACAAACAGGAAATTGGTGTAGCCTTGAGTTGGTACATCACCCACATTCCAAACCAAGCCGTGTCCGTGAGCCAGGTGGACGGCGTAGCGATAGCTGATGTAGGCATCATCGTAGAGGTAGCCATTTTCGGGTGCCGTGTGCCACCAGAGTAACATCATCAAAGGCAGGAGCGTGACCAGAGCTAGTTCCAGCCAGGTGTGCAGCGGTTGACTCAAGAATTTTTTCATACCACGTCGTATTTCTGGGCCTTTCAACGTGCGGATTCGGCGCAATTATACCACCCGCCTTTCCCTGTGCGCTCCTCAGCTGCCTTGTTTAACGCCTTCGCTGCGGCTATAATTGTGTGGAACTGCGGAGGCAAAGCGTCGTGTCAGTTATCCAAGAAATTCGAGCTAAACTCGATCTAGTGGAGTATATCTTGCAGAGTGGCGTCCCGCTGCGCAAGGCGGGGCGCTATTTCACGGCGTGCTGCCCCTTCCATAACGAAAAGACGCCCTCATTCGTCGTCTTCCCCGACTCACAGACGTGGCACTGCTTCGGCGCCTGCAGCACCGGCGGGGATATCTTCACGTATGTGCAGCGCCGTGAAAACGTCGATTTTGCTGAGGCACTTGGCTTGCTTGCAGAGAAAGCCGGCCTTCAGCTGCAAGCGCGCACCGCCGAGCAACAGCAACACGAGACTCACCTAGAGAAATTGCGCAGTCTGCTGAATGAGGCAGCGCGCTACTATCATCAGTGTCTGCTCAGCGCGCCTGAAGCTGCAGAGGCGCGTCTCTATGTGGCGCGGCGTGGCTTGGGCGAGGCAACACTCGCCCAATTTCAGATTGGCTACGCGCCAGAGGGCTGGCACACCCTGCGCGATCGGCTCAGGCAGATCGGCTATACTGAGTCGGAGATGCTCGAGGCAGGGCTGCTAACGCATCGTGAGGAATCTGAGCGGCTCTACGATCGCTTCCGCGATCGGCTGATGATCCCGATCTGCGATGAGCGCGGCAATGTGATCGGCTTCGGGGCGCGGGCGCTCAAGCCTGAGGCGCAGCCGAAGTATCTCAATTCGCCACAAACTCCGCTCTTCGATAAGGGCGCAGTGCTCTTTGCGCTGCATCATGCGCGCCGCAGCATCCGCGAGGGCGAGACGGCCGTGATCGTAGAGGGCTACATGGATGCCATTCAGGCGCATCAAAACGGCTTTACCAACGTCGTGGCGCAGATGGGCACTGCACTGACTCAGGCGCAGCTCAAGACTTTGAGCCGTTTTGCGCGCCGCCTGATCCTCGCTCTTGATCCGGATGAGGCGGGTACGCGCGCCACGCTGCGCGGTCTAGAGGCGGTGCGGCAAGTCGCCTCAGTCGAGCGCGTCTTTGTCGACCCGAGCGGCACCCTGCGCGAGTCGAGCCGTTTGAGTCTCGAGCTGCAGGTCGTCACGCTGCCGGACGGTAAAGACCCGGATGATCTGATCCGTGAGAATCCGCAGGCGTGGCGCGATCTAATCGCCAATGCGCAGGGCGTAGCAGAGTATGTCATCAACGCGGCGGCGGCTAGTCTGCCGGCGAGCGCTACCCTCGCCGAGCGGGAGCAAATCGCGCGGGAGCTGCTGCCGTTGCTTCTCGCCACCGAAAATAACTTACAGCAGCAGGCGAATGTGCAGCTCTTGGCGTATAAGCTGCGTCTGGGCAGCGGCAAGGTGTTGTTAGAGTGGGCGGCTCAGCAGCAACGCACCAAACGGCTGGATCGTTCGCAGCCCAGTGCCCAGCCGAATGAGGCAGTGGCTGCGCCGTCAGTAGCGCCTCTGGCGTACGCTGAGGCGCTTCAAGAGTGTTGCTTGGCTATCCTGCTGCAGTACCCGAGCCTGCTGGCGGATGTTCAGCGCATCTTTCGGCAGCTAGCAGCAGCGACGCCATCGGCTGAGGCTTGCTTACAGCCGTTGCATGCAGCAGATTTTACACGCCCCGATCTGCGTGCCATCTTTGAGGTCTTTTTGTGCGCCCGCGAACAATATGAGGAAGAATGGCTAAGCTATCTTGAGGCACACGTGCCGTCCGATCTGCGCTCAGTGCTTGAGCAGCTGCTCCTTACGCACTTAGAAATCTACGAACAGCATCTGCAGCAAGCTTCTGAAACCGATGTGCGTGCGTTGAGTAGAGATATCTCGTCCCTGCGAGAGGCAAGTGAGCTGATCCTTGATGAGAGCCGTCATCGGGTTGCATTGCTACATCATGCACTCTCATTACGGCTGGCGCGTCTGCGCCGCGAATGTACTGAACTAAGCTATCTGATGCAGGGCGCAGAGGAAACACAGCTGCAGGCGCATCTACAACGCAACACAATCTACTTGCAGGCTATCCGGGCCTTGATGCAGGCAATACACACATAACCGACGCTCAACGGTCAGTCGCTCTTGAGGGGGTGGTATGGCAAAGAGGGCAGGCAGGAAACAACGTACATCTAGCTACGCTCGAGCTGAACAATCAGGCAGCCATCTGGCTGATGATCTGGATACCGTGCTGCAGTCAGAGGGTGATTATCCCTATCTCGAAGAGTTTGAAGATGCCGCGCCGCGCTCTATGCGGGAGCAGCTGGATGAGCTTGGCATCAAACTGACCAGCACTTCTGAGTTCCAAGTGCCCGTCGTCTTCTCAGACTCCGATGAAGACGATCTGCGGGCGTTGGATGACGAAGACCTCGATGAGACGCAACTCAGTGGCACGCTAGCAGCCGACGATCCTGTCCGGATGTACCTGAAGGAGATTGGGCAGGTGCCGCTGCTCGATCCAAACACCGAGATGTGGCTTTCCTCGCAAATGGCGGCGCTTTCGTTGCTGCGCACAGCTTGCATCAATCCCGAGACGGGCGAACAGCGTAGCTACCGCGAGGCGATCCGTTTCCTGTACACCGAACTGAGTCACTTCTGGGCAAGCGTACAAGCGCAGGCAGCTGACTACAACCTCGCCGTGCCCGACTTGCTGGCCTTCCTGGCAGAAGCGCGCAGTCTGTGCGAGCCACTCAATCCCGCTCAGCGCTCTCACATCCGCACCTACCTTGAGCAGGGCGAATGGGGGCGCGATGAGGCATGGACTACGCTAGCGCGGCACCTTTTTGAGGTATTCCAGGGGTTGTACCTGATTCCGACCTGCCTTGAGGGACCTTTCGGCGATTATGTGCGCGAACATGGCACCCTACCGCCGCCATCCGAGTTTGAGGGATGGCTAGCTCAGCTGTGCAACGACCAAGCCCTATCAGAGTACTATGACGGCGTGCGCCAACGCGCCAACGCTGCCGCAGAGTCGCTCACGCGCGCCAATCTACGCCTCGTGGTCAGCGTGGCGAAGCGCTACATGATGCGCGGAATCAGCTTCCTCGACCTGATCCAGGAAGGTAACATTGGTTTGCTGCGCGCCGTCGAAAAGTTCGATCACACCAAAGGCTTCAAGTTCAGCACCTATGCCACCTGGTGGATCAGGCAGGCTATCAGCCGCGCCATCGCCGATCAAGGCCGCACTATTCGTATCCCTGTCCACATGGTCGAGACGATCAACCGCCTGATGCGCATCCAGCGCGAGCTGACGCAGACGCTCGGCACCGAGCCGACTGCTGAGCAGCTTGCCCTTGAAATGGACTTCCTCTCGCCCGAAGAAGCCCAGCGCGTGCGTGTAGCGCTGCAAACGGGCGAAAAACTCGATCAAGCCCTCAGCCGCAAGCTGCGCCGCGCCGCCAACAAGGTGCGGCGTATTCAGCGCATTTCGCAAGAGCCAATGTCACTCGAGATGCCGGTTGGCGAAGAGGACTCCAGTCAGTTGGGCGATTTCATCGAGGACGACAAGGTCGTTGGCCCAGTGGATGCAGCTGCCCGTCAACTCTTGAAAGAACAAGTGCGCAGTGCGCTCTCTGTGCTGAACGATCGCGAGCGGGAAGTCTTGATCATGCGTTTCGGCCTGCAGGACGGGCAAGAGCACACCCTTGAGGAAGTCGGCAAGTTTTTCGGCGTCACCCGTGAACGCATTCGCCAGATTGAAGCCAAAGCACTCCGTAAGTTGCGCCATCCAACTCGCAGCCGCCAGTTGAGGGACTACCTATGATCCGCCGGGTGGCACTTGTTTTAATCCTAACGCTGTTTGGCTTAGCAGGCATCGGGCTGGGCAGCATCGTGGCAGCCGAGATGCACCCGCCATCCGCATTGCTAGCTTACCCAGATCGGCAAGAGCGCTTGCTACCTGATGGTATATCGGTCACTCTAGAGTCAGCTGCTGAGCTGCGCGTTGCCCATGCACAACTCAACTTGAGCAGGGGCGCCCGCTTCGCACTCAGCCGCCATCACGTCTCGCCGATAAATGGCTGGCAGACCACTGTAGAGCTCTTTGAAGGGCAGCTGAACGGACGCCTACAGCCCAAAAGGGCGACCTACCGCTTGACTCTTAAGGCGCAAGGTGGCAGTGTAGAGCTCACTGATGAGAGTGCCTTCGTTGCCTACAGCCTGCCCAATGGCGACTTGTTGTTCGGCGTTATCGAGGGGCGCGCCCGCCTGCTGTCCAAGCACGCTGAAGTGCAAACACTCAGTGAGCGACAAGGTGCACGTCTGGCCGCTGATGGGCAACCTACGCGAATGGATTGGGCAGTTATGCGCGCCACCGCCTACCGCATGGATGGCGCACCGCTGGCTCTGCCGCTTGAGCTGACCGACTCGCAAGGTATCACGTTCACTTTTAAGACTGGCCAGCTCATCGGTGTGCCTGCCGAGACCTATCGGATGGTTGTGCAGACGCTCATTCCATACGCGGTTGAAGGACTGCGCTTGACGGCGGAGCAACCTACCGCCCTGGCGTTCACCTTCGGCGAGATTGTCTTCCGTGATATCGGCCAAGGCGTCACCACAACGCTCAGCAATGAGATCACCCTCCGTTTAGCTGGCAGCGAAAGTGCCTGGAAAGTCCCTTTGAGTGAGCCACTCATCGCTGCGCCTGGCAGATGGTCTCTCTTTGTACAATACGCTAACGAGCCTGAACGGCGCCTAGAAGCGAACATCCTTGTCGGCAGGCGAACCGAGCTGACCATACGCTGACCGATCAAGAAAGTCTCTCGGCTCTGAGAGGCTTTTTGCGATCTAGAGGTATTCCTCGGCGTCAGCGTGGCGCTTGGCTTTGGGGCGCCCAGCAGTGCTCAGCTCTTCATACTCGATCTCCATGACCTCTTCATCGTTCTTGCGCTTGCGCGGTCGCTCATCTGAAGCCCTCAGGTCGTCCTGCTTCTCTCGTGAACAGCCTGTCATGCTGTGCTCAAACTGCCTAGCCCAGCGCTCCGCACGTGCGCCAAAATCTCTGCCCCAGCGCTCTGCAAGCTCACCGAACTGCTCACCCCATCTTTCCCAGCGCTTAGGGTCTGTGCCATTCTGCTTGAACAGACTCAGGCCGAAGAAAATCAGAGCGCCGATGATTAGTATCGGCAGCACAAAGGCAATAGCCCTGAAGACAATGCTGATCATCACTAGAAAAAGGATGGTCCCAATCCCAAACTTGAACCAGTCGGCCGCGTGGTACCAGCCATGCTCGTCATGCTCAAACTTCTTGCTCATGTTGCTCTCGCCTTTCTCAGCGGGCTGCATTATGTGTCTAATCGCATGCTACGTAGGAGCGCTCTGAAAGGTTGCGGGAGCACCACTCTGCTGAGTGAGATGATGCAAGCAGCACAGGGCCCACATCAGCGTTAGCAGGCAAGTGATCAGGTACGCGCCGTAGGCACGTACAAAATCGTGCGAGAGAAGATAGAAACTGTTCGTCAACCCGAGCATGAGCGTTGCAAAGCGCGGACGATTTGGTAACAGACCGATCACAGCGAAAGCAAAAGCCGTGATCAGGCTGATGCTTGAAGTGTACGGCGAGACCAGCATCGAGGCGCTGATCAGCAGCCCGAGCTTCTCAGTCGCCAGGCGTCGCGGGGTGCGCCAAGCCAGCCAGCTCGATACGCCTACAATCGCGATCGCCAGCGCGCTAAACAGCCAAGTCGGGTAGCCCTGCCGCCCTAAACTAGCCAGCAGACTCACATCCACAGGCGTGCCAACTTGATGCCCAACTTGCATCATTGCCCACCAGGCCTTGCCGTAGATCAGCATGGTCGGCGCCACTGCCATCCCAACTACCGCCGCAACACCCAGCCACGCTTGTGGCCGCCATTGCCACAACAAATAGATGCCAACCCATACCACTAACAGCCAGACGGTCTGTGGCTTGGCAGTGGCAATGAGCAGCCCAATGCCTAGCGGGAGCACCTGCTTACGATTGTAGCCGTGAGCAATCAGCAGAACACCGATCAAGATGAAGCCTTCTATGTTGCCATCAGCGATGTGGCGCAGCGCAGGGTAGGCAGTGAAGAGCAGCAATGCGTAGAGCGCCCATTGCCAACGTTTTTTGGCGCGCGGCACGCTGAGTAAGTAGGCGATCAGCGTGATGAAGGTAACAATGCCCCAGCTGAGCCGAAAGGGCAAAAAACCGAGCGGCAAAAGCATCGGCAGGCCCCACGGCGTGACGCGCATAGAGCCATTCGCGTAATCGACCTGCCCATTTTGGATGGGCGTCCAGATAAGCTGCCAATCCCAGCCCAAAGGCGTGCCCTCGATCGGCAGGCTACTGATGGCAGCAACCACAAAAACAGACGTCATCAAGACGAGACAGGCTGCTAGAGCAAGCTGCGGCAAGTTGTAGGTGCGATTCGCAAGGCGCACAGGGCTTCACCCCAAAAATTAGGTGTTCTTCCAAGCAGCTGCAGCCGATTGTAGCACACAATCCGACGGAAAAAGCTGAGCTTTGGTCATGTTTGCAGTTATTTGCGGCCGTGAGAGTGGAGGTGAACACGTTCAATCATTTTCACAGACCCCAAAGCCAACGTTGTGCAAGCTGTGTTATATTTTGTAGCAGAATTTTGAGCATATCCGCTTGTGAGAGGCATATGGCACGCGCAGCTGACCTACTCCCGATAGTTTGGTTGAACGACTGCCCAGTCAAGGCACGTCGTGCTGTGTGCGCGCGCAGCCTCTAGCTTGGCTGGCGCTCAGCCGATGATAACTGCCCGCCTGAACGATAGCCGCGTCCACTTACTACAACCTACAATTTTGAGGCGGTGGCGCCGCATGCTTCAAAAGACTTTCGCCCTGTGAAGCAAGGTGTGATTTTTTTAGGCGCGGGTGCAGCCTTTTGAGCGGCTTGCCAATGCAAGTACGGATGAATCGTGCTAGATTTGCTCACAGTTACATGGAGAAGTAACCTAATGCATAGCGCTGAACATATGACGTCTGCTGAGCGGCGGACGTCGATATGGCAACGTGGGCTGGACATCATGCTGCGCAGCGCGCTGTTCGCTGCTTTCTGGTGGTTGCTGGTTGAAGGCGAGAATCCAGCTTGGGTGCTGGGCATCCCGAGTGTGGCAGCAGCAACTTTGATCAGCCTTGCCTTTGTGCCGCCTGGCGGCTGGCAAATCCGTCCGTTAGGAGCGCTGCGCTTTGGGCTATATTTCATCCTCAAATCGCTTCTGAGCAGCATCGATGTGGCGCGCCGCGTCTTGCAGCCGCACATCCCGATCAAGCCGCGCATAGTGCGCTATCCCTTGCGTTTGAAAGAGATCAAGGCGCAGGTTATCGTGGCCAATGCTGCCAGCCTGATGCCTGGCACGCTCTCAGTGAACTTAGCCGACAACGTGCTGACCATTCACGTGCTCGACGCAGATGCGCCAATCCGTGAGGAGCTGGGCGCGCTAGAAGAGCGTGTGGCGGCAATTTTCGGCATACAGCTGGAGGAAAGAACATCATGAGCGCTTTCTTTCACCTTGCAGCGCTTTTCTTGCTGCTGAACATTAGTGCCGGCTTGCTGCGCATCGTGCGCGGACGCACCTCAGCTGATCGCCTGCTGGCAGTTCAGCTTTTGGGCACAACTGGTGCAGCGATCCTGATCTTGCTCTCGCTAGCGACGGCAGAGCGCGCTTACCAGACCATAGCGCTTATATTCGCCATTTTGGCGGGCATTCTAGGCGTTACTTTCACGCGCTACGGGCAGCTGGACGCGCAGATGCCGCCTTCATCGCAGGAGGTCCGTCATGAGCCTCGTTGACTTAATCACGATAGTCTGTGTCGTCATCGGCTGCTTTTTCTTTCTGGCGGGCACGCTTGGCTTGTTGCGCCTACCGGACGTTTTCACGCGCCTGCACGCCCTGACGAAAGCGGATAACGCTGGCCTAGTGCTGATCGTGATCGGGGCAGCCTTGCAAGTGGAGAGCTGGGCAGCGCGCTTCAAGCTAGGCTTGATCTGGATTCTTATCCTGGTCGCTAGCGCAACTGTCTCTCATCTGATCGGGCGCGGCGCGCTCAATGCAGGGCAGAAGCCTTGGGAGGAGTCGACATGACACTACAACTTGCCTTTGACATCGTCTTGATCGTTACACTGGTGACCTGTGCATGGGCGGCGCTCAACACGCCTGATCTGTTGCGCGCTGTGGTGCTTTTCATCGCCTTCGGATTGCTGCTGTCATTCGTGTGGGTGCGCCTGCAGGCGCCGGATGTGGCATTGGCGGAGGCGGCAGTTGGCTCCGGACTGACGGGCGCGCTATTGCTCTCAACGCTGAGCGCCATGCAGCAGCGGGCTGCACAAAAGCTTGGAGAGTCGTCTGAGCGAGCGGCTGAGGCTGAATCCAAGCAGGGGGTTGCCGTTGTACAAGATACCTGATCACGACGATGTGCGCCTGACGGCGGGGCGTGCGCTGTTGCTGGGCGCCTCCCTCCTTTTGACGGTGGGCATGGCAGTGGCTGTGCTGAGTCTACCTCAGGATCAGCCGCGCCTTGCGCAAGTGGCTTTCCAGCGCCTGCCTGAGAGCGGCGTGGGCAACCCTGTGACGGCTGTCTTGCTCAACTTTCGCGGCTACGACACGCTGCTAGAGGTGGCGGTGCTGTTTTTGGCGATCATCGGCATTTGGTCGATGGCGCGGACAGCACGCCTATGGATCAAACGCCCTGATTCGCCGATTCTGGGCGCCTTTGTACGCTTTGTGGTGCCGCTGATGGCCATTGTGGCGGGCTACCTACTATGGATCGGCGCGGATGAGACGGGCGGTGCCTTTCAGGGTGGAGCCGTGCTGGGCGGTATGGGCATCTTGTGGATTGCGGCAGCGGTCTGGTTGCCGCAGCGCAGCGGACGTGCCCTTTTGCGTCCGTTAATAGTAATCGGCCTACTAGCGTTCTTAATCGCGGCGACATGGATGTTGTTCAGGAGTGGCAACTTCTTCGAGTATCCGCCTGAGCAGGCCAAAGATATCATCCTGATCATTGAAGGCGCGGCGATGCTCTCAATCGGAGCTACCTTAGCGCTGCTATTTGTGGGCGGTGCGCCTGAAAAGGAGGAGGCAGGATGATCGGCTCAGCGGTGCTTTATGCGCTCGGCGGCGTCGCTCTGTTCGGCATGGGGTTGTATGCGGTGCTTGCCTACCCAAACTTGCTGCGCAAAGTGCTGGGTATGAATGTAATGGGCGCCGGCGCTTTCACCATCTTGATCGCGGCAGCCTATCAAGGCGATGCCCCGCCCGATCCTGTGCCACACGCTCTTGTGATCACAGGCATTGTGGTAGCGGTCTGTGCCACAGGCTTGGCGCTGACGCTAGCCATGCGCATTCAGACAGTCACAGGCGCGGCTTATCTCACGCCTGATGAAGATGAGGAGGATGTGGCATGACAACTGTGCTGCCACTCGTGATCGTTGTGCCGATCCTTGCCGCCATTGGCGCATTTCTGCTGCCGCGCTGGTCGTTCGGGATTGCCCTAGTGGGTAGCTTGGTGACGGTCGGTGTGGTACTTGGCTTGACCGTTGAGATGCCTGAGGTGGGTGCCGTACGGCACACAATTGGTGGATGGCGCGCGCCGCTGGGCATAGACCTAGTGTTGGATGGCCTGGCGCTGTTGATGCTCCTGCTGACAGCGCTGATCGGTTTGGCGATTACGCTGTATGCACGCGGCTACTTTGGGAAAGCGGCGCCAGAGACCGAGAAAGGGCGGCAGGGGGTTTATTTCTGGGCGCTGTGGATGTTCCTGTGGGCGGCACTGAACGCACTGTTCGTCTCAGGCGATGTTTTCAACTTGTACGTCACGTTAGAGCTGCTAGGTTTTTCGGCTGTAGCACTCACCGCGCTGGCAGGCAAGCCCAATGTGCTGAAAGCCGCCATGCGATACTTGATCGTCAGCCTGTCGGGCTCGTTGATGTATCTGATGGGTGTGGCATTCTTGTACGGCGGCTTCGGAGCCCTCGATATCGCCCTGCTGAGCAGCCTCACGCGCGAGACGCCTGCCCTAGTCGTTGCGGCTGCCCTGATGACAACAGGTCTGGCGATGAAGACGGCGCTTTTCCCGTTGCACTTCTGGCTGCCGCCTGCGCACGCCAATGCTGCGGCGCCGGTTAGCGCTCTGCTCTCAGCGCTGGTGGTGAAAGGCTCGTTTTACATCCTACTACGCCTATGGTTAGAGGTGTTGTATCCGCTGGCAGATACCCTGGTGCCGCATGTCATCTCGCTGTTGGGCGTGGGCGCGATTGTGTGGGGCTCGATACAGGCAATTCGACAGACGCGCCTGAAGCTGCTGATTGCCTACTCAACGGTTGCGCAGTTGGGCTACCTATTTGTGCTGATCCCCATCCTTGCTCTGGAGCGTGACAACACCCTAGCGCTGGCAGGCGTGATCTGCTTTGTAATGGCGCACGCTGCTGCCAAAGCCGCTGCATTCTTGAGTGCTGGGAACATCTTGCAAGCGCTCGCCGATGATCGATTGAGTAAGTTCGACGGGCTCATGCGCGCTTTGCCGCTAACTGTGACTGCCTTCGGTTTGGCGGGGCTGAGTTTGGTGGCACTGCCACCGAGTGGCGGCTTCGCTGCCAAGTGGCTGATGCTGAATGTGGCGATTGCGCAGGGCTACTGGGGCATGACCGTCGTGATTGTGGGTGGTGGCTTGTTAGCGGCAGTTTATGTGATGCGCGTGCTGGGGCGGCTATTTAAGCAGGCAGCGGAGCCTGACGTGATGAGCGCACTCAAGCCGATCCCGCGCGTCATGGAATTCTCCGCTTTAGGGCTCTCTATGCTGGCGATTGTATTGGGCTTCATGGGCGTCTACGTGCTGGATGTGCTGGAAATCAGCGCGCTCACTGTGGCAGGAGACAGCTGATGACTTGGGAAAACTCGCTACCGCTGTTGATTGTGCTGACGTCGCTGATTCCAGGAGCGATCATCTTCTTCCTGCGTGAGGATGCGCACAGTGTGCGCACGGCCTTGAACATGGCAGGCGCGATCGGCAAGCTGGTGCTGATCGGGATCATGATTATCGGCTTGGAGGCAGGCACCACCTACGAGACTCGCATCCCGCTCTTGCCCAACTTCGACCTTGTGCTGCGCTCGGATAGTCTCTCAGTGCTGTTTGTCATCCTCTCTGCTACTTTGTGGCTGGTGACAACTATCTACGCGATTGGTTACTTGGAAGAATCGCCCAATCGCAGCCGTTTCTTCGGCTTTTTCTCGCTGTGTGTGAGCGCCACAATGGGCATTGCGCTCGCCGGCAACCTGATCACGCTGCTGATCTTCTACGAGTTTCTGACCATCTGCACCTACCCGCTGGTAGTGCATCGCGGGACTGAAAAAGCCCTGCGCGGTGGGCGGACTTACCTCGTCTACACGCTGATCGGCGGCGTCCTGCTACTGGTGGCTGTGATTTGGCTGCATGTGATCGCTGGTCCGGTTGAGTTTGTAGATGGTGGCGCGCTGAATGGCATCGCTGAAGAGCAGCCTGCGCTCTTCAGCCTAGTCTATCTGATGTTCGTCGCTGCCTTTGGCGTGAAAGCGGCGATCGTGCCGCTGCATGGCTGGCTGCCCCGTGCGATGGTCGCGCCGGCACCTGTGAGCGCGCTATTGCACGCTGTAGCCGTCGTGAAGGCGGGCGCTTTCGGTATCGTGCGGATCACTTACGACCTGTACGGCATCAATGTGGCAAATGCGCTGGGCGTGCTGATGCCCTTGCTCTTCGCCACCTGCCTGACTATCATTGTCGGTTCGCTCTTCGCCGTCTTCCAGGATGATCTGAAAAAGCGACTTGCTTACTCAACCGTCAGCCAGGTCTCGTACATCATTCTGGGGGTGGCGCTGTTCGGCCCGATCGGCTCGATTGGCGGCTTGCTGCACTTGGTGCACCAGGGCGTCATGAAAATCACGCTGTTCTTCGGGGCAGGCAACCTCGCCGAGACGCTCGGCATTCACAAGGTCAGCGAAATGGATGGGGTTGGGCGGCGCATGCCGCTGACGATGGCCGCCTTCACGATTGGCGCGCTGGGTATGATCGGTGTGCCGCCGACAGCGGGCTTCGTCAGCAAGTGGTATCTCGGCTCAGGTGCGATCGAAGCGAACGCGAGCTGGGTGATCGGCGTGCTGGTGCTAAGTAGCCTGCTGAACGCGGCGTACTTCTTGCCGATTTTGTATCGAGCGTGGTTCAAGACTCAACAGGCGCCATGGCCCGAAGAGCATAACTTTGGCGGTCGGCTTGAGACGCACTGGATGCTCCTGATGCCGCCCATTGTGACGGGTTTCTTCGCGCTTTTTCTGGGCGTCTTGCCGTTCATGCTGCGCAGCCTGGTGGAGCTGATCATCATGAGGGAGTATATCTGATGACCATCAGTGAACTGCTCTTAATCCTGGCGTGGCTGACGCCGCTGATGCTCGGCTTGCTGCAGCTGCTCCGCTTGGGCAGGGCGCTGCCTCTAGTTGGCTTAGCGGCGCTGCCTGCCCTGCTGACGGCGCTTTTCGTCCCGCTGGAGACGAGGTTAGAGCTCCCTTGGCTGTTACTCGGCTCAGTCTTTGGGCTGGATGCGACTGGGCAGATTTTTCTGCTCTTCACGGCGATTTTGTGGCTACTAGCAGGACTATTTGCACAGGCTTACCTGCAAAAAGATGCTCAGCAGCCGCACTTCTTCGCTTTCTTCCTGCTGGCGATGGCAGGCAATTTTGGCTTGATCGTCGCGGGCGATATGTTCAACTTCTATCTGTGGTTTGCGCTGATGAGCTTCGCCTCGTACGGCTTGATCGTCCACAGCGGGCAGGCAGAAGCGCTGCGGGCGGGTCGGCTGTACATGATCTTGGTTATCGTGGGCGAGGTGGCACTCTTCAGCGCGCTCGTTTTGATCAACGCGGCGGCTGATACTTCGCAGCTGGCAGCGTTGAGCGGGCGAGGCATCGATGATCTGAGCACAGCTTTGGTCGCGATCAGCTTCGGCATCAAGGCGGGTGCGGTGCTGCTGCATCTGTGGCTGCCGCTAGCGCATCCTGCCGCACCAATCCCTGCCAGCGCCGTGCTAAGCGGCGCGATGATCAAGGCAGGCGTGCTCGGCTGGTTGCGCTTCTTGCAGCCGGCTGAGTCGGTGGCATGGGGCGAGCTGTTCCTAGTTGTAGGGCTGGCGACTGCTTTCTACGGTGCCGTGATGGGCCTCTCGCAGACCAACGCCAAGACCGTTCTCGCCTACTCCAGCATCAGCCAGATGGGCTTCATCATGCTAGGCGTGGGCGTATGGCTGATCGGCGGCGAGCTGCGTGGTGCGGCACTTGTGGCGGTGGGCTTGTATGCGTTGCATCACGCTCTAGCGAAAGGCGCGCTGTTCTTGGGTGTGGCTTTTGCTGGAGTCAGCAAAATTGTGCCCGTTGTGTTACTACTGCCCGCTCTGGCGCTAGCAGGTCTGCCGCTGACCAGTGGCGCAGTGGCGAAAGCAGCCCTCAAGAGCCTGACCGATCGGCTTGCAGGCGGCTGGGCAGAGGCGCTCTCGCTCGGGCTCTCGTTGGCGGCGATCGGCACGACGCTGCTGATGGCGCGCTTCCTCTGGCTGATCTGGCACACGCCCAAGCCGCATAAAACCATGCCGCCCTTGATGTGGCTGACGTGGGCAGCGCTCTTGATGGGCGTAGGTGGCTTGTTGTTTGTGCTGCCTGAGGCATCGGCGGCGGCGCAGGAATCGCTCAAGGAGTCGAAAGTTGTGACGGCAGTGACGCCGATCGGGATCGGTGCGGCGCTGAGCGTGCTAGTCGGCTTAGTGGCCATTTGGGGCGCGCAGCGCTTGCCTTTCCCGCGCTTACCGCTGGTCCCCGCTGGCGATGTGCTGATCATCTTCGCCCCGCTTTTCGCGGCGATGAATCGGCTGTTGCAGGCGGCTGTGCAGAGCCTGGATGCGCTGCAAAGGCGCTTTGTGGCCAGTCTGAGCTGGCAGCGCGCCCTCGATACGCTCAGTGGCGTAGCAGGGCAGTTGGAAGGGCGGCTGCGGACGGACTGGCTGGTCAGTGGAGGTGCGCTGCTGCTGTTGAGCTTGAGCGTCTTGCTGATTGTATGGCTCAGCGGCGGGATGTGACGCTTTTAGGTTGTCTCATCGGTTAAACAAGGCGTATAATGGCGCTTGTTTAGCTTCGAGAGAGAGGCACCATGATCGCATTACGGCGCGCTGCACTAGGCATTGTCCTAGCCAGCCTGATCGCCTTGAACCTATTCTCGGCTGCACAAGCAGCGCAGGTAGACTTATGTTTGGGCTTGCCAGAGTCGCGCTTGCAACCCGGCAGCGTCGCGCGGGTGGTTGGCAACAGCCGGATGAAAGCAGCGGCACCGCCAGGCGCCTATTTGAAGTCGAACGCGGCGCGCGGTGGCTTAGTGCTGCGCTATTTGGCACAAGGGACGCTCCTGCGCATCCTGCCCGACTCACAGCCGCTCTGCACCATTGATGGTGATCGTTGGTGGGCGGTTGAAGTGGACGGTCGGCGCGGCTATGTGACTGAGTCCGTTGGGCAGGAGTATGTGCTAGAGCCGCACACGGGCATCCCGCCGACGCCTGCGCCAAGCGAGCTGACCACTGTGTTGACCTGTGTGCGCCCGTATCTCGACCCGCCGCCGCCTACTCCCACCGCCGCACCTGGCTCACCGCTGTTCTTCCGCGCCGTATTTGGGAGCGATGATGGCACGCTGCAACTTGCCGATCAAGGTGGCTTCCCACGCCTGATCACGCGCTTTGACTACCCGCCGCTCAGTGTTGATCTCTCGCCCGATGGTACAGCTGCCCTCGTCCTGACCTACAACGGCGTGTACTGGGTCGAGCTTCTGACGGGCAAGGTCGTTTATTTCGCCGATCCGACGCGCTTCGGGCTGAGCGAGGATATGTGGTTCGTCCGTGCGCAGTGGACGCCGCAAGGCGATGCAGCTGCCGTCGAGCTGGTCGACACGCGCGATAACATCTACACCTTCCCGATCTGGAATATCTCGCTGACGGGGCAGGGCGCGCCTTTCCAGGTCGATACCGGCAAAGAGCCGCCTTTCAGCGTGCGCCGCTCGCCCGATCGGGGCTGGATGGTCATCCTGAGCGCAAACGATATTGTCCCCTACCCGAAGAACTTCGTGGACGAGCCACCACCCCTGCTGGAGTTTGTACCAACGAGCGCCGAAGGCGATGGGCGCAGCATCGTGCCAGCTAGCCTCACATGGGTGGCGGATAGCAGCGGCTTCTATGCCTATACACCTAAGTCTGAAGATGCGCCGCCCGACGATCCCTTTGGCGGACGGCTCTTTTTCGTGCCGCGCAGCGGCACAGCCCAAGATTTCGGCGCGCTGCCCAACATTCCGCCCAATGCAGAGGTGATCCCGTCGCCTAACGGTTTGTGGCTGCTCGTGCGCACGGGCGAGACGTGGCGCATTCAAGATCGCGAGGGCCAGGTGCTGCAGACGCTCTTGCCTGGAAGCACGCCTTTCGGCTGGACACCCGACAGTGCCGGGATCGGTTTCCGTACAGACCAGGGCAAGGCAGGTTTTCTAGGCGTGGCCGGCGAGGCTGAGTCGTCCTATATGCCGAGCGTGGATAACTTGTTCACGCTGACGTGGCTGCCCGATGGCACTGCACTCTACACGGTGCGCGGAGCTGATGGCAAGCTCACTTTGAGCGCGCAGCCGCTGAACGGGCAGCCGTTCTACATCGGCATCGTGGCGGGCGAGTTTGCCTTCAGCGCTGCAGCCTTCAATGCGGCTCCAGGCTTGGCGCGCCCACCGCGGCCGTGTGAGTAGCCGCCGATCGCCGACGTGTTACTGTCATCGGCAAGCCATTGCTGATGCCGTAAGTGATCAGGGCGCGCGTTTGGGGCGCATAGTCGCTTGGCAGGCTCAGATCAACGCGCGAGGCCAAAGTCGCCAGCACTAACTGCCCTTCAACCATCGCGAATTGGTTGCCAATGCATTGATGCGCGCCTAGCCCGAAAGGCAGGTAAGCATGACGATGCATCCGACTCAGGTTTTCGAGGGCGAAGCGCTCTGGCAGGAAGGTCTCGGGCTGCTCGAAATAGCGCTGATCGCGGTGCAGGGCGTAAACGCTGATGGCAACCGGCGTGCCCTTCGGGACTACATACTCGCCAAGCTGAAAATCCACCAGTGGCACGCGCTCGGCATACCAAGCTGGCGGATGTAGGCGCAGCACCTCTTTGAAGACCATCTCGGTGTATTTCAGGCGCGGCAAATCCGCCATGCTGGGCAGGCGATCGCCACATACTTCGGCAACTTCGGCGCGCAGCTTCGCCAAAACCTGCGGATGCTTTATCAGAAGGTACAGCGCCCAAGCCAACGTGTTCGCGGTCGTCTCGTGACCGGCAAAAAGCAACGCCAAGACCTGCCCACACACCTGCGCATCGGTCAAACGGCTGCCATCTTCATCGTGTGTGCGCAAGAGCATATCCAGCAGGTCGTCGTGCGAGCGCCCTGCGGCACGGCGCGCTGCGATGATACGCTCAGTCGTCTTTTGGAGAGTCTGGACGGCGCGCCGCGACTTGCCAAAGCGGATGACCGGCATCCACAGCGGCATGAACATAGCCAGCCTGTAGTCATCTTCAGTACTGCGCTGGATGATCAGGAGGGCCTCGCCGATTTGCTTCGCCTCATCGTTTGTGCTGGTGCCAAAGAGCACCTGCGAAACGACCTCAAGCGTCAGCCGCATCATCTCATCCACCATGTCGCGCTGCTGGTTAGGTTGCCAGCTTTCGATGGTGCGCAGCGTCTGTGCAACCATCGTCTGTGCATACTGTGCCAGGCGCTCACGGTGAAAAGCCGGTTGCATCAGGCGGCGCTGGCTGAGATGCAGCCCCCCCTCTTGAGAAAAAACGCTCTCGCCCAGAAAGGAGCCAAGCAATTTACGCGAGATCGGCGTGCGCACCCACTGGCTGCTGGTGAGAATTTGGTGGATGAGATCGGGATTCTGCACGTAGTAGCGCCATTGGCGGAAGACTCGAAAAGTGCATACATCGCCGTAGCGCGGCGCCAGCCCAGTGAAAAAACTGAGCGAGTCTTGAAGATCGCTCACATTGCCCATCAGAGACGAACTTTGAACCTCAGGCGGTCTTCTCATCAACTACTTCCCTGAACACTCAGAGAGCCTGGCACTTTTAGCGCTCATATGCACACTTCTTGAGACTTGGCGCTTAGGGATTGGCAGTCCCGCACTAGCGCCGCGAACCGCGCTCTTCTAGCGCAGAGACCAGCATGCGGAAGTGTTCGCCGCGCTCCTCGAAATCTTGGTAGGCATCGTAGCTGGTGCAGCCAGGGCTTAGCAGGACGACATCGCCCTGTTGGGCGATCTCAGCCGCATACTTAACAGCAACGTCGAGTGTGGTGCGATATTCAACGCTCTGCAGAGTGCTGTTGGGCATCTTGAAGCGCTGTGACATGGCTGCGATTTGCTTGCCGAACTCACCAAAGGTGATCAAGTGCTTCACGCGCTGCGAGACGAGCACGAGCAGGTCATCCCAAGGCAGCTTCTTATCTCGCCCGCCAGCTAAGAGGATGATCGGCTCTTCGAAGCTGCGAAGGGCTGCTATCACGCGCTCAGGGGCTGTGGCGATGCTGTCGTTCACGTAGGTGACGCCACCTACCACGCGTACAATCTCCAGGCGGTGCGGCACGCCGCTGAAGTTCTTGACGACTTCACGCATCGCCTCAACAGGCACACCAGCAGCGCCCGCTGCAGCGCAGGCTGCCAGCACGTTTTGTAGATTGTGTTCGCCGCGCAGCTTGATATCATCCCGACTGCAGACGATCTTCGCACCGCCATCAGGCGCGCTGACGCCCGTCACCATCAGGCGGCTGCCCGCCAGGAAAGCGCCATCGCTGACCATCTCGCGCGTGCTGAAGAACGCCGCCCGGCTGTGCGCGCGCCCAGAGAGGCCAAAGCTACCTGCATCGTCCAAGTTGAAGATGGCGATATCGTTTGGTTGCTGGTGCAGGAAAATTTGCGCCTTCGCCTCAAGGTAGGCTTCCATCGTGCCGTGCCGGTCGAGGTGGTTGGGCGTCACATTCGTGATGACGGCAATCTGCGGGCTGCGCGTCATCAGCTCCAGCTGAAAACTGGAGAGTTCCATCACCACTTTGTGTTCAGGGCGCACTTGCGCTAGCTTATCCAGCAGCACATCGCCGATGTTACCGCCCACGAACGTGTGCAGATGAGCCGCTTTGCACATCTCGCCGACGAGCGTGGTTGTGGTCGTCTTACCGGCGCTGCCCGTCACGCCGATGATCGGCGCATTGCAGCGCTCCAGGAACACTTGCGCATCGTTGCTGAGCGGAATACCACGCCGCTGTGCCTCCAGGCAGAGCGGAAGTTTCGGGTCGACGCCGCCGCTCAGAAACAGGACATCAGCCTCATCTAGCAAGCCCAGCGGATGCCCGCCCAGTGCGTACTCGATCGGCGCATCAATAAAGTCCAGGATCGCCTCTGCTAAATCGCCGAAGTTACGCTTATCCGAGACGATCACGCGAGCGCCAACGCTCGGCAACCAGCGCGCCAACGCTTGCCCTTGCCGCGCAAAGCCAAGAATAACAGCGGTTTTCCCGAAAAGTGGGTCGTTTGCGTCAGGTGTTGTCATAGGTTGGCAAGCACTTTCTACTCGTTGCGCAAGCTTACTTACGTCAAATTCTACAATAAGTCAGAGCTCTTACACAAGGCTCAGCGCACTGACTCGCCAATTCGCACAACGGTTTAAGCGCTCAAGGGATGTATATACGCAAAGCGGCGTTTCGTAGGGCGGCTGCCCCATCTAACTGCACATAAACAGACGGAGACAGGCGCCCTCGCCAGGCTAGTTCGCGATTTAAATACAGCATAGCCTCGCTCGGCGTGACGTAGAGCCAGATCTCGTTCGATGCCGGCGGCTGCCTCAGATGGATGAAGCCGACCGAGTCTGGCTGGAGCGGTGCAAGCGAGAATGAGGCATCGCCGTGTATGGTTAGGGTGAATTGCGGCCTCTCATCAGCATCAGCCAAGATCAAGTGCCACGAATCGAGCGGTGAGGCATCTGCTCGCCACATCCCGCTTGCGATCAATGTGAAAGACGCTCCTGGCAGCTGCAGGGAACCCGCCAACGCTTCCAACTCGGCAAAGCGCCTATGGTGGCGTGGCGGATCGGCGGCGCCCAGGGCTAAGAGGATGCTCAGCGCGGCACCTAGAGCGCCCAGTGCGCCCAAACCAAGCCGCCCCAATTGCCAGGCAAGCCGCATCAGCCCTTGACGGCACCCGCCGTCAGCCCTTGTACGATGCGCCGCTGGAAGATCAGCACCAACACGATGAGCGGCACAGTCACTACGACAGAAGCGGCCATGATCTCCCCGAAAGGCTCATTGCGCGCAATCACGCCCGTAAATTTGGTGATGGCTACCGTCACAGTCTGTGCGGCGGGCTGAGTCAGGGTGAAAGTCAGCGAGAACAAGTACTCGTTCCAAGCGGCAATGAAGGCGAGCAGCCCTGTAGTCACCAGCGCGGGCGCTGTCAGCGGCAGCAGGATTTTATAGAAGGTCTGGAAGGGCGTGCAGCCATCTACCAGCGCAGCCTGCTCCAGCTCAGCTGGCAGCGCGCGGAAAAACGAGGTCAGCACCCAGACCGTGAAAGGCAGTGTGAAGATCAGGTAGGTCGTCATCAGCGAGGTGATGCTGCCGTACATGCCCAGCTGATTGACCAGCGTGAAAAGGCCCGGCAAGACTGAAATCTGCGGGAAAAGCGTCATCGAGAGGATGACATACAGAATCCAGCGCTTGCCGCCGAACTTGAGGCGTCCTAGTGCGTAGGCGGCGAACGAGCCGATAGCTAACGCCGAGATCACGACGACAACCGAGACGACCGAACTGTTCAGCAGGCCACGCAGGAAAGCATCGTTGCGGAAGACCGCCTCGAAGTTCTGCAACGTGATGGTCTGTGGGAAGAAGGTGGCGGGCGTCTGGATCAGCTCGCGCTCTGGCTTTAGGGCGGAGATCAGCGCCCAGTAGAACGGAAAAGCTGTGTACAAGAAGATCAGGATCACCAGTGCGCTGAAGCCAATGCGCCCTAGCCAGTATTTGAGACCGTGTTTACCTGCCATGTTAATCCACCTCTACGCGGAAAAGACTCATATACAAAATAGTGAAGGCGAAGATGATGATGAAGATCAGCACGCCCGTGGCAGAGGCATAGCCGTACTGATAACTCGAGACCATCATTTCATAGTTATGCGTTGCCATCGAGCGCGTGGTGTTAGGCAGCAAGATGTAGAAGACGTCAAAGACGCGCAGGGCATCCAACGTGCGGAAGACCAGTGCGATCAATATGGTTGGCATCAACAATGGCAATGTGATGCGGAAGAAGCGCTGGGCGATGTTGGCGCCATCTACAGCAGCCGCCTCATATAAGTCGTGGGAGATGGTCTGCAGGCCTGCAAGAAGCAAGAGTGCCATGAACGGCACCGTTTTCCAGACGTCTACTATGACGACCGAGAGCAGCGGATACTGTGAGCGCCAAGCAATGCTGTTAGCCGGCTCGATGATGCCGAAGACATTCAGCAAGGCGTTCAGGGCGCCGGTGGTGTTATCGTTAAGCATGTAGCGCCACAGCACTGTCGAGATGGCGGTTGGGATGGCCCACGGGATGAGCATCACGGCGCGCATCACGCCACGCCCACGAAATTGTGTATTCACTACAAGGGCAACGAGCAAGCCCAAGATCAGCTCCAGCGCCACTGAAATGACGGTAAACACAACTGTGTTCACGACGGCTTGCAGCCACATCGGATCCCCAGCGGCAAGCAGATAGCGCTCGCCGAAGAGATCAAAGACGTTGACGCGCTGATAGCCAGACATCATAACGTCGCGCAGGCGTGTTCCTTCAGGAAAGGGGGCAATCTGTACACCCAGCAGGCGCTGATAGTTGGCTAAGCCCACATTCTTCACAGATACCTCTGGGCGCGCGAATGGCTCATTAGTGAAGCTGGCGGTGAAGGTGCGCGCAAGCGGGTAGAAAGCGACCAAGATCAGCACAAAGAAAGTCGGCGCTAGCATGATCATGGCAAGGCGCGCTTGGCGCTTGGTTAAAGTGCTGCGACTGCCGCGCGGCACGGCATAGGTAGATGTGGTAATGTCCATAGTGCTAAGAAGCCTCTCAAAAACTTGGGCGAAAATGCACTTGTTAAGGCTAGGACTATAGCGCAAGTAGTGCAGATGGGCAATTGTAGCGTCTTGCTGTGCGAGGCCGCAGCGCTGCAAAAAATCCTGTAAAAGCTTCGTAGAAAGCTATAGAAGCCTTGAGCGTAGCAAGTTCCTACCGTGAATATCTCAGTGCGCTGGCCATTTCCATACGATAGATGGATGTCGTTGTCAGTAGCGCGTGGCGTGGGCGCGGCCCGCAGAGCTTCTACGCTGAGATGAACACAGAAACGCTGCAATGAGTCGGTTGGCGGCAGCGTTGGAGGAAGCCTGCCGCTGCACGGCGAGGATTGCCGAGTGGTTTCAGGCAGCCGAACATGAGGCAAGGGCCCTGTTTGTGGGTCTTGGAGAAGAAGATACGGCCTGTGCATCTGCTGCAGCGAATGGTGACACTGAGTATGTACTTGCTAGCTGGACTGAGCTGTCTCGACAAAAGTGGCTCAAGCAAGGGATGTCTAAGTTGAAACAGTTGGCAGTCTTGGATGCATAGTACAACACAGCTGTGCAGCTATCTGTCTCGTTTTGTGCACGCTCGGCAGCACGGGTGGCTAGACAACTCGCTATAGAAAGTCTATGATTGATAGCAACTGTATTCGCCTTTGAGGAGTCTTGCCTGTGCTGCTTGTATCACGCCGTCTCGCTGGGTTAGTCGTGCTGATCATTTGTGCCGTCTTGGTGATTCCTAGCGCGGCACAAGGTCAGCCCCGCCCGAACCTCTCTGTCCAAGTCTACGACTACACAGAGCCTGCTTCACTGCCGACGTCCTATGCTGCTATCTTTGCGCCTGCCAATCCCACCCCGCTGGCGCGCCTTGAAGTCGAGGGAAACAGCTTCGTGCGCTTTTCACCGAATGGACGCTGGGTAGCCAGCATCTTTGGCGCCGACACGACTGGCAGCGCCAAGCTCACCTACGGGCAGGTCGGCGGCAACATCTTCGAGATCACTTCAGAGCCGACTTTCGGCATCGTCGGCCCGATCTTCAGCCCTGACTCAGCCTACATGAGCTACACATTGACCAGCTTTGAGCGCCTGCGCTGGGAACTCGTCATCCTTGACCTGGCAGGCAACCAACGGATGACTTTCGTCGGCCCGCTCGTCTTCGACCGCAGCGACATAGTCGGCACGCCTGCCGTGATCGGTTGGAATGCAGACCGCACGCGTGTATACATCGTCGGCTACGGCCCTCACAGCGCCGAGACTGTGCCATTTGAGCTCGACCTGACCCCGTACATCTATGGCAGCGCAACGCCCTACGAGCTCCCTGCGCTGCGCCCGCTGATGCCGCGCAATGCGCTGCGCCCACAAATGACCTACGCCGTCTCCGATGATGGGGCGCGAATTATCTACCTGTTCAGCGAGCCGACGCGTGTGGTGACCAATTTCATGGGCTATGGCGATCCCTTTGCAGGCATCGGCTTACTAGACGTCAGCACAGGGCAAAACACAATTTTGCTAACAGCGCCTGCCGATGAGGCGATCATGGGCATGGGCTACGCGACCGACGCTAACGCGCTCTACTACACGACAGCGCGCTTCGTCCAAGAGCCCAACAGCGGCATTGGCGTGCCTATTGCAGTGCGGCTGTTCCGCTACGATCTGGATGCACGGCAGGTCGGTGGCGGCAATCAGTTGGCGCCCGACCCAAATATGAGTGTTTTCTCGTTCGCTGTGTGCGGCGATAACGTCTTCTACCTGGCGAACCAGCTGGGCAGCATCGATTACATTCTCTACAGCGCCTCGCTGGCGAACTTGAGCCAGCCGACGGCCTTACTGAGTGGCCAGATCGGCGTGAATTTTGGCGCATGCGTGCCTTAAGAGGCAGACAACCTGAAGATTATCCATTATGAGCCTGCACAGTCTTGCCGCGTTCGAGGCTTGAAGCGTAGGCTCTGATGGCGTGCTCGTGGGGCAATTTCGGGAAATTTTCAGGCTGATAGAGCGGCAGGTCAGGCAGGGGCACGCGCAGCTCACGCAGCACAGCCTTTGCCTGTTCTAGCTCACGCCAATGGCTGAAGGGCAAGCCCTCGCCCCACGCCTGACGGTATGCCTCAAGTGCGACTGGCTCTGCCCAAGCAGCTTCGCCCAAAGTCAGATAGACCTGCGCCGCAGCTAGGGGCGGCACACCCTTTTCCAGCAGAGCGAGTGCTTCATCGCGGCGCCCTTGTAATCCGTAGGCGCGCGCCAAGCCACCACGATAGTACACGATCAACGCGGTGTTGTTCTCTGCCATGCGCAGCGTCTCTTCGAAGAAGCGCTCAGCTGCATCAGGCCGGTTCATCAGGCTGAGCGCCGCCTCGCCCCAAAGTGCATAGATGGCGCGCTTCTCGGCTGTTACGTTGCTCTGCACAGCCAGCTCCCATGCCAAGTTTAGTGAGCCGCTCGGGTCTTGCCCTTGATCAAGCAGCATCTGTGCTACAAGCCGCTCGGCAGTAGCTTGGCGCGACACTGTGCGGTAGTGCGATGGGCTGGTGCTGAATTCTTCATAGGCTTCACTGGCAGCTGCCCACTGTCCGATCTCGACGTAGCTGTGCAGCAGGATGAAGTTCGCCACTGCTCGGTCTTCGATGTTAGCAGTGACGGTCGCTAGCTTGCGCACCAGCTCGAACAGGCGCACGCGCAGAGCGAGTTGATCCTCAATCAAGCTGCCGTAGTTGACCAGCGCTGTACAAAGCCAGTTGGGATCGTCTGCTTCGATGAAGAGCGGCAGCGTCTGCCCTAGCAGGTGACGCGCCTCAGTCATGCGCCCTAGAGCAGCCAGCACAAGCGCCATCTCATGGGCTATGTAGGCTTCATCCTTCGCCGATTCAAGGATGGGCAATCTTTGGACGCCCTGTCGGAAAAAAGGCATCAACAGACGCAGAACAGCCTGCGGATCGGCGAGGCGCGAGAGCAACGGCTTGCTCAGACGCTCACGGTAGAGCGCTACAGCTGCCTCAGCTTTATCAGCTGCCACCAGCGCTGCATATAGCTCGGTAGTAGCGCGCAAATCGCTCTCATCCTGCAGCGTCTCAGGTACGTGGGCGGCAAGCAGCTCGTAAGTGCGCTGGGTCGCCTCAAAGGCAGCTTGACGCTCTTCCTGAGACCACATAGCCTGTACACTACGGCGGATGACGGCGTGTAAAGCGTAGCGGTTGGTGGCGCGATCCCAAAGGAGCAAGTTGCGCCTCTCAAGCTCGGAGAGGATTGTATGTAAGCGCGCTTGCGTTGCCGCCTGTTGCATAAGCATCTGGTAGGGTACGGGAAAACGCTGCGCAGCAAGGTTATAAAGCAAAGCCTGCGCGTGGCTGGAGGTTTCTGTCAACACGAGCCTGACCAACACCTTCAGGCGTTCGCTCAGCATCTGAGCGCGTTCGAGTGTGGCAGCGTGCAGCTGCCACCATTCGTTGAAGCCGTTCAAATGGGCATTGCCGCTCTCAGCTGCCAGGCAGAGCGCCAAAGGGTGATGCTGTAGTGCCGTGATGCACTGCTCAAGTGCCTGTGTTTGACCATGCAGCACAAGCTGAGAGAGCAACCGCTGAGCATCCGCCTTGGAAAGCGCACTGAGCGTCAAAGATTGCACACCCGTCTCGCTTTGATAGCGTGGCGGCACGAAGCGTGAGATGAGCAGCGTCTTGAGTGCGTTGAACGTCGGCAGGGCGTTCAGGAAAGTCTCAATCTCAGGGCTGAGCAGCGCTGTCTCTGCTGAGTTTATCGCATCGGGCAGCTCAAAGCCACTGTAGACGTTCAGCAGATGATCTGTGTTCTCTAGCACCAGCAGAGCTGAGCGCTCAGCAAGCACCTGCAGCAGAATCGGCAGGCGCTCGGCGCGTGGCAGCTTGCTTACCGCATCCAGTGGTGCAGTGCTGAAGTAAGCCAGCGCATGCCGCACAAAGTTGGTAAAGCCGCCATCGCTCTCAGCGAAATCCCAAAGCATGATTGGCTGTGCAGGTGCGTTTAGCTGCTTTTCCAGCAGCCAGTGCCACACTAGCGTGCTTTTACCGATGCCTTCCTCACCGGTTACAAGCAATACCGGCGTGGTGCTCTCTGCCCAGACCTGTAGCGCACTCAGCTCGGCTGTGCGCCCGATCAAGCGGCGCGCCATATAGTGCGGATGGGCCAGATACGGCGCAGGGAGCGATGGAATATGCCCAGTGTGTGGCGAATGCAGGCTGAGCGGCGCTGATGAATCGGGCAGGGGCATCAGCGCGCTCAGGCGCTCGACGATCAACGCACCGAGCTCATCCGGCGCTTGGTACAAGATAACTTCATCCAGCTGCTGAAGGCTCTTGGCTAGCTGTGCGTTGGCAAAGAGGAGCACCGGTATGTTGTGGCTGTGAGCCTGGCGAATGGCTTGCTCAACGCTGACGTTTGGCAAATGCGTCAAAACGTCTACGTAGGCGTGCGCCTGACCGAGCCAATGCCCCGGATCGTTTGTTTCAGGCGGCAGCAGTGGCCAAACTCCACAACGCCAGAGCGCATTCATCACGACTCGTCGAATGGATGGCGTACTTGCCGCAGCCACGCCAACCAGCACAGCTGCATCCGGTGACAGACGCGCAGCAGCGTAGCGGGTGTTTGCGGAGATTATCTGCTCAGGCACACGCACTCCATCAGCAACAACTGACTTACTTACGGTAAGTTTATCACGCTTTGTGCAAAATGCACCACGCCAAGTCACTGCAGACGGTACTGCGGTGGTATTCACAAGCCATGCAGCAGCATATCCGCCAGTGTTTCTGCCACCTGCTGTGCCGAGAGCCTGCCGTTTGGTTTATACCAATGGCGCATAGCGTTCATTGCGCTGAGCAGATGCAGTGTGGCAAGGCGCGTATCAGTCGGGCGGCAGGCGCCGCTTGCAATGCAGGCCTCTATGAGCGCCTGGAACTGCCTCTCGTAGGCATCGCGGCGCGCCATAAATTGACTGCGGCGGGGCTCGGTCAGGTGCCGCCACTCATCAAAGTAGACTGCCGCCGCGCCTAAGTGCTGTGTGATGACCAACAAATGGGCGATGATGGCAGCGCGCAGGCGCTCATAGGGCGAGGCAGGCTGTCCACAGACCGACTCTAATGCAGCGAAGAAGGCATCGGTTGCCTCATTAGCGATGCCCCACAGCAAATCTTCCTTACCTCTGATGTGGGCGTAGAGGCTGCCACCGCCTCTCAAGTGCATAGCATCAGCGATATCGCGCATAGAGGTGGCCAGGTAGCCCTTATCGCGAAAGAGCTGCTCGGCAACGGTGCGAATTTGATCGAGGCGGCGTGAGTTTCCCCGTGTGGCGGACATATTCCTGCTGCCTAACAAGCGTTTGTTGAGAGATTGTAGCATATTTTGCCGTTCGGCAAGGTGAAAGGCTTGAGTTATGAGCAGGGCTTGCGCCACAGCTCAACGAAATCCAAGCCGTCAGGCAGCAGCAGACGTTCGCCTGTCGTAGGATCGTACAGCCCTGCGATCAGCCGTACATCGCACGTCTTTGGCAAGCTGAGGGCGAACCAATCACCGATCAGGCGCTCTTCAGTATCTTGCCAGCTGGTAGTGGGCCGTTTGGCTTTGGGCGGGCCATCTTGCTGGGCGAGGATTTGGCGCCCCTCAAGCGGGGTCAGGTGTAAGTAGAGCGAATAGTCTCGCTGGAGCGGGCGCACAGCCTGCCAGTATAGCCGCAGGCGTGCTGTACGTGTGGATGGCTCGCTATCCATGCCGATCAGGGCGATCTGCTCGCCGAAAGTTGCTACCAGCGGCGTCTGGATGGGCGTGGTGCGGTAGACGACTACTTCTGCGCCACGCTGATGAGGCGGATTCAAGAAAGCTTTCAACGGCAGCATCTGAGCAAGGTAGTCGGCTGCGCCTTCAGCCTGTCGCGCGGCATCGGCGTGAACTATGACATAAGCCATTCCGCGCTGATCGCGCCAGTAGCTGAGCGGCTCCCTAGTCACGGCGCTGAAGGAATGCCCGTAGTTCAGCCAATTGAACCACTGTGCGCCCTGCAAGCCGCCCCAGAACGGATTAAAGACCTTCTCGTAGTCGTGTGGCACAGCAATCCAGCCTGCCTCTAGGCTCACATCTGCCCATTGGCGCAACACCACGCGCCGGTCAGGCAAGCCTCGCTCGTAGACGATCTGGCATGCCGTGCCAAAGTTCGGCAAGATCGCAAAGACGATCCACAGCGCCACGGCCCCGCTATAGAGCCAACGCATGGCGCGCTGCCCCGAAATAACGCGCCAAATTTGCGCCGCTGCGATGCCGATCAGGGCGCATAAAGCCGTTGTCGCTGGTAATGCATCTCGGATACGATGGAGCGCAATCTCGGTGAAAGAGGCCATGATCCAGGGCACACCGAACACGGCGATGGCGCACAGCACAATCAAGTGCCAATCGATCCGCTGTGAGCGCGCCACGAGCCAAGCCACAGCGCCGCCCATCAACCACCACAACGCTGCACTCGCGTTCACCGGTATGAAGACGTAGCTGACGTTGTTCAGGACGCGCTCCACATTCGCCAAGTTGTAGAGCATGCTCTGCGCCCCTTCCCGCCGAATGATGCCGATCTCTGATTGAGGCAGCGGATCGTCTGCGTGGGGCGTGAGCAGACTGTCTGAGCGAGAGACGCCGATGATCAACAGCGCAGTGATCGCCACTATACCGAGCTGGCCTATCAGCAGCCGAATACCGATCTGCCTATCGCGTAGCCAAAAGAACAAGGCCGTCACACCTGCCAACAGTGCTGGCACCACCATCAGCTTGATCAAGACCGCTGCCGCGCCAACTGCCATCGCCATCAGCGCGTGGCGCGGTTGCCAATGCCGCACGGCCAGGATCGACAGCCACAGCGCCCACGCCACCGTGAGGTATACAAACGGGTCGGGCGCAGCGTAGACACCGTGTGAGACGACAAACGGCGAGGTGAGCCAGGCTGTCCCTGCCACCAGCGACGCCCAATCGCCAGCTGCCTCGCGCGCTGCGCTGAAGATCAGCCAGAGCGTCCCAGCGCTGACCGCTACCGCAATCCAGCGCATGACGTTGACCGTCTGGCTGATTTCAGGGAAGCCGAACAGTCGCAACACCTGCGAGACGAGCAGCTCCAGCGCGATGTAGGCCGGCGGATAACCGCGCATGTAGCTGCCCATCTCGAAGTTGCCAATCCAGACCTGCCCAGCCAGGTAGAAAGCAGGCTCGTCGGGATGTTCGATGTACGGCAAGCCAAAAGCGTGGCTATGTAACAACATAGCCATATGCACCATCAGCAGAGATAGCCGGATGAAGGTGAACGCGCTTAGCGGCATTTTGCCCTAGAACAGACGCGTGATCGCGAAGATTTGGCGGACTTGCTCGTTGAAAGCGTTCATGTTGGTCGCGGGCATATCAAATAGCTTCTGCATGTGGCGTATCTGCGGCAGAAGCGGCTCCACGCTAGTGCCGTATCTCGCCTCGAAGTCGCGCACATTGGTAATGTTGTCTAGCAGTTCCTTAATTCTATCCGACGCTTCTTTGCCAAGACGCATGTAGAGCTGAAAGAGGCTCGGAAAGTACTCGGCGATCAGCATCAGGCGGATGGCATTAGGCAGGAACTGCCCATTGGCGGCGGGGCGCTTCAGGTAGATCAGATAGCGATTAAGGATGCGCTTGATGCGGCGCGGATTGCTGAAGTTGCACTCGCTCAGCGCTATGCTCAGATCATCAAACTCGCTCTTGTGCTCTCCCCCACCGACTAGAGTTCTGCGCTGGAACTCCACGAAACGACTCATCGCATCTCTGTCCAGCGTGATCTCTGGCACATAGAAGGCGTAGTTGACGATCTTCTCGAGATACTCGCGCCCGTCGATCGCTTCGCTGCCGTACTTGCGCCGAATCGTCTGGTAGACGACGCGCCCGTTGATCGCCAGCACGAAGATGCAGCGTGGCACGCTCAGGTGATGCTTGATACTCTCTAGGATGCTGATGGTGGTCTCTGGCAGGCAACGATCGAGGTCATCCACCAGGATCAGGAAGCAGACGCGCCTTGCATCATCTTTACCGACCAGTGACTCGGCATATGTGCTCAGCAGCGCTTCAAAGGCGCTCGCGAATTGACCTACGCTATCCGTCCAGCTGCCCAGAACGCTCATCACTTCGCTCAGTGCGTCGCTCGGCGCTTGCGCCTCGCGCACGCGCTTGAGCGAGTCCTCAAGCGTCTTCAAGTCTACGGCGCCGGCGGTTAGGGTGCGCAACATCGCCTTCAAGCCCACCTGACCGACCGCAAATAGGCTTGTCGCCACGACCGTCTGAAAGATATCGCCGATGCGGCTGTGCTTTTCTGGGGATACGTCGCGCTCGTACTGCTGCTTGATAGCATATAGCAGTGGATAGACGATATGTGCCTCGTTTTCGTGCTTCCAAGCGTCGAACCAGATCGGTACAAAGATTTCTTTGCCGTCTGGGAAGCGGCTGAGCCTGCCTTCCAAGTCGCGGAAGCGCCTCTCTAACAAGCGCAAGACCGACGTCTTGCCGGTACCCCAATCGCCCAGAACGCCGAAGACGAAAGGCGGCTGCGTAGCGCGCACAGCGCCCTCAATCAGATTTACGAAGGATTCAAAGCCGAGCAGGTCATCTTCAGGGCGCAGAATCGGCGCGTCAGCTGCGAAGCGCATGGAGTGCCTTTCCTATGCGGTTTCCAGTTGTGTTACAAGTGTAACAGGATCGCCGACGCGAATCAAGCCGCCGCGCACCACACGACACATATAGCCCACCCGACCGACGACCGAATCAGGCATGCGGGCGTCTAGCTCGGCGAGCTGCTGGCACGGCTCGCGCAGAGCGCGCAGCAGGATGATCGCCTCTGCGCCGATTTGCAAGCATGTACCTTGCAGCAGAGTGCGCAGATCGATGCCGCTGATGATCAAATTCTCCCCCAGCACGCCCGGACTCGTCGGATAACCCTCAGCTGCCAGCTCTGCCAGCGTGATGTCATCCATCACATTCAAATTACGCTTGGGATTGCCACCTTTGCGGTCGCCTTGGATGCCGTAGTCGGCGATCAGGCGCGCTTCTTGCAGCGCGACGCGCTGGTAGCCACGCAGTGCATGGGGTGCATCCTTCGGCTTGTAGACAATGCTCCTAAGTGTACCTGTAGTCATATCACTCGCTCCCTTTCTGCCACTGCGGATGAATGATAGCACATACCCATCTAAACAGGAATTCATGCTCTAGAGCCCGCCGCAACCTGACCGCGCAACGGTGCTCGAGCAAGCTGAGCTGTGTATGCCTAGACTAGCTGCAACAAGCAACGTCACCTCCGCTATCCTGCGCATATCTAAAGTTTCATATCTGTCCAAGCCTAGACGCTTTCCTTACAGGTCACCCTTGACTTCGCCCTAGTTGAGAGATTATCATAGGTGGCGTTCGCACCGCAGACCGCAGGTGCTGCTTTGTGCAGCTTAATGAACTTGCCTGCCGAGGTGAGGCGCAGCCCAATACACTTCTGCTGCTTCTAGCCGACTTTGATCGACGGTCTTTTGTGCGCGTGCCCAAAGACCGTTTTTTTGGTGCTTGAACACTATCTTTCGCGGAAAGGAGGAATCGGCTTTTGGCGATCAGCAAAGCAGAGAAAAACGCAATTTACAGCAGCTACCTAGAAGTGTTGCGCCGAACGCAGGGTATGGTCATCACTGAGTACCGTGGCATGTCCATGAAAGACCTGACGGTTGTGCGCAAGGCCCTGCGCGCTGTGGATGGCTCCTACGCTGTAGTGAAGAACACCATCTTCAAGATTGCCCTGCGCGAGACTGGCTTCGCCGCCCCTGACGACCTGTTCTCAGGCCCAGTCGCGGTCGCGCTGGCCCACAGCGATGTAGCCAAAGTGACCAAGACCATGCTCGGCATCAAGGATCAGCCGCTTTTGGTGCTGAAAGGCGCCGTGATGGGTCAGACGGTCTTCACAGCAGAGCAGCTCGAGGCGCTCTCTACCATGCCCACATTGGAAGAGGCGCGCGCAACACTCATTGGTACGCTGCAGAGCCCCGCCACAGGTTTCTTAGCGCTCATCGGCACGCCCGCGCAGAATTTAGCGCAGGTGCTGAAGGCATACAGCGATAAGCTAGAAGGCGGCAATACAGATGCAGCCTAAAAACTTGGTGTGCAAGGCACTAAGCACACCTTCGCAGAACGTTCGCACAAACACACAGGATAAGGGAACAAGCAATGGCAGATATACAAGCTCTAGTGGCTGAACTGAGCAAGATGACGGTCATGGAGATCGTCGAACTGACGAAGGCGCTGGAAGAGACGTGGGGTGTGAAGGCAGCCGCCGCTGTGCCCATGATGGCAATGCCGATGGCGGGCGGGGCGGCAGCGCCTGCTGCTGAGGCTGAGCCAGTCGAAGAGCAGACCGAGTTCACCGTCGTGCTCAAGGAGTTCGGCCCGAATAAGATCGAGGTGATCAAGGTGGTGCGCGCCCTGACTAGTCTGGGCTTGAAGGAAGCCAAAGACCTGGTGGAAGGCGCACCCAAGCCTGTGTTAGAGGGTGTTTCCAAAGAGAGAGCCGCCGAAGCCAAGAAGCAGCTCGAAGGAGCAGGCGCCGTCGTCGAAATCAAGTAGTCTCGTCCTCAACCCACCCTGCCGCTGTGCCGCTGTTGCCCACAGCGGCATTTTTATTCGTGCAGTGGTATATTTGCGAGCTTGTCGCTACAATCATCAGCTCAATCTTAAAGTGTTTGTTGTCTTTGGATGCTGCCATGGGAATTACAACTGATGTTGGCAAAGTACGTCTCTCGCTGGTAGGCACCCTTCGGTATGTGCTCGGCCTGCCCGCAGCCGCTGTGCTGTATGTGCTGGATGCGATCGTCGGCGGCCTAGAGCGCCTGATCGGGTCGAGGCGGATGCCCTACTTCTTTGTGCTGCCGAATATGTTGATCTTCACGATTTTTGTGTTGCTGCCGCTCATCTTGAACTTCCTATTTGCATTTACAGGCGGCACCACCATTCTGTTGGAGAATCGGCCTTGGGTGGGCTTGGGCAACTTTGAGCGCCTATTCGCCTGTGGCGACATTCTCGATATCTCAACCTGCCGCGAAGACGTCTTCTTTCTCGCCGTGCGCAACACATTCGTGTTTGTGCTCGTGGAAGTGCCCAGCATCGTCGTGCTTTCGCTGCTGGTAGCGCTGGCGCTAAATCGCGATATTCGGCTGCGGGGTTTTTTCCGCAGTGCATTTTTCTTCCCGGTTTTGCTTTCGCCAGTAGTGGTGGCGCTGGTCTGGAAGTGGATGCTGCAGACGCGCGGCGGCTTGATCAACACGATACTCGGCTTTTTCAGCGTTGAGCCAATCGACTTCCTGGTGGATGGCAGCTGGATGATGTTCTGGGCGATTTTTGTGAGTGTTTGGGCCCAGCTGGGCTTCTACGCACTGATTTTGCTGGCAGGCTTGCAGGGCATCCCACCGGTGCTGTACGAGGCAGCTGAGATCGATGGCGCCTCTGAGCTTCAGCGCTTCTGGAACGTCACTTTGCCGCTCTTACGCCCGACGCTGCTCGTCGTCCTAGTGCTGACGCTGATTCGCGGCGTGCAGATGTTCGATCACGTTTACGTGCTGACGGGCGGCGGGCCCGGCACAGCCACCCTGCTGACCGTCCAGTACATCTACCGCACCGCCTTCGAGCCGCCTAATAACTGGGGCATGGCAGCGGCAGTCTCACTGATGCTAGCGGCGGTGCTCGCCACTTTGACGATCATTCAACTCTTTCTGAACAGACGGCAAGCTGACTTAACCTAGAGGGAAGCGATCATGGCCCAATTGAGTGCTAGCCAGCGCGACACTGCAAACTATCGTTGGTGGGGGGCAGAGCTGTTTGCCTTCCTCTTTCGGCGCAAGGGCGGCAAACGCCTGACGCTGGCCGACGTAATTACGTATCTGTTCCTGGTCGTCGGCACGGTGGTGATGTTCTTCCCTGTGCTGTGGCTGGTGATGTCTTCTTTCAAGCCGATCACCGCACTCTACCAGACCCCGCCGACCTTCTTCCCCTATCATCCCGTCACCATCGAAGTGCCCGGCTATGCTGAGCCGCTGCCGCTGGTGGACGTGCGCCAAGAAGACGGGACAGTCAAGCGCATGGCGCGCGTTGGACGCGTTATTGGTATCGAGGCACGCGTGATAGACCTTGAGGCACCCAGCCAGCAGCCTGTGCGCGTCCGCCTTGAGAACGTTACGCCTGTGCAAGAGATTCGTTTTGATCTCACCAATTACACCAATGCCATCGATCGCTTCCCGTTTGGCGTATACCTGCGCAACAGCGTGGTGATCACGCTCTCGGCTACGGCGCTGACGCTCTTGATCAACAGCATGGCAGCCTACGCGCTCAGCAAGTATCGCTTTCGTGGGCGCAACACTATCTTCCTGCTGATCTTGAGCGCGTTGATGGTGCCGCTAGCTGTGATTATGATCCCGGTTTTCCTGGTGATCAGCCGTGTGGGGATGGCGGGCAGCCTACTCGGCGTGATCATCCCGCCGGCCGCCACACCGACTGGCGTTTTTTTGCTGCGCCAATATATGCTGACCATCCCTGATGAGCTGATTGAGGCGGCACGCATCGATGGCGCGACTGAGTGGCGTATTTACTGGCGCATTGTGATGCCGTTGGCTGCGCCGGCGCTGGCTGTGCTGGCGATCTTCAGCTTCATGTGGCGCTGGAACGACTTCCTATGGCCGCTGATCGTGTTAGGCGGGCGCAGCGAGCTAGCTACGCTGCAGCTCGGTCTGCAGAGCTTCCAGGGCGAGCTGAACGTTCAGTGGGACTCGCTGCTGGCAATGACGGTGCTCTCAATGCTGCCCGTGGTCTTTGTCTTCAGCATTTTGCAGAGGTACATCACGACTGGCATCGCCTCAACGGGCTTGAAGGGCTAAGTGTACCGCTTTCTTTACCGTCAGCTGCTCTCGCGCATAGATGCCGAGTGGATACACAACGCGGCGCTGAGCAGCCTTGCTGCTGCAGGTGCTCTGCCGCTTGGTCGGGTGCTGCTGCGGCGGCTTTTCGCGCCCCAGCATGCCCCTATGCTGTGTGTGCAAGCCTTTGGGCTATCTTTTGCGCACCCGCTCGGCTTGGCAGGCGGCTTCGATAAGGACGGTGCAGCCTTGCACGGCTTGGCAGCGCTTGGCTTCAGCTTTGTCGAGGTCGGCACAGTGACGCCCCAACCTCAGGCGGGCAATCCTAAGCCACGCCTATTCCGCCTAGTCAAGGATCGCGCACTCATCAATCGGTTGGGCTTCCCAAGCGGCGGGGCAGAGCGCGTTGCGCGCAATCTAGAGCGCCGACCAGCCATCCCGATCGCCATCAGCCTGGGCAAGAACAAGCAAACGCCTCTGCATGACGCGCTGAAAGACTATCGCGCTGCTCTTGAGCGCCTGTACGCTCACGGGGATATGTTTGTGGTCAACGTCAGCTCGCCGAACACACCTGAGCTGCGCCGCCTGCAAGATGAAGCCTACCTGGCTGACCTGCTGGCAGGTTTGCGCACAGCCATCGATGCACAGCGCCGCAATAAACCGCTGCTGATCAAAATTGCACCTGATCTGAGCCTCGACGCAGTTGAGCGCATCTGTGCGCTGGCAATGCAACACAACTTGAGTGGAATCGTCGCCACCAATACAACATCGGCGCGCCCGCCCGACCTGCAAAGCGCCTCAGCAGGCGAGAGCGGCGGCTTAAGTGGCGCTCCGTTGCGCGCAAGAGCCACAGCACTGGTGCGGCATATCCACAGCGTGACAGAAGGCAGACTACCCATCATTGGCGTAGGCGGTGTGTTCAGCGGTGCAGATATCTGGGAGAAGCTCTGCGCTGGCGCAACACTGGTACAAGCTTACACAGGCTTCATCTACAAGGGGCCGACTTTCGCAAAGCGCGCTATCGGCGAGCTGAGACGCATCATGGCAGCTGAAGGTGTGCGCAATCTGCGCGAGGTGATCGGCCAGGCAGTCTAACGAACAGGTGCGAGGGCGCTGGTGCCTATCCGTTAGACTAGATCAGCCCTCCTGAGCTGCATTTTGAGCGGCATCAGCGGGTTCGCCGTGAACGCTTGTGCCATTGCCGTTAGCGGGCAATTCAGATTGCGGGGCAATCTCTTCAGGCGCCCCTTCAGGCAGTTCGATAGCTTCGGCGGCCCCTGCTTCCCCTTCGCTGGGCAACACTACACCCCAGCGCTGTGTGAAACCGACGCGACGCTTATCTGGCTCCAGCCGACTGATCCGCAGCGGCAGCCGATCGCCTTTCTTCACATAGCTGTACGGCTCTTTGAGCGTGCCATCGCCCATCTCACTCAGGTGCAGCAAACCCTCAAGACCATCGTCCAGCGCAATGAAAGCGCCGAAATCGACCACATTGGTAACAGTGCCCTCTACTGATTGGCCTTCGTGGTAGCGGTTCATAGCATCCGACCACGGATCAGGCAGCAAGCGCTTGCGGCTGAGCGCGATGCGGTTGGTGCTGCGATCTAGGCTCAGCACGTAGACTTCAATCTCGTCGCCGATGCGCAGGACATCCTTCGGATGGTCTACGCGGTGCCAGGCCAGCTCGCTGACGTGGATTAAGCCATCAGCACCGCCCAAGTTGACAAAGGCGCCGAAGTCGCGCAGGCCCGTCACGATCCCCTTCACAACATCACCTTCCATCAGCTCAGAGAGCAGCTTGGCCTTCTGTTGAGTGCGCCACTCTCTCTGCGCCTCGCGCTCGCTGAAAATCAGACGGCGGCGCGATTGATCGACCTCAATCACCTTCACACCCAACTGACGACTGCTCGCATTGAGCGACTCGCGCCGATCGGTGCCACCAACACCCACTGAAATCAGATGCGACGTTGGAATAAACCCCTCCAGACGCTTCCAGCGCACCAGCACACCACCGCGATTGTGGCCGGTGACGACGACTTCTACCACTTCATCAGTGTTCAACAGGCGGCGCGCTTCTTCCCAGTCCTGTTGCTGCAAACCCTGACTGATCGAGACAATCAAGCTGCCATCGTGATCGCGTGGGTTGAGCACATAAACAAAAACTGTATCGCCGACCTTCAAGCTCTCGCGCACAGCCGGGTCTAGGCGCTCCAGATCTTGGGCTGGCACGATGCCATCCTGCTTGGCGCCCAGATCAACAATCACATCGCCCTTGTTGTCAATTTGCAGGATAGTTGCGCTGCGAATTTCGCCACGCTCTGGTGGCGTATAATCGAAAGAGGCTTCCAGTAACTTTAAGAACTCTGCCCGCTGTGCCTCTTGTTGCTTTTCCCGCTCGGTTCTGTCAGACATCATCCCTTACTAACCGCCTTGCTGAGAGATTACCCTCTACGGGGTACACAATGTGTGAAAGTAATGCAGCACTTGGCTCACAAGCGCATGCGCACTAACGATTCGCCATTATGCCCGTACTTAACCTGATTCTATCAAGATCAGTACCAGAGTGCCAAGTGAAAATCTGATGAGATCGGCCGAATTTTAGAGCGAATTCAGAAATGATCGCGCGGCGTGCCAGATACGCTTGCGCTTTGACGGGCCGACTGATAGACTCTCATAAGTAGGGAGGCAGTACTATGCTAGAAGCCTTAGCAAGATCGGCGCAACCTATTTTGGATAGCCCTTACATACGGCGCGTGCGGCGCAATCACGGTTTAGAGCATGCCACTGTGCATATGCTAGCGCAATCGGTGCCGAATCTTTCGATTGCAGGCCGCTCGGATGTAGATGGCTTCTGGCTGATGGGCGATGTCTCGACTGAGCAGGTGCAGCGTGCCGCCGAAGAAGCATTGCGCCGCATGCGCAATGGCGAGCGTAGACTTGCTATCCATCCTAATTGTGGCACCTCGCTGCTGACGACAGGCGTACTGGTCGGTCTGGCTGCGCTGACCGGCAGTGTCGGCGTGCGGCGTGGCGCCTTACAGTATCTCGGCCGCCTGCCCGGCGTGATCGTGCTCTCTATCGCTGCGATCATCTTCTCGCGCCCGCTTGGTCTGCAGCTGCAAGAGTATTTCACCACACTCGGCGATCCTGGCGATCTACAAATCTTGAGCATCACACGTCTTGAAGGGCGCGGCCCGCGCGGCGGCAAGATCGTCTTCCACCGCGTGCAGACGCGCTCGTCCTAAGCTGCTGTGACCAAAAAAGCGCCCGTCTTCTACATTTTTCACGGCGATAATCAGTTCGAGCTTCGCGCTGAGCTGCGCGCAGTCCGCACGCGCATGGCAGAGACAGACAACACAGGCGATCTCAACATCAGCACCTTCGACGGCACCACTGCCAGCGTTGCTGAGGTCATCAGCACGGCGCAGATGATGCCTTTCCTTGCCGATCGTCGCCTGGTGATTGTGGAAGGCATGCTGACTCACCTCGCGCCCAAGACGAAGCGCAGCAAAAGTAAAGCAGGGCCACCTGACGAGGAACAGCACAGCTCAGCGGCGCTAAACGCGCTGCTCAACGCACTGCCGACCCTGCCTGACACAGCCCGCCTGATCTTCGCAGAGCCAGGCACCCTCCGCGAGACGCATCCGATTCTGAAATTCGCCAAGCGGGAGGACTCACGCGGTTTAGTCAGACTTTTCGCCATCAAGCTCGACCCCAAATCGCGCCCCGACCGCCCAAAGTGGGATAGCGCCTGGCTGCACGCGTGGATCGTCAAGCGCGTTGAGTGGTACGGCGCCATCATTGAGCGGCGCGCCATTGCCATTCTAGCCCAGCAAGTCGGTCAAGACCTCTACGCCCTTGACAACGAGTGCGCTAAGCTGGCAGCTTATGTCGGCAATTCGCGCCCCATTACCGAGAAAGATATTGCCGCGCTGACCCAGTATGTGCCGGAAGCGAGCATCTTTGAGATCACAGATGCGCTAGGCAAGGGCGACGCCAAGACGGCGCTCCGCTTGATGCATCGCAGCATAGAGCGCTTCGGCGAATCGCCGTTAGGCATCCTCGCCATGATCAATCGCCAATTCCGCCTGCTCATCCAAGTGCGCGAGGCGCTTGACGATCCACGCTGCGAAGCGGAGCTGCGCAAGAGCGAGGATTTCAAAAATGTGCCTGAGCCCGTCCTGCGGCAGCTGCGCGAGCAAGCGCGCCGCTTTCCGCTGAGCGAGCTGGAGCGCATCTACTGCCATCTGCTTGAAGTGGACTACAACATCAAGGTGGGCAAGATCGGGGATGTATTAGCGCTTGACTTGCTAACTTCAGGGCTAGCTAGGTAATGCCTATGCGCTTTAGCTTGCGTTTGAACAACGATCGGCCTGTACGCGAGTACATCCGCCTTGCGCAAGCTGCCGAGCAAGCCGGCTTCGATCAGTTTTGGGTCAGCGATGACCTATTTTTGCGCGCCGCGCCTGTGATCCTCACTGCTGTAGCCACAGCGACCGAGCGCATTCAAATCGGCACATGTATCGTCAACCCGTATACGCTGCACGTCGCTGAGATCGCCATGCTCGCCGCCACACTCGATAAACTCTCGAATGAGCGCTTCAATCTGGGCATTGCCGCTGGCGCGGCTCAGTTTTTGAAGTGGATCGGGATTGAACAGAGGCGCCCTGCAGCCTACCTGAGCGAGGCGATCCGCGCCCTGCGTCTGCTCTTTCAAGGTGAGCGCGCCGCACTGAACGGTGAATTCCTGAGCTGGACGGATGAAGCCTATTTGCGCTTCACCCCGCCTCGCCGCTGCATCCCAATTTACATCGGTGCGCTCAGCCCGAACATGCTGCGCCTGATAGGCGAAGTTGCTGATGGCGGCTTGCCCTTGCTGTTCCCGCCCGAGCACTACGTCAACATCTTGCCGTACGTGCAGGAAGGCTTGAGGAAGAGTGGGCGCCCGCTCGAGGCGCTCGATCTGGCGGCGTGCGTGTGGTGCAGCATTGGCGAGGATCGGGCAGCGGCTGAGGGAGCTCTGCGCGAGAAGATCGCTTACTATGGTCACGCGCTCAGCCCGCTGATCTGGGAGGCACTGGGCGTGGAAGCTTCACAGTTCGCACCTATCGAGCAGGCAGCTATGCATGAAGGCGACTTGAAGAAGGCGGCTAGCCTAGTCACAGCGCCGATGCTGCGGATTGGCATCGTAGGTGGCGCAAAAGAGCTGATCGAGCGCCTGGAAGGCTTGGTGGCGCTGGGGGTGCGTCATCTGAGTCTTGGGCCACCGCTCGGCCCCGATCCCTACGAGGCAATCGCGTTGATTGGGCGCGAGGTCATCCCGCATTTTGCGCGGTAACGCCTCGATCGGACGTTTTGGGCGTCAAGGCGAGCATATCCCGCGGCTCCGGTATCTCGCCGGCAAAAGTCAAGTAGAGTCGCTCACGGGCGTGCGTCATCGCTGTTAAGAGCGGGCACTTAGCTTTGCTCAGCTCCGCTTCGTAAGGATTTCGAAGAGCGTGTGCAGATGCGGCACCAGCACAACTTGGAACTCGAGACCTTTCATCCTATAGAGGCTGGTCAGCGTTATGACAAGCTTGAGGGCGCCGAGATGGTAAATGTCCAGCGTCTTGTGTGGCAACAAAATGGCGATTTGCTTCGCAAGCACGCCCTCAGCGACTTTGCACAAACGGATCGTCTTCTAAAAGGCGATGCGCCACTTGTGAGATGGCGCGCAAAGAAATGATTGCGATTGGGCAGATTTTCCAGAAGTGCGCGGACGCGTTTTCACTGTGGTAGGCTTCATAGCGTGTCTGTGCGTCAGTTGTGCGTGTACTTTAAGTTTGCGCAGTGGGCCGAAAAACCAACCTCTAACCTTTTGAGAGGCTCAGCGCTCCTCAACGTAGACGGGGACATCTAATTCGCGCCCGATCCAGCCGCCGATGTGATGGGCGGGCGAGTCTAGCTCGCCGAAGTGTAACGGGCGCCTCTGCGCGAAAGAAACATTTTCAGCAGCACGGCCTTCCACCTCGTTCATGTGTGCCAACAACACAAAACCGCGCCGCCCTGCGTAAATGTGCAGCCAGAGCTCTAGCCATACCCTCTGAACGCCTGGCGACTCCTGAGCGGGCTTACGGCGATTGACCACATGACTGATCAGCACGTATTCGGCGCTTTCATAGGGAAATTGGGCGCGCGTGCGCGTGCCGCGTAAGTTGGTCAGGCGCACGAGCTGGTTGCGCAGGTCGATCAGGACGCATGTCTCATGGCGGAGAGCGTTCACTTGCCAGATAACAAGCGCTGCCAGCAGTACAGCGATGCCTAAGCCAACAAACGGCAGCCATTCCGGGCTGACCGGCGCAAAGGACGTGGTGAGGGCGCCAATTGAGAGAACAGCAAACAGTGGCGCAAGGATGGCGAAGAACAGCGTGCGCATCCACAAGCCACGTCGCCAATCTGCGCCGCGCCGCAGCAAATAGGCATTCTCAGTCTGACTGAACTCCCAACGCTCAACAAGGATGGGAAGAGGCATGAGCGGCAGTTCGGGGGCGCTCGGTGTTGGTTCGGGTGTGGCTGGCAGGGCAGGCGCTGCTGGTGCAGAGGGCGGTATAAGCTTGAAGGGCTTATTCCACAGTTCGGCTAGCGCACGCGCTGTAGGCTCGGCCCCAGCGACTGTCTCAGCTTGCCAGCGCGCCAAGCCACACCAACGGCTGCCGCGCCCTAGGGCTGCCTCAGGCGTCAACATCACGCCCAAGTGCCAGGCTGAATCTTCAGCCGCGTAGCCCAAAGCAACCAGCATGATGTGATCGACAGGCAAAAAGCCGCTCTCAGGCAATCGGCGGGAAGCAGCAAAGGCAGGCGTGTAAGCCATACCACCCGGCGCAGCTGAAACAGCGGGCAGCTCTGACTCGCCGCGCCCATTGTAAAGATACCAACGCGCCGAGTCGTAATGAATGGTCAAGTTATCAGCGGCTGTAACAGTTGGCATGCCTTGACTCGTCCTGATTCAGGCTCGTAATTAAGCCCGTGTTGCGTCAATCGACAGGCTGGCATTATAGCATGCTCCTATGCTAACTGAAAAGCACAGGGCAGCCCACCTGAGACTGCCCTGTGCTCTGCGTGTGGAGTGCGCGGTGCGCTACTGTGCCTCTGGCGCGCGCTCGATGGGCGTCACCATAGCCCCTAGAATGCGCTCGATGGCAATGACGTGGCTGCACCAGCCGTGTGTCTTAAAGAAGTTGCAGGTGCACTCCCACTTGCCGTCTTCATAGCGGACGGTATGGGTGTGATTATCGCCGCTGAAGCTGACCGTGAAGCTGGGATACGTC
>JBDNDQ010000001.1:0-131990 GCA_046719055.1 Aggregatilineales bacterium | reverse complement strand
ACCAGATCGGCGTTGGCAAAGCGCACCTCGCGGTAGCCGTGCACGCCCTCTGCCCTATCCAGCTGAGCGCGCACCAGCGCCCCGACTGGCAAAAGTGGCAGGATGACCATATTGCCGCCCAGCGGCTCTGAGAGCGTGGTGTAGAGCAGCGTGTTGATGCTGCGCGTCAAGATCAGCGTGCCGCTCAAGCTGGTCATGCCGATGATCAGCGCCAGCAAGCTTAGTGCCGTGCGCAGGCGATGTTGGGTCAGGCCGCGCAGCGCCAGACGCAAATTGGCGTTGCGGAAGCTGGGCAGTTTGCTCAGCAGCCAGACCAACAGCCACATCACCGCGATGACGACGCCGAGGGTAATGAACGTCACAAAGACGCCGAAAACCCCGATCGAGACCGGCAAGCGCCACTGCAGCTCTTGGGCGATGCGATTGCTGTTGATGATCAGGTCTACCAGGCCGCCCAAGCCCACAATCAGCACAGCCAGGCTGAGCAGGCTAGACAGACAGCCCGCCCGCGCCAACGGGATGCCCTCCGCGCGCAGCACGTAGAGCGGGCGCACCTGCCCGGCGAGAAGCGTCGGCAGGAAGGCAAAGAAGACCGTGATGGCAGCGCCCAGCGCCACGCCGATCACTAGCGGATCAGCGTAAACGCGCCACGGCAGCGCCACATTGAAGGCTTGCTCGCCAAACTCTCGCGCCAGAAGGCTCAGCAGCACGCCAAAGGCGACGCCCAGCAGGCTGCCCAATATGCCGAGCAGGGTCGCCTCGATCAGAAAGATCAGGGAGACCTGCTGCCCTTTCAACCCTAGCGTCTTCAAGACGGCGATCTCGCCAGCGCGCCGATTCACGTTCACGAACATCGTGTTGATGATGCCTACACCGCCGATCACCAAGCCGACCAAACTCAGCACCAGCACAAAGCGCGCGATCACGTCAGCGATTAGCGCGTTACGCTCGAGCACCTCGCTGGCGCTATCCACGCGGAAGGTTGATGGAAACCCGCGCCTATTCCGCCATGCATTGACCTCATTGCGCGCCAGGCCATCAAAGACGCCTTCGGGCAGCTTCAGGTAGATTTCATTGGCAGCGCGCGCGTCCAGGCCGAAATCGGTTAGTGCGGCCCGATCGATGTAAATGAAGCTGAACAAGAGCGTGTTCGGGCTGGTCAGGCTGCTCTCAGCGATATCCGGCACGATGCCCACGACTGTCTGCAGGGCCTGTGCCGTCCCAACGCGCAAGGTATCGCCCAGCTGAATGCCCAGCTGATCGGCGAGGCGCTTGCCAACCACCACCTGATTCGGCCCTTTGATCAGATCGCGTAAGAGGGCGCCTGGCGGCTGTTCAGCTCGAATCACATCGTAAAATGGATAGACTTGCGGATCAATGAAGTGCCCTAGTGCGAAAGCAGGTCGCCCGGCGCGTAATTCGCCGTCTACCTCGCGCACAATGGCGGCTTGCATCAGCTCGCTGGTCAGTGCAAAGGTGATCTCATAGCCGCGCTCAGCCGCCCAACGGACGATATTCTCGTAGTTGGCGCTGTCGACCATCGGCGGGCTGCCGCCCAGCGCTGCTGTTCGTAGGCTACCGCGCTGAATCAGCAGATCGCCGCGCAGAGTGGCTTGTGCGTTGCTAGTCAGTGCGTCGGTCAGCATCAAGCCGAGCGCGCGCAGCGCCACAACCGTCGAGACGCCGGCGGCAATGCTGATCAAGGCAAAGAGCGTGCGGCGGCGATCGCGGTGCAGGTTGCGCACAGCATATCTGAACGCGAAACGCAGGATTCGAAACATAGGGCTGGCTACTTCCGGGCTGTTGACGTCACTTCTAGATTGTACGCCAGGCGGCTGAGAAAGTTGTGAGAAACAACACGGGCGAGACTGCGCCCGCCCGTGTTCTAGCTGTGCAGCGGTGCCGCTACTGGTAGATGTAGAACTCTATCAGGATGTTTGGGCCGTTATAGCCAGCCACACGCAGCACGCCGCGTTTGCCTTCCGCAGTGTAGATGCCGATCAAGGTGTTGGGCGGCAGCGAGGTTTGCGGGATCGACGCTGTGCTGTTGATAACGGATGGCGTCAGCAGATCGTGATGAACTTGCGAAAACTGCAGGCCTGCCAGCAAGCCGAAGAGTGTCCCATTGATCGGCGCGAGGTCTGTGCCGGTGTAGTTGACGTCTTGCGTCCCACCGAAGAAGTCCACGCTGGTGGAGGGCGCGATTTGGAAGGTACCCTGCGCGATATACGGCACATCTATGCGGTAGGAGAAGAGTGGCTCATTGTTCGCTTCGCCCGATGGGCCTTCATTAACCTGTTTGTTCAGGTCAAGGACGATCGCAATCGTCTCGACGCCTGTGGCAGGCACGGCTGCCGTCAGGTTGACGTTGGTCAGCTGCCCGGCAGGCAAGCCTGGCACGATTGCAGCGCTGTAGACGTTGCCCGGCATGAACGAGGTGGCAACGGCAAACTCGCCAGCATCGGCTTGCCCCTGATTTTGGATGGTGACCGTCAAGGTGAAGGGCTGGTTAGGCGCCGGGATGGGCGGGCTGAGCACCGCGTTCAGCAGGACTAGGTCGGGCAGGGGCTGCGGCGTGAAAGTGAGCGTGGGCGTGGGCGTGAAAGTAGCTGTTGGCAGGGGTGGCGGCTCGATGACGGGCAGCGTGCGCGGATCGCCGAACAAACTGACCAGATTAGCTTGTCCGGTGATCCAAGCAACGCGCCCTTCGAAGTTGAAGACGAACCAAGTGTAGTCTGGGCTTGCGCCGATCAGCTTGAATTGGGCGCCCCGCCGCAGCTGCCCGATCACATCGTAGGCGCGGCCTGGGCCGCTGCGCACATTCACCGATTGCCCGATCACGGTCAGGGTGACGCCATCGGGCGTGGCTGTGGGAGTGCGAGTGGGCGTCGGGGTGCGCGTAGCACTCGGCGTGAAGGTCAGTGAGGGCGTGAAAGTGATCGACGGGGTGAAAGTGATCGACGGCGTCAGAGTCTGAGCGAGGGTAGGGGTGGGCCCAGCTGTGGCCTGACCGCGTAACGGGGTGGCTGTAGGCGGTTGTGGCTCTGGCGCGGCAAAGGCGACTAAGACGCTCGGCACGCCGAACTGGCTGGTGATAAAAATGCTGACGTTGCTGCTGAAAGCCCCATCAGCAGCGCCAGGATTAAGAACGCCTTGCACACCGCGGCGCGGCGGCAGGCTGCGCAGCGCTGTAGCCAGGCTGGCCGGCGCTGTACCACCTCTGCTGATCGCTTCAATCAGCAGGAAGGTCGCATCGTAGGCGGCGGCGCTGATGGCGTTGGGAACGGCGCCGAAGGCTGTTGTGTAGTTGCGCGTGAAGGAGAGGCTCTCAGGGGTCTGGGCTGTGTAGCTCCAGCCTGTTGCGCCATAGATATTGTTGCGCAGGGTGATCGGCAGCGCCTCGACGAAGGCACGATCGGCGGCGCTGGGCGTAATGAACAAGCCGGCGTAGCTGCGATCGCGCAAGGCGATATATAAGCTTGCCATCTGGAGCGGCGCGCCATCAGCGAAGATGACTTGAGGGCGCTCAGCAAGCAGGCGCGCTGCAACGCCGCTGGCTGTGCTGAGATCGGTTAGGTCGTTCTCTACCACCAAGCCGCCGCGCACAAGTATGCCGCTCGCCTGTGCGGCTTGGGCAAAGACCTCTGCAGCACCGCTGCCTGTTGGCTTGTGGCGCAGATAGACTGCCGCCTTACCCACCAGCTGATCGCTTAGAGCGACGATCAAGGCTTGTGCCTGCAGCTGATCGAGCGCTTGGGCGCGGAAGATCAGGTCGCCCGTTGGGGCGTTCTGCGCCGCTGTGCTCAGGAAGACCGGCACGCCCACTGTTGCCAATGCGGCGCTGCTCTCCTCAGCCAAGGGGCCGTTATCGGGGCCGAAAATGGCGATTACGCCTGCGCTGAGCATGGCGTCAAGGCTCTCGCGCACCTCATCCAGCGAGGCAGGTGGACGGCTGATAGTGATCGGCTTGAGGATGAAAGGCTGACCGCTGGGCAAGGTTGGTGTGCCACGCGCCAGCGCCTCTTGAATACCCAGCCAGACGCCGCGCGCTGTTGGACTATCGGGCGCATCCAGCACGCCGACGTTCAGCACGACGGGCGCAGGCGTTTGCGCCAGCGCTGCGGGCAAGGCTAGGCTCAGCAAAGCAATCAGCGCAATTAGGGAAAAGACTAATCGGTGGCGGGGCATTGATCTGCACCTCGTTTGGCAAACTTTGGCAAAAACTTTCAGGGCGCGCGTCCAACCTTTAAAGGCCTTAACCGATGTAGCGCCTCTCAGGTGACGCCACCTCTACTCTTCTTCAGCATCGTAGGCGGCGTATGCTAACTGCTTCTCGACCTGGTCGAGCAGCCGCCTCACGCTGCTGTGGCGATGGCTCAGCGCGCTCAGCTGATCAACTAACTTGCCCATTGGCTCGTGGTAGGCTTGCCAGAAGGCCCGATCTTCGATCTCAGCGACCTTCGCCAGCAGCAAGAGCCCTGTGTTCAGCTGCTGGCGGTTAGGCGTGCCATCAGTCTGTTCCAAGAAGTACTGCAGGGCGTTGATCAGGGCGGGCGGATACATGACGTAGAGCGCTTCTGCCACCAGGTCGAGATTTTCACGATCTTGGGCAATGACGATCTCGGCGTGACGGATAACCCGATCGTAGTCCTCTTCGAGCGTGCCGCACTTGCCCAAAGCGTAGACCAGCAAAGCAGAGAGCTTAGCGCTAGTGCTCGGATCATCCGCGATGCGGCGCAACAGATTGAGCGCAGGCTGTTGTGCCGCGATAGCAGGGGCGCGATCGGCTACCACCCAGCGCAGCATGATTCGACTATTGCGCTGCAAAGCCAGATCGGTATCTTCGAGGAAGCCGGGCAACCAACGCACATAGTTGACGGCCTGATCGTCAGAGATCAGCTGGCTGACCAGCATGCTGGGCGCCAGGCTGTGCGGCGTGCCAAGGAAGGCGTTCAGCTCTTGCGGGTTGGCTGGATAGCCGCAGTATTGCAGCAACACCAACGCCAAGCCGCGCTCGGAGAGCGCTTCGAAGTTCACGCCTGCTGCCTCAGCCCGATGCACAGCAACTGCCAGCGTGTGAGCGTTCACGCCTAGCAGCTCGGTGCGCGCTAAAGCGCTGACGACACGCGGCACAAGCGCCGTTTGGCTCACAAACTTCTCCTACAGGGTAAAGCGCTACGGAAAGGCAGAGAGGCACCCATCCACAGCGCCTCCAGCTAGAAGCGGCCCGGCTGCGTCTCATCGAAGGCAGGTGGCATGGGCGGCGCTTTGGTCTTGGCTTTTTGATAGGCGCTGATCTTCATGGACATGCGCTCAAAGAAGCTGTTGTGCGGCAGAGCCCCAGAACCGTAAGCCAGATCGATGATCTGCACTTGGACGATGAGCGTCAACGTCTCAAGATAGATGCTCTCGCCAACTTTAGCCAGGACGGGCTCGCCGCGCGGGGCTAGCTCGGCGCGCAGGGCTTCGTCGTTGTAGGCATGCTCAGACATCAACACCTTAGTGACTGTGCGCACGTCATTTTTGTCGAAGACGAAGCACTCAATTGCTGTGACCTTCTTGGGGTCGCCCGTGCCGATGGTCTTAGAGATGCCAGCGCCGGTCTCGCCTAAGAACTCGCCACTTTCCGTCTCGATGCTGAAAGTATCGTCGTAGAAGTCATCGCCCATCATGTAGGCGGTCATGAAGCTGCTGAGTGGGCTCAGGCCCGCCACCGGTGAGGCAGCCATCTGTGCCGCTTGGGAGGCGGCTAGCTCGGCTTCTTTCTTCTTGGCCTCTTCCAACAGACGGCGGCGCTCGGCTTCCTGCCCTTCTACTACGGTAGACTCGGTGGTGGCTTTGCGGCGGATGAGCGTGTTGAAGGGGATGATCATGTTGAAGATAACCAAGCCGCCAATGATGATCGCTGCGCCGATCACACACAGAAAGGGCGTCAGGTTGCTGTTGAAAAAGGAGGGGGTGATGCGCGCCAGCTCGTTGGGATTGTTGCGCGCAAAGGGTTGGATGGCTTGCAAGCGTGGCAGCAACTGTGGATCGTTGGCAAACTTGACCAGCATATTGTTGAGCACATCGCCGGCGTTGCCCAAGCCATCCATAGCGCGTTGTGCTGCCTCTGCTGCGCCCGAAGCGCCGAACTGCCAGGCCACCTGCTTGATGAACTCCTCTTTCCAGGATTCGCTCAAATGCACAGGCCCGGCGTCTGTGTAGACGTTCGGCGAGATGAGGTACGCCCACACAAAGCCCAGAATCATGCCGATCAATAGCGTACCCACAGGCAATAGCCGACGTGGCGCACCTTGCGAAATGAGGAAGGGAATGGTATCAGGCGAGAAAAACGTCTTGATGGATTGCCATGTCGTTCTTTGAGTCATACGCAAAAACCGACCTTTCTGTGTGGGAAAGCGCCTCTCTGTGCTGCAGCGCACGCTCACAGCCGCTCCTACGCTAAATTGTACCCCAAGCGTTGAAGTGCGCAACTAACGGGCAGCCGCCCCACACAGATTCCTGAATCTGCTGATCACGGGATGCCACGATTGACGGCGCTGCGCATCCCCTCCCAGACCGTTGCCAGGTTGAGCTGCCCGACGATCACCAGACCTAGCCACAAGGCGCCGATCAGCGCAGTTTGGATGCCTTGTCCGCCGCGACGTGCCCGCGCTTCATCCGGCAGCAGCGCGATGCACAAGACTACAATCAGGGTCACGGCAACGGCAGGCGTGATCACGGGAAAATCCACCATGTGGTGCGCACCGAAGCCCGCTAACGCCGCCAGCGCCCCCGTGCGGAGCGTCCGTTCCCCCTCCCTTGCCTGGCGCCACCCGATGATGCCTTCGCGCATGGTCAGCCATGTGGTGATGCCGAGCGCCAGCACGCCCAGCAAGCCCAATTCGGCGGCCACGTGTAGCGGCGCGTTATGCGCATGGATGTGCAGCAGCACAAAGCCAGGCCGATCTAATAACGGCTGATAGAACTTAGCTGTGAACAAGCCGTTACCCGTCAGCGGCTGTGCAGCTAGGTACTCCAGCGCCTGGCGATACAGCTCCAGGCGCGGCTCATCGCTCCGCGTTGTGATCAAGAACAGACCTATGATGATCAGGATCACTGTCACAGCCATGATCAGCCAGACGGCGCGCACGCGTCCGCCGTGCCATGCCCAAGCGCCGATCGCCGCTGCCGCAATCATGCCCAGCCACGCGCCGCGACTGCCCGTCAGGTACACGGCGAGGCACAGCGCAAGGGTAAAAATGCCCAGCATCACGCGCTGCATGCTGGCTGCCCAACTGGGTGGTGGCGCCAAGAAGCGCGCTGCAGCCAGAGGCGTCACCAGCACTAGAAAGGCGGCCAGGATGTTCGGGTTCTCGAGGCTGCCAGCAATGCGATTCACGCCAGGTAGCCCGACCTGCCGTAACGCCGTGAAAAGCGGCAAAATGGCGCTAATCAAGAGCGCATCAACAGCGGCGGGCCGCCCAACGCCGTAGCGCAGCACGTCGTGCAGGCTGTACCACAGCGCAATATACAGCGCCGCGAACCACAAGCCATAGCCGATGCGCGGCAATTTCTCAGAGTTGCTCAGCGTAGAGACAAGGAAAGCCGTGATCCACAGTGCGATGGCGAGATCTAGCGCGGTGCGTTCCCACGCCAAGCGGCGAGCGGTGCGCCAAGCCAGCCATACTCCAAAGGCAGCTGCCAACAGCCACAGCGTACGCGGCGCGCTGGTCATGCTCATCACGCCGCGCCATGCGCCGCCCTCGTAAGTGAGGTAGGCTAGGCCGAGCGCTAGAGCCAGGAAGGGGAAGCGGCTGAGCAGCGCGTGCCAGGTGTTCATCAGCCTGTGGTCTTCATGCCGGCGGCGATGCCGTTGATGGTCGCCAGGACTGCCTCTAGGATGGCGGGACGGCCCGGATCGTCTTCGGGCAGGCGGCGCAACTGGCGCAGCAGCTCGACCTGGATGAAGTTGAGCGGATCGACATAAGGATTGCGGCGCGCGATCGAGCGCTGTAACACTGGCGCTTTCTCAAGCAGCTCGGCCTGACCCGTGATGCGGCAGATCAGGCGGCAGGCGCGAGCGTGCTCCTCTTGGATACGGCTGAAGATGCTCTTGCGAAGCGCCGCATCCGTGACCAGTTCGGCGTAGAGCGCGGCGATGCCCATATCGGCTTTGGCCAGGTCGAGCTCTACATTGGCGATCAGCGTGCGGAAGAAGCGCCAGCCCTCGTACATCTCGCGCAGGAGCGACTCATCGCCCTGTTCAGCGAAGAGCTCCAATGCGTAGCCCACGCCGTACCAGCTTGGGATGATGGCGCGGCACTGCATCCACGAGAAAACCCACGGGATAGCGCGCAGTCCCTCAAAGCCGCCGCTGCGCCGCTTAGCAGGCCGTGAGCTGATCGGCAAATTGGCGAGTTCGTCGATCGGCGTCGCCTGCTGCCAGTAGTCCAGGAAACCTTGCGTCTCGTAGACCAGCGCTCGGTATGCCTTTTCGCCCTCAGCCGCCAGGACTTGCATAGCGGCCCGCCATGCCTCGCGCAGCCCGGCCTGGCGCGGCGCGCTGTGGGCGATCAGGACGGCGTTCAGCACCTGATGCAAGTGCCGTCTGCCAATGGCAGGATTGCCGTAGCGGTAGGCGATCACCTCACCCTGTTCGGTGATCTTAATGCGGCCGTGCAGCGTGCCGACCGGCGCCGAGAGGATGGCGCTGTTAGTGGGCCCGCCGCCGCGCCCAATGCTGCCGCCGCGCCCGTGAAACAGCTCTAATTGCACACCGTGCGCCACGCACATCGCCGCCAAGCGCTCTTGCGCCGTGTACAGACTCCAGTTTGAAGCCAGGTAGCCGCCATCCTTATTGCTATCCGAGTAGCCGATCATGATCTGTTGGCGCAGGCCGCGCTTGGCCAGATGGGCGCGGTATATCGGGTTCTCGAAGAGCTCGCCCATGATACGCGGCGCAGCGTTTAAGTCCTCAATTGTTTCAAAGAGCGGCACCAGGTCTACATGATCCTGCACGCCAACTTCGCAGGCGAATAGCAGCATGCCTAGCACATCGCTAGCCTGCTGAGTCATGCTGGCAATGACAGCATCAATGCACTCCCGACCGTAGCGTCGATGCGCGCGCGCGATCATGCGCCACGTGGCGATAACTTGCTCTGTGACGGCTGAAAAGCGCGGTTCAGCGGGGAAGAGCGGGCGCGAATTGGCGATCTCGCGCGTCAAGATGGCTTGGCGTTCAGCTTCAGGCAGGGCGGCGAAGTCCTGGCTGACGCCGTAAGCGCGAAAGAGCTCGGTGAGCGCCGCGCTGAAGCGCCGTGCATCCTCGCGGATATCTAGCGGCGCTAGATGCAAGCCGAACAGCTGAACCTTCTGGATTAGGGTACGCACGGCGCCATTTGCCACGTGCACGCCCCGATTCTCGCGCAGGCTGCGCTCAATCAAGCGCAGATCGTTGAGCAGATCGGCAGTTGTGGCGTAGTAGTCGTGGCTCAGGCGCGTGTAGATGAGGTCGAGATACTGCCGATATAGCTCGTTCGGATACTTTGGATGGGCGCTGCCATTCGGCAGGGCGCTGCGTAGCGCCTCAGAGACGCCTACCAAGTCGGCAGATTGCGTGAGGTGCTCGCGCAGAAAGGCGATCTCGCGCAGGTACAGGTCGCGGGCAGCGGCGCGCATGGTAGCAAGTGACTCGAGGGTAACATCGGCAGTGACGTTCGGATTGCCATCCCGATCGCCGCCAATCCACGAAGCGTAGCGCAAGAGCGGCGGTAAGTCACTCCAGTCAGCCTCGGGGTAGTGCGCTTGGAGCGCCTCTTGCAGCTCTGTGTAGATCTCAGGCAGCAGTTCGACGAGGGTTGAGGTAAGGAAATACACACCAAAGTCCACCTCATCAGCGACGGTGGCCCGCGCAGCGCGGGTCGGGCGCGTCTGCCACAGCTCTTCGATCTCTTCTGAGATGGCGCGCAAGACGGCGCGGCGCTCGCGCGGCAGGAGCGAGGCCCGGTCGTGCTGGGCCAGCCACTGCGCAATGTGGCGCTGCTTGAGCAGCACTTCCTTGCGCTTCGCCTCAGAAGGATGTGCCGTCAGCACTAGGCGGATGCAAATTTGGTCGAGGGAGGCCCGCAGCTGCTCGGCGCTCAGACCAGCTGCCCGCAGATCGCGCACAGCCGCTTGGATCGACTCCTCGAGCTGATCGTCGCGTTCCCGCTGACGGAGCACGCGCAAACGCTGCTGATCCTCAGCGATGTTGATCAGCTGGAAGTAGTTGCTAAAGGCCTTGATCAGCACTTGTTGGGCGGGCAGATCGAGCCCAGCGATGGTGGCTTGCAGGTTGACCGTGTGTTGCGGGTTGTCCGGCTCGGCACGGCGCGCACGGCTCTCGGCGCGTACGCGCTCCACGAGGGCGAGGGCTTCCTCGCCGTGCTGCTCACGGATGATTTCGCCCAACAAGCCGCCCAGCAGCCGAATATCGGCGCTGAGGGCAGCTTGTAAGTCGGTTGTTGTGTTAAGTGGTGCAGTCATAGCGGCTCTAGGCGCATACAGTCTGTGCAGATCGCTGTTAATCCTACCACGTTCCGCCCAAAGGCGCACCTTTGGCAACTTGCCCGAGCCTTAGGCGGGCTCGCGCTCGGAGATCGGCTCAAGAGTGGGCTGATACGGCTCATCGGCTTGCGCTTGGGCGGGCAGAGTCAGCATAGCGCAGGCTTGTGCCAGCAGCGGACGATCCTCAGGCGCGCTGATCAGCAGAAGTTTATCGCGGGCGGCGAGCGTGGTACTGCCGCTTGGCACGAAGGTCTGCCCATCCCGCCCGATCAGCACGACCAGCACGCCGCCCGGCAGACCGACATCGAGCAGCTGCCGGCCCACAGCCGCCGAATCAGGCGGCAGGATGATCTCGACGGTGGCCTCTTTGAGCGGTATCTCGGGGGCAGGCTGACGGCGCAGCTGTGGCGCCTCGACGCCCAGCCAGCGCGCAATCGGTACGATGGTTGGGCCTTGCAGCAGAACTGAGGCCAGGACGGCGAAAAAGACGAGGTGAAAGAGCGTATCGGCTTTCGGCACACCCGCTAAGAGCGGAAAGGTAGCCAGGATGATCGGCGCGGCGCCGCGCAAGCCCACCCAGCCGACCATCAGCCGCTCCTGCAGCGTGAAGCGCGAGAACAGCAGCGCCGCCAACGCGCTGAATGGGCGCGCGATCAGCATCAGGAAAAGCGCCACGATCAAGCCCATGCCAACCATCGGCACCAGCCGCGATGGAAAGACCAACAAGCCCAGCGAGAGAAACATCGTAATTTGCATCAGCCAGGCCATACCGTCGTGGAAGCGCGTCAGGCTCTTCTTGTGGATGAAATCGCGGTTGCCCAGCAGCAGCGCCGCCAAATAAACTGCCAGAAAGCCGCTGCCGCCCAGCGCAGCTGTCGCGCCATAGGTGAGCATCGCCAGTGCAAGCGTCAGCACGGGATACAAACCATCGTACTCAAGGCGCAGCCGATTGAGCAGCCACAAGCTCAGCTGACCGATCACAATCCCGCCCAGCACGCCCACGATCATCTGCTGTAAAAAGAACACAAAGAGCGAGAAAATCGGCTGCTCAGGTCGCACTGCTAGACTCGTCAACGCGATGGTCAAAAAGACTGCCATCGGGTCGTTGCTGCCTGCCTCCAGCTCCAGCAAGGGCTCCAACTTGCCGCGCAGATGCACACCCCGTCCGCGCAGCACAGCGAAGACGGCTGCTGCATCTGTGGATGACAGAATTGCGCCGAGCAGCAAGCCCTCGAGCAAGCCGAAGTTCAGGAAGGCGTGCGCAAAGAAGCCAACCAGCACTGCCGTGATCACCACACCAAGCGTCGCCAGCGATAAGCCGCTGTAGAGCGTCGGCCTGACGGTATTCCAGTCTGTCTCCAAGCCGCCGGCGAACAAAATCAGCGCCAGTGCCACCACGCCAATCGCCTGTGCCAAGCCTGCGTCATCAAAGGCGATACCGCCGATGCCCTCGCTGCCGGCTAGCATGCCCAAGAGCAGAAAAAGCAGCAGCGAGGGCACCCCTAGCAAACCCGCCGCCTTACTAGCGAAAATGCTCAACAGCAGGAGCGCCGCCACTATGACCAAGACCAGTTCAACTGCCAACTTCACCCTCCTGTTGAGTTTTTCTAATTGTTTATAACAAATTCTGGACAGCAAGCCTAGAATCGCCGTTCAATGCGCCTTAGGCTATGATCGACATACATGCAGCCACACAGCAAGGGACGGAGTCTTGAGATGGATGACACACAGCGCGCCAACACGCTCGTAATCTTCGGCGCTTCCGGCGATCTAACCCACCGCAAGCTGATCCCGGCGCTTTACAACCTCTGGCGCAAGAAGCGCTTGCCCGAGAATCTGCAAATTGTCGGCATCTCGCGCACACCGCTTTCGCACGAGGCCTTCCGCACCAAGCTGAAAGACGGCGCCATCGCTTTCACCAATCACACCTTCGATCAAGCCGCTTGGGAAACTTTCTGCCGGCGCGTTTTCTACTTCAGCGGCGATGCCACAAATACAGATGATATGGCAGGTCTGAGTGCTTTCCTGTGCCAACACGAAGGCGGCCCAGCCAATCGCCTGTACTACCTCTCGACGGCGCCAGCGCTCTACGTGCCGATCACCGCCAATCTAGGCGCGCTGCAGCTGTGCACAGAGAAAGAAGGCTGGCGGCGCATCGTGGTGGAGAAGCCCTTCGGCTACGATCTCGCTTCTGCGCATGCCCTGAACACTGCCTTGCGTGAAGTTTTCGCCGAACATCAAATCTACCGCATTGATCACTACCTGGGTAAAGAGACGGCACAGAACATCCTCTTTCTGCGCTTCGCCAACACCATCTTCGAGCCGCTGTGGAACCGAAACTACATTGAGTACGTCCAAATTACGGTTGCCGAGCAAGTAGACGTCGGTCATCGCGGCGAGTACTATGATGAATCGGGCGTCTTGCGCGATATGTTCCAGAATCACTTGCTGCAGCTGCTCGCCCTGATCGCGATGGAGCCGCCCGCCTGTTTTGAGGCAGACGCCGTGCGCAACGAGACGGCCAAAGTCCTCAGGGCGATCCGCCCTGTAGCACTGGAGGACACTGTGCGAGCGCAGTATGAGGGCTACCGCGCCACCAAAGGCGTCGCGCCCGACTCGCAAACGCCTACCTATGCCGCACTGTGCCTGTACATCGATAACTGGCGCTGGCAGAGTGTGCCGTTCTATCTGCGCTCGGGCAAGGCGCTAGCCCGCAAGACGAGCGAGGTGATCGTACGCTTCCGACGCCCACCGCATCTGATGTTCAACTTGCCGCACGGGCGCCACTTCGAGGCGAACACGCTCAGCCTGTGCATCCAGCCTGATGAGGGCATTCACCTCAAAATTGAGGCAAAACTGCCCGACTCCTACCAAGAGACTCGCACAGTGGATATGTCTTTCAGCTACCAAGAGACCTTCGGGGCGAATGCCATCCCGGAGGCATACGAGCGCCTGCTGCTGGATGCGCTTAACGGCGATGCTTCGCTCTTTGTGCGCAGCGATGGTATCGAGAGCTCATGGCAGATTATCGATCCGATCATTGCGGGCTGGCAGCGTCCTGAGGCACCGCCGCTTGCCACCTATGCGCGCGGCTCGTGGGGGCCCCACGCTGCTGATCAGCTCTTAGCGCGGCACGGGCACCATTGGCGGCAATATTGCGGCGACTAGCGCCTACTCGATCTCCACAGTCCCGATAGGCAGCGCGTCGCCGCCAGCAACAGGCAGACGGACACCATCATCCGAGCCGTACAACACGACGATGACCTGATACGTGCCGCGTGGCACGTTCGGCCCGATGATCACGCCGTGTGTATCCCGCACCGGCACGCCTGGCTGCCACAGCGTGGTGAGCGTCATATTGTTGTTAGGCTCGGCATCGCGTTGGGCTACCAGCCGCCCGAATGAGTCCAGCAGCTGTACCGAGACGCGATAGCGCACCGTCAGCGGTCGGTCGCTCTGCCACAAGAGTGTGACACCTAACACATCGCCCGCAGCGAGGCGCTCCGCGCTCAGGGCTGCAGCGCGCAGTGTGATCGCCTCGCCAAAGCGCGCCATGATCGGTTGCAGCCCGCTCGGCGGCGCTAGCACGGCGTAGCGCACAAGACGCAGATCGCCGAACCAGGCCGTGTCAATCTCGAAGGCGCGCTGACTCAGAACTCGCTCTACCACTCGGCGTGGATCGCGCTCCAGCTCGCCCCAGAAGAGGGCGAAGACGCGCCGATGCGCAGCCAAAACCGCCTCAGTCTGCCGCTGGGTAGCGGAGTCATCGCCGCCCAAGCCCTCTGGCAGGCCATAGATCGGCAGGTCGCCTGCATAGTAGTATGTAAAGACCTCGACCTGATTAGGCGCGCTGAGCAAGATCGCATCGCCAGGGCGGGCCTGGCGGGCGATGTACGCCGCTGCACCGCGATAGTCGCTCCGGGCGTAGGCTGCGTCGTTATACAGGGCATCAATGCCCTGACCAGCGGCGCTGAGCAAGCCATAGCCCAGCAGGACGGCGAGCAGGCGCGGTACCGCTTCAGGCCAGGCTGCTAGGTTCGCCGATCCGAGCTCCCACAGCAGCCATAATCCGCGCCCAACCAACAAAGCTGCCGCGATTTGCAACGGCAACAAGAACTTCAGGTTTTCGGCGCGGTACAGATCGAAGGCGAGGAATCCGCCAACCCCGATCGCCAGCCACAAGCTCGGGACGGCACGCCGCCACCATAAGGGCGCCACTCCGCTCGGACGGCGTACCCAATCGCCCAGCGTAGCGCCGATCAGCGCGCTGACGAGCGTTAAAAGGACTAGCCCTTGACTCAAGCTTCCAAACGTATTGCCGTACAGCAGCCACGTCCCAATGACGCTCAACTGCTCTACAAACGGCAACACCTCGCGGCTGGCCTGACTCCAACCGCCCAGTTGTGCAAGCGCTATCGGCAGTTGCGGCAAAAAAAGCGTGACGGTCAGGCCGTTTGCCGCAAGGTAGGAGCCCAGCATCCGCCATTCACGCCGCGCCACGAGCCACGCTACGAACAGCGCGCCTTGCGCCGCTAGAGTCAGCGGGTAAGCGTAATGCGTGTATAAGCCTGCCGCATTCAGAAGCGCCATGCTGATCAGCAGCTGAGCGCGGCGCGAATCTAGCCATTTGACGAAGCATAACATAGCTAGCGCCGCTATCAGTGCCATCAGCGCGTACATGCGCGCCTCTTGGCTGTAGTAAAGGCTGAAGGTGTTGAGCGCGGTCAGAAAGGCCGCCAGCATGCCGACTCCGCGCGCAAAGAGCACTGCGCCGAGCCCATAAGCGCAGGCCACGCTCAGGACGCCGGCGAAGGCTGAGAAAGTGCGCAGAGCGAACTCGCTCTCGCCTGTGAAAGCCGCCCAGCCCTTCAGAAGTAGGTAGTAGAGCGGCGGATGGATATCGGCGCGCGCCGCCCCGAGCAAGGCAGGTATGTCGCGCTGGATCAGGCGCAGCGTGTTGCCCTCATCGTTCCAAAGTGATTGAGCATCCAGCGCATGTAAGCGCAGCAGGGCCGCCAGCAGAATCCCGACGAGCGGCAAAGCGCGGTAGGCACCCGAAGCGCGCCACAGCCGCCACAGCGCGCTCAAGAGCGGCTCGATCACGGCTTGCGCTCGGCAGAGCTTTCGGCCAAGAGCGCCTGAGCAGCGCTGTTCGGATCGATCTCGCGCCGCAGGACGCGCTCGATGGCTGCCTGAACGCCTGCCGGGCCAACTCGCTCGATCAGGCGTGCCAGCAGCATATCGCGCAGGCGATCCTCAATCTCAGCACTTAAGCTGGCGCGTTCGCGCAGACGCTGTACGCCGCTTTCATGCAAATAGGTGCGATGCTCAGCGATCTTCGCCAACAGCTCCGACACGCCCGTGCCATCTGTGGCAACGGTCTGCACAATGGGCGTCTGCCAGGCTGACTCTTCACCGAGAACGGGGACGGCCGGCACTTCCATCAGCTTGCCGTGATGCATGATGCGCTCAACGCGATGGCCGAGATCGAGCGCAGCGCGCAGGGCGCGTAGTGTGCTCTCTACGCCCGGGTTATCCGCCTTATTCACCACAAGGATATCGGCAATCTCGAGGATGCCTGCCTTGATCGCCTGCACATCATCGCCCAGACCAGGCGCCTCGACCACGATGGTAGTTTGCGCGGCTGAGGCGATCTCCACCTCGCTCTGTCCAGCCCCGACTGTCTCGATCAGCACAATATCGAAGCCGGCGGCGTCCAGTGCACGGATCATATCGGTGGTGGTGCGGGCGATGCCGCCTAAGTTGCCGCGCGTGGCCATGCTGCGGATGAAGACGCCCGAGTCGCCGTGTAAGTCGCGCATGCGGATGCGATCCCCCAACACGGCGCCGCCGCTGAAAGGGCTGGTCGGATCGATGGCTAGGATGCTGACCGTCTTGCCTTCAGCGCGATATGCCTTCGCCATCGCATTGACCAGGCTGCTCTTGCCGGTGCCAGGTGCGCCCGTCACACCGATCAGGTGCGCCTTGCCACCATAAGGGTAGAGTGCCGCCAAGTCTGCAGCAGCAGCGCCATTCTCGATGCGCGTCAGCAAGCGGGCAAGGGCGCGCCTGCTCTCTCGGATTGCTGCTACGATCGGCGGCAGCGTGGCCACGTCACTCAAGTGCGATCACCTTGCGAATATGCTCGACGATCTCTTGCGTATCGCTGCCGGGCCCGAAAACGCCGCTGACGCCCATCTGCTGCAGAATGGGTATGTCTTCATCCGGGATGATGCCGCCCAGCACTACCTTAACATCACTCAGATCGTGGGCTTTCATCAGCTCTAAGATGCGTGGCACTAATGCCATGTGCGCCCCGCTCAGGATGCTCAGCCCAATCACATCGACGTCTTCTTGTAAGGCTGCCTCGACGATCATCTCAGGCGTTTGGCGCAACCCTGTGTAAATAACTTCCATGCCGGCATCGCGCAGCGCGCGCGCCACGATCTTTGCGCCGCGATCGTGTCCATCCAAGCCCGGCTTGGCGACCAAAACCCGTATTTTTCGCTCAGACATAACAGCTATCCTAAGTTTGCGTGTGGGATGTGGCTATTCTACCACACAAGCGGCACGCAGGCTCGCTGCCAGGTTCCGAACGGCCTCAAGCCCCTCGCTCTCCATCAGGCGGATGAGCGCGCTCGCCACGATCACGCCATCGGCGTGTGCCGCCACTTGCCGCGCCTGGCTCGGCTGGCTGATTCCAAAGCCAACGGCGAGCGGTAGATCAGTTTGGGCACGCGCCCGCGCGATGTATTCGGTCAGATCGGGCGGCAAGCTATCACGCGCGCCGGTCACCCCCGTCACCGAGACCAAATACAGGAAGCCGCGCGCCATCTTCGCCACTTCAGCCATGCGCTCGGCGGTGCTGTTAGGCGCCAAGAGCGGCGTGAAGCCCAGTCTGTGCGCGGTGCATAAGGCGCTGAACTCTTCAGCCTCTTCGGGCGGCAAATCGGGCACAATGAAGCCGCTAGCGCCCGCCTGCGCCGCCTCTGAGACGAAGCGCTCTAAGCCGTAAGCCAGCAGCGGATTTAAATAGCCCATCATGACTAACGGCACATTCACGCCGCGCTCGCGCAGCATCCGTACGGCGTCCAGGCAGTCGCTCAGGCGCGTGCCGCGCTGCAGCGCCACCTGAGAGGCATGCTGGATAGTCGGGCCGTCGGCGAGCGGATCGCTGAAAGGCATCCCGATCTCAAGGGCATCGGCGCCTATCTCAACCAGCGTCTGCAAAACCGCGATCGAAGTTGGCAGGTCGGGGTAGCCGACCGTGAAAAAAGGCATGAAGGTGGCGCGCCGCTCCTGTTTGGCACGCTGAAAGGTCTGTGTGATGGCGGCTAAGCCGCTGTGTGTTTGCGGCATCGTTCTCAATCGTTCTGCGCTGCCTTCGAAAGGCTAGTTTTGGGGAATCTTAACACATTCACAGGCGGAAGTGGCAAAAAGTGGGGCTCAGGGCAAGACAGGCGCCCGGCCGCTGAGCGCCCGTGCCACCTCAAGCTGATTGTCAGCGCAGCATGTCGATCAGGATGCCCTCAAACGTATCGCACTCCGTGACCAGCGCATTGACCACTTTCTGAAAGTACTCTGTGTTGATGAGAGACATCTCGGCGTTGTGCATACACGAGAAGACGAACTTGCCCCCGATCTGCTCAATGCACCAGAAGCCGATCTTGTTCTGCGAGCTGCGCTTGAGCAAGACGGTGGAAAGGTAGTGCGGGATGCGATCCTCAGAGTCGAACTGCGCCATGCTCGGCACAGAGAACTCCAGCGTGGTATCGTAGCGCACAATCCACAGCGATTGGGTGCGCCCAGAGCGCATATTGAACTTCAACAAGGCCCGCTTGTCATTGATATCGGCGATCTTCCAGCCGATTTGATCGCAGTAGCGCCGAATCGTCCCTTGAAAGTTCATCCCTGAAAACAACGCCGCAAAGCCCGACATAGGCACACCTTCCTTCGAAAACTGCTCCAGAGTTCTAAAGTTCAGTATACGATCAAATAATTTTTAAAGCAAGGTGTGTATTTCAAAAAAATTTTCATGTAACCTAAGCGCTTAACATGAGTTGGCAGCTTTCCAGAGCTTGAAGCAAAATTTGAACTCTGTTTGAGTCGTTGTATAATTCGGAAGGCAATTGAAACCTTTTTCAAACGATGGTGGGCGGCATGGCACGGCAGGCAGGCATTTTTCGAGGCACGGCGCTTCTACAGATCATCGTCGATCTGGGTGAGCGGCTGTTCGGCAAGCTGGCCACGCCGCCACCGACTCTGGTACAGCCGCGCGTCGAGCGCCCATACCTCGCCCGCAAGCGCAGTCTGCCCATCGCCTTCAGCAGCAGCGATTGGGACAACGCGCTGGATTACTGGGGCTACCAATGCGCTGTATGTGGGCGTCCGCGCGGCCTGTGGCACACACTAGCACAAGATCACTGGATTCCACTCAGCGACTCGCGCTGCCCAGGCACTGTGCCAACCAACATCCTGCCGTTGTGCCACGGCGAAGGTGGCTGCAACAACAGCAAAGGCAGCAAAGATCCTGTCCGCTGGCTTGAGGAGCGGCTGGGCAAGCGGCGCGCCGCTCAAAAACTAGCCGAGATTCAAGCCTACTTTGCATGGGTGGAAGCTCAAGGCTGCAGCTGCTACATGTGTGGCAGCACTGTTCAGGCATGCGGCAGCGATGGCTGGCTGTGCAGTACCTGCGGCACGTTGATCAGCGAGCAACAGGCTGCCCAACTGCTGCGCTGCCCTGAGTGCGAGTGCTGGCTGCGCGAGCTGCCCTACGGCTACCACTGTCCACGTTGCGAACGCACGCTGCAGCCCGCCGATATGCCCGACCTGGAATGGTGCCCTTGCGGCAAAGGCATCCTTGATTGGCACTACAAAGATGGCGAGGGCTGGTGGCAGTGCCGCAAATGCGGCAGCGAGTGGGAAAACGCCGAATAGCCGTCATTCATGCGCTAGCGGCTTGAGGCCATCCGTGTAGCGCCACACCCCGCCCGTCATCGTGCCGACCACACGCACCTTCAGCAGGTCGTGTGGATCAATCTGGAAGATATCGCGATCGAGCGCCACTAGATCGGCGAAGCGGCCCGCTGACAGCTTGCCCAGGCGCGATTCCATACCCGCTGCGTAGGCTGGCCCTTGTGTGTAGCCGCGCACCGCTTCCTCAACCGTCAAGCGCGCCTCGGGATACCAACCATCACGGCTAGGTGAGCCATCCGCACGGCAGCGCGTCACAGCGGCGTGAATGCCCTTGAGCGGCTCAAACGGCTCGATCGGCGAATCCGAGCCGAAGGCAACCCGCGCGCCATGATCGAGCTGTAAGCGCGCATTGTAGGCGTAGCGCGAACGGGCGCCCCAGTACTTATCTGCCATCAGATAGTCCGCTGTGGCGTGGATCGGCTGCATCGAGGCGATCACGTCTAAGGCGGCCAGGCGCGGTACATCTTCGGGCTGGATCAGCTGGACATGTTCAATGCGGTGCCGTCGATCTGAAGGCTGCAAGCCGCGCCTGCGCTCATCAGCGCGCACCTGCTCGTAGACGTTCAGCACCTCATGCACCGCCCGATCGCCGATGGCGTGAATCGTCGACGGAAAGCCAGCCCGACTCGCCATCATCACAAGCGCTAACATCGTATCTTTATCGGTCACGACGACGCCGCAATTCTCAGGTTCATTCTCGTATGGCTCGAACATGAGCGCTGTGCGTGTACCCAGAGCGCCATCCGCGAAGATTTTCAAGCCGCCCAAGCGCAACCAGTGATTGCCGAAGCCCCAGCGTAGTCCAAGCCGAATCGCCTCGCCGATAAACGGATCGTTGATGTTCTTAACTACGCGCAAGCCCAGTTCGCCGCGCTCATGGAGCAGCTGAAGGGCTTCAAGAGCGCGTGGCTGATCGTAATCGTGAAGGCCTGTCAGGCCGCAGCGCCAGGCGAGCGTCTGTGCCTCGCGCATCATGGCAGCGATCTGAGCAGCGCTCGGCACAGGCAGGTGTTTGCGGACTAGGCTCATCGCGCCCTCCAGCAAAATCCCTGTTGGGGCGCCCGACTCATCGCGCAGGATGACGCCATCGGCTGGATCGGGCGTGCCAGCAGTGATGCCTGCCTGGCGCAGGGCAGCGCTGTTGACCCACGCAGCGTGTTCGCTGCGCGCCCGCAAAAAGACCGGGTGCTGCGGCGTGACCGGGTCTAGATCGGCGGCGGTTGGGAAGGCACCGCCTTCCCACTGCGCCTGCGACCAGCCGCGCCCGATCAGCCAGGTGCCCGCCTCTGCCTTATAGGCTGCCTCTGCAACGCGGGCGATCGCCTCTGCCTTGCTGGGCAGATCGAATAGGTCGATCTCATGCAGGGCGCGCGCCGTCATCTCCCAGTGGATGTGCGCGTCGGTCAGGCCGCAGATCACGGTTGCGCCTTCCAGATCGTCCACTTGGGTTTGGCGGGTGACTAGGGCGCGCAGCCCGTCATCGCCAACTGCCACAATTTGGTCGCGGTGGATGGCAAGTGCGCTAGCGCGCGGCAGCGCCTCGTCAAAAGTGTAGATGTTCGCATTCACGATCAGTCGATCTACCATGAGCTATTCCTCAAAGCTGCGTCGCAGTCTGGCTGACGCTCTGCGTCAGGGTGACTTCCCAGCGTTCGTTGGGCTCTATTTGCAGGTGCCACAAGTGCAAAAAAACTGTGCCTTGATAGCCGCGCTCGAAGCCATCGTTAGAGAGAGTGACTGTCTCGAGTGGGAACTGCCACAAAAAGGCAGGCCGGCTGAGCGTAGTCAGGAGCGTCAGATTGTGCAAGACGGTATCAGCGCTGTATTGCGTGACGCCCGCCAGCTCGCACAGAGCGCTCAGGGGCAGGCGCTCGCTCTCACCGTTCAGGCGCAGCGCGCCATTGGCGATATCTTGCGCGCCATCAAAGCCGACCACCAGCTCAATGCCGAAGTGCAGCTCCAGCGGCTGCTTGGCGTGACTGGAGAGCGTGTAATGCACTTTGAAGGTGTTCTCGCTATGGAAAAACTGGAAAGCTTTGCGGATGTTGATCGGGTGCGCCGTCTCACCAACCCAGACGCTGCCTGCGCGCTGCAAAGTGACACATGCATGCATGCCATCGCACACCGCCTCGACAATCTGGTAGGGCTGATTGACGAAATTGCCCTGCTCGGCGTATTGGGCGCGGTAGAACTCCTCAAGCGTGGTGGAGCTGCTCAGAAAGTGATCGAGGAAGGCGCAGCGGCGATGCCAATCGTAGATCAGACGCTGCTCTAAGCCCACCTCTTTGGCCCGCACAATACGGCTGTAGAGCAGCTCGCTTTCTGGCGGCGTTGGCGAGGTGGGCAGGATGATTGTGCCCTCGGCGGCCGCTTGGCGCAGCCGCGCGTGGTAGCTCTCTTTGCGGCGGGTCATCACGTTGTAGAGGTTGTAGGCAGCTGGACGGAAGTCCAGCTCTACCATCCCGCCACCGTGCGACGGCGACCACACGGCGCTCAGTGGCGAGCCCAACAGCACGATATCGTCGTGCCCATCCTGATCAAGGTCGAAAGTCTGCAGGCGCAGCTCATGCTCTTCGCTCTCGGCGGCGTCTTCGGCGGCGATCAGATTGGCGTAGTTGGCCACGCGCAAATTGAATAGGTACACGCCACCAGAGAGCCCATGCCAGTAAGCGTCGTTGCACTGAGCAGCCCACAGGCGCTCCAGAGCGCGATCGCGCTTGCGGCCACGCCGCATGGCGTGTACTTTGCGGCTGACCATCAAGACGCGCTTGTGCAGCAGGTTGACTTCATCGTACTTGACCAAGAAGTTGCGCCAGATGCCGCCGTGCAAAAAGCGCAGCTGATCGGCACGCCGTTCGCGCTCGATCTGCTGGCGCAGCTCGCTCAGGCGCTGCCCATTATCGCTCAGCAAGCTCCAGATGCCCATCTCGGTGTAACTGGTGGCAGGTAGGTAAGCCCTTCCAAGCGGGGGAAAGCGCCCAAGATACTGACTTGGGGTGATCGTTTTGAGCCATTCAGCGTTCATCTCGAGGGCGGTGAAGAAGTCTTCCATGTAGCGCCCTTCGCCCCAGCAGTACTCATAGGCGCCGGCGTAGGTGCCGAACTTCTCGCCGTTATCTGCCATCAGCAGCAGGCGCGGCGCCTGGCTGCGTGAGGGCCTGCGTGCCTGCTCGCGCAGCCACTCCAGTACACTCTCCACAGGTTGCCAGGGGATGGCGTAGCGCAGATGTCTGAGCGATGAGAAGACGGCCAGTGGGTGGCCCTGCTCTTCGGTGATGTAGTAGCCGAACATGGCAGGGCCGCTCTCGAAGCCGGCTGCCTCGAAGTGGGCGTCGTCTAGAATCACATAGCGCAGCGCAGCCTGCGCGATCGCCTTGGCGAGGTGGGGCTCCCAGATGCGCTCAGCCAGCCACATGCCGCTCGGCGTGATGCCAAACAGCGTCTCCAGCTCGTCGTTGAGCTTCTCGATCTGCCCGATCTTGTCTTCATCTGGGATGATGGCGAGGATCGGCTCGTAGTAGCCGCCAGAGAGCAGCTCAACCTGCCCAGCGGCGACCAAAACGCGCAGGCGCTCTAGCATCTCGCGCTGATTGTGCTTTAACCACTCCAGGAGTGCGCCGCTATAGTGCAGCGCCACGCGCACCTTCGGGTGATGCTCTAGCGCCTCGATCAGCGGTAAATAGCTGACGTGCGTGCTGTGCTCAGTGACGTAGCTGAACTGCCCGACGGGCTGATGATTGTGAAAGGCTAAAGCCAGGTAGATTGGCTCAGTCATGCTTTCAGGTGCCTCACTGTGCTCTTTTGCTCAGTATAACGCGCTGATGAGCCTGTGGCGAATGGCACAAGTTGCGAATTTACTGGCGAGGCGTTAGGCTTAAGGCAGAATTAAAGCTCTGAAAGGACTTTCAACATGACCGACCCACGCCTAGCGCGCCTAGCGCGTACGCTCGTCGAATATTCCGTCGCTGTGCAGCCGCGAGAGACCGTCGTCTTGACGGGCGAGATCAGCGGCTTGCCGCTCCTGCGTGAGACGTATAAGGAAGTTGTACGGGCAGGTGGGCATTGCATCCCCGTCCTGATCGACGAGACGATGAGCAACACGTTTCTGCGCTACGCCAGCGATGAGCAGCTCGATTGGATTTCCCCGCTTGAGGAATGGTCGGCGAAAGAGGCGAAAGTGCTGATCGCCATCCGCAGCACCAGCAATACGCGTGCTGCCACCAGCCTCGATCCGAGTCGGGCTGTGCGCCGTGCGCGCAGCCGCAATGAGCTGAACAGGATCCGTTTTATGCGCTCGGCTAGCGGCGACCAACGCTGGACGCTCACCCAATTTCCCACCGAAGCCTACGCCCAAGAGGCGAGCATGAGCCTGGAAGAGTTTGAGGACTTCGTCTACAAGGCGTGCTTTGTGGATCAGGAAGATCCTGTGGTGCTGTGGCGCAAGCTGGAAGCCGATCAGCAGAAGTACGTGGACTGGCTGAAAGGCAAGAAGCACGTCCACCTGCGCAGCGCAAATGCCGATCTGAGGCTAAGCATCGAGGGGCGCACTTTCGTCAACTCCACCGCCACGCATAACATGCCCAGCGGCGAGATTTTCACGGGCCCGGTTGAGGATTCGGTCAATGGCTGGGTGCGCTTTTCGTTCCCTGCCATCCGGGAAGGGCGCGTGGTGGAAGATGTGGAGCTGCGCTTTGAAAACGGGCGCGTGGTCAGCGCCAAAGCCGCTAAGAATGAAGAATATCTCCTGGCGCAGCTGGAGACCGATCCCGGCGCGCGCTACTTGGGCGAGTTCGCCATCGGCACCAACTTCGGCATTCAGCGCTTCACGGGCAACATCCTGTTCGATGAGAAAATCGGTGGCACCGTCCACATGGCGCTTGGGCGCGGCTACCCGGAGACGGGCAGCCGTAATGAGTCGGCGATTCACTGGGATATGATCTGCGATATGCGGCAGGGCGGCGAGATCATTGTGGATGGCGAGGTGCTCTACCGCGATGGCAAGTTCACGTTCTAGCAGTGAGCGGCAGCGCACATTGGCGCTAAAGCAGCTTTGCGCTAAAATGAACAAGCTAACTGATCCGTGCAGCTTCAGGGCTAAAACTCATGACGTTTGAACTGGTGCTCTTCATCGTCGTGGCGGCTGTGGCGATTTTCTCAGCGGCGTTCATGCTAATCAGCCGCAACGCCGTCCACAGCGCGCTATTCCTCGTAGTGAACTTGCTGTGCGTAGCATTCTTCTACTTGATGCTCAGCGCGCCGTTCCTGGCAATGGTTCAGATCACGGTCTACGCCGGCGCGATCATGGTCTTATTCATGTTCGTGATCATGCTGCTCGGCTCGGAGCGGCTGGGCGGCGGCACGACTAAGTATGGCTGGCTAGCGGGCGGGGCAGTGGCGCTCACCACGATTTTCCTGGTTGTGGTCTTTGTGGCTGTGGCACAAGGGCAGATCGGAGCGCTGCAGCCACAGCCACAGCCGCCTCAAGTGCGTTTCATCCATACGGTCGCTAGCGCGCCAGCTGTCGATATCTATCTGAATGAGCAGCGCGTCGCTGCTGAGCTAGCCTACGGCGATGCCACCGACATGCAGACTTTGCGCGCTGGCAGCTACAACCTGCTCATCTTCGCTGCCTGCCCCGATCCGAGCTGCCCGAGCCCGTTCGAGCGCGGCGCAACGCCTCTTGTGGCCCTCCCGCTGACGCTGGAGCCCGAACGCGCCACGACCTACATCTTGGCTGGCACACCTGAAGACTTGCGTCTGCTGGCTGTGCCGCTCGACTTGACGCCCTTCGCCGCCGATAACACCTTCCGCCTGACTGTCGTGCACGCCTTGCCGAACTTTGGCCCGGTCAACTTCATCCAGGAGGACTTAGGTGACCGAAGCCGAAATGTGGTGCTGGCTGCGGAACTGAACTTCGGTGAGGCTTCGGGCGTGCTCACCTTGGCGCGCCGCGAGTACGATTTCTTGTTCGAGAATCTGGGCAACCGTGTGATCGCGCTGCGCGAGTATACTGCCCCCAGCCGCACGCACGAGCTGCTGATCTTGACGGCGGCGCCCTTGCCCGCCATCGATGGCGTCGTTGGCACCCGCCCAGACTACTTGCGCCCTGCTGCGCCGTTTGCTGGGCACGCCTTTGGCAGCCCACAACAGATCGGCGTTGAGCTGCTGACGACCTACCTGTTGCCTTTCCAGCTGGTTGGCTTGTTGCTGTTGGCGACGATGGTCGGGGCGATTATCCTGACGCGCGAAGAAGTTCTCAGGCGCGAGCGCAGGCGTCTGGTGGTTAGCCCTGCCATCAAGCGCATCAATCGCGCTATTCCGATCAACGTGACGGCTGAGAGCGTCGAGAAAGCCTTGCCGAGCGGCGAGCGCCAGCCAAGCGCCGATTAAACATCACAAGGAGAGCCGAAACGTGCAACCAACGGTGGCTACCGAATATTTTGTCGTGCTGAGCGCCGTGCTGTTTATCATGGGCGTGTTAGGAGTCTTGGTGCGGCGCAACGCAATCATGATCTTCATGTCTGTCGAGCTAATGCTGAATGCTGCCAATCTCTCATTAGTGGCTTTTGCGCAGCAGTGGAGCAACGTCGGCGGGCAGCTGATCGTGTTCTTTGTGATCACGATTGCGGCGGCGGAAGTGGCGGTCGGCTTGGCGCTGATCGTAGCGATTTTCCGCACCAAGAAGTCTATCGATATCGACGAGCTGAACGCAATGCAAGGATGAGCCCGGTATGGAAGTTATCGCATCCTTTGTGCCACTAGTGGTGATCTTGCCCTTCGCGGGCGCGCTGATCAACCTGTTTTTAGGGCGCTACCTGAGCGAGAAGCTGATCGGGGCTGTGGCGACCACTGCTGCAGGCCTGGCCTTTGCAGTTGCAGCAGTGATGACGGTTGGAATCGCGACGCACGGCTACGAAGCAGTCGTCGTCAATCCGCCGATCCTGGACAGCTGGCTGTACATCCCGTCCGCTGCGATAGATATCCCTTGGCAGATGCGCGTGGACACACTCAGCCTGACCATGATGCTAGTTGTGACGGGCGTCGGGACGCTGATCCACCTCTACGCCATTGGCTACATGCATGGCGACTCGCGTTTTGCGCGCTTCTTTGTCTATCTGAACCTGTTCCTAGGCTTCATGCTAGTCCTGGTGACGGGCAACAACTTCTTGATGATGTTCGTCGGCTGGGAGGGCGTGGGCCTGTGTTCATTTCTGCTGATCGGCTTCTGGTTCGATAAGAAGCACGGCGAGGGCTGGAAGAACAGTAACGCGGCGCGTAAAGCTTTCATCGTCAACCGCGTGGGCGACTTCGGCCTGCTGATGGCGATCTTCTTGATCTTCTGGACGTATGGCACGCTCGATTACTACAAGCCAGATGAAGTCCTGCATATTGGCGGCGAGAAAGCGGCAGTCGATGTGCTGGCGGGCGGAGGTGGCGATGGCGTCTCGCATGCGCAGAAGGGCGTTTTCGCCCAGACCGAGGCGTGGCTAGCTGAAGGCGGGCATGTAGTCTCGTTTGGCGTCTTCGAGCTGCCTTTCGAGACGGTCGTGACGCTGATCACGCTCTTCATGCTGGTCGGAGTGACGGGCAAGAGCGCGCAAATTCCGCTGTTCGTCTGGCTGCCAGACGCAATGGCAGGCCCGACGCCGGTCAGTGCGCTGATCCACGCCGCCACAATGGTGACGGCGGGCGTCTACCTGATTACGCGTACGAGCGTGCTGTATCATGCCGCACCGCTCTCGGCTGCACTGGTCACGATTATTGGGGCTGCCACCGCACTGATGGCCGGCTTCATCGCGCTCGGTCAGTGGGATATCAAGAAGGTGCTGGCTTATTCAACAGTCAGCCAGCTCGGCTTCATGGTGGCGGCGGTCGGCATTGGCGGCTACGCAGCTGGTATGTTCCACCTGATCACGCATGCCTTCTTCAAGGCGCTGCTGTTCTTGGGCAGCGGCTCGGTCATCCACGCTGTGGAGCACGGGCACCATCATGCGCACGCGCATCACAAGGCAGAGCACGGTGAAGACGGTGATGGGCACGCCGAGCATGAGCATGCAGAGGCTTTCGATCCGCAAGATATGCGCAATATGGGCGGCTTAGCACGCCGCATGCCGATCACCTTCGTCACGTATCTGATCGGCACGCTGGCGCTGGCTGGCATCTTCCCGCTGGCGGGCTTCTGGTCGAAAGATGAGGTGCTGGGCAAAGCGTTCAACGCCGGCTTCATCGACGGCAAGCTAGAGGGCTTGCTAATGCTCGGTCTACTGCTGGTGGCGGCCGGCTTTACCGCCTTCTACATGTGGCGGCAGATCAAGCTGGTCTTCTTGGGCGTGCCACGCACAGAGGCAGCGGCTGCCGCCTCTGAATCCAGCCCCAGCATGACCATCCCGTTGCTCGTCCTTGCTGCGCTGACCATCTTCGGTGGCGCGTTGAACATCCCGCTAGGCGTGAACAGCATCTTGGTGCTGGGCGTGCTGTTCATCACGACGGGCTTCTGGCTGCTGTGGGCGCTGCCGAGCGTGCGGCTGTTCTTCATCGGGCAGGCGGAGCCGATTACAAGTATGCCTAGCTTGAAGCCAGCTTTCCGCCTGGTCGTGCTCGGCTCGGCGGGGGCGTTCATCCTGAGCGGCGCCGCGATCGCATTTGTGCCGTCGCTAGGCGCCAGCTACCCGCTGGAGACGCTTGTCTTGTGGCTGGAGCACAGCGTGCCGTACACCAAAGGTCTGACGTTCAATCCGCTCTTAGCGATCGTAGCGCTGGGCGTTGGGATTGGCGGCATCTTGCTAGCACAGCGCATTTACAGCCCTGTGCCACTGGCAGAGGGCAACCAAGATGTGCTGGAAGTCCGCCCTGGTACGCAGCCTGCCTTCCAATTGGCAAACGCCAAGCTCTACTGGGACGAGACCTACGGACGCTTCATCGAGCAGCCCTACAACCGCGCTGCTGATTGGCTCGCCCACAAGCTGGATTGGGAGTTCTGGCACGACCGCTTCCATCACACCGTCTTCCGCGATTTCTACAAGCGCGCCGCCGATTTCATCGCCACGCCGGTTGATCGCGGCGCAATCGATCAGGGCTTCTTGCGCATTGCGCGGGCTGTGGCGCAAGCTGCGGCGCGGCTGCGCACGGTTCAAACCGGTTACGTACGCACATACGTCTTCACGATGCTCTTCGGCGTAGTGCTGGTGATGCTGATCTTGCTCTTGCCGCTCCTGAGGCAGTAAGCGGCGAAGCTGCACAGTCAACCAAGTGAGGGGGAATCATGGAAAAGAACGATATGCTGATTAACATTGTGCTGTTCTCGCCGCTGGTGGGCATCGTCCTGCTGCTGATCATGGGGCGGGCGCGGGAAGAGCGCATCAAGTGGGTGGCGCTGGTCTCATCGCTGGTGACGCTGGCATTCTCGCTGGTGCTGCTGGGGGCCTTCGACCCGAACAAGGCAGAGATGCAGCTCGAAAACTTGGGCGAGTGGTTCCGCCTGGGCAGCTATGTGGTAAGCTACTACGTCGGTGTAGATGGCTTGAGCATCTTGCTGGTGGTGCTGACGGCCTTCATCATGCCGCTGGCAATCCTATTCTCGCTCTATCACGTCAAAGAGCGCGTGCGGCTGTACTACTCGTTCTTGCTGCTGCTCGAATTCGCCATGATCGGCGTCTTTGTGGCACAAGACCTGTTCCTGTTCTACGTGTTCTGGGAAGTCTCGCTGGTGCCGATGTATTTCCTGGTCGGCATCTGGGGCTCGGAGCAGCGCATCTACGCAGCGGTGAAATTTTTCCTGTATACAATGGCAGGTTCAATCCTGATGTTGCTCGCCATCCTGTGGATGGGCAACTACTTCGGCACCTTCAATGTCATGACGATCAAAGCAGCCATTGAGGCGGCCGCTGGCACACCGCAGGGCGCCTTCCCAAGTGCAGTGACCGAGCTCCTGCTGTTCTTGGGCTTCTTCATTGCTTTCGCCATCAAGGTGCCGATCTGGCCGCTGCACTCCTGGCTGCCGGATGCGCACGTGCAGGCGCCTACAGCTGGTTCGGTCATCCTGGCCGGCGTGCTGCTCAAGTTGGGCACGTATGGCTTGGTGCGCTTCAATCTGGGCCTGTTCCCGCAGATGTCGGTCACGCTGGCGCCGATCGTCGGCCTTTTGGCGATCATCGGCATCATTTACGGTGCGTGGGTCAGCTACGCGCAGACGGATGTGAAAAAACTGGTCGCTTACTCGTCGATCAGCCACTTGGGCTTCGTAGTGCTGGGCATCTTTGCGCTGAATGCGGCCGGACTCAGCGGCGCCACGCTGCAGATGATCAATCACGGCCTTAGCACAGGTGGTTTGTTCTTGATGGTCGGCATGCTCTACGAGCGGCGGCACACCAAAGCCATCGATGCCTTCGGCGGCGTGTGGAAAGTGATGCCCGTATTCAGCGGCTTGGCGCTGGTGATCACACTCTCTAGCATGGGCTTGCCGGGCCTGAACGGCTTCGTGGGCGAGTTCACGATCCTGCTCGGCACGGCGGGATCGCCAGTCTTGGGCTTGCTGTTCGCCTTCTTCGGCACTATCGGCGTGATCCTGGCGGCTGTCTACCTGCTGTACATGTGGAACAAGGTCTTCATGGGCGAATACAAGGCGCCTGCCGCTGAACACGGCGAGTTTGCGCTTGTCCCAGCGGCTGGCGGCGGGCACGAGGGCGACGGCGAGGATGTGAGCGCGCACGGGCACGACGATCACGGGCACGAGAGTGCCAATCCGTACACGCCGCTGACCTGGAATGAGCTGACCGCGCTGGTCGCTGTCGTGATTGCGGCACTTGTGATTGGCTTGTATCCGCGCCCGTTCTTCGGTTATATGGATGCCTCTGTCGGTGCGACAGCGGCCGAATTAGCCCGCTACATCCCTGGTGAGACGACGGCGCAGATTCAGGCGGAATGACCTATGCTGGATTTAGGCGCAATGAACATCGGCGCAACCTTCCCAGCGCTCTCGCTGGCGCTAGGTGCGTGCATCCTGCTCATCGCAGACCTCTCTGTGCCTAAAGAGCGCAAAGAGATCACGCTGACGCTCGCGCTGATCGGCGTAGGTGTCTCGTTCGTGGTCACGCTGCTCTCGCTCGGCGAGCGCAGCACCGCTTTCATGGGCATGTACATCGCAGATACCTTCACAGGTCTGACGAACTTAATCATCCTCGCGGCGACCTTCATCAGCCTGCTCATCGCGCATGACTATCTGCAGCGCACAGGCATGAATCGGGGCGAGTACTATCCGCTGCTGCTGATGACTGCCTCTGGAGCGATGTTTATGGGCTCGGCAGGCGATCTGGTCACCCTGCTGATAGCCTTAGAGCTGCTCTCAATCCCGCTTTACATCCTCTCGGGCTTCCGCCGCCCGGATGTGCGCTCGGAAGAGAGCGCCATGAAGTACTTCCTGCTGGGTGCGTTTTCCAGCGGATTTTTGGTCTACGGCATCGCGCTGATGTACGGCGCGCTTGGCACGACCAACTTAGCGGAGATTTTCGCGCGCGTGCAGGCCGAACAATATGCCTCGCCCTTCCTACTGTTGATCGGTACGGCACTTTTGCTGGTCGGGCTCGGCTTCAAGGTCGCTGTCGTACCCTTCCACCTGTGGACGCCGGACGTCTATCAAGGCGCGCCCACATCCGTGACGGCTTACATGAGCGTCACAGCGAAAGTGGGCGGTTTTGCTGCGCTGCTGCGGCTGATGACGGTAGCGCTGCCCACCTTCACGGTCGGCGCCTTGCCAGAGGTCGGGCCTGAGCAGACGATCTTCATCCATGCAGCCTGGCAAGATACAGTCGCGATCCTCGCTGCGCTGACGATGATCTTGGGCAACTTTGTGGCAATTGCGCAGCGTGATATCAAGCGGCTGCTGGCGTACTCGAGCATTGCCCACGGCGGCTACCTGATGATGGCAGTGGCGGCGGCTGGTACCTTTACGATCACCGGCGATGAGTTCGGGACGCCGATTGTTTCGCTCAGCATCGCAGAAGAGGCGCTGCGCGGTGCGCTGATCTACCTGGCGGCGTATGCCTTCACCAACATTGGGGCTTTTGCCGTCGGCATGGCAGTGGAGCGCAACGACGCTACCGGCACGCTGCTAGACGACTTCGCAGGGCTAGGGCGCAGCAAGCCGTTTCTGGCTGGCGCGATGAGCATCTTCATGCTGAGCTTGATCGGCATCCCGCTGACGGGCGGCTTTGTAGGCAAGTGGTTCGTCTTCTTCAGCACCCTGAACGCTAACTTGGCGCTGCTGGCGCTCATTGGCGTGTTGACCAGTGTGGTGAGCGCCTACTACTACCTGCGCGTCATCGTCAAGATGTGGCTGGAGTACGGCGAGGGCGAGGCAAACGCGCCGCCGCGCTTGGCGAGCGCCATCGCGTTCTGCACAGTGGCGACTCTAGCTATCGGCATCCTGCCGACCGTTGTGGCTGGCTTCGCCGAAGGCGTCACGTTAGCGCTCTTGCGCTGATAGCACCTGGCGCGGCATCCCAGCTGATGCCGCGCCAATCGACCTCTCAGCCCACCTGTGAGACTTTCGCGCATAAAGCGTGTATAATCGCCAGGTCACTCAGTAAACGCGATGGCTTAGAAAACACGCTTATGGCACTCCAGCCTGTTTCCTTGCCCAATTCTGCCCCGCGCCGTTGGCTTGTGCCGATGTTGGTTGCCCTGATCCTCGTCGTCGGCGCGTATTTTCGCTTCGTTGGGCAGAACTGGGACGATTTCACGCACCTGCATCCCGATGAGCGCTTCCTGACTCAAGTGGCAGAGGCGATCAACGGACGGCTTAATCTCTCCACACCCGATCCGAGAGCGCGCGCTGAGCAGCTGGCCCTATGCCGTGAGCGCTACCCTGAGCGCGACGGTATCGGCGATTTTTTCGACTCGCAGTGCTCCAATTGGTACCCGAAGAACGTTGGCTTTGGCTTGTACGTCTATGGGCAGCTGCCGCTCTTTGTCGTGCGCATCTCAGCCGAGCTGACGCAGGCCGTCCACTACGAGATCGCCCGCCACACGCCCGAGACCGACGACGACGTCATTGCCCTCTCATGGACAAGCTACAACGGCATTCATCTGGTCGGGCGGAGCGTCTCAGCCGTTGCCGACTTGCTCTCGCTGCTGATGGTCTTCATCATTGGGCGGATGCTGTACAATCAGTCGGTCGGTCTGCTGGCGATGGCGCTCTATGGGGCGGCGGTCTTGCCGATCCAGCTCTCGCACTTTTGGACGGCTGACGCCTTCACCAACTTGCCTGTGCTGATCGCCTTTTTCTTCGCTGTGCGCTTCATGCGAGGTGGCAGGCCGCTGGATGCGATCGGCTTTGGCGTGGGCATGGGTATGGCAGTCGCCAGCCGCATCAACGTGGCGCCGCTGTTCGGTGTGTTCATTGCAGCGGCGCTCGTCTACGCATTGCCCGCCTTCGGACGGCGCATCGCGCGCCTCGAGCGGAGCATCCTGACTCAGAGGGCGCTGCTGGGGATCCTGGTGGCGATTGTTGCTACACTGGTTGTTTTTCGCTTCACCAATCCGCACGCTTTCACGGGCGGGCCGGGCCTTCTGGGCCTTTTCAACATCCTGCCCTACCGCCCTTTCCTCGACGATGTAGCGCAGGCGCAGTACCTGACGAGCGGCAGGGCTGATTTCCCGCCCAATCATCAGTGGGCTAGCCGCACGCCGTATCTCTTCCCTGCCCAGAATATCATCTTATGGGGCCTAGGCGCGCCGCTGGGCTTGGCAGCCTGGCTAGGCTTGGGCTGGGCGTTGTGGCAAATCTTGCGGGCACGGCACGGCTGGACGCGCCACGTGCTGATCGCAGCCTGGCTGGTCGCCTACTTTGCCTTCATGGGCAGGCTGTGGGTCATGACTATGCGCTACTACATGCCGCTCTATCCATTTTTCGCCCTGATGGCGGCATGGGCGCTGTGGGAGCTAGTCGAGCGCGGGCGGCGTGCCCTGCACGAGAATCCGAGCGAGGCGGCGCGCTTTGCCTATCGCATGCGCCTTGTCGTGCTGATCTTCGTGGTCGGATTTAGCTATGCCTGGGCAGGCGCTTTTACTAACATCTACCGGCGCCAACTGACCCGTGTAGAAGCCTCGCATTGGATTTACCGTAACGTGCCGGCAGCGCTCTCTGTGAGCATACAGACGGAAGCAGGTCAGGCGTACTTGATCAACACGCCGATCAGCACACCGTCGGTCAGCGCCAGCCTGAGTCGGTATGCTGAGGGCAGCCGCTTTGCCACGCCCTTGCCGCCGCTCGATCGAGCTGCCCGCGTCGATCGTCTGATCGTCAATCGCCTTTATAGTGCACCAGATGACGACCAGGTCAAGACGTTCTGGGCGGCCCTGGCCCTGGATGCGGCAGGCTTACAGGTGCTGGGCGTCGCCAATGTGAGCGATACCTTCAGCAGGGCTAAAGGGCTAGGTAGGTCTTACACGCTGACCTTTGAGCCACCCATCGCGCTGCAGCCTGCTACCAGCTATTACTTGCTCACCTGGAGCGACGGCGAGCTCTCAGCCGTACGCCTAAGCAATGTTGAGAGCGACTTCACACTGGCTGAGGGCGACCGCACAGTAGCCAGTTTGCAGCTCTCCGCCTTCGATAACAACTTCACCTTTGTTGCCGAGCAAGCCAGCACGCTGATCGCGGGCAACGCCGCCCAAGCCAACTTTACAGCGCCACTCACAGGCACGATTCGAAGCGTAGATATTGCCCATGCGCTCAATCCGCTCAACGATGGGCGCGCTATCACGCTACAAGCCACCCTTGTGGATGCAGCTAGCGGCACACGCCTGAGCGAAGGGACTTTGCGCGCCGTCCTCGATCCCACGCCCTACTCGCCGTATGGCAGGTCTGTTCGCATCGCGCTCGAGCAGCCTGTGACAGTCAGCGCTGATCAGCAGCTGCAGATTCGGGTCAGCACAGCCGATGGGACACTTGTCCAGCTGACGGGCAGCGTGATCGCCACAGAGGGGCCGTGGGATGATCCTGTGCCGCAAAAAGTCTGCGCCATGCCGCCTGACTTGCCCTTGCCACAGCCGCCAGGTCTGTACACGCTCGCCACTTGTCGCGGCAGCGACCCATGGGGGACGTACTATCGCGGCGTCGAGCTGTATATGTCAATGGAAGACGACTTCCAAAAGCGTGAAGTCTTGCAGCGTACGCTCGATGAAGCCGACTACATCACCATCAGCAGCAATCGCTTCTACGACTCGCTCTCGCGCCTGCCGACCCGTTTTCCAATGAGCATCGCTTTCTACGATGCGCTCTTCAAGGGCGAGCTGGGCTACGATCTGGTCGCCGTCTTCAACAATTCCTTCGAGATTTTCGGTCTCCCGATCTCCGATCAGCACCTACCCTTCTACGCTAGCCCTGCCTGGCTGAACGAGTTCGAGGCGGAAGAGGCCTTCCACGTCTACGACCATCCCGCTGTGCTGATCTTCAAGAAGAATTCTGAGCGGTATGCCTCCGAGCGGGTTGCTGCTGTGCTGAACAGCGTGCCGCTCGATACTGGCTCAACTTTCCAGCTGGAAGACCCAACCATTGTGAATATCATCCGCTGGGGCGCCTACGAGGCAAGTCGGGCGCCGACGGGCTTCATGATGAGCGCTGAGCAGCGGCAAGCGCAAGAGTCGGGCGGCACCTGGTCGGAGCTGTTCAAGCGTGAGGCACTCATCAACGCCTCGCCGGTGGCAGGTGTGGTTTTGTGGTGGCTGACGATCATGGCGTTCGGCTGGGCAGCCGCGCCGCTGCTCTTTGTGTTGCTGCCCGCTCTGCCCGATCGCGCCTATCCAATGGCGAAAATCGCAGGCCTATTGATCGTCGCCTGGCTGGCCTGGGCGGGCGGCACGCTCTGGCTGCCGCTCTGGAGCAGCGGTGGCTTGTTGGGGCTACTGATCGGCATGGCGGCGCTGAGCGGATATATCGCGTGGCGGCGGCGCGCAGAGCTCGGCGCCTGGCTGCGCCTGAATTGGCGCTACCTGCTGATCGTTGAGGCGATCACGCTGGGGCTGTTTATTGCGTTCGTCTTCGTGCGCCTGGGCAATCCCGATCTGTGGGCGCAGGTGCTGGGCGGCGAAAAACCAATGAACTTCGCCTACTTCAACGCCGTACTGCGCTCTAGCATCTTCCCCGCCTACGATCCGTGGTATGCAGGCGGCTATCTGAACTACTACTACTTCGGCTACGTGCTGGTGGGCGCACCGACTAAGCTGCTGGGCGTGGTGCCGAGCATCGCCTACAACCTAATCGTGCCGACTCTGTTCGCCCTGACAGGCATTGGCGCCTTTTCGCTGGCTTTCAACATTGCGGCGGCGCGTTGGCGCTTCCCGCGCAAAGAGGGCTCCGCTGAGCGCGACGCCCCTCTGAAAATGCGCCTGATGCACGCGCTGCGCACGCCCTCTGCCAGCCCGTACCTAGCCGGGACGCTGGCGCTGTTGCTGTGTGTTGTGTTAGGCAATCTGGATACGCCGCGCGTCTTTTTGGCAGGTGTGCAGCGCGCCGGCGGCTGTGCGGCCACCAGCGATATGTATCTGTGGCAGCTGGAGCAGTTCGTGGCGCAGAATGGCAGACAGCCGACGCCCGAAGAGGCGGCTGAGCTGTTGGATCGCTCACAAAACCCGAGCCTGCTCGATCAGGTGTTATTCAGCGGCTACAACATCGGGCGGACGGTTGAGTGCTTCGGGCGCGGCATCGGCCAGCTGACGCAAGGCGCGCTCCTGCCCATCGGCCCGGAGCGCTGGTACTGGGGGCCACGCAGCGTGGTCGGCGAGTTGCCCAACAACAGCAACGAGATCAACGAGTTCCCCTACTTCACCTTCGTCTTCGGCGATCTGCACGCCCACATGATCGCGCTGCCGATCACGTTCCTCGTCCTGACGTGGCTGATGGGCGAGGTATTCGTGAGCGGCAGGGTACGGCGCGCCACGTGGGTAGTCATTGGAGTCACGGCGCTAGGCGGCTTAAGCATCGGCATTTTGCGGGCTACCAACACGTGGGATTGGATCACTTATCTGCTCTTGGGTATGGCGGGCTTGCCGTTCGCCATCCTGCTGCGCCGCGATAAGCTCACGCGCGCCAATCTATTAGCCTGGATCGCGCAGGTGGCGTGGCTGTTCGTGGCACAATGGCTGGCTGCACTGCCATTCATGGCTTTTCACGCCACGTCTTATAGCTCGGTCAAGGCCTTTTTGGGTAACAAGACGCCGATCTGGGCATTTTTCGCCATGCACGGCACGTTTATGTTCGCCGCAGTCTCGCTGCTGGTCTGGCAGACGGCGCGGCTGCTGCGGGCGATCCATCTGCGCGACCTGACGGGCAAATTCATCCCCTTCGCTTTGATTGTAGGCGGGATCGGCGCTGTTTTGCTGATCGCGCTGTTCATGGCGATTGTGCCGCTGCGCATCGCGCTGCTCGACATGCCAATCCCGCTGGCGCTCATCCTGGTGCCGCTGATCGCGTGGGCGATTGGGCTGTTCTTCGTGCCAGGTCAGACGCGCGAATGGCAAGTGGTCCATGTGCTGATCGGCGCGGCGCTTGCCATTGCGCTGGGCGTCGAGATTGTGGTGCTGGACGGCGATATCGGGCGGCAGAACACCTTCTTCAAGTTCTACATGCAGGTCTGGATGATGCTGAGCGTAGCGGGCGGGGTCGGTTTGGCCTGGCTGATGGCATCGGCACCGCAGTGGCGCCCAAGCCTGCGGAGCGTCTGGCTGTTCACGGCGGCGCTCCTGCTCGGCATTGCAGCGCTCTTCCCGATCATGGCCACGCAGGGCAAAAACGCCATGCGCATGGCGCCCGAGGCTCCGCGCACGCTGGATGGTAACACCTACATGCTGTACGCCACATACTTCGAGGGCAGCCAAGCCGTGCCGCTCGGCCGCGATTGGGCGATGATCCGCTGGCTGCAGGAGAATGTGCAAGGCACGCCTACTATCCTCGAGGCACATCAGTATCCCTCAGAGTACAAATACAACAGCCGCATCGCCATCAACACGGGCTTGCCGACCATTCTAGGCTGGCGTTTCCATCAGCAGCAGCAGCGCACGCTCGATCCGCTGCCGAACTTCGTGGTTCAGCGCCAAGCCAATGTCACAGCGCTCTACAACACAACTGATATCGGCACAGCGTGGCGGCTGCTGCGCTTCTACGATGTGCGTTACATCATCGTGGGCGAGCTGGAGCGGATCACCTACCGTGAGAGCGGCCTAGCCAAGTTCGAGGCGATGGTCGAGCAGGGCTTGCTCGAGGTCGTCTACGCTCAGGATGGCGATAAGATTTATCGCGTGATCGAAGGCGCTGAGTATGCACCGAAAGTCGTGGGCATGCGCTAGGTGGAGCTGAGATGATCAAACTGTGTCACGACGAGAAGGCATAGAGCATGTTCTTTGACTGGCTGATTTCTGAAGGCTGGGCGCTCATCAGCTGGTGGCTGATCGGCTTGGCGGCCGCATGGATCGTCTTGCCGTTGTGCTTGCGACTCTTTCACGCCCTGCCCTCGCGCGGCTACGCAGCAGCGCGCGCAGCCGGCGTGATGCTGATCGGCTATCTATTCTGGCTGCTGAATAACTTAGGGCTCTTGCGCAATACAAACGGCGATGCAATGCTCGCCGCGCTGATCGTCCTCGCCCTCAGCCTGACTGCCTATTTCACGTGGCGCACGCGACCTAGCTTCGCGGCGTTTTTACAGCAGAATGCAGCGCTCATCATCGCGGTGGAGGTGCTCTTTGTGCTGTTGTTTGTGGGCTGGGCAACCGTGCGCGCCTTGAATCCCGACCTGACTGCCACCGAGAAGCCGATGGAGATGGCTTTTCTGAGCGCCGCCCGCCGCAGCGCCCAATTCCCGCCGCACGACCCGTGGCTCTCAGGCTATGCGATCAGCTACTATCACTTCGGCTACATCCTGATCGGCACGATAGCCAACCTGAGCGGCGTCACCAACGGGATGGCCTTCAATCTCGGCATTGCCCTGCTCTTCGCGCTGACTGGGGTCGGCGCCTTCGGCATCGCCTACGATCTGGTGGCAGCGCGGCGTGCACCTGTGCGCATCAGACTCGCCGTCGGCGGCTTGGCGCTGCTGCTGAGCATTCTCATGGGCAACATCGGCACCGCGATTGTAGAGATTCCCTTCCAAACGCGGACGGCGCCACCTGAGTACCTGGCCTGGATGAACCTCGAAGAGCGCGACTCATATGCCGTCGGCTGTCCGCCCAGCGGCAGCGCCGATCCGAGCAGTTGGTGCTTCTGGTGGTGGTTCCGCTACAGCCGCGTCGTGCGCGACCTCGACCTGAGCGGCCGCCCACTTGCCATCCAGCCCATCACCGAGATGCCGATCTTCAGCTACGTGCTGGCCGATATGCATCCGCACGTACTCTCGATGCCCTTCGTCATGCTGACACTCGCCCTTGCGCTGAACTTAGTGTTGGGCAGGCGTCCATTGCAGCTTTGGGAGCTGCTGCTCTACGGCGTGTACGTGGGCGGGATGATCTTCCTCAACTCGTGGGATGCAGTCTTCATCGGCTTCGTCATCGGCGTTGAGGCGCTGCGGCGCTTGATCGCCAACGGCACGGGCAGCTACACAAAGCAGGATTGGTTGGGACTTGTGAGTTTTGCGGCTGCTATCGTCGGCTTGACGGTGCTGCTGTATGCGCCATTCTTCATCGGCTTTCGCTCGCAGGCGGGCGGAATCCTGCCGAATGTGTTGTGGCAGACGCAGTTCCAGCAGTTTTTCCTACAGTTTGCGCCCTTTCTGCTGATTTTTGCGGCCTTTCTCTGGCTGGAGTGGCGTCGTGCAGGCGCACAGCTCAACCTGCGCCTTGCGCTGCAGGTGGTGGGCGGGACTATCGCGCTGATTGTCGTGGCGCTGATCGGCTTGGGCGGCATCGCGTGGGCGCGCCTGGAGGTGCGCTTTGCCGTCTTCCAAGCCCTAGATGAGAGCGGCGGCCTGTTAGGCGCCTTGCCTGCGCTCTTGGTGCGGCGCCTGCACGGTGTGGTGACGCAGGCCGTGCTGTTTGGGATGATCGGAATTGTGATCGCGCGGCTCTTTGCCCGCGAGCCGCGCCGCCCTGACGGTAGACCTGCAATGACGCGCGCTGTGCTCAATTATTCGCCTGCAACCAGCTTTGCGTTGTTCCTGATCGGCGCTGGCGCTGTCCTGAGCCTTGCGCCGGAGTTCGTCTACCTGCGCGATGGCTTCGGCGTGCGCATCAACACAATTTTCAAGCTGTGGTATCAGGCTTGGCTGCTGTGGAGCATCGCTGGCGCCTATGCGCTCTGGTCGCTGTTGGCAGAGCGCGTCGGGGCGGAGATGCGGGCGAGCCTGCGCGCCATCTTTGCCGTCGGGATCGCTGTGTGCATTGCACTTGGCTTGGTCTATCCGGCTTTTGCGATCACCTCGCGCGCCCTGAGCGAGAACGGCAGATTGCGGGGCAATTTAGCGGATTTAACGCTCGATGGCGGCCCCAGTATGGCGCAAGGTCGAGATGAGTACGCCGCGATTCAGTGTCTGGCGCGCCACGCTGTATCTGATCGCGATGTGGTGGCAGAGGCGACTCGCGAACGGCTTGCTTACCGGGGCGATTATGGGCGCGTCAGCGCACTAACGGGTATCCCGACCTTGCTCGGTTGGGATAACCATCAAGGGCAATGGCGCGGCGATACTTTCCCAGCTGCAAACATGCTCACTTACATAGTCAACGGTGAGATGCGCCTCGAGACGCGCGCCCAGGCGATCGCCACGCTCTACAATACCACCGATCCACGCGAGGCGCTCGGCGTGATCGAGCGCTACGGCATCACCTATATCTTCGTGGGCGTGACCGAGCGCCGCGACTTTGCCCCAGAGGGTCTAGCGAAGTTCGAAGCGCTGCGGCCGCTGTGCGAATATGGCGCGGTGCGGGTCTACAGCGCCGATTCTTTCCGTGCGCTGCTGGCGGCACGCCCAGAATAAGCTCTATGGAGACTTTGACGCGATGGAAGCGCTAAACCTTGAACCTATCCAGCAGACCGCTGAGTCGCCGCCCGAGTCACAAACGGCGCCGGCTGGCTTTCAGCTCACGCTCTCGCTCGAGGCGATCTGTTACATCGTGATTATCCTGTTCGCAGCGATCATCCGCCTGCCTGAGCTCGATCTGATCCCGCTGAAACGCGCCGAGGCGATCGAAGCGCTTGCAGCGTGGCATGCTCTTAATCCGAATGCGGTCGGAGAGGCGCCGCTCTCAACGCAGCCGCTCGGCTTCAGCGTCAACGCCTTGCTGATGAGTGTTGGCGGTCTGGAAAATGCTATCGTGCGCATGGGCGCTCTCTTAGCTGGCATGGCGGTTATCTGCATGCCGCTTGCCTTCCGACGTTGGCTGGGCGCGGCGCACACCGTCGCTGCGATGGCGCTCTTAGCGATCTCGCCTGCTCTGTTGGTCGCCTCGCGGAGCATGAGCGGGACGGTCTGGGCGCTTTTCACGGCGCTGCTGACGGCCTGGGCTTTCGCGCGCTTTGCCGAGACGCGCCGTGAGCGCTATGCGATCGTCGGGGCGGGAGCAGCGGCGCTCACGGCACTTGGCACGGAGCCAGCCGGCGCTTTGATGCTCTTGATGCTGATCATCGGCGTGCTGTTCGCGCTCTGGTCGCTCAACGACGCCGACGGGGCGCTGCAGGCCGCCTGGCACAGCCTGCGAATGGCGCTCCCGCTGCCCCAAATGGGGGTTGCTGCCGCTGTTGGGCTGGTTGCCGGCAGCACAGCCCTTTTCACCATCCCGAGTGGCTTGGCGCACATCGGGGCAGCATTGGAGGCAGGCTTGCGCGGCGTTTTCGTTGGCACAGCCGATGCGCCGTTCATCTTCCCGCTGCTGACCTCGCTCGTATATGAGCCGATCTTTTGGCTGTTTGGCTTGGCGGGCGCTTACTTCGTCCTGACAGCGGACGAAGAGTTACCCTTCGCTGCCCAATTGATCGGGCGGGCGCTCATAGGCTGGCTGATCGCGGCAGTCGTGGCGAGCCTAGTTTATGCAGGCGGCATCGCTGATCACGGGCTCTGGCTGACTTTGCCGCTGGCGGGCCTCTCGACTTTTGCGATCGTGCGCGCCCTAGCGCCGGTGCAGGATCGCTATTGGCAAGTACCGCTCTGGGCGCCGTATCTGCACGGGATAATTTTAATCGCTACCCTGCTGATTGCAGGTGTGAATTTGATTTATGTTGGGCGCGTGGTACTGAGCGTGATGCCGGAGCTCTTCCCATCCTTGCAGCAGCAAGACCTGATGCGCGCGCTGATGGTGGTCTTAGCTTTGGCGCTTAGCGTGATCAGCTTCTTCCTGGTGGGCAGCCTGTGGGGGGCGCGGGCGGCATGGCATGGCACTGGCATCGGCTTGCTGATGTTGCTGGGTCTTTACAGCTTCAACGCTGGTTGGCAAGCCGCTGTGAGCAAGTTCGACGATCCACGTGAGCTGTGGCACGTCAATCCTAGCTCGCGCAACTTGAATTTGCTGGTACAAACGCTGGAGACGGCTTCCTTGCGCGCTACAGGCAAGCCGACGATGGCGGAGATCGTCGTGGAGCGGGCTGCCATTGAGGATAACGCGCCGCTGCGCTGGGCGCTGCAGCGCTTCCCGAATCATCGGATTGTGGATGTGCTCTCTAGTGCTGTGAACGCGCCGATTGCCATTGGCGTTGGGCCGGAGCCCGTTTTAGGCGCTGATTACGTTGGACAGCGGCTTGCCACGCAGAGCAGCTGGTTCCTCAGCACGCTGCAGTACTGGGATACTATCAGCTGGCTCTACGATCGGCAGACACGCCTAGCGCCGCAGTTCGGCGGGCATGTGATCATCTGGGTGCGCGCCGATGTGTATGGGGTAGCTGAGGTATCCTCTGCGCGCCGCTAGAGACTTACAGAGGTCGCTCTGGGGCGACCTCTGCAAGCGGAGGAAGGAGGTTAGTCGAGATATTCGGCGAGCTGCATGTTACGGTCGAGCATGCGCAGCTTGTGAAGCGCCTCATGCTGCAGCTGGCGGATGCGCTCACGGCTGTAGCCCATAATCTCACCGATTTGCGCCATGCTGTGGTTCTCGCCATCCTCAAAGCCGTAGCGCAGGCGCAGAATCTCAGCCTCGCGCTGTGGCAGCATGCTCAGCAAGCGCTCAACAGCTTCAGCCAGCAGTTGGCGGCTCGTGGCTTGCTCGGGCAGTTCGCTCTCGGTATCTGCCAACAAATCCTCGCGCGGGCGGTCTTCTTCATCGCCCGTCAGTTCGTCGATCTGCATCGGCTCGCGGGCGGCAGTCAGAGTTGCCTGCACCTGTTCAACAGTCAGATCGGCGGCAGCGGCTAGCTCTTCGTAGTTCGGCTCGCGCCCCAACTGCTGAGAGAGCTCCTCGAAGATGCGGCGCAGCCTGCCCCAGCGCTGCCCTTGATTGATCGGCAGGCGGATGGTGCGCCCGCTATCGCCGGCTGCACGGGCGATGGTCTGGCGGATCCACCAGGTGGCGTAGGTGCTGAGGCGCACGCCTCGATCGGGATCAAAGCGATCGACAGCCTTCATCAAGCCAAGGTTGCCCTCTTGGATCAGGTCTGCCAGCGAGAGCCCGCGCCCTTGATAGGTCTTAGCGATGCTGACGACTAGGCGCGTGTTCGCCATGATCAGTTCCTGACGCGCCTTGTTGCCGACCTCGACCATCAGCTCCAGCGTAGCCCGATCCGCTTCGGAGAGATTCGGGTCATTTTCAAGGCGTTGGCGGGCTTGCTGACCAAGCTGTACGTCGTGCGCCAACATGCGCTCTGTCTCGGCCGAAAGCGGGGCCGAGATGGGGCGAATATCCCGGAAGTAGAATTGTACAAGGTCAGAGTCCATATCTGGCAGCGTGCGCGCCGACCGATCGACGTACTCGCTGATTGCTGAGTCATCCGCTGCACGGGTCTCATCAATGGGCTTGTGGGGCTGTGGATTGTGCTTGTTCATCGGCTTAGCTCCTTGCGTAAATTTCGCTTGGTCTCGCAAGAAAGGCTTTTCTCAAAATTTTAACGTTGTCAAAGGCTTATTGCATCCATGTTATACCTTTTTCGAAGGTTAGTCAATAACTTGAAGATTAGCAAATCATGATAGAGCAAGCTTGGCAAGCTTGTGCTAAGTGCACAAGATGCTACAAAATTGGGGGAATTTCACGCGGCGGGCTACCGGAGAGTCTTCTTCGTCAAAAACACGTTACAATTAGCAAGGCAAAGCAAGGCAACACTTTTATCCGATCCAGCGTTGATGGTTTTGTAGATGAGGAAGCGGCTATGCCACGTTCGCGCATCATGTTTTTGGCAATTCTGGGTGTCTCGGTGGTCATTGTAGCGATCATCGCTCTGAACAATCAGCCTGTCTCGCCAGAGATACAGGCGCAGCGCGATGCCACAGCCACTGCTGTAGCGCGTAGCACACGCCTGGCAGGCACTGTCAGAATTGTAGTCAGCTACGGCACGGAGAAGCGCCGCTGGCTAGAAGATGCCACACAGCGCTTTGAAGCACAGCATCCCAACATCGATGTCGAGCTAATCGGTGAGGGCTCAATGGAAGCCTACCGCGCCCTGAGCAACGTCACAGAAAGCAGCACAACCTATTGGCGCAATCGCCCCTTGCCAATCTTGTGGAGTCCAGGTGGCCGCATCCAGGTAGCGCTCTTGAATGCTGATCAGGGGCGTGAGATCGCCACACAGTGCAGAGACTTGGTGCTCTCACCTTTGGCGATCATCATGTGGAAGGATCGCGCTGATGCCCTTGAGGCATTCTACAAAGATAAGGGCGGCATCACCATTGACAACCTTGAGGATGCGCTGAGCGAGCCTCGAGGCGGCCGCTGGAGCGAGTTGGGCGGCGATCCAAACTGGGGCTTGCTGAAGGTAGGCTATACTAATCCGAATGAGTCGAATGGCGGCTTCATGTTCCTGATGGTACTGACGCATGCTTACCTCGACCGGACTGCTGCTGCAACCATCGCCGAGTTGACCGATCCAAAATACTTTGAGTACATCCGGCGCATCATGCGCGCCGTCTCTCTCGGGCCAACCAACAGCTCTGGCATCCTGATGGATAACATGATGCGGCAAGGCCCTGCTACCTACGACTTGGTCTTCTTGCATGAGGCGCTCGCCATCGAGAACTACAACATCGCCATCAATCGGCATGGCCTGCCACTGCGCGTGATTTACCCAAAGTACAACTTGTACTCAGAGCATCCAATGTGCCTGATCGATCACCCATCCTTCACGCCGCAGCAGCGTGAGGCCGCCAAGCTCTATCAAGACTTCTTGCTCAGCCGTGAGATACAGGAGTTGGCACGTGAGTACGGCTACCGCCCTGCCGACACCAACGTGCCGCTTTTTGTAGAGGGCTCGCCCTTCAACGATCCTAGCATCCGTGCTATGGGCATTAGCAACAACATCGGGCAGACGCTCGTTCAGCCTGATGGCAATACGCTTAAACAGATGCTCACCATCTGGAATCGCGCCGTAAATTAGTCGAATGAGGTTGTTCTGATGCGGAAACATAGCTTTGGCTTACGCCATGCAGGTCTGTTGTTCGCCTTAGTTGCCCTGATCATCACGGCATGTGGAGGCGGCAGTGCAGGCGGCGCCCTGACACAGGCCACCCCTCTCCCGCGCGATGCCGTGCGTGTGCTGTTCATGTATGGCAGCGAGAAGGACGCTTGGGTCAAAGCGGTGACGCAAACCTTCAATGCCAGCAGCGCGCGCCTGACCTCTGGCAAGCTCGTCGTTGTTGAACCTGTGCCGATGGGCTCAGTTGAGAGCGGTATGGATATCGTAGAAGGCCGAGCGCAGCCCGCCCTATGGAGCCCTGCCAGCCGCCTGACCCTGCCCGTGATCAACCAAGCCAATCTGGATAGAAACGGTAAGCCGCTGGTGGATGAAGGCGAATGCCGCGATCTGGTCATCAGCCCGACTGTCATCATGATGTGGCGCCCGATGGCAGAGGCGCTGGGCTACCCTGATCGGCCCATTGGCTGGGCCGACTTGCTCAAGCTGACGCTCAGCCCCAACGGCTGGGGGGACTACGGCAAGCCGCAATGGGGGCGCTTCCGCTTTGGGCACACCCATCCAGATTTCTCGAACAGCGGCTTACAATCCATCGTGGCGATTGCCTACGCTGGGGCAGCCAAGCAGCGTGACCTGACGCCTGAAGATGTTGCTAAGCCTGAGGTGCAGCAGTTCATGCGCCAGATCGAGAGCTCCATCGCGCATTACGGGCGCAGCACCGGCTTCTTCGGCAATGCGATGGGTCAGCGCGGCACAGCTTACTTGAGCGCTGCCGTCGTCTATGAGAATGTGGTCATCGAGCAGAACAGCGACATTCAGAAGCGTAACCGCCTTGAGTTCCCAGTTGTGGCGATCTACCCCAAAGAGGGCACCTTCCTAACCGATCATCCCGCCTGTATCCCCGACACCCCCTACATGACCGATGAGCTGCGCGAGGCAGCAGAGCTCTACCGACGCTTCCTGCTCCAAGAGGCGCAGCAGCGCCGTGCTCTCGAGTTTGGCTTCCGCCCCGCTGATCCGGGCATCGCGCTCACGGCGCCCTTCACCCCTGAGAATGGCGTCGATCCTCGCCAGCCTCAGACCACACTGGCCGTGCCTAGTGCGGCTACCATCCGCAGCATCCGCGAGCTATGGGGGCAGAGCAAGCGCCCCGTCAAACTGACAATGGTCTTCGACGTCTCAGGCAGCATGCGTGAGCGCAACCGCATACAAAATGCTCGTGAGAGCGCGGCTGTTTTCGTCGATCAGCTGAGCGATAACGACCGGCTGACCTTGATCGCCTTCAATGATAAGCCAACTGTCGTCTTTGACGACCTGCAGGTTGGGCCGAATCGTATGCGCATGCAGCGCGATATCAGGGACCTGATCCCCAGCGGCGGCACGGCGCTCTACGACTCAATCGCCTTCGCGATCGAGCGCCAGCAGGGCAAGCTCAGCCGCGACACCATCAACGCGATTGTAGTGCTTACCGATGGCGAAGATACCAACAGCACCCGCTTCACAGACGCCACCCAGCTAATGGAGCGCTTCGGCATGACGGCTGAGAGCGAGGTCGATATCTCGATTTTCACCATCGGCTACGATCTGGAGGAGGCCGGCTTGCGGCCGCTGCGCCTGATCGCTGAGCGCGGGCGCGGCGCCTTCTACGAAGGCAACGTCGATAACATCCGTCAGATTTATCTCGATCTCTCAACGTTCTTCTAGGTGAGGATCGCTGTGGCACAGCGCATGCAACGCCAAATACGCAGCTTATCTCTGCTGCTGTGCCTGATGGGTTGCCTTGCGCTTGCTCGAGCGAGTGCAGCGCAAGGCAGCACGCTCGTCTACGGGCAGACGGTTGAGGGGCGCATCACCAACCAGGCCTTTCGCACCATCTACGCCTTTCAGGGTCAGCAGGGCGAGATCATCGATGCCGTCATGCGCCGCTTGGATGGCAATCTCGATCCCGCCTTGCTCTTGCTCGATAGCGCGAACGCACTGGTCGGACGCGATGATGATGGCGCGGATGGCTTGAACGCTGCGCTGAGCGCTATCGTGCTGCCGCGCACCGAGACCTACTTTCTAGTCGCCACTCGCTTTGGGCAGGCCCAAGGTACCACTGCAGGGCGCTTCAGCCTAACCCTAGAGCGTGTTGGCGCTGCAGCCGACCCCGAACTTGAGGCGGAGACTTTCCCGCTGCGCTACGGTGAAACAGCCGTCCGCGAGCTGAACGACGCCCAGCCGCAGCACATCTACACTTTTGCGGCGTTGCGGGGTGATCTGATCAGCATCCGCATGACGCGCATCAGCGGCGATCTCGACTCGGTGCTGATCCTGGCCGATGCTGAGGGCAACGTCCTGCTCGTCAACGATGAGGCGCCCGATCGGCGTGGCACACTAGACGCCGCCATCCTCGAATGGCGCGTGCCAGCCACCACCAGCTATTTGCTGGTTGCCACGCGTTTCGGCGGGGAAGGCGGCAGCTCACGCGGTGCTTACAGCCTCTCGCTCAGCCGCGTGCCGCCCGATCAGCTGGGGCTGACGCCTGAACGCGCGATCTTGCTGGATTTCGGCGAGCGCGTGGCAGGTCGCATCACCCGCGATGCCGTCCGCCGCTACTACCTGATTCAAGGGCAAGCTGGCGCCGTGTTAGATATCCAAGTGACACGCACGCGCGGCAATCTCGATCCCACTCTGGCACTTTTCACAGCTGATCTGTTCCCTCTGGCTGAGCAGACTGAAGGCGTGCGCGGGCAGTCAGCGCGCATTGTAGGCTATCGCTTACCGCGCGATGGTGACTATATCCTCATGGTCTCCCGCTTCAGCGCGGAGGCGGGCATTACAGAGGGTGAGTTCACCTTGCAGCTGACTATTCGTTAGCACTCTGAACAAATCAGCTTGCCCAGGTTGAAGAATCAGCCTGCAGTGGGTACAATTACTCTGCAAAACGCAGCTGGTGTTAGGCTGCTACCAGATTTTACGGAGACACAAGAGTTATGAAGCGCATTCTGACCGTTACCCTTATTGCAGTGCTTGCTCTGACCGCCCTGCAGCTGGGCAGCATGGCACAACCGACCCGCGCTGCTGGGCCTAAGCTCTGCCTTGTGACCGACGTGGGCGAAGTGGACGACCGCAGCTTCAATCAGAGCGCCTACGAGGGCGTTGTCAAGGCGGCTGAGCTGCTAGGTGGCGAGGAAGCCTACATCGAGACGCAGAACGCAACCGACTACGCCAACAACATCCAAACGCTAGCCGAGGCCGGCTGCCAGGTGATCGTCACCGTCGGCTTTGCACTGGGCGAGGCAACCATCAAAGCCGCTGAGCAGTATCCAGACATCTACTTCATCGGCGTTGACCAGTTCCAGCCTACCGAAGTTAAGAACGTCGTCGGTCTGATCTTCCCAGAGGCCAAGGCGGGCTTCTTGGCAGGTGTGCTGGCCGCACGCATGAGCCGCAGCGGCATTGTGGCGGCAGTGCTTGGCACTGATCAGGTGCCGCCGGTGGTCGCCTTCAAGGAAGGCTACGAGGCAGGCGCGCGCTACGCCAATCCGGATGTTCGTCTGATCTCAACCTATCATCCTGGCGGCTTGGATAAAGCCTTCACCGACCCCGAGTGGGGCGCCCAGACTGCCAAGCAAGCCTTCGATCAGGGCGCGGACGTGATCTTCGGCGCCGGTGGCAAGACGGGCAACGGCGCGCTGGAAGAGATCGCCAAGCTGACTACGCCCGAGCGGCCCGTCTACTGCATCGGCGTCGATACTGACCAGTGGGAGACCGTGCCAGCAGCGCATCCCTGCCTGATCAGCAGCGCGATGAAGCTGATCACCGCTGGCGTAGTGGATATCATCCAGAAGTGGTCAGAGGGCAATCCGCCTTCGGGTAACTACATCGGGGATGTCGGCCTGGCGCCTTTCCACGACTTTGAAGATGTAGTGCCAGATGATGTCAAGCAGGAGCTCGAAATGATCGCCGAGCTGCTGCTGAGCGACAAGCTCGATCCGCTGACCGGCAAGATGATCGAAGAGAAGACTGAGTAACTGCAGCCGCTTGTTTTCAATTGGCGCGATCGGCGTTACACTGATCGCGCCTTTTTTGATCATGCGGAAGGGAATCGGCTATGGCACGGCGCGCTTTGGTGCTCTTCGTGGCGATGCTGCTCACAGTTGGTGTGATCGGCTCAGCTTTTGCGCAGGGGGCAGTCACAGTCACCACGACGACGCAGCTGCGCTTACGCAGCGGGCCTGGCACTCAATATCCTGAGATCACCTTGCTCAATCCAGGCACGACGCTCTCTGCCTTCGCGCGCAGCGCCGATTTTGCATGGCTGCGCGTGCGCTACAGCGGCGCGGCAGGCTGGCTGGCGGTGCGCTATCTACGTATTGAAGGCAATTGGCAGGCGCTGCCCGTCCACACCGCAGCCGATCCGATCCCTGAGGGTGGCGCCGAGCTGCCACCAGCGCCGCCCCAGAACGGCACCATCCTCAGTCTGACGCTCTACGCCCAGACCAACGCCGCGAATTACTATCGGCTCACCTACTACAGCGATGGGCTGCGCATCAACGGCTTTTTGACAGAGCCGCGCCGCGAAGGGATGTTCCCAGCCCTGATCTACAATCGCGGCGGCAACCGCGATGTGGGCGCCCTGCGCGGCTATGAATTCATCCCCTTTGCAGAGGCGGGCTTTGTTGTGGTCGCCTCACAGTATCGTGGCGGCGGTGGCAGCGAGGGCTTTGATAACTTGGGCGGCGCCGATGTGAACGATGTGCTCAACCTGATTCCGCTCCTGCGCGGCCGCCCAAATGTAGATATGAGCCGCATCGCCATGTTTGGCAGCTCGCGTGGGGCCATGATGACCTATATCGCCTTGCGGCGGCTTGGTGGTACTGTCAAAGTGGCAGCGACGACCAGCGGCCTAGCAGACCTATTCATGTGGGCGCGCGAACGCCCCGATTTGGAGCGCAGCGTTTACCCAGAGCTAGTCGGTGCGAATACGCGCACCAACCCTGCCGCTTTCCGCGAGCGCAGCGCCACCTACTGGGCAGGCGAGATTGTCACGCCGCTCCTGCTCATTCATGGCGATGCCGACACCGAAGTCTCAGTTGAACAGTCGCGGACGCTTTTCAACCGCATGCGCGCCGCTGGGCGCACCGTCCAGCTGACGATTATCGCAGGCGGTAACCACGGCCTACTCAACTTCGATGACGGCATTCCGACAGCACTCGCGTGGTTTGCGCGCTATTTGCAACAGCCTGGCGAGAACTTTGACTACAACTTCCTGAAGCCCGCCATCGATGAGGCGAATTCGATCGTGCGCAGCGCGCTCGGCTTCTGATTAGCCAAGACTCACGGGCTTGATTAGCGGCTTGTGCGCTCGCGAGCCGCCCCGAGCGGGCTATAATCGCTTGTGAAGGAGAAAGATGCTATGCCAATCTACGAGTACATCTGCCAGACTTGCCACGAGACTTTTGAGAAGCGCGTTAGCCCCGAAGAAGCGGATGAGGTCGCCTGTCCATCCTGCGGGGCGCCGCATGCCAAGCGCAAGCTCTCGCGCGTGATGGTGCAGCTTAGCGAGATCAACGGACACAGCGCCCCTCGCCGTGATGCCTCGGCGCCCAGCTGCGCCTGCGGGACAGGCTTATGCGGTCTGCCGGCTAGAAACTAGCCAAGCGTTGAGCAAGGCATGCGATGCGCACAGCCTGACTTAGGCGAGTGCGCATTTTTTGCAGCGTATGCCAAGCATAGGGAAAGCGTCGGGCAATCTTGTGCTATGATGAGGATAAGCCATCGTAAAAGCCCTAAAGAGCGGAAAGGGCGCCCATGCAACGTCCGCATCTTGCGCCGATGCCACAGCGTTTGGCGAAGTCACAGCCTCAGAGTGCTTTGCGGCAGCCCATTACGCTGCTGCTGGTGAGCGGACTGGCTGCTGCGCTGCTGGCTCTCACGAGCCTTGCCGCCCTGCTGCTCGGTCTAGGAGTCGTGATGCATAGTGGGCGCATCCTGCCCGCAGTGGCGGTGGGCGGCGTACCTGTGGGCGGCTTGAGCGAGTCTGAGGCGGTCAGGGCGCTGAGCGTGGCGTGGCAAGTTATCGCCCTGCGCGATGGTGAGCGCGTCTGGAGCGTGCCAGCTGCTCAGCTGGGCATGGCGCTAGATGCAGAGGCGACGGCTCAACAGGCTGTGCGCTACGGGCGGCAGGAGGGCTCTGCCTTGCTTGGGCTGTTTGGGCAGGTGAACGTACCGCCCATCTTTCAGCTCGATCCGAGCCGTGCGGCGCAGGGGCTGGCACAACTGGCGGCGCTTGTGGAGTATCCGCCGCGCAACGTCACCATCCGCCTTCAGGGGAACGTACTTGTAGCCGTGCCACCCGTCTCTGGGCGTGCCTTGCAGGTGGGTGAGACGCTCAGCCGCCTTGCCCAGCCCGACGAACTCGCTGATGGCTACTTCGATCTCGTGATGCGCGAGGTGCCGCCTGAGGTGACAGATGCTGCACCGCTTCTAGCGCGAGCAGCTGCCCTGTTCAGCGCCCCGCTCCGCCTAACGCTCTACAATCCCGTCAGCGACCAAAGCCTGACGTGGGAAATTCCACCAAACATGTGGATTGACTGGCTGGTCATCCACAACACTGAGCACGGTACTGTGTTCGGCCTAGCACAGGCACCGCTAGAAGCATACCTGAACGAGCAGAACGCTGCGCTCGGTGGCGCGCAGTATATCAAGGCAGATGAGGCGGCTGCTGCGCTGCAAGCAGCATTGCAGCAAGAGCGCACCGAGGCGCAGGCGCGGCTCTACAACGCGCCCACTCAGTATACTGTGCAGATGGGCGATACGCTCGGCAGCATTGCATGGCAGCACGGCATCCAGATGTTCCGCATTCAGCGGGCCAACCCGCATGTCAATCTTCAGGCACTGCGGGTCGGGCAGGTCATCACCATCCCTTCCAAAGATGAGCTGTTGCCGCTGCCTGTCGTGCCGAACAAGCGCGTCCTGATCAGCATCGCACGCCAGCGCATGTGGGTCTATGAGAATCGGCAGCTGAAGTGGGAGTGGTCAGTTTCGACAGGCATTTCCAGCAGCCCGACCCAGCATGGCGTCTATCAAGTGCTCTCGCATGAGGGTACTGCCTATGCTAGCAGCTGGAATCTGTACATGCCCTACTTTTTGAGCATCTATGAGGCAGTGCCGGGCTTCTTCAATGGCATTCACGGCTTTCCCTTGCGCGGTGGCGCCCAAGTGCTGTGGGAAAACGCACTCGGGCGGCCCGTCACTTACGGCTGTATCCTACTCAGCACGGCGAACGCGCAGGCGCTCTACGCTTGGGCCGAAGATGGCGTTGTGGTCGAGATTCAGCCCTAAAAATGAGCATATGATGAGAAATTACGTTACTTAGTTATAAGCAGCGCGGTATAAAAAGCTAAAGACGAAAAATCAGTCACTGAGACGGAGGAGAAGTTGATGAGAAAGGCAGCCTTGTTAATCATGGCAGTGGCACTAGCAGCTGCTGCGCTGCCCAGCATGCCCAGCCAAGCGGCGGTTGTCCCACTGATCGAGCATTTCCACGCCACGTGTAGCCATTTCTCGGTGCAGTTCACCATGCAGGGCTATACGGATGACGCCAATGGCTTCGACCGTGTGCGCTACGATGTGCTGGATGGGCGCGGCACCTTGCTCTACAGCGAGGACTCAGTCCGCATGGTGGGCGCTGTGCAAACGGCGGGCGTAGTCGGCTTGCCCTACCGGCTGGCCATGCCGACGCAAAATCCGATCATCTTCCGCATCGTCGATACTGACTTCATGCAGCGTCCTGTGGGCGTGCTGGCAGAGCAGCGCGTTCAATCGGCGTGCCTGGCGCCGATCAGCCGGGCTGAATACTTCGCCAGTCTACTGCCGCAAGGCGTGAAAGGTTTTACGCGCATAGAGACGGCCCTGCACGGAACGCCCAACGGCGCGCCGATCGGGATCACGCTGCCCGCCAACCGCGAGTTTACGGGCATCTACCGCACTATCGACGGCAACTGGATTGCGCTGTACGTTGGTGGCGAGAACCTAGTCTGGGTGCGCGCCGAAGATATGGACATGCCGATCAATGGGCTGCTGTTCGAGCCATCACGCATCGATCGCAGCCAGCAAGTGACGGCTGCAGTCGTGCCGGGCGTGCCGCTTGGCTCAGTCACAGCCCGCTTCACGGTCAATTTCCGCGCCGGGCCAAGCATCAATGCGCAGCGCATCGGGCGGGTACCGTGGCGGGCAACAGTGGCGGTCTACGGGCGCAGCGCTGATAGCGGCTGGATTCTGGTCAATTTCAACGGGGTTTTCGGCTGGGTAGCGGCGCGCTTCTTCACCTTTAACGATGGGCTGCGGCTGGCAAGTTTGCCCATCGTCGGTTGAGAACACGCTCCTGAAGTGTCGCGTCCTGCGAGGGCGGAACGCTGTAAGGCGTTCCGCTCTTGCATTTTTTGGTCACCACAAAAGGCGCCGCATCTGCTTGTTGTGATGTATCGTGATGCAGGCGCCGCACTTTGCGAGTTTTTTGTTATAGCTGCCAATCGGGAAAACCTCCGAATTGTAGTGGCACAAATACCGCTGCTGAATATACTTCCTTGATCGTTGTGAAAAGTGTGTAGCTGAGGTGGAAGTTATGTTGCGACTGAGCGGAGAGCGCATCGGCAACTACGAGATACTGGGGCTGCTTGGCGAAGGCGGTATGGCAGTGGTCTACCGCGCGCGACAGGTCAACGTGCAACGCGACGTTGCGTTTAAGGTAATCGAATCGCGCTTTGCCAACTCACCCGATTTCATCAAACGCTTTGAGCGTGAAGCGCATACCGTCGCTAACTTAAATCATCCGCATATCCTCAAGCTCTTTGACTTCGGTCATTATGAAGGGCTCGTCTATCTAGTCATGGAGCTGCAGCCAGGCGGCAGCTTGGCTCAGTGGCTGCGCAACGAGGGCACCTTGCCCGTCGATCAAGTGGGGCGCTACGTGGCGCAGATCGGTAGTGCGTTGGACTACGCACATGGACGCGGTGTGATTCACCGCGATCTGAAGCCGCAAAACGTGCTGCTCGATGAGCAGTTGAACGCCATCCTGACCGATTTTGGCGTGGCGCGCATTGTGGGTGATGTTACCGCGCTAACAGGCACTGGCATAGCTGTTGGCACACCCGCCTACATGGCACCTGAGCAGTGGCACGGAACCACAGCCGATGCACGTACGGATATCTATGCTCTGGCAGCAGTGGCCTACGAACTGCTGACGGCACGCACGCCCTACGTCGCCGATACGCCGCCAGCTGTGATGTACAAACACCTGCATGAATGGCCTACGCCCCTGCGCGAATTGCGCGCCGAAGTGCCCGAGAGCATCGAGCAGGTCTTGCTGAAGGGCTTGGCAAAAGATCCTGACGAACGCTTCCAGACGGCAGGCGAGTTCGCAGAGGCGTTCCACGAAGCGATGAGCGGTAAAGTGCCACAGAGCATCAAGATTAGCGCGCCGACGCGCACTAAGCCCGCTAAGCCGACGGCGCCCGCCATCAGCACGCCAACCCTCGCCTGGCAAAAAGCGGAAGCGGCGCAGCGCCGCAGCCAGCTGCCTCTCTTACTCGGCGGGATGATTTTATTCGTCCTAGCAGGCATTGTCGCCTTGTTAGTCGGTCGATCGGGCAGCGATGGGATGGCACTCAGCCCCGCCCAAGATGCCACGCCACTCATCATCGCTGTTGAACCGAGCCCCACGCCCACCGAAACACCTACAGCCACTTTCACAGCAACGTCTACACCTAGCGCTACACCGACCAGCACTGCCACCTTCACGCCTAGCCCGACCGACACGCTAACACATACGCCCACCAATACACCCACTAGCACCGCCACCCCAACACCAACATCTACGCCTAGCGCCACTAACACACAAGCGCCCACGCTGCCGCCCGATCAAGCTGCTCAGGCCACTTTCTTCGCCGAGCAGACGCGCCGCGCCACCGAAAGCTTGCCAACTGCCTACCAACAGACGCTTGAGGCAAACCTGACGCACATCGCACAGACTTTCACAGCCACCGCCTGGACGGCAACACCAACCGCCAGCGCAACCTTCACAGCCTCACCCACGCGCACACCGACCTTCACACCCACGCCCACCCCAACGCCGCGCCTTAGCCCAACGCCCTCGCTGGATGCTAATCAAGTCTTCCTGGTGGTGCTAGCGCCTAGCCTGAATGTGCGCAGCGGCCCCGATACAGGCTTCAGTGTGCTGGGCGCGCTCAATCGCGATGAGCGCATACAGCTGATCGGCACGAACACTGATTACTCATGGTTCGCCTTCAATTATCAGAATACAACTGCATGGATCACAGCGAATGAGCGCTTGGTCAGTGTAATAGGCGATAAATACCGTCTGCCGATTCTCGGTGGGCAAGCTGTGGTGCCCAGACATACCTCGACACGCCCCGCCTCGAGTGGTGGCTCTAACCCGCCCACTGCCGTGCCACCAACTGAGCCACCGCCGCCACCGCCACCACCACCGCCACCACCACCGCCGCCAACTGAGCCACCGCCACCGCCGACACCAACATCGCCATCGCAAATCATCAAGCCAACTTACTCCCACTACTGATCTAGCACGCCGAGCGGAGAAATCTGTTCTCCGCTCGTTCTTTTTGCGCACCTTGCAGCAAGCCCTAAAGCTGGCCTATAATATCAACAGGTTGTTTCTACGCCAGGGGAAAGTCGACCATGCGCCCTGCCTACCGCTTGCTCCTAGTTATTCTTGTGTGCGCGCTTGCCTTTGCTGCTCTGCCAGCCCAGCCTGCTCAGGCGCAGGGCGGTGGCCGTACCTATGTGGTGCAGCCCGGCGATACGCTCTTTAGCATCGCAGCGCGTTTCGGCGTCAGCGTGAGCGAACTTGCTACCATCAACGGCTTCTACGATATCCATCGTGTCTTCGTTGGGCAGGTGCTAATCTTACCTGCTGCAGCTGTCACCCCGCGCCCTGTATCGCCCGCTCAGCCTGTGGTGCAGCCCATTGTCGTGCCGCCCGCCTTTCCGCCTGGCACCACCGTTACCACAGTGACCACCTTCACCGCCTATACCGTGCAGCGCGGCGATACGCTGGCAAGAATCGCGGTGCGCTTCGGCACAACGGTTGCTGCCATCATGGACGCTAACGGCATCCGCAGCCCGAATTTGATCTTCGCCGGGCAAGTCTTGAACATTCCGCGCACGCGCATCACCATCACACCCGCACTGCGCGCCAATGTGCGGCGTGGGCGCACCTACGTGGTGCAGCCGGGCGATACGCTCTTTCTGATCGCGGCACGCTTCGGCCGAAATGTCTACGACATTGCACGCGCGAACAATATTCTAAACCTAAATCACATTTTTGTCGGACAAGTGCTAGTTATCCCGTAAACTTTTTAGTGTATGAGGTGCTAGGCGTTGATGGCACGGGATTCGGTAGAGCGCTTTTATTCGGAAACACCGCTAGTCTTAGGGCATCGTGGCGCCAGCTACGATGCACCTGAAAATACAATTGCCGCTTTCATGCTGGCGCGCCAGCAGGGCGCTGATGGGGTGGAGCTGGATACAATGCTCACCCGAGATGGCGTGCCAATCGTCATCCACGACTTCACGCTCGATAAAACGACCAACGGCAGTGGCATGGTCAGAGAGCACGACCTGCGGGCTATCAAGGCACTGGATGCAGGCAGTCACTACGATTTTCAGTTCCGTGATGAACGTGTGCCAACGCTTGATGAAGCCTTCGAGGCGCTCGGCAGAGAGCTGATCATCAATGTCGAGCTGAAGACGATCTCGTGGCGCTCCGACGGCCTGGAGCTGGCTGTGCTGAATGTGATTCGCCGCCACACCGCTGCCAACCGCGTGATCGTCTCTTCCTTCAATCCCTTTGCGCTGCGCCGCTTCCGTGCCATTGCACCACACATCCCCATTGGCTACCTCTACGCGCCAAACGAGCCATTCTACTTGCGCTATGGCTGGTTTATGTTCGGCCTGCCGCACGAGGCGCGCCATCCGCATCACAGCCTTGTGGACTCACGCTTCATGGCTTGGGCAAAGGCTGCCAAGTTCCGCGTCCACGTCTGGACAGTCGACGATCCGCAGCACATCCGTCAGCTGCGCGATCTCGGCGTGGATGCCATCATTACCAATCGTCCCAACATCGCCCTTGAGGCACTGGGGCGGCGTGTGCGCGCGCGATGAGGGGCCTCCGTCTGGTGCTGATCGCACTTGTGGCGCTTGGCGGTGCGCTCTGGGCTGATCTGGCGGCGCAGGGCGCTGTATGGCAGGCGCTCTACAGCGTCACAGGCGAACAGGCACCTCTCGCTCAGCTTTACGCCTTCTTGAGCTACCTAGGTAATCTCTCGCGCCGCATGCCTCAAACCTTTGATCAGCTGCCTGTCGCTTACACGGTTGAAAATCCGCTGGGCGTCAACAGCTTCCTGGAGCTAGAAGTGGAACCTGCCAAACGTGAGCGGCAGATGCAGATGATCGCCGAGGCGGGTATCGGCTGGATTCGTCAGAAGTTCACTTGGCAAGATATCGAGATACGAAGGCGCGGGAACTTCGTTGATGACCGCAACGACCTCGATGGCGACGGCAGGCCCGATCCCATCGACGCTTGGGCAAAGTACGACCACATTGTGGACTTGGCAGAGCGCTATGGCGTGCAAATCTGGGCGCGGCTGGGCACTCCGCCTGCTTGGAGCCAGCCTGAGGGCTTGCAGGGCACTTTTGCGCCGCCCGCCGACTTACAGGATTTTGTGAATTATGCTGTAGCAGTCGCCGAGCGCTACAAAGGGCGTATACGCCACTTCCAAATCTGGAACGAGCCGAATCTGGCTTTTGAGTGGGGCGATCGGCCAGTTGAGCCTGAGCGCTACACTCAGCTGCTCTGCCGCACTTATCGCGCTTTAAAAGCGGTCGATCCGCAGATCGTGGTCATCAGCGGAGCGCTGGCGCCTACCATTGACCTGAGCGGCTACAACCTGAGCAGCGCCATCTTCCTGGAGCGTATGTATGCCGCTGGCGCCAAAGATTGCTTCGATGTGTTGGGCGCACAAGGCTACGGTTTGTTCTCGGGGCCAACCGATCGACGGCTGCGCATCACCACCATCAATTTTGCCCATGTGGCCTGGCTCCGGGATATGATGGTGGCACACGGCGACGCAGCCAAGCCAATCTGGATTGGTGAAATGGCCTGGAACCCGGTGCCCGACGATCCAAATATCCGCGATCGCCTGACCTACGGGCAGGTCACTGATACGCAAGCGGCTCAATACGCTGTAGAGGCCTACGAGCGTGCACGGACGGAGTGGCCGTGGGTGGGTGTGATAGCCTACTGGTTCTTCAAGCGGCCTGATGCAAGCGAGATCGATCAGAGTTGGTACTACTTTCGCATGGTCGAGCCCGACTTCACGCCGCGCCCAGTCTATTTTGCCATTCAAGCGTATGCACGGGCGCGCTTTGGCGGGCAGCGCTGAGCAAAAGTGCACTATACTGGTTGTGGAAAGGATAGATGGATGCAACTGCACACGCTGGAAGGGCAACAGATCGGGCAGTATAAATTGCTAGCTTGGCTGGGCGAGGGTGCACACGTCCATGCCTATTTGGCGCGCTCAGCTGAGTCGGGCGAGTATCGCGTCCTGAAGCTGTTGAAATCTAACCTGACGGGCAGTGAAGAGACACTAGCGCGCTTCTACCAGGAGGCACAGGCAGCCCTCACGCTGGAACACCCGAATGTAGTTAAGGTCTTCGGCTACGATCGCGAGGGCGATCTGCTCTACCTGGTAGAGGAATTCTACGAGGGCGGCAGCCTGATGGATCGCCTCAAGGCACATCCCGGCCCGCAGCCGCTCGACTTTGTGCTGCAGACACTGGAAGATATCGCCAGCGCCCTCGACTTTGCCCATCAGCGCGGCATTGTGCACCGCGACCTGAAGCCAGAGAACATCCTCTACAACCGTGAAGGCAAGGCTGCGCTGAGCGATTTGGGCGTGACGAAGTACGCCAACGAGGCGGAGGCGCGCTCGCATGAGGGGCTGCTCTTTGGCAATCCTGCTTACATGTCACCTGAGGTATGGCAAGGCCGCCCGACTGATGCTCGCACGGATATCTACGCGCTGGGCATCATCCTATTCGAGATGCTGAGCGGTCAGCTGCCCTTTGAGCCAAAGAAGACCAACAGCATCATGTATGTACATCTGCTGCATCTGATGGCGACGCCGATCTCTATCCTGCAGCTGCGCCCGGATTTGCCGCCCGCCGTCGAGGCAGTTATCAACAAGGCGCTTGAGAAAGACCCTGAACAGCGCTACCAAAGCGCTGGCGAGCTAGTCGCAGCCTTCAAGGCGGCGCTGGCTGGCAGACTATCTGAAAGTGAGGCTGCGATGAGTTCAAATGGCACTTGGAGCGAGACAGTCGAACGCGTTGCGGCGCAGCATGAGCCGCCCATTGCATCTGAGGTGATGGTACAGCGCTCGCTGCCGCCGGCCGTACTAGTGGCGCTTGTGGCTGTGCTGCTCGGTTTGTTGTATTTGTGGTGGCAGTCACAACAAGAGAGTGAGGCTGACGAGGAGGCCTAGACGCCGCTGTAAGCGCTGAAGCCGCCATCCACAGGCACAACGATGCCCGTCACAAAGCGGGCTGCATCGCTAGCAAGCCAGATCAGCGCCCCGATCAAGTCTTCAGGCGCACCGAAGCGCCCCATGGGTGTGTGCGCAATGATTTGCCGTCCGCGCTCGGTCAGGGTGCCGCTCTCGGGCTCGATCAGCAGAAAGCGATTCTGAGCGCCCAACAAGAAGCCTGGCGCAATGGCGTTCACGCGGATGTTCGGGCTGTGCTCGCGCGCCATGTAGACGGCTAGCCAGCGTGTGAAGTTATCGAGCGCAGCCTTAGCGCTGGCGTAGGCAACAACACGGGTGAGTGGTCTCATCGCTGCCATAGACGAGATATTGATGATTGCACCGTTTCCTTGTGCCGCCATGTATCGCCCGAACACCTGCGCTGCCAGCACGCTGCCCAGCCAATTCAAGTTCAGAACGCCCGTCAGCGCTTCGGCGGGCAGGTCGAAGAATGTCCGTTCGTTGGGCGTGACCGTCGCTTGGGGCTGATTGCCGCCTGCCGCATTCACCAAAATATCTACCCGCCCGAATTCAGCTGCAATCTGTGCCGCTGCTGCGCTCAGCTGTGCTTTATCCAGCACGTCCGCTGAGATGCCGAGCGCCTGCCCACCTGAAGCGCGCAGCTCAGCTCCCAAAGCGGCTAACGGCTCTGGGCGGCGCGCTAGAAGTGCCACATACGCGCCCGCCTGCGCCAGACCGCGTGCGAAGGCAGCGCCTAACGCACCCGTGCCACCCGTCACGACTGCTACCTTAGCCGTCAGATCGAACATCGCAGCGCACCTCATAGAGAATTACGAAGGGTGGATAGTCTAGCTCGCGCTGGACGGGGCAGCGCGCCAAGAGCGCCCGCAGCGTCGCCTCTTCCTCAGGCAGTGTGCCCCCGTAGTAAACAATGCGCAACACCCCTTGATGGTCTGCCAGCCAGGCTGCGATCTCGGCACGGCTGTAGCGCTGGATGCCCAGCAGCTCCCATGTGCGCGGATACAGCCAGCTGCGCGCTTCAGTGAAGACCAAGCGCGCGTTTGCCAGCAGGTCGGGTGTGTAGTAAGTCATGGGCAAGTAAGCGCCATCGTGCAGGTAGAGGATTGGGACACGCTCGGGCTCAGGCAGGGCACGCAGATCCGCTGCGATCTGGCGGAAGGGCGGGCGCAATAGGTCGGGCGGCGTGTAGTGTGAGACTACCCCCCCTAAACACGCGACGATCAGTGCGGCATAGAGCAGGCGCGCCGGCGAGCGGCGCGGCGCATAGGCAACGCCGCCGGCTAACGCCACCACCATGAACGGCGCGACCATGCCGAAGGAACGCTCTGAGTAGATCGGCGCGCGAATCGAGATGAACAGCGCTGCCACTAGCGTCCCAAAAACTGCCAACATGCAAAACAGCCATGCGGAGCGCACCTCTGCTTGTTTGATGCGCCGCACATCCAGCGCGTTGACCGCTAAGAGCAACCAGACTACTACCACACCTAGCGGTATGAACGCCACAGGCAGCACAACTGCGAAGATCAGGTAGCCAGCCGAGAAAACTGGTGCCAGCGGGCTAGGTGGGCGAATCCAGAAGCCCTCGAAAACTGCGCTCGTCTGGCTGAGGAAGGTGAAGGCTTGCGGCAGGTAGAGCAGCGCAATGACCACATCCGCGCTGAGCCACCGCCGCCATTTAGCGCGCATCGGAGCGTAGCCCAGCAGCCACAAATGCAGCACAGCTAATGTCAGGCCGCAGATATAGTGCGTATATAGGCTAATCGTTGCGCCAACCACGTAGAGCAGCCAGCCATAGCGCTTGCCACGCCACAGTCCCGCCAAGCCGACGCCCGCCCACGCCAATGCTGTGAAACTGAGCGCATATTGGCGCGTCTCTTGGGCGAAGTAGACCTGATACGGCGCAACAGCAGCTAGAATCAGCGCTGCGGCGCCAGCCCGACGCCCGAACATCAGGCGCCCTAGATGGTAGCAAGCCGGCAGCGCCAACAGCGCGATCAGGACGGAGAGCATCCGCAGTGCCACGACGCTCTCGCCCGTTAGCTGCACCCACAGCCACAAGAGCGCGAAATATAACGGCGGATGCACATCGCCCGCCACGCCATTCTGAAACAGCTCGATCGGATGAAATAGGCTGACCACGCGCTGCGAAAAGACTTCATCGAACCATAAGCTGTGAATGTTCAAACCGTAAATCCGCAGCCACGCGCCGACAATCAGCGCAATCAGCAGCACGCGCAGACGTTGGCTCTGCATGGCGTTTCACCGTCCTGTGAAGGCCTCCAGATGATCGTAGAGCGCGTAAAAGCTAGGCGGCAAAGGCGGATTGTATATTTGCGGCAACACATGCTGCGAGATGCCCATCCGCTGATAGAAACTGTAGCCAATCGGCGAGATCAGCACATCCATCGGGCTTTCAAACGGTTTCTGCGTGTAGCTGGCGAGCATCGCTCGGGCGGCCGCGTAGGCTTCGGAGTCGCCCTTGCTGTGTGCTATGTAGGCGCGGCACAACCAGCGCCAGCTCTCACGGGCGGCATCGTCGGGTGGGATGCGCTCAACCTGTAGGCAGGCGCGCTCTGCCTTAGTGGTCTCGCCGCGCGCAAAGGCGATCACCGCGTCAATCAGGAACACCAGCCCTGCACGCTCATTGGGTCGGGCGCGCTGCCACAGCTGCTCTGCCTCAGAAAGGCTGCCATCGCGCAGTAGACGCGCCACAGCATCGATCGAGGGCGGGAGCTCGACCATCCGAGCCACCTGACGGCGCAAAGGCGTCTCTTTCCAGGCGGGATACAAGGCAGCCGCTGGCTGTACACTCAGCGCTTGGCTGTAGGCCCGCTCTGCCGACGCCTGATCGCCCAGCTGCTCGTAGTACACCCCAAGCGCATAGTGAAACAACCATGACTCAGGGGCAAGCTCGGCAGCACGCTGCATCGCGTCAAGCGCAGCGCTTGACGCGCCTGCCTGCCAGCGTAGCGCCGCTAAGTTCGCCCAGGCCGAGGCATAGTGCGGCTCTTGGCGCACAAACGTCTCGTAGGCATCGATAGCAGCTTGTGGCTCGACCTGACCTTCGGCGGCGGCAACGCCCAGCACATGCCCATAGTACAACCGGTAGAGCAAGAGCTGCGGATCGAGGGCAATGGCGCGCTCAAAATGCACCTGGCTGGCCCGCCAATCTTGTTTGCCAACCCCCATTTGCAAGGCTGCAAAGTACTCGCCGTTGGCTATGTTGCTCCATATGCCGCTCAGGTAGAGCGCCGACCACAGCGCCAGAGCGCCGAAGCCGTTCCAGGCTGCCCGTCTGCCGCTCAAGCGGGTGGGCTGCGCCGGGAAAAGCACTACTAGCAAAACGCCCAGCGTCATCAACGCAATGACCACAGTGAAGATGGTGAAATCAGTCAGGTGGCTGACGAAAGACGCGCTCAGCGCTGCCGTAGCACCGACCATCAGCACACGCTGATCGCCTTGCAGGTTGCGCCACTGCCGCTGCAGCAAGACGAATAGAGCTGCCAGGCTCACAGCTAGCGCCAACAAGCCCAAGACGCCTAGCTCGGCAGCGATGTTGAAAAAGGCGCTGTGGGCGTGCGCATGAATCTGGCGCGGCGGTATCGAGCTCAGACGGGTGAGCTGGCTGCCAAAACTGAACAGCCCATTGCCTACGATCGGACGTTCCTGAAAGGCTTGCCACGCCGCTTCGTATAGATAGGTGCGCAGATCAATGGTACGGGCTGGGTCGCTGAAGGAGCGCACGCTTAAAATGAGCAGCCCGACCGCTGCGATCAAACTGGCGAGACTCAGCGCACTGAGGAGTACCTTCATCCGTGCTGATTGAGCTTGCCATACCTTGCGCAGCGCCTGCCAAGAGAGCAACTTGGCTTGGGCAAGCCATAAAACGCCAAAGAGCACACTCGCCACGGCGATGCTGAGCCAGTGGCTGCGGCTGTAAGTGAGGAATAGGGCAGTCAGTGCCACACATAGGTGTGCTCCTAGCGCAATACGCTGCCAGCGGCGCCGCACCGTCAGCAGGCGCGCGGCGCTCAGCGGGATGATCAAGATCAAATAGGCGGCAAGCAGGTTGGTATTGCCCAACGTGGCAGAAGGGCGGGGCAAGGTTGGCAACATCAAGCCTTCAGCGAGCGCCTGCAGCGCTTCGGCAGCGAAAACTACCACTTCGGGGACGGTAAAGGTAAGCGGCACCAGGCTGCTGAGGAGCATAGCGTCGACAACAGCGCTGCGCGACAAGACGCGATTCGCCATGCAATCCCACAGCACTATCCAGACGCCCAAGTACATGCCGACATACCAAATCCCAATGGCGCTGCGGCGCCATATGGCTAGGTTTGCCAACATTGAGATGACGATCACAGCCAGCCAGAGCAGCGCCAAGCCATCCAATGGAGTGCTGTGCCAACGCCACTTGCCGCGCCAGCGGGCCACCGCCCATACGCCTAGTACCACTGCGCCTAGCGCGAGCGCTGCATTCTTGAAGCGCACCTCGAGCGCTAGGGCAGCGCCAACAAAAGCGATGTAGAAGCTCAAGAGCATCAAGAGCGCCCATGCCAGCAGATTTGCACGCTCTCTCATGGTGTCACACTCTGTGCAGCTGGGCGGGGCCCTCCAAAGCTAGCGCACGCGGATAGGCAGTACCCACGCCACCACGCGCCCTGTGGCGCGACTCTGGGCACACACTGTGATCAGGCGATCGCCAGGCTCAGCGTTTTGGACCGGTATTCCGTAGCCGCTGACTTCGTGCGTGCTGTTGAGCCCATACGTGCTTTTGAAAAATTCTACCACATCTGGGCGCTGGAACATCGGGATGCTGATGGCGAGAATGCGCCCGCTGCGACTGCTGCAGCTGTTGCCTTCAAAGATGGTAATGCTGCTGATGCCAGCCGAGCCGTCGGTCGCGCTGCGGGTGCCATCAAAGGCCCAACCTGCGACGTTGAAGCTTCCGTCGACAACCAAACGGTTTGCATTAGCATCCAGCTGCTCCGCAGTGGGAGAATCAACCCACAAACGCAGCTCCTCGAGACGGGTTGGTTCGTTGTTAGTTACCACCAGCCCATCAACAACCCAGCCATAGATTGTTTCGCCATCAGGGCGCTGAATGGCGACATTAAGCCAAGTTGGGTTATTGGGATCGCGCAGAGGATTGTTCTCACTGATCATGACATCGCTCTGGGCAAGGATGATGATCTCTGTGCCGTTGGGGATGGCAGCTATCACTTCGTAGCGCGACGAGGGCCCTCGGCGCACGTTCACGTTTGCCGCAGTGCTGCGGATGACGCCGCGCAGCCCTTGTTGTTCGTCAATGGGCGGGATGGGCGTAGGTGTGGGCGTTTCAGTGGGCGTTGGAGTGAAAGTCTCGGTAGGCAATGGCGTATTAGTGGGTGTTGGTGTGTCGGTGGGCGTGAAAGTTGGGCTAGGGGTGAGCGTCGGCGTTGATGTGGCGGTAGCAGTGAAAGTCGGCGTGTTAGTGGGCGTCTTAGTGAATAAAGTAGCCGTTGCAGTCTGGTCAGCGCTGATGCGCGTCAGGACGAGCGCCTGCAAAGTTTGATCGAAGATGGCGGTTTGTGTCAAGCCTGCCTGTGCGGTGCGCGCCTGCATGGTAAGCCGAGCTTGCAAAGCAGTGGCTGTGCGAGCAGCCTGTGCCTGCGCTGTCATGGTCAGCTCAGAGGTTGGGGTGGGGGTTGGCAGGACGATGACAATCTCCTCTTGAGTTGGCTCGGCAAGCGGAGAGGCTGTCTGCGTAGGCGATGGGCTCGGTGCAGGCGTCTCGCTGGGCGTATTGGCAGCGAGAGAGGTGCTCTCGGGTGTGATCAGCTCAGTGAGGGCGACAGCTGTCGGCTCTGCGGCAGTCGGGAGTGGCGTGGGTGTGGAGGTGGGGCTGGGTGTGGCTGTGAGCAGCTCAATGAGGGCGACAGCTGTCGGCTCCGTGGCGGTGGGAGTCGGCGTAGAGGTCGGCAGCTCGGTTGGGGTGCTCTCAGGCGTGACTGGCTCAATGAGTATGACAGGGGGCGGCTCTGCAGCGTCAGAAGTGGGTGTGGGTGTTGCATCGGGCCGCGCAGCGTCGGGCGAGGGCGTAGCGGACGGATCAGCTTGAGTAGCTTCCAAAGCAGCGACAGCAGTTTGAGTCTGCGTTATCTCAGCAGTGGTCTGAGCAAGCAATAGCCCAACAATGCTAATGGCGGCCACGATTAGAAGGATGCCCAAAATGGCGATCAGGGGCACACTGCGTTGCGATCTGCTGGGTGAGACGCGTGCGGGGGGCTCTTCGCCATCTGGAGCTAGGGGAGCTACCCGCACGCGCTCGATCGGCACAGAAATAGGCGGTGGTGGCGTGGCAGGTATCTGGCGCTCAGGGCGCTCGGAGAGCTGGAAGGTGAAGAAGCCTGTGCTGCGCTCTGTTTCTTCAGCTTGATCGACGGCCGCCTGAAAGTCCCTGGCGAACTGCCCGATTGTGTCATAGCGGGCGTTTGGGTTTTTAGCGATGGCACGCTCAATTGCCTCTGAAAGTGCGCGCGGTGCGCCTTCTCTGAGCGTGTGCGCTGGCGGCGGCATCTCGTTGAGGTGTTTGTGCATCAGGGCGTAAGGCGCATCGACGGGCACTTCAAAAGGCATTTTACCCGTCACCAGCGTGTAGACCACTAGGCCAAGCGCGTACTGATCGACTTTGGGCGTCAGCGTCTCGCCGCGCCACTGCTCAGGCGCCATGTAGGCAACTGTGCCCATCGAGGTGCCAGGCATAGTCACTTGCGAGGCGATATCAAGCGGCTTAGCAATGCCAAAGTCCACTAAGTAAGGCGTGCCGTTCTCATCGAACATGATGTTGCTGGGCTTGATATCGCGGTGAATGATGTTCTGACGATGAGCATAATCCAGCGCGCTGCCGATTTTCGTCAACATGTCGGCGATTTCGTATAGCGAGAGCAGCTTATTGCTGGTGGCACGCCGTTCGCGCACGCGATCGCCAAGCGAACCGCCGCGCAGCAAGCGCATTGCCATATAGTTGACGCCCATCTGCGTGCCGTAGGTGTAGATTGCCACAATGTGAGGGTGATCGAGCGAAGCAGCGATCTGTGCCTCGCGCGTGAAGCGCTCGATGAAGCCCTCTTCCATGTTAAATTGCTGCGCTAACACCTTCACAGCTACATTGCGGCGCAGGTTGGCTTGGTAGCCCAAGTAGACCTCTGCCATGCCGCCGCGCCCGATCAACTCTTTGAGCTCATACTCGCCGAGCTTCTGCCCGACTAAGTTCCGACTGCTCATGTACATATGAGATGCCCTAGAGGTTTGACTGCCTGAACACTTGCTACCGTTCGCTAGCGTCTTCTGATTGAACGCGCGAATTATAACACAGTTGGCAAAAGATGGCGTGAGCCCCAATCGAAATACAGCTGCGCAGACTGCCTAATCGCCTCGCCCAGATCAGACTTTTGAGGGTGGCTGTTCTGTGGTTGGCAGGAGGATGGGGATCGGCACCTGACCGATCCCCATTCACTGCTTATGGGGTGCGCGTAGGCGTCGGTGTGGCCGTATCAAGGCGTGGCGTGAAGGTCAGCGCGACCTGCGTCGGCGTGCGCGTCGGCGTCAGCGTGAAAGTCGGCGTAGCGGTGTTAGTTGCCGTAGCTGTCGGCGTGCGCGTCGGCGTCAGCGTGAAAGTCGGCGTAGCGGTGTTGGTTGCCGTAGCCGTCGGCGTGCGCGTCGGCGTCAGCGTGAAAGTCGGCGTAGCGGTGTTGGTTGCCGTAGCTGTCGGCGTGCGCGTCGGCGTCGGCGTAGCAGGCGTGAGTGTACCCGCCACTGCTGTGCCGACTCGTTCGTTGAAGGGTATAGCGGTTAGGGTAGCGGCAAGAGCGGCATCGAAGGTGCGCGTTAGCTCAGGTGTGAAGGGCAGCCGCCAGACTTTCACCTCTTCAACAAAAGTATCGAAGCCATCGCGCTCGGTGCCTGTGTATAGACCTGTAGCCACTTCGATGCAACCCGCCTCTTGATAGCGCGAGACGTTCAGCTGCGTGATGAGGCGTTGATTCAGGTAGAAAACCACCACTTCGCCACGTACAATCAGCAGCACATCGTTGAACGAATCACGCCTGCGATTAACGCCATCAGGCAGAGTGCTCCGTTCGAGCGTCTCGAAGGTGAATTGGGCATCGGCCTGCGGACGGAAGAAGCGCACCAGCTCATACTGAGCATTTTGATCGAAGATCAGGCGGAATTGCTGATCGCGGGTGCGGCGGAAGATCACGCCGTTTGACCACGCAAAATTCTCATAGGGCGTGTAGAAGCGCGCGCTGAGGATGAAGTTGGGCGTGCAGGTCAGTTCCTGCGAGCTGATGAAGCCATCAGCGGCGTTGTGTGGCAGGCGAATGACTGACTCCTCATAGATCAGGCGTGCCTCGCGGAAGAAGCGGGCAACTTGGGCATCAAACGCCGCTTGAGTAGCAGTGAGGTTGAGCTGAGCGACGCGCGTCAGAGTCAGATTAGGCGTGGCAGTGGCGGTGCGCGTTGGCGTAATCGTACGGGTTAGCGTTGGTGTGCGCGTGAAAGTAGGCGTACGGGTCAGCGTTGGCGTGCGCGTTGGGCTGGCAGTGAGGGTTGCTGAGGCAGTGAAAGTTGCTGTAGCAGTGTGTGTGGCAGTGGCAGTGTTAGTTGCTGTCGGCGTGAAAGTGGCGGTATGGGTGGCTGTGGCGGTAGCCGTCGGTGTGAAGGTGGCAGTCGGCGTTAGGGCGGTATCGGTGGCGGCGATGATCGCCTCGAGCGTACGCTCTATGGCGCGCGCCGTTTGCGAGGCACTGATGACCGCCTCGAAGGTCTGTGTAGCGTTCGGCGTGAGCGTGTTGGTTGCAGTGGCGGTGTTGGTCGCCGTTGCGGTTGTCGTCGCTGTGAGCGTGGGAGTTGCCGTACTAGTTGCCATCGCTGTGAAGGTTGGTGTGAGCGTCGGTATGATGGGCGTGTGTGTAGGCGTGAAAGTCAAAGCGTTCAGCGTCGCTTGTAAGTCGCTGCGCACGCGCTCGAAGTTGGCGATGGCGGTCAGGGTGAGCGGCAGACCAGCCGGTGTAACAGGCGCAGTAACTACAACAGTCATGACGAGCGGCGTAGCAGTAGCCCGTGCTGCAGCAGTCTTTGTGGAGGCTGCAGCAAGTGTTTGAGCGGCTTGTGCGTCCACCGTCTGCGTGAGCGCCTGAGTGGCTTGCGCGATATCGGTAGCTGCCACAAGCGCGCTGATTGTGGCTTGCACAGCCGAGTCAGCCGTCGCTTGCAGATCGGGCGTGGGCGTGTGAGTTGCGGTGGCTGTGTTTGTAGCAGTTGCCGTGTTTGTGGCAGTCGCCGTACTGGTCAGGCTGGGCGTGAGGCTAGGCGTGGGCGTCTGGGTCGGCGTGCGAGTCGGCGTGAAGGTGGGGGTGCGGGTGGGCGTCTGAGTTGGAGTGAGGGTCGGCGTCTCGGTGTTGGTTGGGGTGGCGGTCGGCGGATTGATGGCAAACTGTGTGGCGGCGATGTTAGTGGCAAGGGCATTTTGCTGAGCGATGACAGTTTGTGTAGCTTGCAGCGCCGCCTGAGCGCGTTCGGTAGCATCAGGCGTGTTGGTGAGCGTGGCAGTGCTAGTGGCTGTTGGCGTCGGCTCGAGGGCGGGTGCGCAGCCTGCCACAAGCAAGGCTGCGCTAAACAAAAAGTACAGCATATGCCTTCGCATGGCACTTTCCTTTCGATGTTAAGAGGAGATTAACGCAAAATAATCTCAACTCTCACGGGGCTGATGCGAATTGTAGCTTGCTAAACACAGCACTGCAAAATCGGCGTTTTGCTGGCGCTCAAAACAAACCAACGATGTTACCTTCAGCGTCGATATCCACACCTTCAGCAGCAGGATGCTCGGGTAAGCCGGGCATGGTGCGCATTTCGCCGCACAGCGGGTAGATGAAGCCGGCCCCGACGCTAGCGCGCACTTCGCGGATGGGCAGCGTGAAGCCCTGCGGCGCGCCGCGCAAATTTGGATCGTGGCTCAGGCTCAGGTGCGTCTTCGCCATGCAGATGGGCAGATTGCCCAGACCGACGCGCTCGTACATGGCAATTTGCCGCTCGGCGAGCGGCTCGTAGCTCACAGCGGCTGCGCCGTAGATTTTTTTGGCGATCGTCTCAATCTTGGCCTTGATCGGCTGTTCCAGCGCATACAGGAAGCGGAATTGGCTGGGTGTCTCGGCTGCCTGCACGACCATCTCCGCCAGCTCGATCGCGCCAGGCCCGCCCTGCGTGAAGTGACGCGCCACAGCGGCACCCAACGCCCCGTTCTCAACGGCGATGCGCTGAATGGCTGCGATTTCATCGGGATGATCGCTCTCGAAGACGTTGATTGCTACGACGGGTGTCACGCCGTGCAGACGCACGTTCTCAATCTGTTTGATCAGGTTTGCTGCACCTGCCTCGACGTCTGCCACATTCCGCTCTAGCAGCTCAGGCGGCAGCGGTTTACCGGCTGCAATGCGATAGCGCCCGCTGTGCGCCTTGAGTGCCCGCACAGTCGCCACTAGCACGGCTGCATCGGGCACTAAGCCGCTGCAGCGGCACTTGATGTTGAAAAATTTCTCCGCGCCGATATCCGCGCCAAAGCCGCTCTCAGTGATCACGTAATCGGCACACTTGATGGCGAATTGATCGGCAAGGATGCTGCTGTTGCCGTGCGCAATGTTGGCGAACGGCCCTGCATGGACGATAGCTGGCGTGTTTTCGAGCGTCTGCAGCAGGTTAGGGCGCAATGCCTCTCTCAGCAGGACGGTCATGGCACCCGCCGCCCCGATCTGCTCAGCCGTCACAGGCTGCTTATCCTCTGTGAAGGCAACCACAATCCGCCCCAGCCGTTCGCGCATATCGCGCAGCGACGTAGTCAGGGCCAGGATAGCCATCACCTCGCTGGCGACGGCGATATCGAAGCCCGTCTCACGGATCACGCCGCCCTCGCTCTTGCCGCCCAAGCCGATGATGATGCGCCGCAGGGCGCGGTCGTTGATATCTACCACGCGCTTCCAAGTGATGCTATCCACATCAATGCGCAACGGATTGCCGCGCAGCAGCTTGTTATCCAGCATGGCTGCTAGCAGGTTGTTGGCAGCACTCACGGCGTGGATGTCGCCCGTCAGGTGCAGGTTGAACGTCTCCATCGGCACGACTTGGGCGTAGCCGCCGCCAGCTGCCCCGCCCTTAATCCCGAAGGTCGGCCCTTGTGAGGGCTGGCGCAAGGTGACGATAGCGCGCTTGCCGATGTGGCGCATCGCCTGCCCCAAACCGATGGTGGTGGTCGTCTTGCCCTCGCCGAGCGGCGTCGGCGTGATGGCGGTCACATCGATGTAGCGCCCGTGCGGGCGATCCTTGAGCTTCTCAAGCGCCTCAAGGCGCAGCTTGGCAACGTAAGGGCTGCCATACAAGTCGAGATCTTCAGGCGTTAAGCCCATCTGCTCGGCGATGGCGTGAATGTGCTTGAGGGTGGCACGTTGGGCAATGGCAAGGTCAGAGAGCATGTCTTGAAATCCTTCTTGTGTACTTATGGGTGCAGCAGCACTTTCAGCCTGCCGCTGCCGCTAGAGTGATCAAAGGCAGCCAGGCCATCTGCCAAGGGGTAGACCGCCTCAATCATGGGCTCCACGTCGATGAGCTTTTTTTCCAGCAGGCGCAGCGCCGCACCAAACGGGCCGCAGCGGCTGCCCACTACTTTGATCTCGTCGATCACGATTCGCGAGAGATCGGCGCTAGGCAGACCGCTATACGTGCTCTTCAGCACAATCACGCCGCGTGGGCGCACGATCTGCAGCGCGCTGGCAAAGCCTTCGGCATTGCCTGTGCAATCTACGACTAGATGCGCGCTATTCTGCCCAATGCGATCTAGCCAACTGCCGCGCCGCGCATCCACATAGGCTATGCCCCACTTCTCCAGCAAGCTGATCGGGCGCGTCTGCCGCGCCACCACGATCAGCTCGCAGCCCAAGAGCCGCAAGACCTGTGCCGCTAACAAGCCCAGCTTGCCCGCGCCAATCACGATGACGCGCTGTGTGGGCGAGATAGGTGCCAGCGCGGGAATTTGCAGCGCCGCTGCCAGCGGTTCGACAAAGACAGCCATCTCATCGCTGACTGTCTCTGGTACGGCATACAAATTGCGCACCGGCAGCCGAAAGCGATCGGCGAAAACGCCATCGTAGCGATCGATGCCCAACGTAACCCGATTCCGACACTGACTGGGTATCTCTGCCAGGCAGAAATCACAAGCGCGGCAGGCGATGTTGATCTCGCCGACAACGCGCGTGCCAGCTGGGAAGCTGCTACAATCTGCCAGAGTCTCGCCCACGAATTCGTGCCCCAGCACGCCCCTGAACCCCATGTAACCGCGCGTCAGCTCCAGGTCAGTGTGGCAGATACCTGCCAAGCGCAGCCCAATCAGCGCTTCATCGGGGCGTGGCTCTGGCTCTGGTAGGTCTTGGCGCAAACTCAGCGCCCTATCAAAGTACAATCCGCGCATTGTAGGCCTCTTCACTGATAGGTGTAAAAACCGCGCCCTGTCTTGCGCCCGTAGTGACCCGCTGCCACCATCTTGCGCAAGAGCGGGCACGGGCGGTACTTATCATCGCCCAGCTCGCTGTGCAGCACCTCTAGGATAGCCAGGCAGACATCTAGGCCGATGAAATCTGCCAAAGTGAGCGGCCCCATCGGGTGATTCATGCCCAGCTTCATCACGCCGTCGATGGCTTCCGCCGTGCCAACGCCCTCCATCAGGCAGAAGATCGCTTCGTTGATCATCGGCATCAAGATGCGGTTCGAGATGAAGCCGGGCGAGTCGTTCGCCTCATAGACGGTCTTGCCCATCGCGCGGCAGACCTCTAGGGCAGTTGAGACGGTCTGTACGCTCGTATCCAAGCCTCGAATCAGCTCGACCAGTGGCATGATCGGCACCGGGTTCATAAAGTGCATGCCTATCACGCGATCGGGGCGCTTGGTGGCCCCAGCAAGGCTGGTGATCGAGATAGAAGAGGTGTTAGAGGCGAGCAGGGCGCCCGACTTGGCGAGCGTGTCTAACTCGGCGAAGAGCTTCAGTTTGAGCGACTTGTTCTCGCTGGCAGCCTCAATGATCAGGTCTGCTTGGGCAGCAAGGGCTAAATCCGTGCCGCTGAGCATGCCCTCTAGCGCGTTACGGCGCGCCGCATCGTCCAGCTTGCCCTTGCTGTGAAGTTTCTCCACGCTCTGGCGGATGTTCTCCCTAGCGCGCTCAAGCGCTTCAGCGCTGATGTCGATCAAGGTGGTGTGAAAGCCGCTCGTAGCGCTCACCTGAGCAATGCCACTGCCCATCGCCCCCGCGCCGATCACAGCGATACGCTCAACTTTAGCCGTCGTCATGTGAAAATCCTCTCAAAGCCTTTAGACGGCTATTATAGCCTGCACAGGGCCAAAAGGGGCGCGAATCAAATTTCCATTTGTTAAAACTTGTGCTGAACCAGTGCCCATGCTATGCTTGGCGTTGGAATCATCCTGCAAAAGGGGTTTATGATGAGCGCGCCAATCATTCAGAGCAATTATGATGAACTTGCCGCCATCGAACGTACCTTCGACTGCTACTCCCAAGACCTGACCGCCCTGCAACGCAGCATCACTGCCTGCTTAGATGAGCTGCGGCGCGGCGGGTGGCGCGGCGAGGGCGCCCTCGCCTTCTACGACGAGATGTTGGATAGCGTCCTGCCTGCTTTGATGCGCCTGCGCCACGCCCTGCAAGATGCTGCCTTCAACACGAAGCGCGTCGTCCACACTTTCAGCACCGCCGAGATTGAGTCGGCTCAACTCTTCGGGTGAACACCTATGGATTACGCCCAGCTGCTGGCAAGCGCGCTAAATGATATCCGTCAGGCCGACTTCACAGCTCTGCGCCACGCCTACACCCACACGCCGCACTACAATCCCTACCGCAGTGGCGCCCCCGACGCTGAACTGATCGATCTAATGCGCGCTGAGAATTGGTCTGCGGCGGTGGCACGCTGCGAACGGCTGCTCGCTGATGACTACATGCATGCGCCACTGCACCTGACGCTCTCCTACATCTACCAACAACTAGAAGACGAAGGACGCGCAGCGTGGCACTTGCAGTTCGCGCGCGGCTTGATCGGCTCCCTGCTTGGCAGCGGCGATGGACGTAGCCCCCAGACGGCTTTCAAGGTCATCACGGTGCGCGAGGAGTATGAGATGCTGCGCGCCTTGAGCCTGGAGAGCTTGGGCCAGCGCCTGATAGCCCAAGACGGCCGCTACTTCGATGTGCTGACTGTCCGCGATGGCTCTGGCGCTGAGGGTGAAGTCTTTTTCGAGGTGACTGATATCATCAGGCACGCTAAAAACAACATCTAGCGTCTTTGGGAAAGCTGTGCAAGAATAACCGACGGCTGCACGCGCCTGTTTTGCGCGCCGCAGCCGTCTTCGCATCCCTTTCAGAAAGGACTGTGCATCCTGATGACTGATCAACCCGTTCTGCGCGCCTACCGCTACCTGGATTTCGTGACGGCCGCCTTTGTGGCGGTGCTGCTGATCAGCAACATCGCCTCGACTAAAATTGTGATCATAGGCGACCTCACCTTCGACGGCGGCACACTCCTGTTCCCGCTTGCCTATATCTTCGGCGATATACTGACGGAAGTCTACGGTTACAAGCGCGCGCGCCGCGTCATCTGGACTGGCTTCTTCTGGATCGCGGTGATGGCGCTGACGCTCTCAATGGTTCAGGCGCTGCCGCCCGATCCGCAGTGGAACACCCTCGAGGGCGTGCCAAACTGGACGCGCGATCAGAGCTTCGCCATCATCCTCGGCCAGACCCCGCGTATCGTCATCGCCAGCTTGTTGGCGTACTTCGCAGGCAGCTTTGTGAATGCTTTCGTTCTGGCTAAGATGAAGCTCTGGACGGGCGGGCGCTACCTGTGGACGCGCACCATCGGCTCAACGGTCATCGGGCAGGCAGTCGATACGGGCGTCTTCGTGGCGATTGCCTTCCTGATTGCACTGCCGATCGGGATCTTCGCGCCTGAGACAGCCCTGCCACCCGATCTAGTGGCCGCCATCTTCCTCTCGAACTACATCTTCAAGGTGGCTGTGGAAGCGCTTTTCACGCCGCTGACCTATCTCATCGTAGGCTGGCTGAAGCGCGCCGAAAACGAGGATTACTTCGATCGCCAGACAGATTTCAATCCGTTCCGCTTGAGCGCCTAAGCGGTGCCCGAAAAGCAGCCGCCCATGCTGTACGCACGGGCGGCTGCTATCGTTCAGCGCCTTTCTACTGACGCGGCACGAAGGTCGGTGCAGCTTCAGGTGCACTGGGCGCATCTGGGCCTGAGTCTGGCAACCACTTAGCAGCCAGCGGTTGGTCACCACCGATGCCGTAGATGATCTGCCAATCCGCAGGGCCTGTGCTGAGTACGTTGCGGAAGTAGGTGTTGCCGTTGCTGACACGGAACACGCCGACGCCTGAAGCTCCGTCCGCATTCCAATCTCCGATGAAGGGGATATCGGCGGCAGTGCCGAAGAAGAAGGCGTAGTCTGCCAGGGCTATGCAGGCGGTGCACAGCGTGTTGCTCAGGAAGAACTGCCCAGTGCTGGGCCGATAGACGCCAATGCTATAGAAGCCATCGCCATCCCAATCGCCTGCCACTGGCAGATCGCTGGCTGTGCCGAAGGTGATATTGTGATCGGCGAAGCCCGTTGAGAGCGCATTGCGCAGGAGGAACCGTCCAGTCGATGGCTGGAACACGCCTACACCTGCTTTGCCGTCGTTATCCCAATCGCCAACCACCGGGATATCGCCTGGCGCGCCGAAGCTGAAGCTATAGACCACAGGCGCGCTAGGGGTGTTGCTATCTTTCAGGAAGAACTGCCCTGTGCTGGGGCGGTAGAAGCCGATCGTCTCCACACCATCACCGTCCCAATCGCCTGCCACTGGTATGTCGCCGCTCGCGCCTAGAGCCAGCGTCAGATCGGCAAAGCCGGTCGTATTGGCATAACGGATTAGGAATGTGTCGGCCCGGTAGACGGCGATCGTATCCAGCGCGCGGCTGCAGATTAGGTTGTAGGTGTAGGTTGGGCTGCCGATCTCGTTGCTCTGCAGCACGAGCACCCCAGTTTGCGGCGTGGGCGACGGCGTGCAGTTGACCGTGATAGTGATCGGGCTGCCCTGCCCGATGCTGACGGGTAGGCCGCTCACACTGAAGGGCCCGCTGATGGTCTGCACGCTCACGTTCAGGATGCCGCCGCCCGCGTTGCTCAAGGTCAGCCAGTGGCCGATGTTGACGTTCTGCAGGCCGTTCAGCACCAGCGTACCGCCACTCGACACACTGGCGTTGTAGGTCGGCGGCGCAGCGATCATGAAGATCACCCCGTTCGCCACATCGCTGAGTGCAGGCTCGCTAGCTGCCGTCAGGCGCAGTGCGTAGACGTCGTTGGTTGTGTCTACATCGCTGCTGCCCACGAACTGCCGCCATGTGCTCCCGTCGTACCACCAAGCGCGGAAGTCTGCCTCGTTAGGCGCATTGGTGTATGGCAGCTTGACGATCAAATCGTCCACATTGCTTGTACTGCTTAGGCGCACGGGCACGAAAGGCGAGACAGCGATCGCGCCGAAAGGCGTCGGATCGCTTGTGTAGCTGCCCAGCAGCACGACAGGCTCGCCCGTGCCGCGCTTGATGGCTTGCACTGCGCCAACCTGGCTCAACTTGGTGCCAATGGGCAGGCGCACTGCGCCGCTGGCTGCCTGGGGCGCCCCGCTGTAGCCGACGAAGACTGCTGCATGCGCCTCGACGTTGCGGCCGCTGGGCGAGGCGATGCTCAAGCGGATGATCGCCTGCTCAGGTGTGCTGGGCGCGGTGTAGTTCACACTGAGCGTGCCGCTGCTGTCAGTCGTGACGCTCGACGCGCTCAAAGTGCCGCTGCCGCTCAACACCTGCGCGTTGACGGTCACACCAGCAGGCAGCGGCACGCCGGCCAGGTCAGTCAGGGTGGCTGTGAGAGTGCCCGTCGCACCAGTGGCCAGAGTCAGGTGGCTGCTGGCGAGGGTCAAGCTGTGGGGCGGCAAGGTCGCCGTGTTATCAACTGTGTTCGGGTTTTGCTGTGGCGGCAAGAAGACTCGTGCCGTCAACCCGCTCAGCGAGGTGCTGAGGCTGCTGGCTGCGCTTGCTGTAGTCCCGCTGAGCAAGTCTGTGTAGGCTAGGTTGGCGCACTGCGCTGGCAAGTTGTTCAGCGTCACGCTTCGGGTGGCAGTGCTGCGATTGATGATTGTGATAGCGCAATCGGCGCCGCCTAGCGTGTTGTCAGCGTCAAGGCGCGCATAGGCGTAGATCTCGTTCGTGTCATCGGCCAGCAGGGTCACCCAATCACCAAGGCGCAGCACAGCGTAGTCGGCGCGCGCTAAGCCCAGCCGGCGATAGGTCTCCTGCAGGCTCAGGTTGGGCAAGCTGCCTGGCAAGGCACCAGAGCTGCTCGTGAAGCCACCGAAGGCGCCTGGCACTTGACTGTAGGGGTCATCCGCTATTGGCGTGCGCGGGAAGGTATGACGATTGTACGGGTCATCTTGGACGATGCCGCTGACCGTCTTGCCGGCGCCCCAGTTGGCGTAGCCGCCGTAGTCACGCAGCCCCAGACCTACCTCATCGCCGTAGTAGATTGTGGGTGCGCCGGGCATGGTGAACTGAATGGCCGCCATCAGCTTCATCTTAGCGATGGTGGTGGGCGCATCCACGCTGCGCTCGCGCAGCACGAAGCCGGGACGGTTTGTATCGTGTGAGCCCATCAGGTTCATCATGGCATACCAGGCGATAGGCGGATAGTCCTCGCGGATCGAGTTCAGGACGTAGTCGAACTCGCTTGGCGAGAGCTTCCACATGGTCTGATCGCCGTTGTTGTCGTTGTCCGTCCAGGTGGAGTCGATCAGGAAGCCCAGCACCGCCTTGCGGAAGCGATAGTTCATAGTTGCGTCCAGCTGGTCGCCGAACAGCCATGGCGTCGCCTCATACCAGACCTCTGTGTAGAGTGGCCCGAGGTAGCCATCGTTACCTTTCACTTGGGCACGGAACTGCTGCCAGAAGTCATGTGGAATTTCATCGGCCACATCGAAGCGCCAGCCGCCGGCACCCAGCTGATACCAGTACTGGATGATTGCAGGCAGGCTGTTGATGCCGTTTGTGCCGTCGTTGTTCACGTCAAAGACGAAGTTGCGCCAGGCGTTGTTCGGCACCCCATCGATCGCCAGCGGCAGCGTATCGTAGCCCCACCAGGAGTCATAGGTGGCAGTGCCACTGCGGCACGGGCCGCCCGCCAATGGTGTGAAGGTGTAGAACGCTGCATAAGGTGAGCTAGCCGACTCACAGGCGCCGCTGCCGTCGTTGCCCGTTACAGGATTGCCATTCACATCCCAGCGGTTGTAGCGATCGAAGTAGACTGAATCCGAGCCAGTGTGGTTGAAAACGCCATCAAGGATGATCTTGATGCCGCGCGCATCCGCCTCAGCTGCTAGCTGCTGGAAGTCGGCATTGGTGCCGTAGCGCGGATTGATCTTGTAGTAATCCGTTGTATCGTAGCCGTGATTGGAAGGCGCCGCAAAGACCGGATTCAGGTAGATCGCCGTCACACCGATGCGCTTGAGGTAGTCTAGCTCATCACGGATGCCTTTCAGATCGCCGCCGAAGAAGTCACGGCTCCACTGATTGGTGACGCGCGCATCTTCGGGTGCGGCATTCCATGTGCTGCTGAGCGTGGCAGGATTGCCGTAGACGTCGCTGTAGGGCGCAGCGTTATCGTTAGCCGGATCGGCGTTGCGGAAGCGATCGGGCATGATCTGATAGATCACGGCGTTGGGTGCCCAAGCTGCCACGCTGCTGGCAAAGGCGGCGTCGTAGACTGTGATGCGGAAGGCGTTGCCGAAGTATTGCGGCGCCTCGCCATCGTCTACCACCATGCCTGTGCCATTCTCATAGCGATCCTCGTGGTCGTAGCTGTTGTGCGAGTAGTCATCTATGTACCAGTCTACGTCCGTGCCGTCGATCAGGATGAACTTATAGTACAGTTCACGGGCGGTCGCAGTCATAGCGGGCGTGATGACGAACTCGTACCAGTCATAATCAGGGTTGCTCTCGGTCAGCTTGTTGCCCACGATGACCTGATCGCCGATGGTTGTGTTGTAGACCTTAACAGAGGCAGCTTCAAGGTCATTATGGGCTGTGCGAATGCGCAAGGTGATCGCGCTGCCCGTCTGCACAGCACCGAAGGGATCGCGGTACTTCTCCTTGCCGCTGACTGGGATAGCCGTGCGGTTACGCGTATCGTGCAGTACCTCGAACCAGCGCACATTGTTATCGCCATCGTAGCTGTTATCGCAGCTAGCGCCTTCGCAAAGCTCAGAGGTCTTGCTAAAGTCGCGGTCGGCTGGGATGCCATTATCGAAGTCGTTGTTGAGCGCCTCGACACGATAGTAGGTCGGGTCGGTGAAGTCCAGGCCTGTGGCGCAGTAAGTATTGCCAGTGGTGAGCGTCATCGATGCGGTGGTGCCGCCGCCGCCAATCACAGCTGCTTTGGTGCTGGCGTAGCGCAGCGTGACGCTGTGCACGCCACTGTCGTTATCGCCGCTCTCGCTGACGTTATCCACTACATCAGCACAGATTTGATCGTTGCTGCCGTTATCAGTGAAGGTGAGGTTGGCGATGCTCGGCCCACTTGTATCGTCATCCATCACGCTGTAGGCGAAGTCGGCAAAGGCACAGCCATCAGCGCTGAAGGCCTGCCCGAACAAGTTGCGCGTCTTGCGCGTGTTCAGGCCGCCTGTGGTGCGGCATAGGGCACGATCACCGCTGAAGTCGCGTACATTCATTGAGTAGTAGACATCGCCGGGCGGCTGCGATGGGATGAAGCCTTGAAAGATTGCGTAGGTGAGCGGCGGCGCACCTTTCCAGCTGCCCGTCCACGTGCCGACCTGGCTGATAGTGACTGTGCCGCCACTGCCGTAATAGAGGATGAACGGCGTAGTGCTATCCACGGTCAGATCGCCCGCCATAGCCAGCATGTAAATTTCCATCGGCTCGTCATCATAAATGAAGACGTTGGTGCTGCGGCCCGGGATCACTTGCGTGTTGCTGAAGCGGCGCGCATTCATAAAGCGCGGCGGCTCGCCGTTTGGGAAGCTTTGGAAGCTGGGAATCTGCTCGACTTGTGGATGATCGCCAGCTGGGCAGCCGAACGTTGTGAACTGATCGCACGAAGAGTGATACAGCCGATCGAAGACGACGGCAGTTGGCGCATTGGCAGCGCCGTTCAGCTTGATGTACCAACCAAGCGAAACTGCCCCATCGCTCAGGTCACGATCCCAGGCGTTCGCCGTCCCTTGCCCAGGAATGCCGAGCGAGTCGACTGCGCCAGTAGCTGTGGTATCGTTATCGTTGTTCCAGCCGGGCGCGTTGGTGAAGGTGGCCATAGTCAGGATGAAGCTGCTGTTGGCGTTCATGCTGTTTAGGTCGTTGAGCGGTACACGCGCCTCAACAATGTTGTTGGCGGCACTGATGGCAATTTGGCTGCCGCCGATGCCGTACCACGTGCCGCCAGCGAACCACTCAATGACGGGCGAGCCGCTGCCGCCAAAGCGCAGCGCTAATTGCCGCTCTGGACGGATGAAGGGGCGCGTAGCGTAGGTCAGGCCGCTCTGGTCGCCCAGGAAGTTCTGCCCAGCGCTGGCGGGGTTGCTTTCCTGATTAGTATCAATGCCGATGGCAATGTGCACCTTGCTAGCATCGCTGATATCCGCCATGCGGATCAGAAAGAACAGATAAGTGCCATCAGTAGTCAGGCGTACTTCCGTGATGTCGTTATCATCAGTCATGCCGCTATCGGTACGCCTATCCCCAGCCACACCCGTGTAAATCCACTCGGTATCGCTCGAGGCGTCGTGATGCGGAAGCGCAGATGGCGTGCCAGTCCAATCGGAAGGGTCGCCATCTACTGTGCGGGCAGCAGCAAAAAGCGTGATCGGTGTGCTTTGCAATGCACCAACCACCAGCGCTGCCAAGACGAGGCCGATCAGAATGCGTTTACTCATGAAGTCCTCAAAATGAACTCTTGCGGCGCCCACTGTGCCGCTTAGCATCTCAGAGATGGGCTTGCAAATTATAGCTTTCCGTTTGTAAAGAGCTGTTTGGGCATTCTGCACAAGGATTCATTGTGCAGGGTGAGGCCTTGTAGAGCACAAACTCACTTATCACGCCCCAGTGCGAAGCCGCTCATGAACTGCTTTTGCAGCAGCACAAAGACGATCACAGGCGGCAGACTGGCGATCACGGCACCTAGCATCAACGGGCCGTAGGTGATGCCCGTATCCGTGCTGATCAGCGATTGCAAACCCACCTGCACCACTTGCCGCGCTGAATCGGTGATGACCAGGCGAGGCCACAAGTACATATTCCAGACGTAGATAAACTGGATAACTGCCAACGCGCCGATCGTGTTCCAGCTGATCGGGATCAGGACGCGCCACAAGAACTGCAGCGGCGTGGCGCCATCCAGCTGCGCCGCCTCAGAGAGTTCAGCAGGGATGTTGGCGAAGTGCTGCCTAAATAGGAACGTCCCGGTGGCGCTGGCGATGAACGGCACAATCAAGGCCTGATAGGTGCTACCCCAGCCTAGATCGATCACCACTAAGCGCAACAGGGCGACGATCAGAATCTCGGTCGGCATCATCAGCGTGATCAACACGAAGCCAAAGAGCAGCCACTTGCCGGGGAATTTGAAGTATACGAAAGCCAGCCCTGCCAGCAGCGAGAGGACAGTCTTGCCGAACGTCACAGCCACCGCCGTGAAGATCGTATTGCTCATGTATGTGCCCAGATTGCGCGCGTTCATGACCGTGTTGAGATTATCGGCAAGCGCGCTGCCAAAGCTGAAGCGGTAGGCAAAGACGTCGGCGTTGGTCTGTGTGCTGACAATCGTCGCGTAAATGAGCGGAAAACCGATGATCAAGCAGGCAACAGTCAGGAAGATGTGCGCGCCGAGTCGCTTGGGCAGCAAGCGCGGGAAGGTGCGGGCTTGTCCGACAGGCAAGCTTAGGTCTTGAGAAAGGCTCTCAGTGCTCATACAAATCAGGCTCCGTAGGTCACCCGGCGTGCTGTAGTGCGGAACTGCAGGTAGGTAATGCCGATCACAAGTAGGAACAAGATGACTGACTGTGCTGCAGCGTAGCTCACTCTGCCTTCAGTGAAGCCATCTTGGTAGATACGGTAGATCAGTGTGGTGGTAGCGCCGACCGGCCCGCCAGCTGTCATCGTGTCGATTGTGCCGAATAGATCGAAGAAAGCGTAGGTGATGTTGGTGATGACCAGGAAGAAAGTGATAGGCGAGAGCATCGGCACAGTGATTAGCCAGAAGCGCTGGAAAGTGTTAGCGCCATCGATCGAGGCAGCCTCGCGCAAGTCGTTGGGCACGTTTTGCAGCCCTGCGATGTAGAAGAGGATGTTGAAGCCAAGTGACTTCCATACGCTCGCCAGCACAACGGCCGCGATCGCCAGGTTAGGGTCGTTGAACCACTCCAGCCGGATGCCAAACAGATTGCTAGTGAGGTAGTTAGCAATACCAGCAATTGGGTTGAAGATCAGGAAGAAGATCAAGCCCGCCACCGCCGGCGAAATGGCATACGACCAGACCAGCAGCGTGCGATAGACGCCAGCACCCCGAATCGGCTGGTAGGCAACTGAGGCGATCAAAAGCGCGATCAGCAAGCCCAGCACTACAATGGCTGCCGTGATGATCAGCGTGATCAGTAGGCTGCGCAGGTAAGCTGGATCGCCCAGCAGCGTTGTGAAGTTATTCAGGCACACAAAGGGCGTGCGCCGTGCGCGCGGCTGCACAATCAGGGTGGAGAGCCGAAAGGTATCGAGGAATGGATAGTATAAGAACAGCACGAGCACGCCTAAGGTTGGCAGCAGCAGCAGCCAAGGCGTCAGCCAGCCTCTGAAAGTGCCTTGGGCGGCGCGCGGAGCTTGCCGTTGGCGCGGACGCACTATGAACCACCAGCGCAGCGGCAAAAGGCAGATCGCCATGCCTGCCCCAATCAGCAGCACGCCAAGAAAAATATCCTCAGGGCGGCGTTCCAGCTCGAAGGGGCAGAAATTAAGCGGCAGCATGAAGAGCAGCACACCTGCAGCGCCGCCCAGTGCTCCCAATGCGCCGCCCAGCGCTGCAGAGCGCCTGCTGCCCACGAACATAATCCCCAAAACGGCGGCTCCCAAGGCGGCGGCAAGGCTAAGGATGAGAAGTGGGTCAAGGATCATGCCAGAAGCGTCACTCCTACGCTTGTTTGTGTGTTCAGCATAGCGCATCAGACCTCAGTAAAGCAACAGAGGCAAGGCCGCGCGCCTCGCCTCTGACCAAAATGGCTATGCAAACAGGGGCAGGCAGGGCTTACTCGTAGAGCGCGTTGTACTCTGCCAGCAGCTTATCTGCCTCAGCCTTGGCTGCCTTCATGGCTGCCACTGGATCGCCACCTTGCAGCATCAGCTCTTCCATCACACGCGTGACGATGTTGCGAGTTTGTGGGAAGGTGCCAAGCAGGGCGCCGCGCGTAGCAGGCGTGACGGTGGTCTGACGAATCTGCTCGACAGCGGTCAGGAAGTTGGGGTTGGCCTGGAACCAGCCTTCCTTCTCCAGCAGCTCGACCGAGCTATTGCGCAGGGGCAGATAGCCCGTCGCCTTGTGCCACTCGGCGATATTCTCTGTGTTGGTGAACCACAGCAGGAAGGTCAATGCGCCCTCTTCCGTCTTGGCGGGCAGGCCGTCCACCAGCCACAGGCTAGCGCCACCGATCAGGTTGCCCGTCCAGCCCTTTTCAGCGTCGTAGGGCATGCGGCTGGTCAGGATGTCGATGCCATTTGCCTTTGCCGCGTTGGTGATGTTGGCGGTATCAGCGCTGGAGGTGATGATGAAGGGTACGCGCCCGCTCTGGATCGCCTGCTCAGTGGCACCCCAGTCGCGCTGGCGGCCGCTGTAGATGTAGTAGCCCTGCTGATACATCTTCTGCCACCACGAAATGATGGCGATCATGTCCTCGCTATCGAGGAAAGTCTCGGTAGCGCGTGCGTCACGCCCGTTCCCGTTGTTGGCGTAGAGCGCATTGCGCTGCGCCATCCACTGCTCTACGAACCAGCCGTGATTCGGCCAGGTCACGCAGCCATCGATGTTCAGCTTGTCCTTCATCTCCAGCGCTTTAGCGCAAGCTGCTTCTAGCTCTTGCCAGGTGGCGGGAGGATTCTCCAGGCCGAGCTCCTTCAACATAGCGACATTGGTGTAGAGCGTTGGCGAGGAGCTGTTCCAAGGCATCGAGGTGAACTTGCCATCTAGGGTGTAGTAGTCCACCACAGGCGGGATGAAGTCGTCGAAGTTGACTGGAACACCGTTAACTTCGGTACGCCCCTCTAGGGCATCGGCGATGCTCTTGAAGTAGCCGAAATCGCGGGCGCGCTGTGTGCCAACCTCAAACCACTGGACGACGGCGGGCGGATTATTCTGCTGGATGGCTAGATCGGTCGCCTGCTGAATCTCTTCGTAGTTGGCGTAACCATCTACCGTAACGTTGAATTGTGGATAGAGTGCGTTGAACTCGGCGGCGCGCTCGCGCGACCAATCAAGGCGTGTGTCGGTGAAAGCGATCCAGACTTTGACGTCAGTCTTCTCCTGTGCGAGAGCAGGCAAGGAAAAAGCGCCTGCCAGCAGTGCTAGTGCCACAACGGTGATTACAAGCTTACGGATGTTCATGCAGAGAGATCTCCCCATTGAGTTAGAAGCGTAGCCTTTCCAAGCTTATCACTTATCAGTTAAAACGAGATAGCTGTTGAGTTAAAGCTCTAGCAAGCAATCTTTAACAAATTGTTAAGACGGTGCACCGACTCGGAATTCGATCGCACGCTGATTTTTTGGTATGATAGGCAAAGCGTAGCCCAAACGTAGGCTGATTCGCTTGACAGGGAAGCATCGTGCCACTGATTGACCAACGCATCTTGATTGCCGCATCTGCTGAGACGGTTTGGCAGTATCTGACGCGCCCAGAGCACCTCACGCGCTGGCATCTAGGCTGCAAGCAGCTCTCAATCCTGACGACACGGGCGCAAGGCGTTGGTGTGCGCCGCCGCTGCACCGATCAGCGTGGCAAGAGTACTGTTGAGGAAATCACAGCCTGGCTGCAGAACATCGGCTACGAGTACAAAGTCGTCGATGGGCCCTACCACGCCTTCCGAGCGCGCTTGCGCCTGCAGCCCGCGCCAGAGGGCACAATCGTGAACTGGGTGGTGGAATACCGTCGGCGTGGCATATTCAGCGGACTACGAGAGCTGCTGGGCGGGCGCCGTCGCATGCGCCGCTTGATGGAAGAGAGTCTGCGCAATCTGCGTAAACTCGTCGAGCGCAGCGGCACGCGTCTCGATCCTGAGCGCCAAGCGCGAGTTGCCATGCAGCCCGCCCCCGATGCCGCCGCTCGCGCCGCGCGCGGCGCTGAAGTGATGCGCGCGCACGCTGCTCACACCGTCCCCAGTGCACCGATCGTGATTGGCGAGGACGATCCGCCACAGCCAGCAGCCCATACGCTCATCCATCAGCCTGCCGAGCCATCGTTCGTCACCAAACTAACTGCTGTCGAGCAACGGCCCGTCACATCTGAGGTGGCTGACACCAAGCCGCGTAAGCCCAAAGGTCTAGCTGAGGCGCTGCAAGCACGGCCTGCGGGTGCCCCAAAGCGTGTCGAAGAGCCAACATGGGACTCAGCCGCCCGCACTGTGCCAGTCTCGCTTGTGGCGCCGCCATCGCCCCCTGCTGAGCCAACCCAAGCCCTAGAGTCCACGCCGCCCAAGCCGCGCAGCCTGCCTGAAATCCCGCCGACGCCCGCCGAAGGCACTCCGATGCCCACGCGCGCCGAGCCCGAAGCCGCCCAGACTAAACCCAAGCCAACCACCATCCACGACACGGGTGAGATGAGCATTTGGGAAGTCTTTGGGGTGCCGCGCCCTAGCGAGAAAACGCGCACCGATCTGCAGGAGATTGTGTCGAGCCTTCTTGCAGCCAGCACTGCTCAGCCAGCCAGTGCGCCGAAGCTAACGCGCCAATCAGTACGTGCCCTCACGCCGCTGCGACGCAAACGCCAGGTGTGCGTCCGCCCATGGCCCGCAACCACATCGGCTGGGCGCGCACGCTTTGCCCAGCGCAGCCGACTACCCATCCGTGTGCGGCGCCCTCAAGCCTGATCGACGTTCGCCCGCTTCTGCCACAGCACGCTCTGCCGATTGCGCAGCCAGCGCCATAAGCCAACTAGCGCCGCCAAGTTGGTGCTGACGAAGAAATAAGGCACGCTCAGCAGCTTGTTGCTGCGCCCGCTGCGCTCCGCTAGGTAGCCGGCGTAAGCAAGCATGTAAAAAACATCCTGCCCGAAAAAGACCAGCAGCCAGAACCAAAAGGTGCGCTCAAAGCTGAGCGCCGTCAGGAGCATCAGCAGAAATGAGCTGATTAACGCGATCAGCATGAAAACAGGCGCTAGGGGGCGTAAGAGCTTGTGCGAGATCAGGCGGAAGGTTAGCTCTGGCGTGGGCGCTCTCAGATAGCCGGCCGAAAAAAGCGCTTGAAAGCGTCCTGCGTTGATACGTACACGGCGCTTGAACTCATCGCTCATGGTGGCGCTCGCCATGTCGTAACTGATCGCCTCTGGCTCGTAGACGACGCGATAGCCCTGCCGCATGACTTCCATAGCGATGCTGAACTCATCGTTGATGGTGTGCCTACGCAGCGGGCGGTATAAGCTGCGCCGCAGGGCGAACATGTTGCCGTGCACGGCGACTGTGCTGCCCGTCAGGCTTTCCCAGCGCCGCAGCGCCGATTCGTACTGCCAGTACAAGCCAGCAGGCTTAGCGACGGCGTTTTGAGCATCCCAGATGCGCAGCGCCCCAACGACAGCGCCCACACTTGGATCGGCGAAGCTGCGCGCCAGCTTTTGCAGCGCATCTGGCTCGTAGCGCGGCGAGGCATCGCTCAGCACCACCAACTCGCCGCTGGCTGCTTCCATGCCGCGATTGACAGCCGCCATTTTGCCGCCGCGCTCTGGCTGGCGGATGAGCGTCACGCCGCGCCTTTCGAACTCACGCACGATCTCGAGTGTGCCATCGGTGCTGCCATCGTCCACCACAATGATCTGCAGCCGATCAGGCGGGTAAGCTAAGCTGAGCGTGTTCTCGAGCTTCTCGGCGATCACATCCGCCTCGTTGTGGGCAGGGATGAGCAAGGTCAAGCTCGGCAGGTAACCCTCATCCTGCTGAACTGGGCGCGCTCCAAGTTTAGCGCGCAGCGCCATCAGCAGTGGATAGCCAAGGTACGTCCAGAGCAGCGCGAAAGCGCTCAGCCAGAATAGGAGCGCCAGTAAGATTGCCACGCACAACCTGCCTATCGTGCGCCACGCCGCCGCAACACTTGCAAAACCGTGCGGATTAGGATTTTCAAATCCAGTGTCAGGCTCATCTTCTCAATGTACAGCATATCCCACTGCACCCAGCCGCTGAAGTCGGTATCGCCGCGCCCATAGACCTGCCACAGGCCCGTGATGCCAGGCTGCACGCTCAAGCGTTCCGTCTGCAGCAGCGTGTAGCTGCCCAAGTCCCAGCTGGTGGGGCGCGGGCCGACCAAGCTCATATCGCCCTTAATCACATTGAGAAGCTGCGGCAACTCGTCCAGGCTGGTCTTGCGCAGGAAGCGCCCCAGCCGCGTAACGCGCGGATCGTGCTCCAATTTGAGCGGTTCTGCCAGCTTACCCTTGGCATCTAGCTTGGCCAGGCCTTTCGCAGCTAGTTCTTTGAGCAGCTCCTCGGCGTTAGGCACCATCGTGCGGAATTTGTACATTTTGAAGCGCTTACCGCCGCGCCCGGTGCGTTCTTGCGTGAAGAAGATCGGTCTGCCGCTATCCAGGTAGACCAAGAGCGCGATGATGAGCATGAGCGGCGCCCACAGCGGCGCAGTACCGAGCACGAGCGTCAGGTCGAAGGTGCGCTTGAGGACTCGGTAGAAGGCGCGCGCGCTGGCGCTCTGATAGGGCAGCAGGTTCACCCAGAAGTCGGGGTCTTTGGGGCGTTCCGAGCCAACGCGCCGCTTGCCTGCATCTGGCACGGGCAGCACATCATATAAGTTGCGATAGGTGTCGATCAGCTTGCGAATCGGGTTGCCGTTGAGAGGCAAGGCTGCCGCAGCCGCCCCCAGGCCGACGGATACAGGGCCCGATTCGCCAGGTATGCTTCCAGCACCTGATGGCACGCTAACTGGCTTAGACTCTTCCACGCCCACATCCAGCTTGGGCAGGGCGGCCGTAGCGCGCTTGACGGCAGTGCCAACTGCCTCTGCTTCTTCAACAGCTAGCACGCTTGTGCTGCGGATGGCTGCCTCGATCAAGTCGCTGTAGATCAAGCCATTCTTTGGGAAAGCCACAACACCCATCGGCAGCTTGAGGTCGAGGCGCAGGCGGATTAAGCTATCCAGCTCTTGGGCGGTTCTGAGCGCCTCTTCGTAGGTGGTCTCTGGCAGACAAATAAACACATTCTCGCCGTGCCACATGACGACATCCGTCTTGTAGAGCGTTGCCTCTACGATCTGCGCAATGCGCATCTGCGCGTAATGCTTCTGGAAGACGCCCTCTAGCGTGGTGCGCTTTTGGCTGATCAGCTGATCGATCGGGCCCATGTCGATCAAGATGAAGGCGACCGGGCGATCGAAGCGCCGGGCACGGAACAGCTCGCTGTTAACAGCCTCTTCACCTTCCGCCTGCGGCAAGATGCGCAGTTTGCTGGGGCGCAGGATGATGTTCTCGACAGCTTTCTCAAAGCTGGTCACCGCTAGCGAGACGGCGCGCACCAATAGCAGCAAAACGAACAGCACAAGTGTCTCGACGATGACCAGGTAGACAGCACGGCGCGGATCGACAGCCGCCAAGCCTTTGAACGGTACAAAAGTGAGGCGCAGAAAGATGTACAGCAGCACGACGGCGGAAAAAGTATACTCCACGCGGATGCGCGCCAAGTCGGGCATCAGCAGGATAGCAATCCCCACGCTCATCCCAACAACGAAAACAAGGGCTGAAAGATCGAGTGGGAAGTCGAACGCCTCCAACACCACATCCGGGCGCGCCAAATTGAACATCAAAAAGAGCCACGCTGTCAGCAGAATCAGCAGCAAGCGGAACTTTGCCATCTCCAGTGCCCTCTCCTAACCTGCTGAAAAGCCAAACCACATGCCCGTGCTTGCAATTCACTGCAGTTCGCTGTGCGAGAACATAAATGTGGCTGCGCATTCTAAAGGTTGCAGCACAGCTGCTTTCGCCACTATATCATGAATTCGTAAGCGCGGAAGGGCTGGGTGGAAAATATTTATGAGAAATTCACAGGTTTTTGTGGTCTTTTAGCAAGCGCTCAGGCAATGCTGCGTTCAGCGAGGGCTTGCTGGAGTATCTCTGCCCGTTTGAGCCAGGTGTGCTGCGCCGCGAGCGCCTGGCCGTGTATGCTCAGCCGCTGGCGTAGTGCTGAGTCGCTGATGAGCGTCTGCAGCGCCCTCGCCATAGCAGTGATATCCTCGGGCGGGAATAGGTAGGCGCTCTCGCCGTGCTGGGCGATCTCAGTGATGGTCGGCTGATCGGGCGCCACCAGCGCCTTGCCCATCGCCATGTACTCGTAGACCTTCATCGGATTGCCGTACGCGTTGGTGGCGGGCATGACGGCGATATCAGTGGCAGCCAGGTAGCTGGGCACTTGCGCATACGGCACGGCGCCTGCGAAGATCGCCCGCGCCTTAATGCCCAGCTGCGCTGCCAGATTCTGGGAGGCAGCGCTGGTGATGCCCTGCCCAACCAAGAGTAGGCGTGTGTGTGCATCTTCCAGCTGGGCAAAAGCGCGCAAGAGCAGGTCGACGCGGTGGTAGGGCTGGAACGAGCCCACAAAGCCGATCACAACTGCATCAGGCGGGATGCCGTAGCGCGCACGGATCGGCGCTCCGTCCAGATCAGCGCGGAACAGCTCGGCATCTATGCCGTTGGGCACCACAATTACCTTCTCAGGCGGCGCGCCATCTTCAACGAGCTGCTTGGCGAGCGTCTGATTGACGGCGATCAGCAGGTGCGCATGCGCCATTACTTCAGCGTGGATGGCGCGCGCGGCTCGGCGCAAGCCCACGCCGTACTGCTGCTCTTCTTCCCAAGCTGGCGCCACATCGTCCAGCACAAGCGGTACGCCGCTAAGCCGGCTGGCAAGCATCCCCGCACGACTGAAGGCGATATGCGTCTCAAGGATCAGGTCAGGGCGGCGCTGCTCGATCAGCGCGAGCAATTTTTGGGCGTAGCGCTCGCCGTGACGGATGCGCATACGATCGCGCAGGCGCATAGCGATCGGGCGCGGCAAGAAGCGCCTCACCACGTTACGGTACAGGCTGACTGAGGCTTTGGCGCCACCTGAACGGGCTGCTTCCACGCGCTGGATGTGGTGCCCAAGCCCCTCAAGCGCGCCCAGCAGCGCTGTGGCGCGGATCACGTGCCCTGCTTGCCCAGAGGCAAGGCTGTCGGCGGGGTGTGGCAAGCTGTAGAGGATGTTCATGCCTGATCTTTCGCCTTGCGATAGCGTGCCATTAGCATACCATAGATCGTGATATGTGTAATGTAGGTCGCGCTTTTGCCTGACTCGCGCTAGAATGAACGTAGGTGAAAAATAGTCGCTTAACTGGGGGCTCGCTATGCGAACACGCGCTGTTATCCTTGCTGGTGGCGAAGGCACGCGCCTAAGCGTCCTGACGGCTAAACGTGCCAAGCCCGCCGTGCCTTTTGCAGGGAAATACCGCATTATTGATTTCACACTGAGCAACTGTGTTAACTCAAATATTTTTGACGTGCTGATCTTGACGCAGTACCGCCCGCACAGCCTGATGGATCACATTGGGCGTGGGCAACCTTGGGATTTAGATCGCAGCTTCACGGGCGGCGTGCACATGCTGCAGCCCTACAAAGGCCGTAAGGATACCGACTGGTACGTCGGCACGGCGGATGCCGTCTACCAGAACTTGAACTTTGTGCGCCGTCGCCAGCCTGAAAACATCCTGATCCTATCTGGCGACCACGTCTACCAGATGGACTACTACACCCTGATCACCTTTCACATGAACAAGGGCGCCGATGCCACTATCTGCACCATCCGCGTGCCAATGGACGAGGCAAGCCGCTATGGCATCCTGGAGACCGACGCCCAATATCGCGTCAAAGACTTCGTGGAAAAACCCGCCAATCCACCCGGCAATCTGGCCAGCATGGGCGTGTACGTCTTCCGCACAGACCTGCTAGAGCGCTTGTTGATCGAGGATGCGGCGCGCGCCTCTTCCAGCCATGATTTTGGCAAAGATATCATCCCGCGCATGGTAGCTGAGGGCTTGAAAGTCTACGCCTACCCGTACGATGGCTACTGGGTGGACGTCGGGACGATCGATGCTTACTGGGAAGCTCACATGGACTTGTTGAACCGTCCGCCCTCGCTCAACCTGAACGATCGCTCATGGGTGATCCACACGCGCAGCGAGGAGCGCCCGCCCGTGATGATCGAGAGTGGCGCCACGGTGCGCGATAGTATGATCACGGATGGCTCGGTCATTTGCGAGGGCGCAGTAGTGGAGCGCTCAGTGCTCTCGCCGGGCGTCTATATCGGCCCGAATGCGGTCATCCGCGAGTCAGTCATCCTGACTGATACATACATCGAAGCAGGTGCCGTCGTAGAGCGGTGTGTGATCGACAAGCAAGTGGTGATCGGCCATGACGTGCAAATCGGTAAGATCACTGAGTCGAGCGATTTAGGCATCACGGTGATCGGCAAGGGCGCGCATATACCGGCTGGCTTCATCATTGGGCGCAACGTCGTCATCGGCACAGACCTTGGCCCAAGCGATTTCGCTGAATTCGCTGAGAAGACCGTGCCCAACGGCAAAAAAGTGATGGGCGACACCAAAAAGCGCGCCGAATACTGAGGGCCACGCCGATGCAGCCAACCGTGAGAGGCTGCATCGGCGTCCTCCTAACGCTCAGTGGGCACCTTGCCGTCATCCATCAGCGCCTTGATGCGCGCATCTTCGGGAGCCAGGGCGCGCAGGGCCTCGCTGTAATCGCGCACGAAGCGCATCCGCACGCCTGCTAGGCTCGTCAGCAGCTGAGCAAAGCTGGCGGCAATGCGCGAAGTGCCGTACACCGCGATCATACCTAAGTTAGGCTCTTGCATGTAGGTTGAGGCGCGGCGTACGCTGATCAGGTCGAAGGGAAACTTACCGAGCTCTTTCACATCCGCCACAAGGTGAACAGGTGGTTTGCCAGCTTGCAGCAGCTCTGTTAGCTCTGTATTGATCGCTTCGATCTCTTCGAGAAGCAGGTCGCCACTTATGTGCAACAAAATGACATGATCCTTGATCAGCCAGTCGATATTGTGAGGCACTGTACGCTCCTTTGGTATCACCTTGAGTTGATTGAAGTCTAGCACAATTGATCAATTAAATGCAGCAAAACTGGCCATCTCAAGTCTCTGAAATTTTTGTGAAAAAGTTGGCACACCTAAATTTCGCGATCAAGCGCCATCATCCGGGATGAGCACCCTTAGACGCACATCCTCGGCTGCTAGGACGCGCAGCGCATCAGCGTGATCGCGCACAAAGCGCATCCGCACACCCGCCAGGCTCGTCAGCAGCTTGCCAAAGATGCTGCTCTTGCGCGCCGTGCCGTAGGCGACGATCAAGCCCAGCTTAGCGTGATGCAGGTACGTCAGGGCGCGCCGCACAGCGATGGGGTCGAAGGGAAAATCGCCCTGCTGGCTGACATCCCGCACCAGGTGCACTGGCGCTTCGCCGTCATCCAGCAAAGCGAGGATGGCTGCGTTGTAGCCTTCCAGATCTTCGTAGGCAATATCGCCGATGGTGCGTGAGAGGATGACATATTTTTCAACAAGCCAACTGATCGTATATGGCATAGCCCAGCCCTCACAACTCTTTAGTGTGGACTGTAACGCACGCACATTAAGATTCGTGCTATTCTGGCAAATTGCACAAATCGCGCTAGACTCTAGGCTTGAGGGACATATCATGAGCGCAGAACACATCGCTACTTTGATCGACGGCAAGGCAGTGGCGGCGCAAATCCGCGCTGAGGTGGCGGAGCGAGCTGCCGCGTTGGCAGCGCGCGGAGTGCGTCCCGGCTTGGCGGCGGTGCTGGTCGGTGATAATCCTGCCTCGCACACTTACGTGCGCATGAAGCGCAAAGCCTGCGCCGAGGTTGGTATTCAATCATTCTATCACGAACTGCCCAAAGGGATTGAGCAAGGTGCGCTTGAGAAGCTGATTGAAACGTTGAATGCGCGCTCGGATGTTCACGGCATCTTGGTGCAGTTGCCCTTGCCGGCCCACCTCGACGAGCAGCACATCCTGAGCTTGATCAGCCTCGCTAAAGATGTCGACGGCTTCCATCCCCTCAACATCGGGCGCTTGGCGATGAAAGGGCGCGAGCCAGATTTTGTGCCCGCCACGCCCGCTGGCGTTCTACGCTTGTTGGAGGCGTACGGCGCGCCATTTGCCGGCGCCAATGCCGTTGTGCTGGGGCGCAGTAACATCGTCGGGATGCCTTGCGCGCTCCTGCTGATCAAGCGTGATTGCACGGTCACGCTCTGCCACAGCCGCACCCGCGACCTGCCAGAGATTATCCGCCGCGCCGATATTCTAGTGGCTGCAGCGGGGCGCCCGCAGATGGTGCAGGGCGATTGGCTCAAGCCTGGCGCTTTCGTGATCGACGTCGGCATCAATCGCGTCCCTGATCCGAACGCCAAGGATGGTTGGCAGTTGGTCGGCGATGTAGATTTTGAGGCAGCGCGGCGCGTAGCGGGCGCGATCACACCGGTGCCGGGCGGCGTCGGCCCGATGACCATCGCCATGCTGCTAGAGAACACCGTCAAGGCGGCTGAGCGCAGCCTAACATGAGCGATTTGAAGCCGTTACCGCGCGATTTCTATGCGCAACACGCCACACAGGTGGCGCGCCAGCTGCTAGGCGCAACATTGGTGCGCCGCTTGCCTGGAGGCGGGCTGATCTGTGCCAAAATTGTGGAGACTGAAGCCTACAGCGGCACGGATGACCTTGCCTCGCACGGGCGCGCCAAGCGTACGCCACGTAATCTGCCGATGTACGGCGCGCCTGGTCACGCCTATGTCTATCTTGCTTATGGCATTCACTGGCTGCTGAACGTGGTAGCCGAGCCGGTAGATACGCCTGCTGCCGTCCTGATCCGCGCCGTGCAGCCGCTAGAGGGCATCGAGCACATTGCCTCACGCCAAGATGGTCGTCCGCCTTACGCATGGACAAGCGGGCCCGCGCGCCTGACCGTCGCTCTGAGCATTACGGGCGCCCACAACACACTTGACATGACTACGATGGCAGGCGGTCTGTGGATCGCTAGCGGCGAAGCCGTGCCCGACTCGGCTGTGCGTACGGGCCCCCGCATTGGGCTGGGCAAGCGTGTGAGCGAACCATGGCTCTCCGTGCCGTGGCGCTGGTGGATCGCTGGCAATCCTTATGTATCGAGAGCATAGCCCGTGAGTCAAGCGAGTGCTAGTCAGGCGAACATCACTTTCATCTCGGCGAATGCGGAAGGCGAATACATCGCTTATCAAGGCGTGGTAGACCTAAGCACGCAAACTTTCCGCCTGCTGCCAGAGCCGACCCGCAATACGCAGGGCGGCTCCCTTGAGCAGTACATCGAGACGCTACAAGCCGCAGGGCGGCAGATTCTGGCCGCCAAGGCGCGTGATGGTAGCGCTTTCCTAATCGCCAAGCAGCCGCAGCAGCCTGGCGATGTGACGTTCTGGTACTACACAGTCATCCGCATGATGCGCCGCGCCACCGCCATCCGCGATCCGCAGCGCGCCGCGCGCGTGCTGCAGGTCAGCCTGCGACAGGGCTTCCTGCAACGCTTCTTCGGGCGTTGGCGCCCCTAGAATTGGCGCGACCAGCCTTTGTACCAGCGCTCGACCACCACTTTGGTCTGTGTGTAGAACTCGACGCCATGCTGGCCCTGTCCGTGCAGATCCCCGAAGAAGCTCTCGCCCCAGCCGCTGAACGGATAGAAAGCCATCGGCGCCGCTACGCCGACGTTGATGCCGATGTTGCCAGCGTTTGCCTCAGCGCGGAATTGGCGCGCTGCTGCCCCGCTGCTGGTGAAAATGCAGGCCATGTTGCCATAACTGCGCGCGTTCACCAGGCGGATTGCCTCGTCAATATCGCGGGCGTGCATCAGGCTGAGCACTGGGCCAAAAATCTCAGTCTGCGCAATCTGGCTCTCAGGCGGCACGTCATCTAGCACGGTCGGATAGAGCCAATAGCCATCCTCATAGCCGCGCACAGTCTTGCCGCGCCCATCTACTAGGGTGTGGGCGCCCTCTGAGGCACCCCGCGCGATGAGCGATTCGATGCGCGCCTTGCTCTCGGCAGAGATGACCGGCCCCATCTGGACGCCTTCATCCAAGCCGTAGCCAACCACACGGCTCAGCGCCGCATCGGCAATGGACTCGGTGAATGTGTGGCGCGCCTGGCCAACTGTAATCGCTACTGAGCTGGCTAGGCAGCGCTGACCAGCACAGCCGAAGGCAGAGTCGGCGACGATGCGTGTGGTCATCTCCATATCGGCATCCGGCATGATGACGACCGGGTTTTTAGCGCCGCCCTGACATTGCGCCCGCTTGCCGTTAGCTGCTGCGCGGCTGTAGATGTACTTGGCGACGGGCGTCGAGCCCACGAAACTGATGGCGCGCACTAGCGGATGGTCAAGCAGGGCGTCGACCGTCTCTTTGCTGCCGTTGACCAGCTGCAGGACGCCTTTTGGCAGATTCAAGCGATCGATCAGGGCGAACAGCTTGGCGCTCGTCATTGGCACGCGCTCGCTCGGTTTCAGGATGAACGTGTTGCCCGTCGCGATGGCATACGGCAGAAACCAGAGCGGGATCATGGCGGGGAAGTTGAAAGGTGTGATGGCAGCCACTACGCCCAACGGCTGGCGGATCATGTGCTCGTCGATGCCGCGCGCGATATCCTCATTGTTGTAGCCCTGCATCAAGATGGGAATGCCGCAGGCTGTCTCGACGTTCTCGATGCCGCGCCGCAGCTCACCGACGCTCTCAGCGTAAGTTTTGCCGCACTCATTCGTGATCGTGCGCGCTAGGTCGTCTAGCGCCTCTTCTAGCAGGAACTTCAGGCGGAAGAGGTACTGCACCCGCTCAGTGGCAGGCACCAGTCGCCACTCAGAGAAAGCGGCGTGGGCGTGCTCGACGGCTTGTGCAACGACTTGTGCGGGCGTGAGCGGTACCTCAGCCAGCACAGCCGCCGTAGCAGGGTTCCGGACACTCTGATACGGTGCTTCAGCGTGCTGCCAAGCCCCGTTGATGTAATTCAAAAGGAGTTCGCTCATCTGAGAAGTCTCCGTGAGACGTCACTTTGGCACAAGCGTAGAATTTTTAGCGCTGATGGTCAAGGCCTAGCTTGCTTGGCGGTGAATGGGCTAGAATGTTGCCAAAATCAGTTGTGAGGGCCGGGATGGGCAACCGAATTGGCGTGTGGTTGGCGTGCAGCGTGTTGTTGATCAGCGCACTGAGTGGCGCAGCGCGTGCCTTAGGCAGCACACAGCGCCCTGATTGGCGCGCAATCTTCACTACGCCGGATGGCGCGCCTTGCCAACGTCTGTGTCTGTTCGGCGTGATACCCGCCCGACACACGCCTGAGGAGGCGATAGAAATCCTGCGGGCGCACCCGCTAACACACGACTGGACCCACAGCGCGCCTTTTCGCTTTGAGTCGCGCCGCCCCGACCACACCCTAGCGATCAGCTTCAGCGTTTTTGCTGATGGCGTGCTGGATACACTGACGCTCTCGGTGGAAGGCACAGCCAAAGATGCACTACCCGACAACTTGCTGCAGCTGGGCGATCTGTTGGGCGCTTTTGGCGCGCCCGACTACCTGCATCTGAGCACGCAGATCGACCCGCTGCTGATCTACGTGCGCCAGCGACTGATGATCAATGTGAAATTAGACGAGGCACGCCGCGCAGCACCCGGTTTGCCCCTCAAACGTCTGACGCTGTTCCGCTTCGGTGTGTGCCCGTCCAGCGCGCCGCTGTATACTTTTTCGCAGTGGCGCGGCTTGACCCATCCAGCGCGCCAAATGAAGAGCACGCCCGTGTACCGCTATGTGCGGCGCGTCTTTGGCGCGCAAGTGCCGCTTGTGCCTTGCTGAGGCGTTGCCTTTGCGCCCTGAGTGAGACATAATCAGCCTAGCAACAAGAGAGGACATGTATACGCATGGCAACACGTGCACTGATCACAGGCGGCGCAGGCTTCATTGGCAGCCACCTCGCCGAGCAGCTGCTCAATCGCGGCTACGAAGTGACTGTGATCGATAACCTCAGCACAGGTAGCTTCGAGAACATTGCGGCGCTGGAAAAACGCATCGGCTTCCGCTACGCCATCGAGGATATCCGTAACGCAACTGTGATGGATCGTCTGGTAAGCGAGTGCGATGTGATCTACCATCTTGCGGCAGCGGTCGGCGTGCTGAACATCGTCAGCTCACCGATCGACACGATTGAGATCAACGTCGGCGGCACAGAGGTGGTGCTCAAGACGGCGCGGCGCTATCGCCGCAAGGTGCTGATCGCCTCTACCAGCGAGGTCTACGGCAAAAACGAGAAAGTACCCTTCAGCGAAGACGACGATCGTACACTCGGCCCGACTACCAAGAGCCGCTGGAGCTACGCCGCCTCGAAAGAGCTAGATGAATTCCTAGCCCTCGCCTATCACCGAGCTGCCAACCTGCCTGTGGTAATTTTCCGCCTGTTCAACACGGTTGGGGCGCGCCAACGCGGACACTATGGTATGGTCGTGCCGCGTTTTGTGCGCTGGGCGCTCAAAAATGAGCCGATCCAGGTCTATGGGGATGGTATGCAGCAGCGCTGCTTCTGCAATGTCAACGACGTGGTACGCGCGATCATCGGCTTAGGCGAGGCGCCAGACGTGAACGGTGAGGTCTTTAACATCGGCAGCAACGAGGAGATCAGCATCTACGAGCTGGCCGAGCGCATCAAAGCGCGCACCAACAGCCGTTCCGAGATTCAACTTGTCCCCTACGATCGAGCCTACGAGACAGGCTTTGAGGATATGCGCCGCCGCGTGCCGGATATTCGCAAAATTTATGCTTGTATCGGCTGGCAGCCGACCACACCGCTCGATGAGACGATCGACCAAATTATCGCCTACCAAAAGACGCGCCTGCACGACACGAAAGGCTGAGGGCGCCATGCGCTGCCTTGCGCTGTGCCTGATCGCTTGCCTGCTGATCATCGGCTGTGAGGCACAAACTTTACCAACACAGACGTCGCTCGAAATTGCGCAGACGGTCGCCTTCATGACGCAAAATGCCCCGCCGATCGGCTTTGATCAGGGCGTGCGCTTTGCACCGATTGATCGCAATCTCGAGCAGCTGCCGCATTGGCACACACGGCTAGTCATCCGCTTTGAGGGTTTCTTCGCAGGCAGCACACAGCCAATCGAGGGCACGCTCACAGCAGATATCTTCAGCAATCAGTTGAGCGGCGAGCGGCGCGTGGTCTTGCGCGTTGAGGGCGACGCCTTCGCCGTGACGGAAGGGCGCAATGTGGAAGGCGTCCGTTTAGGCAACACATTCTATTTTGTGGACCAAAACGGCTTGTGCAGTGTGGTAACAAATGATCCAAGCCGGCGGCGTGTGGCGGAGCTGAGCGTGGGCGATCTGATCGGTGGCGTGCGCCTTGCGCAGCATACGTACGGGCGCAAAACTGAGCGCGACATGGCGCTGTGGCAGTATGGCTTCCTGCCCAGCGATATCGACTTGCCCCTTATCACGCTGACGCAGGGCGGGGCAGTCAGCGTGCTCTCGGGTGATTTATGGATCGCGCCCAGCCTGAACGCTGTAGCCGATTATACGCTCACGCTGCGCCTAGAGAGCGCGCTTGTGCCGATTTTCCAGGGCAACACGCAGCTAAGCGGGACGCTCACCATTACCTACAGCCTGCTCGAGAGCGGCACGCTCTACAACATTGCCATCCCTTTTGGCTGCTAGCGGAAGATGTTGCGCCGCACCACGTCGAAGAGCAGCCACAGCACGCCGAGCGCCAGCGCAATGATCACCAGCTGCTGAATGGCGCCTGCCAGCAGCCAAGCCAGCACTAGGACCAAGGCGATTTTGAGCACATTCGCCCGCACACCGCGTGCATCGCGGATATCGCGCCAGGCTGTTAGGACGCGCTGCGAGAGCGATCGGCCTGGCTCATGCAGGGACTCTGTGCTCTCGTCACGCCGCTTGGGTTGGTCTTGCATCTAACACTCCAAGACTAGTTCATTCGCTCTCAAGTTGGCGCGCCAGGCGCTCCAGCAACTGACCGTAGGCGAGACCGCGTTCCACATTTTCTTGGATCAGCGCCAAGACTTCTTGTATGGAGCCTGAGTCCAGCTCCTCACGCTTCAAAAGCTCCAAGCCGATCTTGAACGCCTGCATCAAGCCGATCCAGTCGTGCTTGATTGCGCCCAGCAAGGCTGCGATCTCAGCGCGGCTTGGTTGTGGCGAAAGTGAAGGCAGGTTGAACGTCTTATCCGTCATACAGGCGCTTTCACCGCATCAGAGGATGCCTTGCGCCTGGCGCACCTTGCGCAGCCGCTCAACAGCCGTTGGTAAAGTCATCAGGACGTATGTGATATCAGCGTCTGTGTTCTGCCTGCCAACGGTCAGGCGCAAGCTGCTGAGCGCTAGCTCAGGCGCTAAGCCAATTGAGAGCAACACATCGCTGGGCTTGGGGCTGCCGGTATTACAGGCAGAGCCACTGCTGGCGGCAATGCCGCTCAGATCGAGGTGCATCAGGAGCGCATTCGCTTCAACGCCTGTGAAGGTGAAACTGGCGTGATTGGGCAGGCGGCGCGCCTTTTCCGCGCCTGTCAGATGGGCGCCTTCCACGCGGCTCAGCACGCCATCGATCAGCCGATCGCGCAGGCGCGTGTAGTGCGAGACACGCTCAGACAGGTCTGCGTAGGCGAGCTCGAGCGCGCGCGCCATGCCGACGATTAGCGGTACGTTGTGCGTGCCGGCGCGATGGTTATTCTCCTGCCCGCCGCCTGTCTGCGCGCTGTGGAGTGCTATGCCGCGCCGCACATACAGCAAGCCGACGCCTTTCGGGCCGTAGAACTTGTGCGCCGAGAGCGCCAGCATATCCACGCCGAGCGCTTGCACATCTAATGAGAGCTGCCCGGCGGCTTGCACGGCATCGGTGTGGAAAAGTGTGCCATGCGCGTGCGCAACTTCGGCGAGTGCCGCAATGGGTTGGATAGTGCCGATCTCGTTGTTGGCGTACATCACGCTGACCAAGCCGATCTCATCGGGCTTGAGGGCGCTGAGCGCCATCTGCAGGGCGTGCGGTGTGATGGTGCCGTCGGGCTCAGGCGTCAGCCAAGTCACACGGGCTAGCTTCAGGCGCGCTAGCTGCTCAGCGGTGTGGCTGACGGCGTGATGCTCTGTGCGTGCCGTGAAAATGTGCGCCCGCTTGCTCTCTGAGAGGGCTTGCAGCGCCACGCCGCGCAGGGCTAAGTTATCGCTCTCGGTGCCGCAGCCTGTGAAGACGATCTCGGCGCGGGCGCAGTTCAGTAACTGCGCAATGCGCTCGCGCGCGCCCTCGACAGCACCCTCAGCTTGGCGCCCAAAGCGATGCGACGAGGATGGATTGCCATACTGCTCACTGAAGTAAGGCAGCATCGCCTCGACCACCTGCGGATCGGTCGGGGTGGTGGCAGCGTGATCGAGATAGATCGGCTTGGCAGGCTTCATAGCCTCTCCCTCAACATTCACTCTCCTATAGATAGGTCTATTGTAGCTTCTTTGAGCGCCTCTGGAGAGGGCGGCTCGAGATCATCAGCAGAGCAACTTTCACAAACCGCCCTGTTGCCGATCAGAGTGAGCGCAGCGCTTGATCGAAGCGCTCAAGCGCCTGTGTGGTGATCTCGGGCGGCAGCGCGTAGGAGAAACGTATCCAGTTTTTGCCTGCCTCCGAGAAGTAGCTGCCCGCGATCACCGTTAGGCCGAAGTTGGCGGCCATATACTCGACAAGTGCAATTGAGTCGGTCAGATTGCCGCGCTGGATCGCCTCTGTGCAGTCGATGAAGGCGTAGTAGCCGCCATCGCCGATCACAGCGCGATAGCCCTTGGCCTTGATGAACTGGCGCACAATGACGCGGCTGGCGTTAGTCGGCTCGATGATGGAAGCCGCCGCCTTGCGGAAGCCGAGCTCGTAGGCAGCCTGTGCCACCGCCTGCCCGTAAAAATTCGGCATCACGCCGTGCGAGCTGCGGCTGGCGATGAACTCGACCACCTGTTTAGAGGCGACCACATGCGCCGCTCGGATGTTCGAGGCACCTAACGACTTGGTCAAGCCATCTAGCACGATGATGCGGGCGCGCTCTTCGGGCGGGAAGGCGCTCAGCAGTGCGTTGATATCAGCTGGCGCGCCCTCAGTGATCTGGTGATAAATCCAGTCGAACAGCACAAATGGGATGCCCAGCGCAAAAGCCTTCTGAGCTAGCGCGATTTGGCGGGCCATGCTCAGTGTGCGCCCCGTCGGATTGTCGGGCGAGGTGATGACCATGCCAGCGATGCGCCGCCCGCCGCCGTACTTGGCGCAGTACTCCACGCTTGCAGCGATGCCCTCTTCCGTGTACTCCCAACCATCCGCCTCGACGCCCGGCGCCAGCAGCACATTCATGCCCATGCCGTACGGCCCCCACAGATAGCTAATCCAAGGCACCCGCGAGACCAACAGCACATCGCCAACGCGCCCAGTGCCCAGCCATGTCATCGCCTGATAGACCTTGAGCAGCGCATCGCGGCCGCCGTCGGTGGCGGCGATGTTCTCGGCGTTGTAGCCCAGCTGGGCGTTGAACTGCCAGTACTGCTCGGCGGTTGCCTTGCGGAAGGCGAGGGTGCCCGTCGGCGGATCGTAGGCGGTGCCGTTCTGTTTGAGCAGCTCGAAGGCGCGCTCGAGCAGCGTGTACGGCACGCCAGGCAAACTGGCACCGCCATCGCCCTGTGAGGCATCGTAAGCAGGCGTATCCGGGTGATTCTCGCGGAAGGCAGCCAGCAGTTTCTTGATGATGAACATGCGCGACTGTGGAATCTCCACCTGCCCTTTTGGATAGCCGTTGACAGGCACAAGGGCGTGCATCGGCACGCTGAAGACGGGGCTTTCAGGCGAAACTGAGTTGAGCGGGTGTGTCACGGTTAAGTGCTCCTGAGTGCGTCTAAGAAGCTATACGAGTGTGCACGATTGTGAAAAAGCGCACTGAATTTGTCAATTGGCAGTTAGACTAGGCGCTAGAGGATGCGCTTGCCCAGCAGACTGGCGGCCAGTTCGACGGCTGTTTCGGCGGTCTGGTTGCGATCGTCGAGGATCGGGTTGATCTCAACGATATCCATTGAGCGCACCTTGCCAGAGGCAGAGAGAATCTCCATCAGCAGATGCGCCTCCCGGTAGCTGAGGCCGCCGCGCACGGGCGTGCCGACGCCGGGCGCATCTTCAGGGTCCAGCGCGTCCATATCCAGGCTAACGTGCAGTACATCCAGGAAGTTCAGCCGATCGAGAGCGCGGCGCGTCACTTCAGCGATGCCATGCTCGTCGATGTCGGTCATGGTGAAGACCGTGATGTGGCTAGCCGCTAAACGGATGCGCTCTTCAGGGTCGAGGTCGCGCACGCCGATCATCACAATCTGAGAGGGCTGCAGCTTGGCGCCTGCATAGCCGATGTTCACTAGTGACGGGGCTCCCTGCCCGATCAAGGCAGCGACGGGCATGCCGTGTAGGTTGCCTGAAGGCGAGGTCTCAGGCGTGTTAAAATCGCCGTGCGCATCGACCCAGATCACGCCCGTCGGGCGCCGCCGCGCCATCGCCGAGACGCTCCCCATGCTGATGCTGTGATCGCCGCCCAGCACAATGGCGAAGTCTTCCTCTGGGATGCACGTCAAAATCTCTTGGTAGATTTTCTGGCAGACTTCAGCAACTGTCTCGACGTGGCGCATGCGCTCATTGGCGCTGTGAGCAGCCTGTTCGCGCTCGGCAACCTCCTCGACAACGGGCACGTCAAGGTTGCCGCAGTCATAGACGGTGTAGCCAAGCCGCCGCAGACGCTCTTGCAAGCCAGCGTAGCGCACCGCACTGGGCCCCATGTCCACGCCCCGCCGATTCTGCCCCATGTCCATCGGCACGCCCAAGATGCGCACAATGCGCGAGATATCCAGCATAGGTAGCCCTCAATTGAACGGACACAGGTCTTCTAGGGTGTAGAGGCGTGCTGATCCGTAGCTGTTCAGCGCGCTGAGCGTCTCTGGGCGCGCTTGGGCGATGCTGCGGGCAGCCGCACAGGCGCGGGCGCGGTCTCGGGTGCGATTAAGCGTCTCGAGGAAGGTGCGCCCGATCAGCGCGTAGCCTTCGGCAGCCGTGGCAGGCGGATTTTCGGCGATGAGCAGCTCGAAAGTGGCGTTAGCGTTGCGGCGCTGGTCGGCGGCGAGCTGGGCGTAGGCCTTGCGCAAGGTGGCGAAGGCGCGCAGCATTGCAGCTTCATTCAAGGGCGACCACCCCAGCAAGCTCGGATCATCGCGCACCCGATCATAGAGGCGGATTGCATCGCGCCAATTTTCAGCGGCAAAGAGCTGATCAGCATCGTGCAGGGCGTGAATGCGATAGACAGCTGGCTCTAGCTCGATCAGGACTTGAAGGTAGTGTGTCCCATCCCAATCCCAGTAGACAATTGAGCGGCGCGGCGGCGCAGCGTTGAAGTCCAGCGGCGGGTTGTAGGTCACGAACAGCTCTAGGATGCCATCGCCGTCAGGGTCACCGATGCCGATCCGGCCGTTGGTGGCGTCGATCGGGAGCAGGTTGAGCGGACGGAACTGCCCAAGCATCTCGCTCCAGGAGAGCAGCTGGGCGCGCGTCAGGCAGCCAGTAGGCGTGCACAGCTGCTGACTGTAGACCAACTCAGCGCGCGTATCGCCGTTCATATCCCCGACGCGATGCAGGACGGGCAGCAGGGTCTCTGGGCCGTAGACTGTGCTGTAGAGCAGGCGATAGGCACGCTGGACACAGCCAAAGACGAGCAGCTGCCCTGCTGAAGGGGCACCTGCCTGGTAGCGGCTCGGGTCATAGGCAGTGATGATGATCTCAGGTATGCCGTTGCCCGTCAGATCGGTATCGCTCTGCACAACAGCGCCCTCGCGGATGGCGCCCCACGCGCGCAAGGCCGCCTCTAGCACGGTAGTCGCCCCGCCAGCCGAGAGGTACAGGCTGATAGCTTCAGGATATTGGCTAAATGAGGTGGGAGGCGGCGGAGGCGGCGGATTGCCACGCGGCGGGCACTCGCCAGTGCTGAATTGGGGCGGCACAAAGGGCGCTTCCGCAATGGCAGTCGCTGCGCTGACGGTGGCCGCAAGAGCGGTAGCAGTGGCAGCAGGCGCTACAATCTGCCCAAACTGCGGCGATACCTGGCTAAGTGGGCGGGGCGTAGCGTCGGTCAGCCACACCCAGACGCGCCCACCGACAGTCGCTGTGGCGAAGGGCACCAGAGTCGGCGTGGGGCGCACAGGGCGCTGCCCGATCAAATCGCCGATGCTGCTGCAGGCTGCGCCCAGCATGGCAAAGCATAGAGCGGCGATTTTAGCGCAGACGCGGATCGAAAAAGCGCTCATCATAGGCTCCGCGCATAAGCATAGCGCTTAATGCAGCTTGCCGCAAACTTTTCCAAACTTGGGAGTGTCCAAGATTAAACAGACGCGAAATTTTAGACATGGGCAGGAAGGACATTGACTCATGCCCAACCATACCATCTATTTTTGTTCTATGCACTCCCCAAAACACTTCACGCTGCAACTAAAGTACGCTATACTTGCAAAACTGGTCAAGCGAACACACATTCTATATCTGAGGTAGCAACGTACCATGCAGGTTTCTGTTCTGCAAGAACATTTGGCAAAGGGCTTGGATACAATCGCCCGGGCTGTGACGAATCGGCCATCCATGCAGATCTTGAGCAATGTGCTGATTGCCACAGAAGATGGGCGCTTGAAGCTCTGTGCTACCATCCTTGAATTAGCCATCACAGCCCGACTGGGAGCCCAAATCGACATCGAAGGCGAGACGACTGTGCCAGCCCGCCTGCTCACCGACCTGGTCAAAAGCTTGCCCGCCCAGCAAATCGACCTTCATCTCGACGGCAATAAACTCAAGCTGCACTGTAATGGCAGCTCTTGGGAGCTGCCGACCGCCCGCGCTAGCGACTTCCCTAACATCCCAGAGGCTGAGGCGGGCAGCGGTGTGGAAGTGCCTGCTGCCACACTGAGCCTGCTGATCGATCAGGTGGTTTTTTCGGCGGCTAAAGAGGATAACCGTCCTGTGCTGATGGGCGTGCTGACGCGCTTTGAGGGGAGGCGTGCCTCGATGGTTGCGGCGGATGGCTACCGCATGGCGATGCGCCTCGTTGATCTGGAGCGCCCTGTCAACAAGGCGCTGACCTTGCTCATCCCAGCGACCACACTCAGCGAGGTCGGGCGCATCATCCGCAGCGAAGAGGGCACGGTCTACATCTCTGTGCTGGATGGGCGCAATCAGGTCATTTTCCACCACAACAATGTGGATGTGGTCTCGCAGCTGATCGAGGGCAAGTTCCCCGACGTTGAGCAGCTGATTCCAAAGACCACATCCACCAGCACGCGTCTGGATCTGTCCAGCTTCCTGGCTGCGTGCAAGCGCGCCGAAATTTTCGCCCGCGATGCCAACGGCACAACCCGATTCAAGATCAGTAACGTGGGCGAGGTAATCGTCAGTGCGCAGGCGACAGGCGGCGGCAGCGGCAACGAGCGCGTCCCTGCTGAGGTGATTGGCAACAACATCGATATCGCCTTCAATGTGCGCTATCTGATCGAGGTACTGGGCGTGCTGGGGACGCCACGCGCCGTGCTAGAGACAAACAACACAAATACGCCCGGCGTGGTGCGCCCGCTGCAGGAAGACGGCTCGATCGACCCGAACTTCATCTATCTTGTCATGCCCATGAGCGTCCGCTAGGGAGCCATGAGAGGATGGCAGTGCCATCCTCTCGTTTTTTCGTGCCGAGCGCGCTAGAGTCATGCGCAAGGGATGCGGAGAAACTCTGAACGGGATGACGACATACTGGCTCTCAGTTGGGCTAACTTTCGGCATAGCGCTGGCACTTTCGATAGTCCTGACGCAGGTGGCGCGGCGCCTTTCGCCAGCGCTGGGCATCCTTGCCAAGCCCGATAGTCGTCGCAAGCATCACGGCGCGATCCCGAAGTTGGGCGCTCTGCCGCTGTGGTTCGCCTTTGTGGTGGCAGCCTTGATAGCACAGGCCTTGCCTATCGAGCGCGCCGATCCCAACGAGGCGATCCGGCTGCTTGGCTTGCTGGCGGGCGGCTCGCTGATCTTCCTCTTCGGGCTTCTGGATGATAAGTTCGACCTTGCCCCGCACTGGCAGCTGCTCGGGCAGGCGGCAGCGGCTGGATTGGCCATTGCTTGCTTGATCTTTATCGAGCGCTTCAACAATCCGCTGACAGGCGAGACCGTCGGCCCGCTTCCCTTCGCCCTGACCCTCATCATCAGCTTAGTTTGGCTGCTCTTGATGATGAATACGGTCAATTTTCTAGATGGCGTCGATGGCTTAGCGGGCGGCGTGAACTTAATTGCTGCTGTCCTACTTTTCTTGCACACGCTGCGCGAAAATCAGCTGAGCGTGAGCCTGCTGCCAGCTGCGCTGATCGGCACGTTGCTGGGCTTTCTGATCTTCAACTGGCATCCCGCTAAGATTTTCATGGGCAGCGGCGCGGTCTATTTAGGCTTTGTGATCGGGGCACTGAGCATCATCGGTGGCGCCAAGATGGCGACTATCCTGCTGGTGATGGGCTTGCCGCTGCTCGATTTAGCCTGGCAAGCAGGGCGGCGCCTGCTCGAGGGGAAAAATCCGATGGTGGGCGATCGGGGGCACTTGCACTTTCGGGTGCTGGATGCTGGCTTGCTCTCGCCGCAGGCCTTCACCCTGATTTACTACGCCTTCTGCACAGTCTTCGGCGCGTTGGCGCTGCTCACTACTAGCCGCCAGTTCAAGCTAATTGCGCTCCTGGTGATGATCAGCATTGCTAGCGCTGGCTTCATGCTGGTGGCGCGCCGCAGCCGTCTGAAGGCGCCCGCGCGCGAGCAAATTGGGCAGTGAGCCCGTGAAGCTTTATGTGCTATAATTGAAGTTGCCCAAGTTCATAAGGTGATCGCGCCTTGCTGCGGCAAGGTGAGGAAAGTCCGCCCTCCACAGAGCAGCGATGCGAGCTAACGGCTCGGCGGCGTGAGCCGACGGACAGTGCCACAGAGAAGTGTAGTGCCAGTGCCGCAAGGCATCGGCGAGGGTGAAACGGTGGTGTAAGAGACCACCAGCACGTTCAGCAATGGGCGTGGCTCGGCAAACCCCATCGGGAGCAAGGTCAAGCAGAGGCGAGGGGCTGCTCGTCCCGCTATCAGCCTCGGGTAGACCGCATGAGGCGCCCGCGTGAGCGGCGTCCTAGAGAGATGATCACCACCTGCAAGGGTACAGAAGGCGGCTTATTATGAACTTGGGCATTTTTCCACATCTGGCAGCCTCAAGAGCGCAACTTAGCGCCTATTGTTGTGCTTGTAGAGCTGCAAGAAACGCTTTTCTGCCGCTGAGTCGCCGATTAGGATAATCCGCCCTCGATCGGGCAGCGCCTGATTGGGATCGCTGAGGATGCTGACCTGGCCATTTTGGCGCACACCGACTGGCGTGCAGCCTGTCCGGTTGTGCAGGTTGCACTCTGTAACGCTTTTGCCGGCTAACTCGCGCGGAATCTCGACCTCGAAGATATCCAAGCCCTCGGCAATCATCAAGATGCTATCGCGCCCGATGTAGTTGATGATGGCGTTAGCGCCCATCGAGGCGTAAGAGAACACAAAGTCGGCGCCAGCCCGATGCAGCGTCGCCACGTTGCGCTCAAGATTAGCGCGACTGATGATCTGCGCCTCTGGGCGCAGGCGACGGCAATAGATGGTCAGGTAGATGTTCAAGTCGTCATCGTGCGTGGTGATGATGATCATAGTCGTCTCGCGAATGCCGGCCTGCTCCAGGATGTCTAGCTCAGCCGCATCGCCGAAGATGTATTTCTCAGGGTCGCGGATGCGCTCAGGCGTCTTTTCTACGATACGGTAGTCTAGGCCGTGAGCAGCCAGCGCCCGCGCTGCGGCGCGCCCAACGCGCCCGGCGCCAATGATCACGGCGGGCGTGTGTATTGGCTGCGGCTGGTAGAAGCGCCCCGTGAACGCGGCAATCTGCGGCTGTGTGCCGGCTATGACCAAGATCGTGTTCTCGGTGATCAGCGCCTCTGGCTGAGCCGTGTGAAAGATGCCGCGCTGCCATAGCCCCAGCACATTCACGCCCACTTGCTCGCGCAGTGCCAGCTCGCGCAGGGTGCGCCCAACTAGCAGCGTATTGCGCACGGTGGTCTCGACGATCAGCAGATCGCCGAATTGCCCGATCGGATAGCCCTGCAGCTCACCACCGACAACCCGCCGCGCAATTGCCTGCCCCATCATCTCGCCCAGTTGCAGCACACGATTGCAGCCGGCTAGCTCTAGGATGTCTACTGAGGCGTCGAAGTTGGCAGTCGCCAGGATCGGCACATCCTTACAGACTTCTCGCACAGTCGCTGCCACGTTAGCATTCATCTGATCGCTGCCGGTTGTCACGACGATCAGCGCTTTATCGGCACGTGCCAGCCGATAGGTCATCGGATTATCCAGCGCGCCGAGCATGACCTTGTATTCGGCATCCTGTGCGGCTAGCGCGCTCAGATCGTTGATCAGCAAGACGTAGGGATACTGATACTGCTTGAGCTTCTCGATCAGCGCCCGCGTGACGTTATCAAGGTGTGTGATGATGACGTGTCCGCTGGTGTTTTCGGGCAGCTGTTTAGGCGCTCTGGCGGCTTGCTGCGCCTTGATCCACGGCGCATAGAAAAATTCTACAAAGGTGAAGGGCAGCAAGACCAACAAGAACACCACACCGCTCAGCAGCACGATCATCGAGAACAGCCTGCCCAAGTCGGACTGAAAGGTGATATCGCCGAAGCCGAGCGTGGTCATCACGGTGAGCGTCCAGTAGAAGCCAGTGATCCACGAGTAGTAGCGCCCTTCGTACTCCATGATGTAGTGGAACAGGACGCTGTAGAGGGTGATCAAGACCGCCAACGTGAGCAAAAAGCGCGCCAAGATGACCAAGTTTATCGGGTTGGGGCGCTCACGCAGCAGGTAGAGCAGTTGTGTCAGTAGGAATTTCATGGGCAGCCAGCAGATAGCTGCTCAGAGCAGTTCAGACGGCGATAGGTTGGGATTAGCATTTGAGCGTGCCCAGCGCATCTTAACATACATCGGGCGGATGCACTGCTCCGCCCTTTGCAGATCGTTTAGCTGTTGTTGTTCCCGTTCGCCGACTCGCGAATGCGCACGGTCGGTGGGCGGTTACGCACGCGGCGCATGACGTTCTCTTGCAAGTTAGCGCGGCGCAGCTCCTGCATGATGGCAGCGGTCTTGTCGGGCGGCACGCCCTCGCGCATGACTCTCTCGGCGGCGGCGCGCGCCTCTTGCGCCTTCTTGAGGTCCAGCTCATAGGTCGACTCAGCGGTATCGGCCAGGACGATCACGCGCTCCGGGCGCACCTCGACCACCCCGCCATACACGATGAAGCTCTCTTCGGCGCTGCCCTTGCGCACGCGCAGCTCGCCGAAGCCGAGCGTTGCCAAAAGTGCCGCATGACCTGGCAAAATGCCCATCTCGCCTTCAGAGCCGGGCAGGATGACGGCATCGGCATAGGGCTCGCTGAAGAGTGCGCCCTCTTGCGTCACGATATCCACACGAATAGGCATATTCCGTCCTTTCAGAGTGAGTGCAGCCGCGCTGTGCAGGGCGGCTGCCACTCGATCACAGCTCGCCCTTTGCCTTCGCCTCTTCGTAGCGCTCGATCACGTCGTCGATGCCGCCTGCCATGTAGAACATCTGCTCAGGCACGTGGTCCAGCTCGCCACTGAGGATCATGCGGAAGCCGCGAATGGTCTCTTTAATCGGCACGTAGCGCCCTTCGCGCCCGGTGAAGCGCGCCGCCACGAACATCGGCTGCGTCAGGAAGCGCTGGACGCGCCGCGCCCGTGCTACTAGTAGCTTATCCTCAGCCGGCAGTTCCTCGATGCCCAAAATGGCGATGATATCCTGCAAATCCTTGTAGCGCTGCAGCACGCGCTGTACTTCGCGCGCCGTATTGTAGTGCTCCTCGCCCACGAAAGCAGGATCGAGTAGGCGGCTGGTGCTGGCCAGCGGATCGACTGCCGGGAAAAGCCCTTGCGCCGCTAACTCGCGCTCGAGCGCGATCGTGCCATTCAGATGCGTGAAGGTCGCCACTGGCGCAGGGTCGGAGTAGTCGTCAGCTGGCACGTAGACTGCCTGCATTGAGGTGATCGAGCCAACTTTGGTTGAGGCAATCCGCTCTTGCAGGTTGCCCATCTCGTTGGCCAACGTCGGCTGGTAGCCGACTGCCGAAGGCATACGCCCAAGCAGCGCCGAGACCTCTGAGCCTGAAAGTGAGAAGCGGAAGATGTTATCGATGAAGAGCAGCACATCTTTGCCTTGATCGCGGAAGTACTCAGCGTGTGCCAGGCCCGTCAGGCCGACACGCAAACGCACGCCCGGCGGCTCGTTCATCTGCCCAAAGACCATAACCGTGCTATCGATCACGCGGTAGGCATCCTTCATCTCGTAGTAGAGCTGTGTGCCTTCGCGGGTGCGCTCACCGACGCCCGCAAAGACCGAGACGCCGCTGTGTACAGCCGCCACAGAGCGAATTAGCTCGGAGATAGTGACCGTCTTGCCGGTGCCCGCGCCGCCGAAGACGCCCATCTTGCCGCCTTTGGTGAAGGGTGCGATCAAGTCGATGACCTTGATGCCTGTCTCGAACATCTCCGGGCGGGTGGTCAGGTCTTCAAAGTTCGGCTTGGGGCGGTGAATCGGATAGTAGGTGTCGGAGACGACCGGGCCGCGCTGATCAATCGGGCGGCCCAGCACGTTGAAGAGCCGTCCCAGCGCCGGCGGGCCGACTGGCACCATGATCGGGCTGCCCGTGGCGTAGGCGACCATACCGCGCGATAGACCGTCAGTGCTATCCATTGCCACAGTGCGCACGCGATTGTTGCCCAAGTGCATCTGCACTTCTAGGATCAGGTCATCTTTGCCTTCAATCGGCACGCGGATCGCATCGTAGATTTCGGGCAGTTTGCTCTCGGGTGGGAACTCAACATCCACCACAGCGCCCAGAATCTGCGCTAGCTTGCCCTGCACTTCGTTTGGATTTGCCATAGCTCTCTGCTTCCTAAGTCTGTGTTGCGTTTATGCCTTTTGCGCGCGGGCGGATTGGGCATCCTCGGCCACCTGAGCGCGCAATGCCTCTACGCCGCCCACGATATCCAGAATTTCTGCGGTAATCGCCGCCTGACGGGCTTTGTTGTAGCTCAGGGTCAGGTCATCGGCGAGCGCCTTCGCATTATCCGACGCATTGCGCATCGCCACCATGCGCGCGCTATGTTCGCTAGCTTGACTCTCAAGAACCAGCTCCAGCAGGATGTTCTCGACAAACTTCGGCACGATCTCCTCAAGAATGGCTGAGGCACTTGGCTCGAAGATGTAGTCTGCCACACTGCTTTCAGGCTTCTCCATCATCTTGAGGTAGTCCGGGCGGCTCAGAGCGCTCTGCTCATCGAAGGCTAGCGGCAGCAGGCGCTGCACCATTGGTTTCTGCGCCAGCGTGTTGATGAATTCGGTGTAGGCAACGTACACTTCATCGGCGTAGCCCTTGAGGAAGTCCTCAATCAAGACCTGGCGGATCGGGCGCAGCACGTCGATCGTCCACCAGGCTGGCAAGCCGACGAACTCCGCCTCGACGTTCTCGCGCAGGCGCACCAGAGCATCGCGCCCCTTGCGCCCGACCGCCACCCAGCGCACAGGGCGCTCTAGATGCTGCGCGAATTGGCGCGCCACCCGAATGACGTTTGCATTGTATGCGCCCGATAGGCCGCGATCGCTGGTGATCAGGCAGATGGTGACCGTGCCGACTTGCTCGCGGCTTTGCAGCAACGGGTGCAGCGCCGCGATCGAGCCGCTAGCGCTGGCGATATCGGTCAGGACTTGCATGGCGGCTTTGGCGTAGGCGCGCGCCGAGAGCGCTTGTGCTGTAGCGCGCCGAACCTTAGAGGCGGAGACCGCCTCTAAGGCCATTGTAATCTGTCGGATGTTTTTGACCGAGCGGATACGGCGTTTAATCTCACGTGGATTAGGCATCCCGACCTCGCTTTAGGCTTTCGCCGCGTGAGCCTGCCCCCACTGGGCGTTGAACTCTTCCAGGGCCTTCTTCAGCAGGCTTTCCATCGCGTCGGTCAAGTCGTACTTGGTCTCTGGGCTGTTGATGCTGGCAGCGATCTCAGGGTACATCGAGTTCACATAGCGCAGAAACTCATGCCGCCAGATGTTGACTTGCGCCACAGGAATCTGATCGAGGTAGCCGCGCGTGCCGGCGTAGATCAGCATGACTTCATCGGCTAGCGGCACTGGATTGTACTGTGGCTGTTTGAGCAGCTCGGTCAGGCGCATGCCGCGATCGAGCTGCAGCTGCGTGGCGCGGTCGAGGTCGGCGCCGAACTGGGCGAAGGCGGCTAGGGCGCGGAACTGGGAGAGCTCGCCTTTCATGCGCCCGGCGAATTTCTTCATCGCTTTGCGCTGCGCATCGCCACCCACACGACTGACCGAAATACCGACGTTGATGGCAGGCCGCTGACCGGCGTTGAACAGGTCAGTCTCAAGGAAAATCTGCCCGTCGGTGATCGAGATCACGTTGGTTGGAATGTACGCCGAGACGTCGCCGAGCAAGGTCTCGATGATCGGCAGAGCAGTCAGGCTGCCGCCGCCGCGCGCCTCCGAGAGCCGTGCGGCACGCTCTAGCAGGCGGCTGTGCAGGTAGAAGACGTCGCCAGGATAGGCTTCGCGGCCTGGCGGGCGCCGCAACAAAAGCGAAACCTGCCGATACGCCCAAGCGTGCTTGGAGAGGTCGTCATAGATGATCAGGGCATCTTTGCCGTTCTCCATGAACCACTCGCCCATAGCGCAGCCCGAGTAGGGCGCTAGGTACTGCAGCGCCGCTGACTCAGCCGCTGAGGCGACCACAATAGTCGTATAATCCATCGCGCCGTACTGCTCTAGCGTGGCGCGCACTGCAGCTACCTGCGCCTCCTTCTGCCCGATCGCTACATAGATGCAAAAGACGCCCTGCCCACGCTGATTGATGATCGTATCCAGCGCGATAGCTGTCTTGCCGGTCTGGCGGTCGCCGATGATCAGCTCGCGCTGGCCGCGCCCGATCGGGAACATGGCGTCGATGGCGAGGATGCCAGTTTGCAGGGGTGTATCCACGTCTTGGCGCTCGATTACGCCAGGTGCGATGCGCTCCACATTGTAATACTCAGTGGCTTGAATCGGGCCTCTGCCGTCGATGGGCTGCCCCAGCGCATTGACCACACGCCCGATCAGGCCCATGCCCACGGGCACCGAGGCAATCCGCCCTGTGCCACGCACCTCGTCGCCTTCGCGGATGTGCATGTAATCGCCCATGATGATGACGCCAACGTTATCATCCTCAAGGTTGAAGGCGATGCCCAGCGTGCCATTGGCGAACTCGACCAGTTCGCTCAGCTTGACCGACGGTAGGCCTGAAACGCGGGCAATCCCATCGCCGACTTCCCTCACGTGCCCGATTTCCACCGAGCGGATGGTTGGCTGCCAGCCTTTCAGCTGCTCTAGCAGCGCCTCTGCATAGTTTGTGCTGTTGCCAGATGGCGACATTCTGAAGCTCCCTGTGAACTGTGAGAACGAGTGTTTGTGTTGCGCCAGCGCGCTTGACGATGCGTTTGGGGCGCAAAAAGACTGCTTAAAGTGTAAACTGAGCGGCTGACAATTGCAATTCTTGGCTGGCAAGTTTTTAGACTTGACGCGCTCTGCTCAGTCTGCTAGACTTACAACGGTTAGCCTCAGCGCGCCCCTATCGTCTAGCGGTCTAGGACGCGGCCCTTTCAAGGCTGAAACCGGGGTTCGAGTCCCCGTAGGGGCATAATTCAAGCGCCGTGTCGCAGGATACGGCGCTTGGTGTTGTATATGACGCAGCTGCTTGCGCTTGCTGTTCAGGGCAAAATGTGGCATAACTAGGGCTATGAAGCGATGCGCCACACGAATGCCAAGTGATCATAGGCAGCCCATTCGCCCAGCGCCCTGACTGCGCTGCGCTGATGCGTATGTGCTGCTCTGCAACCGCTGATTCTCGGCGGTTGTTGTTTTCCTGAGCGCTGTGGCATGTGCATAAGCTGGAAAGGAACACAGACCTTGCCCGAATACATCCACGTCTCGGTGGCTTGGCCCTACGCCAATGGTGACCTGCACGTCGGCCATATGGCAGGCGCCTACATCCCCGCCGATATCTTTGCGCGCTACCATCGGCTGAAGGGCAACCATGTGCTGATGGTCAGCGGCTCAGATTCGCATGGCACGCCGATCCTGATTGAAGCCGACAAGCGCGGCATGGCAGCGCGCGCTCTCTTCGAGTACTACCATAGGCGCTTCCTGCACACCCTGAAAGCCTGCGGCATCAGCTACGACCTGTTCACTCACACCGACACTGAAAATCATCATCGCATCGCGCAGGATATCTTCCGCACCCTGCACACACGCGGCTACCTCTACCGCCAGACGCAGCGCCAGCTCTACAGTGAGACCGAAAAACGCTTCCTACCCGATCGCTTTGTCGAGGGCACCTGCCCCAAGTGTGGCTATCCCCATGCGCGCGGCGATCAGTGCGATAGCTGCGGTAGCCTGCTCGACGCCCTAGAGCTGATCAATCCGCGCAGCAAAACCGATGGCAGCACGCCCGTCGTGCGCGAGACCGAGCACTTCTTCCTGAATTTGTCTGCCTTCATCCCGCAGCTAACCGCTTACCTGGCTGAAGGCAAAGAGCACTGGCGCCCTAACGTCTTGACGCTCTCGCGCAACAAAGTGCCTGACTTGACCGGCCGACCCATCACCCGCGATATCGATTGGGGCATCCCGGTGCCGGTTGAGGGCTACGAGAGCAAACGCATGTACGTCTGGTTTGAGGCGGTCATGGGTTACTTCACAGCCAGCATCGAGTGGGCGCGCAATACAGGGCAGCCAGAGGCCTGGCGAGCTTGGTGGTACAATCCGAGCGCCAAAGGCTTCTACTTCATGGGCAAGGATAACATCGAGTTCCACACCATCATCTGGCCTGCTGAGCTGCTCGGGATTGACGGGCTCTACGCTGCTGAGGGCGACTCGACGCCGATTAACTTGCCCTACGATGTGCCCGCCAACGAGTTCATGAACATCGAAGGGCAGAAATTCAGTAAGAGCCGCAACTGGGCGGTCTGGATGCCCGATATTTTGGCGCGCTACGATCCAGATGCGATCCGCTATGTCATCGCTGCTGCCCTGCCAGAGAGCAAAGACGCCGATTGGAGCTGGGCGGACTTTGTGACGCGCAACAATAACGAGCTGGTGGCGGCGTGGGGCAATCTGGTCAACCGGATGCTGAGCTTTGCGCGCAAGCACTTCGAGAATGCCGTGCCGCAGCCCGGCCCTTTCACAGAGGACGATCGGGCCATTCTGGCGCTCTCCGAGTCGGCTTTTGAGCGCGTTGGCGCGCTGATCGAGGCTGTAAAGCTGCGCGCTGCGCTGGGCGAGGCGATGGCAGTCGTGCGTGAGGCGAACGCCTACCTCGATCGGCGCGCGCCATGGAAACGTATCAAGGAGGACCGTCAAGACACTGCAACAGCCGTCTACACGGTGCTGCGCGTGATTGATAACCTGAAAATCTTGCTGGCGCCGTTCCTGCCGTTCAGCGCACAGCGCCTGCACGAGTACTTGGGCTATGAGGGGCAGCTCTTCGGCACGCTGAGTATCCGCGAGTACGCCGAATCTGAACGCAATCACGCAGCATTAGTCTATGACGGTGTAAATGCCATCGGACGTTGGCAGGTCAGCCAGCTGCCGGCTGGTCAGCCATTGCGGGAGCCTGCACCGCTCTTCAGGAAGCTAGGCGCCACGCCTGCCGAAGAGGCTGCAATCATCGAGGCGGAGCGTGCACGGCTGGGTCAGCCCTACGAAGAAGTCTCAATTGAGTCCTTGTGAGAGAGAGATGTCACTCTTCAATCAATTCTCGTTCATCCTGACAGCAGCCACCCTGCTGATTGTGGCAGCCGCTCTGCTGTGGGGCGCTAACAAGGTGCCTGCGGTGTTGCGAGTCAGCGGATGGTGCGCCTTGCTGATCGCTTTGGTCGCCTTTTGGTTCGCGGCGCGCCCAACGGATACGCCCGAGATCGGCGGACTGGCCGACGTTGAGGCACGTATAGGCGGTGGCACGCCCGTTGTGCTGGAGTTGTATTCAGAGTATTGCTTGGGTTGTATGGCGCAGCATGCCGACGTCCTTGCGCTGGAGAATGCGCTGGGCGAACGCGCTGTGGTGCTGCGCCTGAGCATCCACACGCAGGCGGGTGGGGCGCTGTGGGCGCGCTACAGAGGCGAGATAACGCCCACTTTCATCATCTTTGATGGCGAAGGGCGCGAAGTAGGACGCACCAACACTGCGCTATCTGTTGGGCAGGTGCTAGCCCAAGTGCCTTAGCTATAGGGATTGGCGCCCTTGCAGCGCGCGGGTCAGCGTAACTGCGTCGGCATATTCGAGGTCAGCGCCGCTGGGCAAGCCGCGCGCCAGGCGCGTCAGGCGGGGATGTAAGTTCGCCGCCTCAAGCTCGCTCTTGATGTACATAGCCGTCGCATCGCCCTCTAAACCGGGATTCGTGCCTAAGATCAGCTCAGTCACGTTGCTTTCCTGAACGCGCTTGATCAACTCCCGAATTTTCAGCTGATCTGGGCCGATACCATCGCGCGGCGAGATCACGCCGTGCAGCACGTGATAGCGCCCGTTGAAGCTGCCAGTGCGCTCTATAGCTAACACGTCGAGCGGCTCTTCCACAACCATGATCTGGCCGGCATCGCGCTGCGGGTCGGCGCAGACGAGGCACGGCTCTTCCTCAGTGATGTTGAAGCAGATCGGGCACAGGCGCGTCTTGACCTTCAGCTCAGCGATGGCTTGCGCCAAGTTCTCTGAGAGCTGGGCGGGCGCGCGCAGCAGGAAGTAAGTCAGGCGTGAGGCAGTCTTGCTGCCTACGCCTGGCAGCTGGGCAAATGCCTCGATCAGGCGCGTGACGGATGCAGGAATCGCCTTGCTCATGCGTGCATTAGGCTCAGCCGCCCAGCAAGCCACCTAAACTGCCGCCCAAGCCACCGCTGACCGCTTCCATACGCTCAGCGGCACGCTGTTGACTTTGTTCGATCGCCTGGTTGACGGCGACCACCAACAGGTCTTGCAGATCGTTCACCCATTCAGGATCGCTAGTATCTAGCAGCTCAGGCTTGATAGTGATAGCTTTCACGCGTTGGTGCCCGCTGATAACCACCGTGATGGCGCCGCCCGCCGCTTGCACCTCTAGCGTCTCCTCAGCCAGCGCCTCTTGCGCCTTGACCATATCTTCCTGCATTTTCTGCAGTTGCTTCAGCATCGCATTGGGATTAGAGCCCATGCCCGGCCCGCCGAAGCCGCCCCCACCACGTCGTTTCGCCATGCTCAATCGTCTCCTTCAGTCTCTTCGATGGCGGTTGCGCCACTCTGGATTTGTTCCCGAACAATTGGATCGTCTAACATTATAGCATGTTCAGCGCGACTTGTGCTGTCCATCACCACGACCTTGAGGCTGACCGGCGTGCCAAGCGCTGCGCCAAGCACTTTGGCGAGCAGTTGTTGTTTGTTGGGATCGCCGTCGATGTTCTTTTTCGCCCACGCCTCTTTCACGGCGATGGTGATCTGCCTCTCTTGCACGCGATGTGGCACGGCGCCTGCTTGGTTCAAGAGCGCGCCTAGCGGGCGCAGCTCCCGCCCGACTTGCTCTAAAACGCTTGCCCAGACGCTTTTCACCTCTGCCAGGCTGAGGCCGACGCTGGGGGGCGGTGTGGGCGTAACGGGCGCCTCTTCCTCATCGGGATCGAGCGCTTCTGGCAGCGGGGCAAGCTTGGCGAGGCGCTGTGCTGCAGGCGCTGATGGGATAGGCGCACTTTCAGCAGGCAGCGGACGGGTGCTCTCGATCAGTGCCAGCTCTAACGGCAGTTGCGGTTGCCAGCCGCTGCGCACTTCGCTCAGGGCGCCGTTGAAGGCGCGAATGGCGCGCAGGAGCAGCTCACGGCTGGCTTTAGCGGCCTGCTGAGCTAGCATCGCGCGACGCTCTTCGCTAGTCTCGACCAGGTGAGCGCCGCCAATATATGTCAGCAGCAGTTGGCGCAGGTACTCCACAATTTGCCGCCCAAACTGAGCCGGATCGGCGCCCTCGGCGATGGCAGTCGCGATCACGTCTAGGCCATCTGCCGGATTGTTGTCCAGAATCGCTTGTGCCAGCTTGCTGACCGTGCGGCTGCTGGCCGTGCCGAGCATCTGCTCTGCCATCTCCAGCGTGATGCGCTCGCCGGGCGCGGCGATCAGCTGATCGAGCAGGCTGATGCTGTCGCGCAGGCTGCCAGTGCCCTGCTGAGCGACTAGCTCTAGTGCGGCCCGCTCAATCTGGACACCTTCAGCTTGGGCGATTTTGGCGAGGCGCTCGACGACGTCGTTCAGCGAGACGCGCCGAAACTCGAAGGTCAGCGAGCGGCTGCGAATGGTGGGCGGCACCTTGTCGAGCTCGGTAGTCGCCAAGACGAAGATGACATGCGACGGCGGCTCCTCCAGCGTCTTGAGTAAGGCGTCAAAGGCAGCGCCAGAGAAACGGTGCACCTCATCCACGATGTAGACCTTATAGCGCCCTTCGGCAGGCGCAAAAGCGACTTTCTCGCGCAGATCGCGCACATCGTCTACGCCGTTATTGCTAGCGGCGTCGATCTCGATCAGGTCTAGGAAGCGCCCCTCGTTGATGGCCATACAGTGGTGGCACTGATTGCAGGGGCGCTGTTGCGGATCGGGATGCAGGCAGTTGACCGCCTTCGCCAAGATGCGCGCCACTGTGGTCTTGCCGGTGCCGCGCGGGCCGTTGAACAAGTAGGCGTGCCGCAAGCGGTTCTGGGCAATTGCATTGCGCAACGTGCGCGTGATGTGCGTCTGGCCGATGACTTCGTCAAAGCCGCGCGGACGCCACTTCAGATAGAGCGCTTGTTCAGACACCAACTGGACTCCTGCTGACACTCAAGCAGCACATCGGCTGAGTCAGCGTGATTGTAGCTAGAGTGAGGCAATCTTGCTATGGGGCTCACGAGGCAGGCGTTAGGCTGAACAGGGCATTGGGCAGATGCAGCCACACCTGCCCAACAGTCGAAGCCTACTCAGACAAAGAGAGCGTGGCACGCATGACTTGGAAGCCATCCTTGACGGCGAGGCTGATGGCGCTGCTGCTAAGCAGTGATGCCACAATCTGCCAGTTGCTGCGCACTTGAGGGAAACGCTCGAGCAACAAGCGGCGCGGGCCATTTTGAGAGGCGACGATCTCGCCCAGCAGATTCATGGCATCGCTGCCCATGTACCAGATTTGGATGCTCTCTGGCAACATGTACTGCAGGGCCTCCCGATAGCCAGCTGCAGCAGAAAGACCCTCTTCGCCGCTTTGGATATGCGCAGCTGCCGCGCTGGTGGCAACGTAGAAGATCGGCCCTTCTGCCCCGATCATGAGCTCGATAGGCGTAGTCAGATTCGGTACGTTTACAGCGATTGTGAAGTGCTTCTCGGCTTGCGTTAGGGTGAGGTTGGGCGTGTCGCGCAAGCTGCTCTCGAGCACAGTCCCTAGCTCAGCCACGAATCTCGCCGCTTTGCCAGGATCGGACGATTCGATCAGCAGACCGAAATCGTAGCCGACGAACGGCAAGCGCAGGGTAGGATCAAGCCCAAGTTCGAACAGCGAGCGCTCTTGCGGCGTATAGGCGATGAACAGCGCTGCATCGCCGGTCATCCAGCCCAGGATATCCTCGTTCAGGTCGAGCCTGAGCGCGAGGCGCAAGATATTTTCGAGCTGCTGCAGCGTCTGCTCAAAGGGCTGCCCGTCTTCCCGTGTTAGAAAGTTTGCGCGAAAAGCGGCTAGAATTGCCTCATAGTAGTTCTTGAGGTTGTGCAGCTGGATCGAGAGAATCGTGTTAGCAGGCATGAAGCGCGCAAAAGCAGGGTCGGTGGGGCCGGTGAGGTCAATGCCGTACAAGATCTCAGCGGTATTGGGGATGGCAAAATCTAGGGTGAGTGTGCGCCCATCAAGGATAGTCGCGCCAAACGCTATCGCACCAGACTGCCTTAACAGATCGCTCTGACCAGGCGGCAGAAGCTCTGACACTTGGTCGATTAGATTAGTCAGATTGTAGTACAGCAGGATGTTGTAACCTTCCTCGGGCAGGGCGCTGATGGTCTCTTTGAATTGTGGATTGCCATTCAGCTTGGCTGCGCGATTCTGTGTGCTTTTCACGCCCGCCGCCGTGCCGAGCAGCAACAAGTTCTCTGTGACGCGCAGCAAGATAGGCTCGTTTACATCCTCATAGTCCGTGAATGCCTCTGTGCTAGTCTTGGTATAGCCGCTAGGCTGAGCGAAGCGCTCGAAGAGTTTCTCGACTTCAGCGCGGTTGGTGATCTGGACGGCTAGCAGGATTTCAGACTCAAGGTCATTCCTGCGGTTGCTATCGAAGAGCTTGCTCACCGATCCAATGCCGAAAGCAGCGCTATCGCCTAGCCAGGAGCGAACAGCTGTCTGAAAATCGCCGCCCAGCCTTGCAGCCGCCTCGTCGAGCAATGCCTTCAGGCTGCTAGGCACCCCCACACTTGCAACGCGCGCGTAGATTTTCTGCCACAGACTATCCAGCTGATCGATGTAGTTATCGTCGGTGCGCAGCACGAAGAACAGAGTTGAGTCAGCGGGCATCAGCGCGGCAAGACCTTGAATGTCGGCTTGGGAGAGGAAGGCTGAGCCAGTCGGTGTGCTGCGCGCCGAGAGCACAGCAGGCGCGGTGAGGTTTGCAGCCAGCAAAGCCACTACCACGATCAGATATAGAAGCTTGATTAAACGCGACATACACTCCTCGCTTTGTGGGTGAACACTTCCACCGTGCTACTCCATACAGATGAGCTGGCACATGCGTTGTGAGGTGCTCAGGCTGTGTGGCAGTGGGCAGCGTATCGTTGGGCGATAGTTAAGCACGGACATGGCAATCAGCACAAGTGCCGAGAGCCACTTCAGGCAGTCGATCGCACACCTTAAAAGGTTTTGTGCAGCTGACCCCCGCACATTATACCACACTTGAGGCATACTTAAGCGCGCGTAACGATCAGCAAGGCAATTTCTAGGGCTTGACACGCCTTTAAAAAAACACTATGCTAGGCATTAATGGTCAACATTAAACCGAGAGCGTTCAGATCGCAGTGGTAGCATTGATGAGCTGCACAGACTTCATGAGCCGCATCTCATGCGCTTCACCAACACCCAAAACCATCTCCCAAACATGCTTATAGACGGTTTGTGCGCTTGCCGCTGCGGTAGTGTAGGCATCCGAGCGCCTGATGGGCTCTATCAGGTGAACGCACAGGTCGTCTCTAAAACCCTTTAGAAACCATTCAGGAGGCAAACACAAAGTGATTCAGGAACTCTTGAACCGAGCCGATCGGCGGGGATACGTTACCTTCGAGGATGTGATGGAGTTACTGGAGGATGACGGGGACGAAACGCACACGCTTGAATCGGTCCTAGACGAACTGGATGAGCTTGGCATCGAGCTGCGCCAAGACGACCTACAGCGGGACGAAACGGACGAACTGGACGATGACTACGACGCTGAGGGTGAAGAGCTGCAAGAAATTGGCGATATCAATGCCGTCTCCGCTGATGACCCGGTCGGTCTGTACTTCCGCCAAATGGCACAAGAGCCTCTCCTGACTGCCCGCGAAGAAGTTGAACTTGCCAAACGCATCGAACTCGGCAAAGCAGCTGCCCAACAGCTGAGCGAGAGCACTCCCCTCAGCCCTGAGGAGCGCGCTCAGCTTGAGGCGCTCGTGCGCGATGGGCAAGCCGCCCGTGAACATCTCGGACGTGCCAATACACGTCTTGTCGTCAGCATTGCCAAGCGCTATATGGGGCAAGGGCTGCCTTTCCCAGATTTGATCCAAGAGGGCAACGTTGGGCTGATGCGCGCTGTGGATAAGTATGACTATCAGCGCGGCAACCGCTTCAGTACATACGCCACCTGGTGGATCAGGCAGGCTATTACGCGTGCATTGGCTCAAAAAACGCGCACCATTCGCATCCCGCTGCACATGACCGAGCGTATCCGCCAAATGTACCGCACAGCCCAATCGCTCGAGCAGTCGCTTGGGCGGCGCCCAACACCTGAGGAAATCGCTGCTGAAATGGACATCCCGGCTGAGAATGTGCGCGGCATGATGGACGCCAGCCAACACGCCATCGCCCTAGAACGCCCTGTGGGTGACGACGGCGATAGTGAGTTCGGCGATTTTATCGAGGATCAGGACACGCCTAGCCCGGTCGAATCCGCCACGCAGCACCTGCTCCAAGAGACGATCGAGGAAGTGCTCAGCGAGCTGACGACGCGCCAGAGCAATATTCTGCGCCTGCGCTTTGGCTTGGGCGGCAGCGATCCGCACACGTTGGAAGAGATCGCCAACAAATTCGGCCTCAGCCGCGAGCGCATCCGCCAGCTGGAGAAAGAGGCGCTGCGCCGCCTGCGGCACCCGCGCTTGGCGCACACCCTCAGAGACTACCTCGCCTAGTTGCAGACGAAAACAGGGCGGCAAGTGCCGCCCTGTTGTTTTTCAGGCGCTGCGCTTAGAAGTCGCGCGGCGTTGGCTCGAGCGGCTCCGCCGTGACGCTCTCTTCTGTCGGCAGGATGAATTCGAAGTCGCGCGGTGAGGGCAGGCCCGTGCCAAGCTGCAGGTTCGGGAAAGCATTCGGCGCAAAGCGCAGCAATCGATTGCCGCCCGCATCGCTCAGGAACAGCCGCCCTTGCCCATCAAAAACAATGCCGCCCAGCACGCCGAACTGATTCAGCTGCACGAAGGGCGCGCCGCCCAGCCTGCCAAAGGCGAGCACCGGGTTGCCCTGCGTATCGTAGACTAAGATGCGCCCAGCGTCGGGATCGGTGACAAACAGGTAGCGCCCTGAAGGGTCGAGCGCCAAGTACGGGCGATTGCCGCTATCTTGGCTGGGCGTAGTGCCGTACCAGCCCGTGATCTCCCAAGAGCGCAGGTATTCCCCCTCGCGCGTGAAGACGTCTACACGCTTATTCCAGGTGCTGGCGATGAACAGCTCGTCAGTGCGCTCGTTGATGGCTAAGCCGACCGGCTCAAAGAGCGCGCCAGGCTGTGTGCCGCGCTGCCCGATGTCGTAGAGCAAATTGCCTTCCCGATCGTAGACGCGCACGCGCTTGTTGCCCGTATCTGCCACGAACACCCGCCCGGTTGAGTCTACTTTGATATCGCGCGGCCCGTAGAAGCCGACGGCACTGCCCACTACCTCTGGCACTGCTATCTCAAAGCTGCCCCACGCACGCAAAGGCGTGCCGTCGTTAGCGAAGACCTGCACGCGGTGGTGCCACGTATCGGCCACGAAGATCAAGCCGTTTTGATCAACAGCGATGCCCCAAGGCTCACGCAGCAGACCTAGCTCGCCTATCACGTTCGGATCGTTACTTGGGTTGGGCGCCCCAAACTCGCGCTGGAAACGTCCGTCCGCGTCGTAGACCACCACGCGACCGTTGCGCGTATCCACTGCGTAAAGATTGCCGTTCGAGTCAACTGCAAGGCCGCGCGGCGCGCTCAGTGGCGTCTCAGCAGCCAGCACGAGCTCAGCTGCGCAGGTATCGCAGCGCAGCTCGGCAAACGGATCGACAGGCAGGCCACTCACCCGTGCAGTGCCGACGCCGAAGTCCCAGATTTGCGCTGCCACGTCTTTGCGCACAAAGAAGACCAGACGATCCGAGACAGGCCAGCGATCGATGGTGAAGGAAGTGCCCGTGTTGCCCGTCATGCGCTGATAGGCGCGCGTGTAAGTGGTATAATCGCGGTGCCACCAGATATCCCACAGGGCGCGGGCCATCTCAGGGTCGGCGAAGGCGTTATCCACGCGCTGCAAGTTCAAGTTGAAGTATTCCTGCATCGGCCACCACAGCCGAATCATGTCGAAGCGGTAGAACTTATCGCCGATCTGCCCAGCGATCTTGCTGCTGTTGTTCAGGCCTACCATCAGTGCCACGTACTGGTCGATGTCGGCAATGCCGCCTGTCAAATCGCCTAAGAAGGTGCCGTTAGGGAAGATGCGGAAGTACCATGAGCCAGGCCACGAGACCTCGTTATCGTAGCCGACGCGTATGCTCATGCCATCTGTGGTGCGGCGACTGATCTCTTCGAGGTAGTTGATGACTGTCTTGTTAGCAGGCGCAGCGTGCGCATAGACCATGAACTCGGTGGCCAGATCGTAGTTGATGTAGGCAGCCATCCAGGCGTGGCGTGCCGTTAGCACCGAGAGAAACGCAAAGAAGCCCAGCACGCCGACGCGCACGGTCTGTTGAGCGCCTACAACGCGCAGCACTCGCCAAATGGCATATAATACAATCCCCGTGAAAACCAACGCCCCGAGCCAGTTGAAAGTTCGCAGTTGCTCTTCACGCGTCAGGCCGCTGAAGAGGCGTTGCAGCGCAGCGAAGATATCCACACCCTCGCCCAAGCCTGCCGCAGCTGCGATCAGCGTGCCACCTACATTCGCCGCCCCAAAGATCGCCAGCGGCATCAGGAAGATCAGCGCCCAGCTGCGCCGCCAGAAAGTCCCCCAATCGACTTTCTCCAGCAGCGTGCCGAGATACCAGCCCGCTGAGAGCGCAAACGGCAAGGCGATGTGTGTGGTCAGCCAGGGCATCTTCTCGCCTGCCAGCGTCAGCGCGTAGAGGATCAGCACGCCCCAAAAGCCGACGAACACATTGAACAGCGGGCGCGTGAGCAGCTCCGGCTCTGAGATGGTGTGCTCTTGCCCTTGAGGCGCTGCTGCGGGCTCTCTTTCCTCTGCAGCCGCAGCCTCAAAGGCCTGTGGGTCAGCTGGACTCGGCATTTGCGCTTGTATTTGCTCACTCTGACGTGCTGCATCCGCTGCCGCGTAGCGCTCAGCGCGGAACTTCCAGTACTGCGAGAGCCCTAGTACGCCCGCGAACATCGCGCCGATGGTCACCAGGTACTCATAAATCGGCAGCTGGATCAGCATGTAGTAGTACTGCGGCTGACCGCCACGCCGTACGCCCTGCTGCGCTAACCAGTAACCCAGCGAGCCGACGATGCCCGTCGCCACGCCCTGCGGATTGGTGAACATGGTGGTGAAGAAGAAGGCAAAGACGCCGTAGAACGCCGCCGTACAGACCAGCCAAAGGCCCGGGCGCCACGCCAAGCCTGCTGCCACCGAGACCAGCACGAAAGGCACGACGCCCAAGATCATCGCGTTGATCTCGCGCGGTGAGTAGAAGCTGCTATCCAACGGATAGCCCGCTAGGAAGATTGGCAGGGCCGCCGACCAAGGCAATACCAACGACCCAAGCACGATGATCACGTCGAAGGCAGGGTAGCGACGCATTTCTTGCCAGAATGTTGTCCGCAGGCGCAGGAAGACGATACCTAAGGTAGCTAGGATGCCAATCACCCACGAGCCGAAAATCCAGTAGTTGTTGAAGCTGGTCGGCGCCGGGCGCACCTCTGAGCTGACGTTCTCGACCAGCCGGCTGCGCTCTTCAAGGAAGATGAAGACGAAGAATACTGCCACAGCGATGATCGCCATCCAGATGATCTCGCCCAGCGGCAGCTTGGTGCGGTAGCCAATCCGTCCCCAGTACACAAACAGCAGCACAGCCGAGATGACAGTCAGGATCAACAAGACCAGGCGCAGTGAGCCGCCGGCAAACTGAGAGGCTAGCAGCAAAATCAGCGGCGCGAAACGCAGCAGCACTTCCCAAGCCCCGCCCGCCGCCGAGCTGAAGTGCCTAGCTGCGGTCAGCAGGACGCTCAAAAGCAGGATCAGCGCCAACGCGCTGCTCCATAACACCAGGCGCCCCAGCAAGATATTCGGGTTGGGCGAGAGTGGCTCAACGCCGGCACGGCCAGCCTGCTCATAAGCAGCCCATTCCTGTTGGGCAGCGCGCACCGTCTCCGGCGGGATGATGCTGAGGGCGTTGGTCATTACCAGCGCCGCTACTGCACCGATCAGGATGCCGGCTAGGGCCAGCATGTAGACCGAGCGTCCGCGCACGGCGAGGCTGCCTACAAGGCTCTTGACGATATCGCCAAACAGTCTGTAGAGCGACCAGCACAGGAAAGCAGTGCCAAAGGCGATGAGCAGAGCTAGCGGCACGCCCAGCAAAGTCACCACAAGCAACAAGCCGACGTCCTGCGCAATGCCGCTAGCAAGCGCACTCGCCGCTGCCTCAGGCGTCTGATCGCCGCCCAAATTCAGCTGGCTGAGCAGCAAGGTGGCAGCAGCGCCCGCTAACGGCACAATCACCACGCCCAGCACCGTCCAGATCACTGCAGGAGAGTGATCTCTACGGTGCCAGCTCTGCAGCAGCTGCACCAGCAGAAACAGCCCCAGAAAGCCCGCAAAAATCAGGATGTACATGAAAGCAGTCTCTTTGGAGCCGAGATTGAGCAATGTGGCGACTGCTAACAGCACCAAAAACTTCGGCTGGCGCGGCTGAACGCCGTCGAGATAGGCGAAGACGGCGTAGGCCATCAGCATGGTGAAGAAGATCGCCGGCGTATCCTCGCGGATATAGCGATGGTGGAAGAGCAGCATCGGGCTGATTAGGATCAGCACGGAAGCAGCCATCGCGCCGAACTTGCCCAGCCAGCGCTCGAAGAGCAGTTTAGGCATCAGCACCATGATCACGCCCAGAATGGCAGGGTAGAGCCGTGCGCTGAAGTCGCTATCGCCGAAGAGGAAGTACGAGAGCGCTGCGGCGTGGAACAGCACCGGGCCATGCATCAGTGGTGTGTGCTGAAAGACGCCCTGCTTGTACAGGTTGTAGCTGTACTGTGTGTGCAGGCTCTCGTCGTGGCTCATCACGCGATCGCCGAGATTCACGAAGCGCGTGAAGATAGCGACTATAAAAATCCCAATGTAGAAGATCAGCTCCCAGTTGAGCGTGTAAAGACGCGCCAGCGCGTTGTTCATCAGCTCGGTGGCCGTCGGGCGCGGCGCAGCGCTCTCTTCGGGCTGCCTGTGGAGCGGCGCTTGATCAAGAGTCGCCATAGGGTTTCCTCAAAACTCTCATGCAAGATTTCGCATTCAGGGCTTGCGAGTGCTGGGCGCAGGCGCCGCCAAAGGGGCTCGCGCCAGCACCACCGTCAGCGAGGCAGTTGGGCTTGCCACGCTGCCGCCAAGCGGATCGGGCGTCTCAGTGAAGAGCGGCGTGGCCGTCGCGCGCACGACGGCGGGCTGAGGTGGCAGGGGCGCTGCCACCGCTGCCGAACCGCGAAAGACGAACGCGGCGCATAGCATCATCAGCGTCAGTGTGAGCAGAACGCTCGCTGGATGCAGATCAGAGCGGCGCAGCGGCGCTTGGCGCGTCTGTGCCCTCACACGCCTCCAGATGCGCGCCAATTGTGCGGCGCTGGGGCGCCCCAAAACGGATAGCTCAGCTTCCAGCTGGCGTGCAGCAGCTAGCTCCCGCTGGAGGGCGGCGCGGCATGCCTGGCAGCGGGCGATGTGCCTGCCTACCCGCGCCTGCTGGGCAGGCGGCAGCTCACCAGCGCTATAGGCGTTCAATTGACGACGGACTGCGCTGCATCGCATAGGGTTCAGTGCTTATCCCTCAAACCTTTCACTCAGAGTACACTACGCGCTGCTAAATTCCTCAAGCAGGCCAAACTCGACCTCGCTCAGCAAGCCGCGCAAGGCTTCATGCGCCAAACGGACGCGACTCTCGGCTGTTTTTTGTGGGCAATCTAAGATGTCTGCCATCTCGCGGTAAGTTAGTCCTTGCCCGTAGCGCAGCACGAGCGCCTCGCGCAGACGCGGCGAGAGCTTACTCAGTGCCCGCGCCAGCGATTCGCATGCATCCCGCCATGCCACAGCCACCTCAGGTGATTGGTTGCTAGGCGCTTGCGGCTCGCCACGTATGCCCAACAAGGCAGAGAGCGCTACCGTCGGCAGCCACTTGCGGCGGCGCGCATTGCGGCAGCGGCTAACTGTGATCGTATACAGCCACGTGCGGAAGCTGCCCCGCTTCGGATCGAAGTGCCGTAGGCTGCGAAAGACGTAGACCATCACTTCCTGCACAACGTCTTCGCTATCTTGCGGGTGCAGCAGCAGACTGTAGGCTAGCCGATAGATATCGGCCGCCACAAGATTGTAGAGCTCCTCATAGGCTGCTTGATCGCCTGTCAGGCAGCGCTCGATTAAGCTTTGAAAGCGCGCTTCTTCGTTCGGATCGCGCTTGGATTGTGCCATTGAGCCCGCCATTTTACGCTTGACACAGCATTATACACAGATACGGCTCATTTTCCTCAAGGAAAATCCAAGTGCGTGTATTTTAGGTCATCTACACTGGCTTTCAAGCGGGCTCGCCTTGCCAGAAATGCCTTCTGCGCGCTGGCGACAATCAATCAGGCGATTTGTGCAGTCTGCCTAATTGACTTCTCAGCTTTTTGGCTTTATATTTCTTGAAAACGTTTACAAAGTACATGTTTTGAGATGGCAAGCCCACTTTTATACATCGACCATATTAATAAGTCGTTTGGCGCGGTGCGCGCGCTGCAAGAGATTACCTTTAGCGTCCAGCAGGCTGAGATTGTGGCGCTGGTGGGCGATAACGGCGCTGGCAAATCGACCTTGGTCAAGATCATCTCAGGCGCCCTGACGCCCGACAGCGGCAAAGTGTGGCTGGAGGGGCGCGAGGTGCATTTCCGCCGCCCTGCTGATGCTATCCGTGAGGGGATCGAGACGGTCTACCAGCACTTGGCGCTGATCGAAGAGCTCGACGTGGCTGATAACATCTATCTGGGGCGCGAGGTGACGCGCGGCGGCTGGCCGGGTAAGCTGATCGGCTGGTTAGATCGGCCGCGCATGCGCCGCCAGACGCAACAGGCGATCAGTCAGCTGCACGTCAAGATTCCCTCGCCAAACCGCTCAGTGCGCCGTCTCAGCGGCGGGCAGCGCCAAGCCGTTGCCATCGGGCGTGCCATCACATGGGGACACAAGCTGCTAATCCTCGACGAGCCAACGGCAGCACTTGGCGTCGAGGAGACTGAGCAAGTCTTGGTGACCATCGAAAAGCTGCGCGATGAGCAGGGGCTGAGCATGATCGTGGTCAGCCACAACATGCAAGATGTCTATCGCATCGCTGATCGCGTTGTGGTGCTGAGGCAAGGTCGGCATGTTGCCACACTCATCAAGCAGGAGACCTCGCCACAAGAGATTGTCGCCTACATCACAGGCGCCAAGAGCCAAGTCCAGCCCTCAGAGGAGTGGCAAGCATGGCAACCATCAAAGATATCGCCCAACTAGCGGGCGTCTCGCTGGCGACGGTCTCGCGCGTGATCAATCAGACGGGTAACGTCAGCCCTGCTCTGCGCCAGCAAGTGCTAGCGGCCGTCGAGATGCTTAACTACCAGCCAAACGCGCCCGCCCGCAGCCTCAGGCGCCGTGAGACGCGGCTGATTGGGGTACTAATCCCACAGCTGAACCATCCTTTCTTCGGCACACTGGCCTACACGATCGAGCGCTTCCTGTTTGCGCAAGGTTTTCGCATCCTAGTCTGCAGCGCTGAGGAAGATGCCGATCGCGAGGCAGAGTACACGCAGCTGCTCATCCGTCAGCGCGTGGATGGCGCTATCGTCGCACCGACGGGCTTGGACCTGAGCTGGGCAGAGCAGTTTGCCCACGCCAACATCCCAATTGTGCTGATCGACCGTAATCTGCCTGATATCGCGGCCAGCCGTGTGATGGTGAACAACTGGCAGGGCGGCTATCAGGGCGCGCTACATCTGATCGAGCTTGGGCATCGGCAGATCGGCCTGATCAGCGCCTCGCGCCACAGCCAAGCCATGCAGGATCGGCTGAAAGGCGCCTTGCAAGCCCTGCACGAGCACAACATCGCCTATCAAGTCTATCAGCCCGATGCCGAGCTGCTGCAGCAGTACGATCTGGGCTTCCAAGCGGCCCTGAGCCTGCTCGAGCGCCAGCCGACGCTCAGCGCCATCTTCGCCCTCACCGATGTGACTGCCATCGGGGCGATGCATGCCGCTGTCAGCAAAGGCTTAGCTATCCCTGCGCAGCTGAGCGTGCTCGGCTTCGATGGAATTGAGCTTGGCGCTTATCTCATCCCCGCCCTGACGACGGTCGCACAACCGATCGAGCAGCTCGGCAACATGGCTGCCGCACTCCTTTTGAAACACATCGGGCGCGCCCAGGCCGGGCATCAGCACATTGTATTGCCCACACAGCTGACCCAGCGCGCCAGCACGAGCGCCCTTAAGCACTAAGAGGTGAGCCTATGGCAGAGATCGCACGCACATCCACAGAGGCGCTCGACCCCAATGCCCTGCGCCAGAGGCTAAGCCAGCTTTTAGTGCGCTACGGCATCCTGATTGTGCTCATCGTGTTGGTAATCGGTATGGCGATCCTCTCGCCCGTCCTGCGCGATGGACAGCAGCTCTTCCTGACGCCGCGCAACCTGATTCAGATTGCGCTCCAAGCCTCGATCAACATGATCTTGGCGGTGGGCATGACCTTCGTAATCACGAGCGGCGGCATCGATCTCTCCATCGGCTCGATTGTGGCGCTGTGCGGCGTGCTATCGGCGATGGCAATGCGCGACCTAACTATCGGCCCTTGGGCAGGCTTCACCCTAGCCTTGGGCATCGGGGCGCTGTGTGGCTTCACGAACGGGCTGCTGATCACACAGCTGCGCCTGCCGCCCTTCATCGTGACGCTCGGTACGTTGGGCATTTTTCGCGGCGCGGCGCTGATCGTCAGCGATGGGCGCTCGGTCTACGGCTTTGATCGCAGCTTTCAGGAAATTTTCTCGGCACGCATCCCGCTCGGCAGCGAGTTGGAGCTGCCTGTTGCCGTGCTGATCGCAGCCCTGATCGGCATCGTGGCCTGGATGGTGCTAACGCAGACGCGCTTCGGCAAGTACACCGTCGCTATCGGCGGCAGCGAAGAGACAACGCGCTTGGCTGGCGTCCCGGTGCAGCGCTACAAGCTGGGCATCTACACCTTATGTGGCTTGCTGGCGGGCGTGGCGGGTGCGCTGCTTTTGGCGCGCCTGCGCAGCGGCGATCCGACCTTCGGATCGGGCTTCGAGCTGAACGCCATTGCAGCTACGGTCATGGGCGGGACTAGCCTCTCGGGCGGGAGCGGCACGATTCTCGGCACGTTGGTCGGCTCGCTGATCATCAGCGTGGTGCAGAATGCGATGAATCTCTTCAATGTGCAGAGCTACTGGCAGCAGCTCATCGTTGGCGCTGTGATCCTATTTGCTGTCATCCTTGACCAATGGCGCCGCCGTCAGAGCCGCTAACAAAGGAGGTGATGAGCAACTGAAATTGATCGGGCGACCAAGAGTTCTTTGGCAAGCTGAGTTTTTAGCAAACTTGTAGGGAGTAAGCCATGAGGAAAGTTACAGTCTTACTTTTGATTCTCGCGTTGAGCATTGTGGCTTTAGGGCAACCGACCTTCGCACAGGAAGGGCGCGTCCGTATAGGAGCGCTTATCAAGAACCTCGACAACGAGTTCTTCCTGACTATGCAGAAGGGCTATGAGTTCGCAGCGGCGCGTCTTGGCATTGAGATTGTAGTCGGCAGCACGCCGACGGAAGGCACGGCTGAGCAGCAGCTGGCCATCCTCGAGGGCTGGCTGAACGAGGGCGGCTTCGACGGCTTCATCGTGACGCCCTTCCGCGCCACCAGCCTGAACTCCGCGCTTGAGCGCGCCACCCAGCAGGGCATCCCGATCATCAACATCGACGAGCTGATCCCAGCCGATGCGCAGCAGGG